>JBFWYU010000029.1:0-52194 GCA_050186075.1 Bacteroidia bacterium
GGGGTTTAAAACTTCACCTGAAAGCCTCAACACACATTCAAATTTTGCTGTGTATCCTGTACCAGCACATGATATGCTCACGCTTTCATCGGGAATTGAGGGAATGACTTACTATAAAATAGTATCTTTGGATGGAAGGCTTGTAGCACAAGGAAGTTTCTCTGTACGTTCAGATATACAAATGAATGGCTTAAGTGTAGGAAGCTACTATCTCGAAATGTCAGATGAAAACGGATTGGTGCAATATCGAAAACTCATTGCTAAAAAATAACTCTTGAAAACCTTTGTTGGTTTCTTTGTTACGCTTAATCTGCTGTCCCTGATTTCTCATGGGCAGCAGATTATGTGGCAAAATCATTATGGTGCACCAACTACTGATGAATATCTTGTTCAGGGGTATCAGAACAATGCACGAGTGATGCAGGGTAGTGATGGAAATTATATTTTCCCTGGCACTACGACTGACTTTGGCAATGGAGATCAGTTTATTCTAAAAGTTGACGGATATGGAAATCCTATATGGGATTTTCACGCTGGGTATCCTTTAGAATTAGATAATAGTTATGCTACCATTAAAACTTTTGATAACAGCTACTTTGTAGCAGGTGATGCTAACTTTCAAAGTATTAACGTAAACGATATTCGGCTTACGAAATTTACAGAAAGTGGAGATGTTATTTTTTCAAAAATAATATTAACAGATAGCCTCAATCCAGCAATACCGCATGATATTTGTTATACAAAAGACAGTAATTATATTGCAGCTTGTGCAAGCGCTCTTAATGTAACATTAGTGGCGTTTGATACAAATGGCGATACTTTGTGGGTTAATAGACCACTGCCTGATAGCATTGGTTCAGCCGTTCCTCTATACTTTCAACCTTCCCCTGATTTTTCTGCCTATTATGGTGTCGTGAACAACAATACTCCATCCTATTATTGGTTTAAAACTGATACCGCTGGTTTGTTGTTGGATATTAAACAAATTCAAAATCCAGGACAACCAAATGTACAAGTTCATAAGGCGCAAATGCTTCCTAATGGTCATTTAGTTGTATTAGGTAGCGGACAGTCTGATCTTGGGAATATGCTATGTATTGGGACTTACTACTTTTTATTTGAGTATAATTTTGAAGGGCAAATCGTTCGCCAAAAAATACTCTGCTATGATACATGGGAATTCGATCCGAACTACAATCTTCTTTTTACTGATTTTATTATTGGCATCGACAGTAGTATATATTTCCCAATGGAAAATCGCATCTTTAAATTAGATGCTGATTGGGAGCCTGAGTGGGTGCATCAATTTAATATAATGCAGGGTGCCCAATTCATGATATTATCGCAGTTTCAGTACGGGTATCTAATTGCCGGAGGACAAATGCAAGTATCACCGGGTAATCTCGATATGTACTTGTGCAAAATAGCATTACCTGAGGCAACAGGAATTAACTACCATGAAGAAGAAACTGGCTTAAAGGTATACCCAAATCCTGCGAATGATTATCTTTCCATAGATGTAAATTCTACAAAACCATGGTACTATTCTGTGCTAGATACAAAAGGCAGTGTACATTTAATGGGTAGCTCAAATCAGAAAAAAGAAATAGATATTTCTCATTTATCAGAGGGATTGTATTTTTTGCAAATTCAAGTTGAAAGTAAATTTCTAGTAGAAAAAATCATAATCGACTAGGTTGCGTATTCCTATGGATGATAATTTACACAATAGAGAACTTTACATACTTGCGGTTTCACCACATCTAAAAAGTCTTCGTGATAATCAGCACTTCCTCAATCAGGTTCTTTGGAGCACCGAAGTAAGCTATGGCTACTTCTTAGAATATTTCAAACCAACAGAAGCGCAAACTGAAATGCGGGTTTTTGATGTTTTAGGAGAACTTCCTATTGAAGCATGGTTCTTGAACAATCGTGGATATATAAAGTATCCTGCAAGCGTAAAACGGCATATTCAAAACGTCAAAGAGAATATGTCAAATATTTGCAAATAAACGATCGTAAATTTCTATTCAGCCTTAGAACACTATTTAGAAAACCGTGTAGGAGAGGCAGAACCCAAACGAGCTATAAAAGGACCATTCATAAAATCGCTATCAGACATTTCGTTGATAAACGGTTATGAAAAGCTAAGTTTCATAGAAGTTGTCAAAGCAGACATTTGCCGAAAAATTCGAAATCATATTGTTCACAATCCAAAATCACTCTTACCGAATTCATTGGGTGATCCTATTGTAACAGGATGGATAGATGAATTTAAATCTAACATCTCTAAAACTAATTGGCTAAAAACTTATGATACACAAACCCTACATTCTGATATTGAAAAGGGCTTTCAGGAAATGATTGATAATGCTGAAAAAGAACTAAAAAAAGCATCTCCAGAAAAAGGTTTAAAAATTGAGTTCTTTTACATGATTTTCACTTTTACAACCTTAACAATTTAGCCTTTCAGATAGAAGAAGCCTTGATACCACCAGGAAACCTCATGGAAGGAAGAATAGATAAAGCCTTATGCACTTTTAGAAGACAGGACTTGATCGTTGGATTGAAAGAAATTAAACCAAGGCAGGCATCTCTTTAAATTTAAAGATGAATACGTTTTTCGTATAACACAGCTCGTTCATTTAGACCATATACAAAATTTTTGTCTAAAAATTAGAAGCATTCATCGGTTTTGTTTATAAGTTGGTCTTCATTGTTAACAATAAGCCAATTTTAGCTTTGGTGGGCTGCGCCCTTTTATTTTCCTTTGCCAGTTGGCTGACTTAACTTTTAACACGCCGAATAATCATGTTACATTCAACCCTTTTCATGAGCTGCTTCGAACCCCTCACCCGATCGAAGGGCTCTTGTGTAAAATAATAAACAAAACAAGAGCCCGTCACAAGACGGGTTTTTTTATCTCTAATAAAAAACAAAATGCAACTATATAAAAAAATGACAAAAGAAAGAAACCGCCCACCCTGTTAGATGTAGCGGTTCGTGTAAGAGGCCCTGAGAAAGTCTACCTACTCAAAGAGAGTATCACGAACAAGATTATTTGACAACTACACCCTAAGAGACGTGGCAAAATTTCCACGCATGGTAAACAATGACAAGACGAAACAAGAAAAAATAAATTTTGGTGATGACTTCCCGGAAGGCAAGACCAGCCAAACTAAAAGACCGCTTAAACTTAACCCTCTTAAGGTTGAGAAGGGCTTCGTGCCCCCAAGAACGGACTACGATGTAGTCTTCAAGGAAAACCTTTCTATTATTTCCGACCTTCGCTTTCGCATTCGCAAAAAAAGCGTCAAATCAAATATCTTATTTTACGCTTCAGTACTTTCATTCATTGCATTAGCGAGCCTTATCCTCTTTATAATCTATGAAACTCGTTATATACAGTCATTTGAAATTTTGGGGATAATTAGCAGAGGTACACTTTGCACAGCAATTCTTCTTTGTATGTTCTTCTTTTTTCGAGCTTCTGAACGAATAGAAGATAAAATTGACCACCTTACTGATCGTATTGTTTGGGCAAGAGGAAGAATATCCAGTATGCGCCATGCATATATTGAAAATGATACTGAAACTGTATCAAAAATAGATGCTGAATTAGGCAATCCAAATATTAATGGGTTAAAAGACGAACGGCCAACGAAGCATTTCTTTTCATTTTTCAATCGAATTTCCCGACCTTCTTAATTCTCTATCCACTTAGATTTCTCCTATGGAAATTGATTATCTTATCATTGATCTTGATACTTTTTCATCAACAATAAATAAACTTGAAAAGGAGCCAGAAAAACTCCTTTCAATAGGAATTGCTTCAAAGGAAGAGCTGGCTGATCTCATGAAGCAAAATGATACTTGGAAGAAAAGTTGTGGCGATTTTCTGCGATCTTCATTTAACAATGAAAGAAACCATTTTCAGAAAAATTTCAAGATAACAGAAGCAGTAGAATATGATTTATCAGACTTCGCACCAAATGTTGCCCATTCAGCAAATCGGATAAAGAATGAAATAAGGGAAAAGCAAAGATGGTTGAACATTATAGGAATATTAGTAAAAATTCTTGACCCAGTTCTCAACCCAGACCACCCTGATCTTGAAAGAAGAAAGGATTTCACCATCCAAGAGAAAGAAGATTTTTTACTTTCTAAATTATTTGATCTCTATGAAAATGGATTGGATCAACATATATCTGTTGCATTTATCCTTCAATATAACGGTGTGATATTGAAACGAAAAAGAGAAGAATATGATATCGCAAACAGTCTAGAATTTAATGGGTATGTGGATGTGCCTAAATATGGTTCTCAATGCACAGCTAAAATAACAAGCCTTGGGATTAAAGTCATGGAAAGTTATAGGAAAGAAATGAGACAAAAGGAGAAGCTAGCATCAAGAAATACGCTCCCTGTTGATCCTCTTGATATAACGAATGATTTAGTGAAAAGAGCTATTGATGATGCTCACGCTTTAATTCAACAAGGTGGTGCCACAAGCGGTGTTGATAGGGTTCATACTATGCTGCATGGTTATTTAAAAGAGGTTGGCAGGAAGTCGCAAATGCAATTTTCAAATGAAGAAACTCTCACCCAAATTTTCAAAAGACTTAAAAAAGAGCATCCGGTTTTTCAGAAAGACGGAGAAAGGCAACAGGATATTAATGACATTCTAAATTCCCTAGGAAATATCATGGATAAATTGGGCCCCCTTAGAAATAAAGCCAGCTTATCTCATCCTAATGAAAAGCTATTAGATGAGGATGAAGCGATGCTAGTAGTCAATACTGCACATACAGTTTTAAACTATCTAAATAGAAAATTTAAAACTTCTTAGTAAGCACATTTAATGGAATATATTATAACGCTCATTGCCATTGGAGGCATAATTCTTTTCTTTTTTACAAAGGATCATGGGTCAAAGAAAAAACCTGAACCTGAGTTAGAGCTAACAGAAGAATTTAATGATATCCTGAAGATACTCAACGAAACATCAGAAAGCGTATTCATAACAGGAAAGGCGGGTACTGGAAAGTCCTCTCTATTGAGACATTTCATAAAGCATACCAATAAGAAATATGTCATTTTAGCTCCAACAGGAGTTGCAGCGTTGAATGTAGGAGGACAAACGATACATTCCTTTTTCAAATTTCCGCCTGCTGTTATCCATCCAAATTCCATACAAACAGACTACGTGCGGAATGGACTTTTTCAAAATCTTCAAATAGTTATTATTGATGAAGTTTCAATGGTGCGGTGTGATCTAATGAATGGAATTGATATTGCCTTACGAAAGAACAGGAACAAGATTGATCTTCCTTTTGGTGGTATACAAATGGTGTTTATTGGAGACTTATTTCAATTGCCACCAGTACTTATGAGCACTGATAGGCAAGAAATTCTGTCAAAATATAAAAGTCAATATTTTTTTGATGCCCCTGTGTTTCAGAATTTCAAGTATCATTTCAAAGAACTGACACGGATTTTTAGACAGTCAGAAGGAGAAATTGAGTTTAAAAACTTATTGAATAATGTCAGGGTTAATGCAGTACAGTTTAAGGATATGACCTTGCTGAATTCCCGTCATAGAGACAATGCAGGAGTGCAAGAAAACTCAATCTTTTTGACTACAAGAAAGAATATTGCACGGAATATTAATTTGGAAAAACTTGCTGCACTTTCAGGAATTGAGAAGGTTTATACTGGGAAGCTATCGGGAAAATATGAGGTTTTAAAAACCTTGCGAGATGAAGAAATAGATGAGAAGTTACCCGCTCCTTATAGATTGAAATTAAAGAAGTACGCTCAGATAATGATGTTAAGGAATGATCCCGGGAAACGATGGGTCAATGGGAGTTTGGGTAAGGTTGATAAATTGGAGGATGATGCTATTTGGGTGTCGATTTTAGGCGTGAGCTATAAAGTAGAACTGAATACATGGAGAGAAGCGTTATATGTTTTCAATCCTCAAACAAATGAGATAGAAGCGAATGTTAGTGCAGAATTTGAACAATTTCCTATCCAGCTATCCTACGCTATGACTATTCATAAAAGCCAAGGGAAAACGTTTGATAATATAACTGTTGACATTGGTACTGGGGCCTTTGCTCATGGACAAATCTATGTTGCTCTTAGTAGATGCACGAGCCTTAGTGGCATAGTGTTGAATAATCAGATAAATAACAGTGACATCATTGTTGATCCAAAGGTGGTTGAATTTTACAAAGCTAACTAATCAAGCGTTAGGACTGGCGCGTCTTGTGGTTTTAGCTTGTCTGATTGATGCTTTTAGAGAAAGTCGTGAGATTTGATATTTTATGTTTCTTATTTTATTTTAGGAGTTCGTTCATGTATATTTATATACCATTTTTTATTAAATTCTAATAAGTATAAAATTCTATCATCAACTATTTTTTTCCATTCCTGCTGCCTTCCTTGATTTAGTCCGTAAACAGTTTCTTTGTCATACTTACTTTGGCATAAATCAGCATCATGCTTTATTTTTCGAAAAATACTGTCAGTTTTATTTCTATAATCTTCAATTTTAGTTAATGATAAAAATGTACTATTTACAATACTATCAAAAATCAATGTAAAATGCTGGTCTATGTTAAAATGAATTTGTTCGTGCTCCAGTCCATACTTGTACCAATATACATCATTCATCCAATCGCTTTTTTTGTAGCTTTCGTTAGCTAAAAAATAACACTCGCTTTTTAAAATATAAGTTTGATTGATACAATAAATAATTGGTTTAATCTCAGTCACAGATACAGCATTATAAGCACTATCTGTAATACTCCCTCTAAAATCAGCCCAAGAAAGTTTTTGATTTGCTTTCCAATAAATAGTATCTGTTTGCGCTATCGATGTAAAAGTCAAGACAAAAATGAATACTGCTAAAACTATACTTTTCATTATTTTACAGAAATAGTAGTTCCACCTGGAGCAGGAACTTGGTCGGTTCTAATCAATTGAGTATTTCTATTTATAGTAACTCCTGAAGGTATTTGGCTTTGGAGAACTGTTATCATATTATTGACCGCTCTATCTATCGAAACGCTATTAGCATAATTATATTCTGCTGAACTGGCAGCAGTGCCTATTGAAGCAACAATAGATACAGTTACATTTGTAATGTCGGGGTTTGATGATATGCTTTTTGCAACATTATTAAGCCAAGACTTAATTTCACTTTCGAGTTCACCAGGTTGAGCTGACTTAGTATGATCGCTGAGAGTACCACCAAATTCGCCTGATTTAGATGGTATATAAAATCCCAATCCATCATTAAAAGACAATGTATCTCCAAGATTTATTTTGGGTGTTTGAGAAGTTTGAGTATAGCCAGAGCCACCTTCAGGCTTTATTGGTAAATTAACAACATTCACTTCGGGTAAAGAGGAAAACTTGTCGGGTTCTGCTTTGCTTTCTGCCATTGGCATGTGCGTAAACTCATAAAATTCCCTGATTTTCACTTCTTCTCTAACAAATATTGGATTTCCACTTAAATCAGAAACATTCTTCGCACCAGTTTGATAGCTCTCTGTTCTAAACAAAACTTTAATTTGATTATTGGTTGGCTTATCATTTATTATTTCGGCTCTTGAAAACAATAATATACCTCCAGACCATTTTTCAGTTACTATCCTATCTTCTGTTCCATCTATGTCAATTGCTATTATTGGCTTATTTCCAGCATATTGATATGGAGTATACCAAGGATACTTTTCTCTCAACGGGTCTACACTTACAAACCGACAAGTCCAAGCCGCGTAGTAACGCGCTCCGTAGTAATACATCCCACTGTATTCATCCCTTTCTTTTCCAACGAAGCGGTAACGCTTTTTGTCGAACGTATGTAATGAAGTTTCTCCAAAAGGATAAAATTCATCACAATCAATTACCGTTCCGTTCTCGTCAATGCGAATATTTGAAGAACCTAAATGGTCTTCCAAGTTATATTGAATTTCAGGAGTGGTATCGCCTGAAAAAGCAGTGCCAACACGCAGGTTGGCAATCCTGCTTTTATCGTCCATGATGTGCAGCGTGTTGTTCTCTGCTGTTATAGTTCCCGTTGAATTTTTGTAATACTGGTGGTCAAGTATTCCGTCAATGTATATGCTTACCTCAATGTTGCCGCCTGATTTGCGTGTTAGTTTTTTTGTTCTGTTTCCTTGTCCGTCATAGAGGTAATGTTCATAAACGCTTGGCTCACTTGCCCCTGCCTGGTTGTAAAAGCATCTTAATTTATCGGAATAATCCCACTCAAATTTTCTGCTGCTATTTTCGGTTATTTGATTTCCGTTTTCGTCATACGTGAAAGAATAATTATTTACACCAATATCAATACTGTTTAAGTAATTATTGTCAGTTGTGTAATTAAACTCACGTGTGTAAGTATTGCTTGTCGCAATGTTTTGCAAAGTGAGCATATTGCCCATTTTGTCGTAGCTGTATTTTTGAGTGTAAAGTCTGCGGTCGTTAATGTCGGTACATTTTGAAATGTCGTCCCACGGATTAGTTGCAGGTGTATTACATTCTCTTCCTGTAGCTAAAAGCAAACGATAGAGCGGATCGTAAGTGAAGTTTCGTATTAATTCGTCAGGGTTTGTTGTTACACCGCTGTCAGGCGTTTTATCGGTTATTTTAATGATGTTACCCGCAAGGTCGTATTTATAACCATAGTCTTGCCTTGTTCCGCTATTGGAAGTATAAGTGTGTATTTTCGCGACTTTTGTAAACGTATATTTTTCACTTTTTAGCCGTGCAAGTCTGAATGTGTTTGCATCATAGCAATAACGCGACATCACACCATTGCCAAAAGCAATTAACAGTCGTTGTCCTTTTGCGTTGTAGGCAATATGCTCTACATAGTTGTCTCCGTCAAGGCTTACTTTTTCTAATGCACCTGCCTTGTTGTAAACAGGCAAAAGTTCTTTACGCTCCGTGTCTAAATCTTCGGGGTAAATGAGTTTGGTAACACGGTTCAGTGCATCATATTCCGTATCGGTTTGGTAAACCGTAGCATCTAAAATGCTGTCGGCATAATCGTCAAAGTCGGTGGCAGGTGGCGGCAACCAGTTAACACGGTAACAGGATATTTGCCAATCAGGTGGCGGACTGTCAAACACGGTCAATATTTCTTCGTCAGTTATTACCTGTCGTGTTTTTTCTATACCGTTACCTTTAAAATCATATTGATTGAAAACGGTTACACCCGCTTCGTCATAATGCTTGTAAAGTTTGCCTTTCAGGTTATTGTTTTCAGGATTTATAAGTCCTGCACTGTCGCCATAAATAAGCAACTGCCGAAGTGTTACGGTTTCACTTGCCATATCCTTGGCCCAGATTTTTATCGGTCGGCTCAAGGTGTCAAATGCACTTATTACTTGTGCACCTTTTGCATCAATGGTTTCAATAGGTTTACCCAAAGCATCGGCAAGAACTTTACTAATGCCTTTGTCAATATGATAAGTCCAAGTTGGTGTCAGCGGCTGTTCTTCTCCTTTGTCATTTTTTTGTTTCGGTCGCAAGTCATACACATGTGAAAATGCAGTGCGGCCGTGCGCATCGGTTACCTTTTTCAGATTACCGCGAATGTCATATTCATATTGCATTACCACATCTTCTGCTGTGGCAGTTGCTTTGTGTTCTGTAGTTTTTACTGTCCTACCAAGTGGATCAACGGTCGCGCTTTTTGGTGTAAAATAATGCGTAGTTGAAACTCCTGTTTGCGCTGTAAGCTGTCCTTCGTGTGTAATTGGTGCCAAGTCGTTGGCATCATAAGTAAAACTTTCCCAAGGGGAGGGCTTAAAACTTTCGGGTTCGTTTAATTCGTATTGATGTAGTTGTGGATCGGTAATGTTCTCTTGCTTTCCCCTTAGAGTAGCTTGGATACTGTTGTCGGGGTTTATGGTTTTTACCACATTACCCAACGGATCATAGTAAATCCTTGTCTTTTTGGCTCTTTGAAAATACTGTGGTGTTGGCATGAGAAGCTAAAAGAAAAATAAGATTATTAAGAACAGTGCCCAAATGTATTAAAGCAAATCATTATAAAACAGGGATTTTTTTTGAGTTAGTAAAGTGTTTTTTGATGGTGTTTTTAATCTACTTTGTAGATTTGACAAGGTTTTTTGGTTTCATAAGTAAACTAAAGTCAAGATAAATTAATCGATACAAGCACAATATTCAGAATTAAATGTAGTACTACAAAACCATTTTTCTCTCATTATTTGAGTTCTCTTTTTTAATTCTTCTTACTTCAATAGCAGAAGTGAGGCTTTGAGTGCGGAGAAATTGTGTAGCCTCCAATTCACTACCTTTGTTATTCTAAAAAATACTATATATGGACAAGGAAAAACTTAAAGAGATATTAACAAGTAAAAGATTTGAAGTTCGAGGGGGTGAAAACGGATCCAAGAGGTTCATTTATATTTTTGATGAGTTGAAATTGTGCATTGAAAGTGAAAGTAAAGTACTTCTTCATTCAACTCCTTATCAAATAACTTCTGAGGACAATAAATTGTCACTTGTATTAAATGAAGAACCAATTAAAAGAAAAGAAACCAAGTTAATTATTGAGAAAATTAGTATTGATCCATATAGATTTCGTTTATCATATAAAGATAGCAAGGAACAGTATGCTTTACTTTATCAAGAGGGAATTTTATAAATGAGCATAGTCTGCTTATTTCAATACAACACTTTCTGGTGTATGAGACGATACTCATTCTGCGGAATGAATATCATGAACAGCCGCCTTCAGGCACATTGGCAAACAATGCTTCCTGTCGGAAACTGTTTGTTTGCCAAAGAGCCTTTCGGCTGAAGGAGGATGCAAGAGATTACACCTTCTCTGCTTTGCGTGAAGGTGCAAATCCTTGCGGATGATAATGTCTGCATCATCTTTTTCAAGAGCGGAGGCCTGTGGCACTCCAATCTTAAAAAAGCTGCTTTGGCAGCGTTCGATGATTGTTTTGTTTTTATGATGGTAGTTGGTATGGATGAATGAGCGTTGGTGTCCCACGCTCAAATCTGTGGCTTGCCTCTGCCTGAAAAAGGCAGCAGGCGAGAGCAGCCGATGTTTACGGTTTTATTGGTTGGGGTGGATGGTGTTCACGGATATATGGATGTGGTTGAAGTGAGATTATGGTTGGTGTTGTATGTATTCTGATAGAGGGTTGAATGCAAGCCTACCGGCAGTTTGGGGAGGGATGGGATTAGGAGGGAGAGTGTGGAGCAAGATAGCAATCGGACTGGGTACAGTCACGATTGCGATCTTGGCAGGAAGGAATTCCTGCACCTTCTAACAAGGAGCAAAGACTATTCTTCTTTTGGTTTTTCTTCTAACTGTTTCTGCTCTTTCTCCTTCTCTTTTTTCTTATCTAATTTCCATTGCCTTGGAAAGATAGTTTTAAGAGTTGATAAAGTTTCATGAAATTGCGGGTATTTCTTAGCTGGCGCAAATGTTCCCAATAATAATACTAGTAGGATAAAAGCTAAGATTAAGAAGAGAGTTTTGAATTCCATTAGTATCATGACTGTTTCTTTTAAAGTTCATACATATTCATTCAGCAACCGTGCTCTTTGCAGAAAAATGCAACGGTTTTGAATTGATATAAAAGGACAGTCCTAACTGAGGTTTACTATAGTGATACAGCCGTGAAGAGAATTTTGTATCTTTGCAGAGAAGTAGTTGGATGTCTAAATTTGTTTTCCAGACGGTATAGACATTCTACAATTCGTATCACGGGGGTTAGCTCAGTAATGGGTTGCCCCTTTTTTCATTCAGCAAAAATAATATAAGAAATTCTAATAAATGGCAAAATTGGACTAAACTATATGAAGTTTTAGACAAACGACCTAAAATGTACTAAGTAGTTTGTCGGGACATTCGGTTGGTTTATAGATTAAATGTCGATAAACTACCTTGGAAAATTGATTTTTTTTACAAGATATTTAACAGTTCAGTACTTTTTCAAGGGCTTCATCTGCGTCTTTATACATAAAGCTTTGCTGATAAATCATAGTCGTGGAAATACTTGAATGTCTATATAGTTTTTGCAGTAGTCGAGGAGGTATCTTATCACCACTAATATTCCCGAATGTATGACGAGAAATGTGAAAGCTCAGTTTTTTCTTGATTTCAGCTTTTACTCTAATCCGTTCTAAGGCTTGGTCAATTCTCTTTATAGTGTGCTTTATTTTCCGCTGAAGATCGTATTTGTTTGAAAAGTCCTGCACATGGTTTAAGAGTGGGAATAAGAGATTATTTTTGTTAATACCTCGTCCCATATACCATTTGGCAATTGCTAACGCCTTTTCGGGCAATTTAAGCGAACCTGGCTTTTCATTCTTTCCCATGGTGTAAAAGAGTCGTCCATCTATTAAATCATTCACATTAGTTAATAACACATCTGAGCCACGCATTCCGGCAAGGTAGAAGGAGAACAGCCACAAATTCCGAGCGTGATTATCTAAGCTTTCAGGATCAAGGTCAAGGTTTTCAATAATGGCTACTTCATCTTCTGTGCATCCTATTTTAGTGCTTTCAGGAATGCTGATTTTGATTTTACCCTTTCCGAAGGGGTAATACTCAATCCCAACAATTTGAGGCTTTGTAGCTATCGCTTTATTAAACAGTAAGCGAATTAATATCATGTAGTTTGAAATAGTCCGCTTTGTTATTTTCTTTTCTCCTAAAAGGTAGGCTTCAAATGCTTCAAGGATTGCAGGAGTGATTTCTTGAAACGAAATATCTCGTTTCAAGAATGAGCGAAAGCAGTTGATACGAGGTTTTTCAGAGGTGTAGACATTATAATTTCCGGCAGTCTTTAGGTTTTCTAAATACTCATCTGCAAAAGCAAAGAAACTTTTACCCTGCATAGGTGCTTTTACATGCTCCTGAATGGTTTTAGCAGACACAACTTTTTCTTTCTTCTCAATTTCAAAGTTGACGTTTTCTGCCTCTGTTCGTTTGGTCAGAAGGTAATTATTCAGTCGCACTGAATTAGGATGTGATTTCTTCACCTTTTGTTTATCTTCGTCCCAATCCTTTAGAAGGAGGTGGCAGTCGGTGGTGATAATTGAGGTCTTGCGATTTTTAGTGATGCGAATGAGGACAGGAAAAAGTCCGGTTCTCAATGCTCTTTTTCGTAGATACAGAGCTACAGTTGCCATAATTTAAAATTGAGTTAGAAAAATAATATAGTAGAACGGTGTTATGAGTGACTTTCTTGGTCAAACATTGGTCAAACAAATGTCGGTTTTTGATGGTTTTTAACCAAAAATATCGGACAGAAGTTTTGAACAAAACCCAGTCATAATGCGGGTTTTGTTCGATACGAACCAATAGAAACCGAAAACAATAGAATTCATAACCCTGAGGTCGGGGGTTCAATTCCCCCTCTCGCTACTGAGAAAGCCGCCATCAGCGGCTTTTTTTATGCAGGAGTTTGTAGTTTACGTGTTATATTCAGAAAATTATGATCGTCTTTATATTGGATATACTTCTGATTTAATAACTCGTTTTAATTTCCATAATGTTCTCTCCAATAAAGGTTTCACAATCAAGTATCGGCCTTGGAAAGTTATTCATGTTGAATTCTATCTTACAAAATCAGAGGCTATGCAAAGGGAATTAGCTTTAAAGAGCGGTAAAGGAAGACTTTGGATAAGAACCGAAGTATTGCAGAATATGAAGAGCGCAGGCTTCATATCCGCCTAAGGCGGACGGGGGGTCAATTCCCCCTCTCGCTACTCACACAGGGAAAGCCGCAATTTGCGGCTTTTTTTATTTGCACGAAAAAAATATTTTTATACCTTGCGCCTGATGAAAAAGAAAAAAACATCGGCTGTCGCAAAGAAAAGACCTGTGAAGCCTGCAAAGAAAAAAGTTGCTGCAAAGAAACCGGCACCTAAAAAAGTAGTAGCTAAAAAACCGGCTAAGAAAGTTGCCCCTGCAACCAAGAAAAAGACTGTACCTGCAAAGAAAAAGGTGGTTGTAAAGCCGGTCAAAAAAGCTACAGCACCTAAAAAGAAGGTAGCTGTTGCTAAGAAAAAGATTGTTGCAGCACCGGCTAAAAAAATAGCTCCTTCTGCAAAAAAGAAAGTTGCAGAAGCTGCTGAAAAAGTGGTTGAACCTAAAAAGCAGGTTGCAGCAGTAAAGAAGAAACCTGCTGTTCCGGTTAAAAAGGTTGTTGTTCCGGAGGTTAAACCCGATCCTATTGTTCCCGGTTGGACAAAAGTTCAGTTTGAATATTATACACGTTCATCTGTAGGCGTACTTTACAGCAGTGTAAGCAATGCCAGCGGTCTTTCTGCATGGTTTGCCGATTATGTTGATTCAATGGATAATCTGTTTACGTTCAAATGGGATAGTTCAGAGGAGTCGGCAGTTTTGGTTGAAAAAGAAGAAAATGAATATGTCCGTTTCCGTTGGCTTACCCAACCTAAAGATTGCTATTTTGAGTTTCGCATAAAAATTGACGGAATAACCAATGAAGTTGCTCTTATTGTTACCGACTATGTTGAGAAAGGCGATGAGAATGAAGCACAACTCTTGTGGGATAGTCAGGTGCATGAGCTCATGCACATTCTGGGTTCGTAAAGCGTAATTGCTTTTTATGGTGCGCGATATTTTTAAAATCGGTACTGCCAACAAGGCATTTTTTCTGCCGTATTTAACCTTTCTGTTTTTTTGCATATTGGCGTTGCTGCTCTTTGATAAAGACGGTTTACACATTGCCATCAATCAGAAAAGCCATCCTGTAGCCGATGTATTTTTTAAATACCTTACCTATCTGGGTGATGGCAGAATGCTTATTATTTATGCTCTGATTCTTCTCTTTGTTAAGTATCGTTTTGTATTGATTTTATTGCTCAGTAATCTTTTTTCAGGAATACTCACATTCATCCTTAAAACTCAGGTCTTTGATGCATCTCTTCGTCCTAAGAAGTATTTTGAGAATATTTACGAGTTGCGCCTTGTGCCGGGCGTTGAAAATTACCTGCACAACAGCATGCCCTCTGGTCACACGGCAACTGCATTTTGCGTCTTTACCGGTTTTGCCCTAATGGCAAAAAATAAGGCTTTTGGATTTTTGTTTTTAGTAATAGCCGCGCTTACCGGATTTTCAAGAATTTATTTAAGTCAACATTTTCTCGATGATGTTTTTATCGGTTCATTAATTGGTGTTTTTTTCGCGCTAATTACTTTTTACTTCTTTGAAAAGAGTATTAGTAAACCCGGGTTAGAAAATTCGCTGTTCAATAAACGCAAAGCATGAAGCTGTCATCATTTCAGTGGAACATAGTAATTGCATCAGCCTCACTGCTATTGTTTATTCCCTTTTTAGGAAGTGTGCATCTCTTTGACTGGGATGAAATCAATTTTGCCGAAGCTGCACGCGAAATGATTTTGACGGGTGATTATTCGCGTGTGCAAATCAATTTTCAGCCATTCTGGGAAAAACCTCCTTTGTTTTTGTGGATGCAGGTGTTGAGTATGAAAGTTTTTGGGGTAAATGAGTTTGCCGCTCGTTTTCCTAATGCCCTATGCGGAGTGGCAACACTGCTGATTTTATTTAACACCGGCAGCAAATTGTATAACAGGAATTTTGGTTTACTATGGGTGCTTACTTATGCAGGGTCGTTGTTGCCACAGTTCTATTTCCGTTCGGGAATCATTGACCCGTGGTTTAATCTGTTTATTTTTCTTGGTATTCAGCAGGCTATTATTTATTCATTTCCTTCTGAAGGAAAAAAACTTAAAAACATAGTGCTTTCAGCCATTTTTATCGGGCTTGGAATACTTACCAAAGGGCCCGTAGCATTGCTGATATTTGGTTTATGTGCAGTCTTTTTTCTTTTGGCTAAAGATGGTTCGTGGCGTATCATTTCTGTTAAGCATTTTTTGCTTTTTTCTGTATTTGTTCTGCTTACCGGTTTTTCATGGTTTATTGTGGAAGTTGTGCGTGGAAGAGGGGATGTGGTAAGAGAATTTATAGAATATCAGATTCGTCTTTTCTCGCAAGGCGAATCAGGGCATGGACAGCCGTTTTATTATCATTTTATTGTTTTGCTTTTTGGATGTTTCCCTGTTTCAATTTTGTTTTTTCTGTCATTTAAGCGCAGCGAAAATGATAGCGATGAACAGCGCCATTTTAAGGTGTGGATGCAGATTATGTTCTGGGTGGTGTTGGTTTTATTCTCAATGGTAAAAACTAAAATTGTGCATTATTCATCGCTCACATATTTTCCGTTAACGTTTTTGGGCGCCTGGGTTATTCTTAAAGTATCCGGTGATGAAATTATCTGGCGCAAACGAAATTCATTTGCTTTGCTCGCTACAGGAGGTTTGGTTGCTCTGGTGCTTACCAGTCTTCAGTTTGTAGAAAATTTTAAAGAGAAAATCATTGCCCTGAATATTATTAAAGACGATTTTGCTGTGGCCAATATTATGTCAGAAGTAGAATGGAACGGATACGAATTTTTTACCGGTATATTGTTATTCAGCGGTGTTATTGCTTTTATATTTTGTGTGCGGTTGCGATTATTTGAAAAGGGTTTTTACCTTTTATTTTTATCAACCATGTTGGCAACCTGGTTTGCATCGTTGCTGATTGTGCCTAAGGCAGAACAATACACGCAGCGTGCTGCTATTGATTTTTACGAGTCGTTGAAGGACAAAGATTGTTATGTAGAAACCATTGACTTTAAAAGTTATGCCTACCTCTTTTATTCAGATAAGAAGAAGCCAGAT
Organism: Bacteroidia bacterium; assembly: GCA_050186075.1. GTDB lineage: Bacteria > Bacteroidota > Bacteroidia > SXHM01 > SXHM01 > SXHM01. Next base: position 16,781 of record JBFWYU010000029.1, read on the forward strand.
AATTCTGAAAGTCTGAAGCTCAAGTGGCTGCTGAAAGGAGCTATTGATAAGCCTGCTTATTTTGTAAGCAAGAATATTAAGGAGCAACAAATTCTTCAAAACTACCCAAAGTTAGAGGTGCTTTACAGGAAGAATGGTTTTGTGTTTTATCAGCGGAAAGCTGATTAGCGTTACTTTGAAAATATCTTTGGCTTGGCCAAACCAAGCTTAGCAAAAAAATATTGTAACGAAGTCCATAAAACACCAAAGCCGTAAATACTGCTGCGTTTGAAATTAATGGAAGAGGCTTCGTCAAAGTATTTGGTAGGGCAGGTAACTTCAGCTATTTCAAAATCGGCATAAAATATCTGTGCCAGCATTTGATTGTCAAAAACAAAATCATCGCTGTTGGCGTGGTAGTTAATTCCTTTTAACACTTCTTTTGAAAATGCGCGGTAGCCGGTGTGGTATTCGCTCAGCTTCTGGTTCATCAGAATATTTTGGGCAAGCGTGAGGCAGCGATTAAATATGTATTTATACATCGGCATGCCGCCTTTCAGTGCTCCTTTACCGAGGATGCGTGAACCCAGTACAACCGGATATAATCCACTTGCAATAATATCAGCCATTGCTGGTATTAGCATAGGCGTATATTGATAATCGGGGTGTAGCATGATTACAATGTCTGCATTTAGCTCTAATGCTTTATCGTAGCAGGATTTCTGATTGCCGCCATAACCTTTATTTTTCTCGTGGCGGATGATGTGTTTGATGCCCAATTGTTTTCCAACTTCAATGGTGTTATCAGGACTGGCATCATCAACCAATACTACATCATCTACAATATCAAACGGAATCTCGCGATAGGTTTTTTCTAAAGTAAGCGCGGCTTTGTAAGCCGGCAATACAATCACGAGTTTTTTGCCTTTTATCATTTGAATTTAAACCGTGTGGAGATTACATGGTTTTTAACTCCGCAACCAACTCAGTGAGCACTTTTTTTGCATCACCGAACAGCATGGAGTTTTTAGGATTATAGAACAGCAAGTTATCAATACCTGCATACCCGGCATTCATACTGCGTTTGTTGATGATAATGTGTTTTGCATTTTCCACATCCAGAATAGGCATTCCGTAAATAGGAGAGGAGGGGTCTGTTTTTGCGGCAGGGTTTACAACGTCATTTGCACCCACTACCAATACTACATCTGTATTAGGAAATTCAGGGTTAATGTCATCCATCTCCACTAATTTCCCGTAATCAACATTTGATTCGGCAAGCAACACGTTCATGTGTCCGGGCATACGGCCTGCAACGGGGTGTATAGCATATTTTACTTCCACACCGCGCTCTTCCAAAATCATTTCCAGTTCGTGAATAACGTGTTGTGCCTGTGCCACTGCTAATCCGTAACCGGGAACAATTACCACACGTTTTGAATAATTCATCAGCGTTGCGGTGTCTGTAACTGAAATATCTTTAATGGTTCCTTTTTCTGAACTACCTGCTGCACTTGCAGCGCCACCACCAAATGCACCAAAAATTACATTGAACAACGGACGGTTCATGGCTTCACACATTACAATGGTTAACAATGTTCCTGCTGAACCAACCAGAATACCGCCTGTAAGCATTACATAATTTCCGTAAAGGAAACCACCGAATGCTGCAGCCACACCTGTAAACGAGTTAAGTAATGAAATAACCACCGGCATATCGGCACCGCCAATAGGCAATACGAACATTACCCCGTAAATCAACGACATAGCAAAAAGCACATAAACAAGTGTTGGTGTTTCTACTTTAAAAAGGTAAGCGGCAAAACCAACTATCGCAATAAGGAAAATGGTGTTGATGATGTTGTATTTCGGCAATCTGACAGGCTTGTCAAGTGTTCCGTTAAGTTTCAGAAATGCGATAATGCTGCCTGAAAATGATATGCTTCCGATTATTAATCCTGCAAGGATGCAGAAAAAAGTTCCGGGTGCTATTCCATCGGTAGGAATAATATGTTCAACCACTTCCATAATATGGCTGGTGTGTTTGGTGTGGTTAAATTCTATTAATGAAATAAGAGCAGCACAGGCACCACCCATTCCATTGAAGATAGAAACCAACTCAGGCATTTTGGTCATCTGAACTTTTTTGGCGGTCATCCAGCCAACAATAGTTCCGATAAGAATTGCCAGCAAAATCAAACCGTAAATAACAGGACTTACCGGCCCTTCGTGCAATACAATGGTTCCAACAATTGCCAGCGTCATACCGGCTGCGCCCACTAAGTTTCCTTTACGCGCGGTTTTAGCGTTCCCCATCATCTTCATGCCGATGATAAAAGAAACCGAACCGATTAAATATATTATAGAGAGTAGATGACTTTGCATTGATTATTTCTTTTTAAACATTTCCAACATACGGTCGGTAACTACAAATCCCCCAACAACATTGAGTGTTCCCAGCAGCACAGCCAAAAAACCTAAGGCCAGGCTTACATAATTTTCAGGGTCAGAATTGAGCATTACATAAATAGCTCCTACTATTACCACACCGTGAATAGCGTTGGCACCGCTCATAAGCGGAGTATGCAGAATGCTGGGTACGCCACCGATAACTTCAATTCCCACAAAGATGGCGAGAATAACGAAGTAGATCATTTGTTCGTTTTCGGCTAATAGGTTTAAGATACTTGAGATATATTCCATTTATTTATTTACGATTTAGTGAATTAGTGATTTGGTGATTATTGTTTATCTGCCTAATTTTTCCCCTACTGTTTTTCTTGATGCTGATACTATTTTTAATATTTCTTCTGTTTCCTGCATTAAGTTTTCTAATTTTTCTACTTGCACTATTCCGGCTTCTGTAATTATTTCCAGCCAAAATAAACATTCATCTGCTTCTTCTACAACTATACAAAGTTTGGAGTAAAACTCTGCATCTGATCTTGCTCTACACGCTGCTCTATAATTTGATGCTACTGATGTACATGATCTTATAAATTGTTTTCCTATAATTCTTGCTTCTTCTGTTTTCGGTAAATTTTGAAATAGTTTAATTCCTCTTAATGCAAATTGTTTAGTTCTGTTTCTTAGTTCTTCTGCTTTCGGATGCATGCCTTCAATCACTAATTCACTAAATCGCTAAATCACTTAATAATACTTCCGTTATGAATAATGAGCGATCCTTTTGTTATTTCCTCTTCCAGTTCCCATTTAAATCCTTTCTCATCGGCAAGGTGCAGGAGGAAGGTGCTGATGTTTTTTGCATACAACTCACTTGCATTTAAAGGAAGAAGACTTGGTAGATTAGATTCACCGATAATGGTTACTCCGTGCTTTACTACTGTTTTATTCAGTTCGCTGCCTGCTACGTTACCGCCTTGCTCTACGGCCATATCAAGTATTACAGAACCAAACTTCATGCTTTTTACCATGTCTTCGGTAACCAGTAATGGTGCTTTCTTTCCGGGTATAAGAGCGGTGGTGATAACAATGTCGGCATCTTTTACGTGTTTAGAAACCAACTCCTGTTGCAGTTTCAGAAACTCGTCCGAAACACCTTTTACATATCCGCCTTCTATTTTAATAGAGGCATCGCCTTTTACTTCAATAAATTTTCCACCCAGCGACTGAACCTGTTCTTTTGTTTCGGGGCGAATGTCTGATACTTCAACTACTGCACCCAAACGTTTTGCTGTTGCAATGGCTTGTAATCCTGCCACACCGGCACCGAAAATCACAACTTTGGTTGGTTTTATGGTTCCTGCTGCTGTAGTCATCATCGGCAGAATTTTACCTAATGTATTTGCAGCCAGCAACACCGCTTTGTAACCGCCAAGGTTTGCCTGTGAGCTAAGCGCATCCATTTTTTGTGCGCGTGAGATACGGGGAATAGCATCAACCGAAAAGGCAGATATTCCTGCTCCGGCACATACTTTTACTAATTCGGGGTTGGTGGCATGCCACATAAAGGAGATAAGCACCGCACCTTTTTTCATCAGCACGGCTTCATTCAATGCAGGAGGGTTTACTTTCAATACTACATCGGCATCTGAAAGCAGGGCTTTTTTATCACTCTGTATGGTGGCACCTGCCGCTTTGTAAGCTTCATCTGAAAAGAACGAGTTTACTCCGGCATTTTCTTCAACGGCAACAGAAAAACCTTTGGCCACTAATGTTTTTACCACATCGGGAGAAAGTGCTACTCTGTTTTCGTTAATTTTTGTTTCTTTGGGGACTGCTATTTTCACTGAACTGGGTATTAAAAACGGGCGCAAAGTAAAGCATAAAAACCCGATAAAATGAGATACTTATTTAATAAATCGCGCCAATGAACGAAAGCGGCAAATTAAAGGTTACGTTTCTGGGGACAGGCACCTCGGCAGGTGTGCCCATGATTGGTTGCGACTGTGCTATTTGCACCTCCAATGACCCGCGCGACAAGCGTTTGCGCTCTTCGGTGATGATTACCTCCGGTGAGGATAATTTTGTGATTGATACGGGTTCTGATTTTCGTCAGCAAATGCTGCGCGAGGGTGTAAAAACGCTTTCGGCAGTTGTTTTTACCCACGAGCACAAAGACCATATTGCGGGTATGGACGATATACGTGCCTTTAATTTTCTGACCAATAAGGCGGTTCCGGTTTATGCCAACGACCTTACCGAGCTTGCGCTGAGGCGCGAGTTTCCCTATGTGTTTGCCGATATGAAATATCCGGGAGTGCCCGAAATTGATCTGCATAAAATCACCAACCAGCCTTTTACCATTAATACTACCCGCTTTATTCCTATTCAGGTGCTGCACTTTAAACTGCCCGTGTTTGGCTATAGGGTAGGAGGGTTTACCTATATCACCGATGCCAACTATATTTCGGAAGAAGAAAAGGAAAAGATAAAAGGCAGCGATGTATTGGTGCTGAATGCGCTGAGAATATTACCGCACCCTGCGCATTTTACCTTGCAGCAGGCCATAGATATGGCGCTGGAACTAAAGGCAGGAACTACTTATTTTACCCACATCAGCCACCTTTTGGGTACGCACGAAGAGATTCAAAAGGACCTGCCCCCGAATATTTTTCTGGCGTATGACGGGTTGAGGATTGAGGTGTGAGGATAGTTATGCTTTAATACCTTTTTTCTGCATCACCTGATAAATTATACCTGTAGCTAATCCCAAGGCACCACCGATATAGCTGAAATTATGCATTGAGCCAACAGCTATGTAATTCTCTTTATCTGTAAGATTATCCGGCATCCACCAGCTAACTTCAGTATGAGATAAATATAATTTCCCATAAGCAAGACCGGTTAATCCTGTTAATGCTGCCACCACTAATGTAATCAGTATTGCTTTCACTATTACTGTAAGCATTGTTTTATGGTCTTTATGAATCAAACCTGTAAGACCTTGTCCAAGTGCAACAAAAATACCTGTCCACCAGGTTGCCATAAAACCTACAGCACAGACTGCAAGTCTGGGATTAAGAAGTTGTGCGTCATTTCCAATATCAACCAAACCGAACTGATAAAATTTAAACTTGGTATAATACTCGGGGCTGATTGAATAAGTAAATTGGTCGTGAAGTATGCCGTAAAACCCTGCGAGTACGGGTGTAATAAAAATGGTTAGAATTAAAATGTTGAACTTTTTCATTCTATTCTTCACTCACCGTTTCCAACTCACCCGAATTAAACATTGCAGCAGGAGAAATAATTTTAATTCTTACAATGTTTTGCAATTAACTCTTTAACCTCTGGACCATATTGCTTTTCAAACCCATATTCTTCTGCATATTGCAGGGTAAGGCAGGCCTCTTTATTGTTATTAGTGGCAAGGTAAACTAAAGCAAGATTTCGATAGGCGTATGAATTGGCAGGATACAGACTTATTGATTTATTAATGTCTGCAAATGCTTTATCATAATTACCCATTTTATAATAAATATGACCACGATTATTGTAGGTGGTTGCTTCAGCAGGATCTATTTTTAATGCTTTGTTAAAATAGTGTAGGGCCAGATCAAGACTATCAATTTTTGAATACGTAAAACCAAGATTTACATAAGGTCCAACAAATGTGCTGTCAAGTTGTATTAGTTTTTTCAATGCTAAAATGGCTTTATCTGTCATTCCCAATGAACGATACACAGGCGCAATATTATTCAGAACTGCAGCATCATTAGGGTTAAATGACAAAACTGCCTCAAAATCCTTTAGTGCACCTTCAAAATCTCTAAACCGCCCTTTGGTTGTTCCTCTGCCTGTAAGATACATCATTTTTAACGTATCTGATTTGGCTAATCTGATACCTTTATCATAGTTGGTTATTGCAGAATCAACCTTTCCGGCAGACTGATAATACATACCTGCCCGGTTATAAATTTCAGTCTGCTCAGGATTTATTTTTTCTGCACTTTTTAAAGCTTCAATTGCTTCGTGTAAACCATGCAGATTAAATACGATTTGTGCTTTTTGCATATAATACCATTCATTGGTATCATTCTTTTCTATTGCTTTTTCAATCAGCACCAACGCATACTGGTAATCTTTCTGCTCATATTTTTCCTGCGCCATATCGCTCAGTGTTTCGGCATCCTGGCTAAAAATAAATAATGGAATTATAAAAGCAATTAAGGTAAGTTTTATAGTTTTCATAATGGTATTTTTACTCCACCCACTCAATTATAACCTTGTCAATGCGTTTGCCTTTGCTATCGGCAATGTCAATGTTAGAGGTGCGTACGGTTTCAGTTTTTATGGGTATGCCGGGGTTGTAATAATATTCGTAGCGGTTGATGTCGCTTATTTCAAAGGTGGCGGTTTTCATCATTTTCTTTATTTCTTTTTCTTTGCTGAAGCCCATTTTTTTAAATACTTCGCCCAACATGCGTTTGGTATCTTCGGGGTCGAGCTGCATGGTGTTTACTAATGCACAGTAGCTTTCTGTTGTATCTACACTTTCAAAATATATTTTAGCCTTACCATTAATAGGATTGCCGCCAAACATGTTGGGCAATTGCTCTTCATACCGTATGGTATCATTGCTGTTAAACTCAACTCCATAGGGAAAATGAAGGTATTGCAGTTCTTTCAGCACTACACCTTCAATACTTTCTTTGGAGCTGTATATCTGCATGATGGGTTGCATGGCTTTTTTTACGCGCTCGGTTACTTCACCGGGTTCTTTGTCATAGACCGAGAGCAGGTCGTTGAACATTCCTTTTACCATGGATGATAGTTCGAGCCAGTTGTTTATTCCCTGAAAGGTGCCCAGTTCATCGGTTGTATATATTACGGAGCTGTTGCGGTATTTTGAAAATTTGTCCATCAGTTCTTCGGGTATCTGGTAGTCGCTTTTAAGGTTGTTTTCGTAGGTCCAGTTTATGGTGTAGGCAGTGGCGGTAGAATCGGTTACCAAAAAGTTGGCAAGGTAGGCCGAGGTATCGTTGTTGGTCAATGCGCCTTCTTTCCATTTTTGGGTAACTTTTGTAACCTTAAAATTATAGCTGTCGCCAACCGACCAGTAGGCTACAAAAGGAACTTTTATGGTATCGGTTTGGCTGCGGGCAGGCAATGTTAGGGCTGCTGCCAGAATAAGGGTAGCTATTAAGCGCATAAATGGGGTTTTGGTTTTGCTCAAATGTAAAACAAAATACCACCCCGTTTTCTTATTCCTTTTTTATACTTTCGTTTCTATGAGCGAAATCTTAGATGATGAAATAGGGAGAAAAGTTCCCGATTATATTGTTACCAAAACCGAAAACCTTTTTTCGCCACCCGGTGTTTTTGCAGGGTATATTTTTACGGCAATAGGAGCCATAGCCTTAGTTGCCGGAGGTGTGGCCGGAATACTTCCGCTTGCCTTGGGTGTGTTTTTGAGTTTTACGCATTATGGTGTTAAGCTGGATACTGCCAACAAAAAACTGAAGCAATATTTCTCGTGCTTTTTTATAAGAACCGGTAAATGGGAAGATATTTTTCTGCACCCTTATATCTGCATTATGCGGGTAAACAAAAGCTATACAGCTTACGGACAAACCAGCGTAGGAACCAGTTTTACCGACACTTCTTTTGATGTTTTTTTATTGGATAAAACACACCGCGATAAAATTAAAATTGAAGTATGCCCTTCTGAAAAAGAAGCGCTATCAACGGCTAAAGCATTGGCTAATAAACTGGGTGTTGAATACACCGTTTACAATCCGCCTATATCTGCAAAAACAAAAAGCAGAAGAAGGTGACAAACAAAAAAACCGCCCCAAATTTCTTAGGGCGGTTTGTACAGCGGTTAAATAGCGCAATTACAAATTGCGCTTAGCGGGGGGGGGCTTGTCGGTCTATTCATGTAGTCCTAATTTGTCTTTACAAAATTTTATCCTCTTTTGATAGCTGTCAAAGTCGTCAACTAAGGCTGTATTGTCCATAAATGTAATAATCTCATCTGCCTTTTTGCTTTCTATATTGTCAATAAAGTTAGTCACGTAGCTGTTTAATTTTATTGTCGTCAAGTTGTGAAGTTCCGCACTGTCTAAGTGAGCATAATGGATATAAGCTGCTGCATAAAAGTCGGCTAAAGCTTTTTTGTAATCATTTTTAACAAGAAACATTTCACCTCTGTGATAAAAACTCTCTGCATCTAAAGAGTCTGCCTCAATTGCTTTAGTGTATTCATTTATAGCTAAACTAAAGCACCTTTTTGTTGCATAGAAATGTCCTGCATTTAAGTTAATATTAAGAGAGTCTCTTCTGTTAGCTGGACGGTAAGTCCCACAATTTGAGCTTTCCTTTAATAGAACATTATTTGTAAACACTTTCATTCCAAATAACCCTTTGTCAACTCTAAGCTGAACGCTGTCAACTTTAAAACACTTGTCTTGGGTCACTTTAGTAGGACTATGCCAATCTGTAAAGTCAATGCTTAAAGAACATCTGTCGTCCATCCAAATTGCGTCATTTAGTTTGTAGGTTTTATACTCTCCTTCTGTCGCTAAGGTCTTGTTTAGAAAAAATATCAGGAAAATTAAAATCGAATAACTAATTGAAAATATACCAACACAAAACTTTCTCATGGTTTGATTAGTCGTTACCATGAGATAAAATATGAAAACGATTATTAAAACAGGAAACAAACTCATCTCAACTATGTCCGAGTTTGTTGTCCGTCTTGTAATGCTGTCTGTAAATGAATAGTAAATATAAAGTCCAAGAATTAAAAGCAAGGCATTAGTCAGCACGATAAACAGAATAGTCAACGCTCGTTTTATCATTATTACTTGCTATTGTTTTGTCCGAAAAAAGTCGAAATTGTTGTCGGCAAAATTGTCGTATTGCGTTGTGTCATAAAATTGCTTGTAACTGTTATATACCCTGATAAAACCATCCTTATCCGCCCAAATATATTGGATAAGCCTTATAGCCATCAGTTTTTACCTGCACCAAATATAAATCATTCTCCAAACTTAATAACCTGCTTGGCTCACTTTAATAATAGCCCTTCGTCCCGATAGCTATCGGGAACGCTCAGGGTGACAAACAAAAAAAACCGCCCCAATTTCTCAGGGCGGTTTTTGCAGCGGTTAAAAAGCGCAATTGCAAATTGCGATTAGCGGGGAACACCGCAGGTAAATATAGCACAGCCGCCCGCATTTTCGCCAAGGCTATGTTAGCGGTAGTGTTTTTATTTACGTTGTCGTAATTCAATTGTCTGTTCTTTTTGTCCGCAAATAAATTTAATTCTGTTAATTCCCCATTGATTTGAAATAATAGTATGCTCATTTATAAATTCAAATCTGTCTATGCCTCCGTTTATTTTATTATTCTCTACGTCTTTAATTACTGGCGTGATTTCTATAATTCTGTCAAAGTTCAAACTTGTGTCAAGATTTATTCGCTCAGAAATGTGTACCTCATCAATTGTTGGTTGCCAATGTCCTTCATAGGTCAATTGTCCGCTAACTCTGTATGAAATTAATGACTTGCTGTTAAATAGATTTAACTTGCTTTCAATAATTTCAATATTTAAGCTGTCAACTGAAACTGCTTTTTGGTCTGACCACCAACCGATGTTGTAAATAACAGGAACTTCAAGTTTTGGTCGTCTTGGCTCTGTCGATAAAATATTTTTGCGCCCAAAGTCTGTCAGATACTGATAATAAGCAACCGCACCCAAAATAAGAGTTAGAACAATAAGTCCGATTATTTTAAATGCTTTCTTCATTCTTGTCTAAAGTGGTTGGATGGTCTCATAACATTGCTGCTAACTTACTTTTATGTGCCATAACATGGCAAATATTCAACATACAGTTGTTGGATTGGTGCCATAATTATGTTTTTTATCCATGTAAAAATAAATTATTTATCACAACGTAATCATAAACAAAAAAACCGCCCCAATTTCTCAGAGCGGTTTTTATTATTCCGCAGTACTGCGGAACTCAGGGTTACAGCGTTCTACAAACCTTTTGTTTCAAAAGTACCTGCGTTGCCGCTTTGGTTTTGCACATTAAAAAAGGATTGCAGCGCACCAAAATCGTTTTCGTCTATTGTTTTTTCTTCGCCAGGGTTAAGGGTTATGCCTGCACCGGTCCAGCCTCCGTTGATGGTGTTGGTGGTGTAGATATACAGCACCATGCCGCTGCTTGCCGGTGAGGTGTTTTTAAATTTTATTCCGTTCAGGTCACCTGCTTCCACATCTTCCAGCAGGTTTAGTATTTCGTTGGCGTTGATGTCAAACTCTTCCCAGTCGGCACCTGCCGAGCGCAGTATTTCCATGTCAAAATAATCACCGATTGCCGTAGGGTTGCTGCGGAATTTATACATCAGTTTGCCCATATCGCCATACAGTTCCTGACACAGCAGCACGCGGGCTGTTTCGCGCAACGTGCGCAGGGTATCGGCTGCGCCCTCGCCCTGACTTTGCTGGGTAAGACGTGCGCTTTCTATCTGGGTATGAAATGCCAGAATGTTTGCGCTAACCCCGGCAAGGCTTGGAATAAGTGCACATTTATCGCCCAGCACTTTTATAGCTTGTATGCGTTGCTCATACGTACCATCGTTAAACGCGCTGCGGGCATTAGGGAAAAGCGTGGTTGCTGTTTCTGTGCCTTCAGGGAAGAAGAAAAATATCTGTCCTTCCCAGATAGGCAACCTTACTTTTGCCAGTTCAACAAACAATTCTTCTACGGTTTGAGTTTTTCCTTTGTAGGTACCTAACACCGAGCTCAGGTTTTGGTCAACATTAAGGTAACTCTGCAAAATGGGGTCATACGTAACCAGTATAGCGGCTATTTCAGGGTCGGCTTGGTTGGCCACTAATTTTGCTTTGTGGTCAACGCCCAAAGAGAGCATGTCTTTGTATGAATTGCGGGTTACGGATAAGAATGGATTGATGAAGAAACGATAAGGTAGTGTCATTTGATTTGTTATTTAATGGTTTGTATTTGATTTTATTTAATGGACTAACGAGGTCTTGCTAACGCTCTTAAAACTTTTAAGATGACTAACGAGGTCTCGCTAACGGTTATAAAACTTTTAAGAGAACTAACTAGGTCTCGCTAACGGTTATAAAACTTTTAAGAGGACTAACGAGGTCTCGCTAACGGTTATAAAACTTTTAAGAGGACTAACGAGGTCTCGCTAACGGTTATAAAACTTTTAAGAGGACTAACGAGGTCTCGCTAACGGTCATAAAACTTTTAAGAGGACTAACGAGGTCTCGCTAATGCTTCTGAAATAAATTAGGAGATACAAAAGTAGTTGTTGGTCAGGTAATTTTTTCAAAGAACTGATGCAAGAGTATGCAAGTGCAGTTAACCAACAATACCTCAACAAATATTCGCGGATGTTTTTAAAAAATTCGGGGTGTTATACAAAAAAGCCCCGTCCCGCAGTACTGCGGGAGGGCTTTTAAAATTATTTAAGGTAACCGGCCTTAAATGTGGCGTGGTTATTTTCAGATACCAACACTTCGTGTCCCTCAGGAATACGAAGTTTTAATATCCGGCCTTCCGCTTCTTCAGCTACATACTTGCGGTTTACAATGTAGCTCTGGTGAATGCGTTCTAATTTATTGGCAAGTAGTATATCGGCATAATAGCCTAAGTTTTTGCTGGCCGTAAGGACATAATAGCCCTGCGGGTTTCGCTTATCGCGGATAAAAAAACGGGCGCTGTTTCCATCGCCCTTTACGTAAATGATTTTTTTGATGCGTACCAGGTAGATTACAGCATCTTTTGCATCGGCTATGCTGATGTGTTTAATGGTGTTTTTCATGGTTTTTGTTTTTGCCTGCCTGACGTTAGGCAGGTGGTTTACACAAAAATAAAAAGAGAGAGGGAAAAAGAAAAATTATTTTGAGCGAGGTTTTGGGGGTGGGGATTGTCACCCTGAGCGTAGTCGAAGGGGTATAATAATGAGATTAAATATCCAGAGCAGAGGGAATTACCATTCCATCTGGATTATTTCACTCATCATATCGTTTTCAAATAAGTAAACATTAGTAAGAATTTTACCATTAATAATTACAGATTCATAGTTTATTCCACTTCTTTTTCCTTTCACAAAACACCAGTCAAGAATTAAATTACCTTCCTTGTCCCATTCTTGAAAGCTGCCACTATATAAGCTATCTAATATTGTTGCTTTAATAGCCAAACAGGTAAATGAAGAATCATAATATGCTAAATATAATCCATCTTGAAGATTTACTTTAACTGATAATTCTAAAAAAAGAGAGGGTGCCTTTTCCATGTATTGTAATTCTCCATATAGAAATTTAACAGGCGTTTGGCTGAAAGAATTATTATACAAGAAAATTATCGGCAGTAAGAAAAGGAGGAGGTTTTTCATTCTCACCAAAACTAAACAAAATCTTTACTCTGTGTTAGCTCTATGGGGTTTGTCACCCTGAGCGTTTGCGCTGCGGTAAAGAGTAAAAGAAAAAAGGGGAGGAGGGGTTTCATTCTTCGTCTATTTCAGCAACATACTTAGGCTTTAGATTATCACATTTTTTGCAATAAAAAATTAAAGCATAAGTTTCCGGTCTTGTAACACATCCCCTGCAACAAAGAACTTTTGCATTAGGATAAAGGTCTTTTTCATTCCTATCTGGACAACCTCTACCATAATGCGTTTTAACTAAAGCTTTGTGCATTTTAGTCTGATGCAAACTGCATAGTTTTCCATCACCTTCATATTTTGCTTGGCGTGTTGTATTAACTACACAAGAACTGAAAAGGAGTAAAAGAAAAAAGGGGAGGAGGGGTTTCATTTACTTAAAGTCTATTTTTAAAGGAATAGTAAATTCCACCTTTACATTTTTACCATTTTGTGAAGTAGGCGTCCACCTCGGCATATTTTGCAGAGCGCTTATAAAGAGACTATCAATATAACTGGATTTAGTACTTACTTCCAAGTATACATCAGCAATTTCACCTGTTTCTGTGACTGTAAATTTTGCATATGCTTTACTTGGCCCTCTTAAAGTATCGTATATAGAACGGAGTTTCTTATCATTTTTTTTAGCGATTGTCCGATGCAAATATTTATTAAAGGCATCCTGACCACCTGGAAATTCAGCAATTATCTCGAGATTACATGGAGGTATAATAACTTCTTCGGTTTCCGTTTGCGCATGTAAAACAAAAGAAACTGAGAGTAAAAGAAAAAAGGGGAGTATTTTTTTCATTCTTTTCTCAGCCACCCCAGCACCGCCTCATCCATTATTCTCCATTTACCGTTCTGCTGCTGTAGTTTAATTTTTAAACGCGAGGGAGCGCCCGGCCCGGGGTTTTGTTGTATTATTTCTATTTCGGTATCCTCTACCCTTGCAATAATAAACACATGTCCGTAAGGGTTAAAGGCATTGCCATCTTCTATAACAAGGTCGTTGGCTTTGGGTTTGCTAAGGCTGCCGTTGGTGTATTGTGTAAGATTGCGTTTTTTGTTTTTCTGTCCGTCACGCACAGCTGCATCAAAAAAGTCTTTGGCATGTCCGTAGCTGTCGGGCATCTTGTGTTTCAGGTGTTGGTAGTAATAGCGTTTTACAAATTCAACACATTGGTATTTTAAACCAAGGTTATAACCATCAGCCGCTACATTGCGCCCCGCAACATGACTTACACTGCCGTTGTAATAAACCATCACCCCGTTAAGGCTGTCAATAGCTTGCCCTACTTCAGGATGTTTAAAAACCCTGTTACCCCCAACAAGCGAGTAGGCAGCAAAGGCTGCCAGCAAAAGGATTAAGGAAATAAAAAGGATGCGTTTCATTTTGTTCATTTAACCTCCACTATGTTTCCTTAATTTTTTTTGGAGCTCTTCAAGTATTTTTTGTTGTTCTGCAACATTTTCAATTTCAGTAATCTCATCTTGAGAATAAATCATAGTCCTCATGCAGATATTTGTCCAGAAAGCATTATTTTGTTTTGGATAATTATACTTCTCATAAGTATATGATCTGGTTTTCCCATAGATGATATATTTCTCACCAATTTTCAAATCTACCCCGCAAGCCGGGGAGCCGTACCCTGAAAAAATCGTTACAGTATCATTTGTTATCTCGCCTTTGTAAGTGTCCTGAATCAATATATCGTAACTAATAATAGTTGTGTAGTTTTTCAACGTATCTTCAATTGTCAGAAGTTTTTCAGATAAGATTGTTCCAACGAGAACTGCGTCTGAGTACTTTATTTCTGCTTCAACTGTATTTTGGTCTTTACATGAACAGGCAAATAGACTTTCGCTAACGATTATCAGCAAAAAAAATGTCAGTATGTATAATGATTGTCGCATTGATATTACAAGCAAAAATAAAACAAAATTCTGCTCTCTGTGTACCTCCGTGCTACCTCTGTGCTACTCTGTGTAAGTTCTTTGCGCCTTTGCGGTAAATAATCTTAGTGCCTTTGTGTCCTTAGTGGTGAAAAAACTAATCAAACTCCACCCTCACCGTTTCGCTCACCTTCATGCCCAGCAGCTTGGCGGCAGCTCCCTGGTTAATGGCAATCTCCAGATAGCCTGTGGCGCCAAACAAGGCAAGGCGTTCGCCTGCCGGCACATCGCCATAGCTATTGTGGATAGTAGTAATGTTATAAGCCTTGTTGCTGAAAAATATCTCGAACCCGCGACCCTTGCCGAAATCCACAAAGTCGCGCTGTGTGATGTTGGTAAAAATGTTGGAGTATGAATCGATATACGTTATCACTCCTTTGATTACATCTTTGCGGTCAATGGTATCAAACGTTGGGCGGAACATCAGCCTGCGTTCGGGGTTTTCAAGCGTTGAGCCCAGCTCTTCCACTTTTGCACCGCGGGCTATTTGTGCCGCTGTTTCAATATACAGGTTCTTTACCGCAAAGGTGTGGAAACCGCTTACATCCTTGTTTTCCAGCTGCACCATCTTTTCGGGCGGTGTATCAAATATCATCGAAAATATTCCGCTGTCGGGACCAATAAAAAACTGGCCCTTGTGTTCCACCACCACGTTAATGGCTTTTTCCTTCTGGCTTTCGTAGTTCACACCAATGATATGAATAGTGCCCACCGGAAATTCGGGATACGAATTTTTGATCACAAAAGCCGCCTCAATAATGTTGAAAGGCGTTATCTCATGCGAAATATCAATAATCAGCGCTGCCGGAATTTGTTTCATTACCGCGCCCTTTACCGCTGCCACGTAGTAATCTTTAAGGCCCATATCGGTGGTAAGGGTAATGATTGGCATCTTTTATTTGGTGATTTTATGATTTAGTGAATTAGTGATTATGGGTTAGCTGTGTTTTCAATCGCTAATTCACTAAATCACTAATTCGCTAAATCTTTTTCCTAATATTGTGAGCGAAATTATTAAACATTACAACACTTAAAGCACCTGTGGTTTCTAAACTTTTAAACGATTAAACTTTCAAAACTTTCCTGCCTCCAACCTCTAACTTCCAAACTTGACCGAAAAAATAATTGTCATAGAAGACCAAAGCCCGCTCGAACTCTTTGGTGCCAACGACCAGAACCTTGTTTTAATCACCTCGCTTTTCCCGAAACTAAAGATTGTAGCCCGTGGCGATACCATCAAGCTGATTGGTGCCGATGAACTGATTGATGATTTTATCCAAAAGTTTAACAAGCTGCTCGCGCACTACGATAAATACGGAAGCCCCACACTGAAAGACGTGGAAGTTATCTTTTCGGGAAAAGAAGAACTGAGCGAACATCCAAAAGATAAAAGCAGCGAAGTAATTGTTTATGGTCCCAACGGATACAACATCAAGGCACGCACCATCAATCAGCGCAAAATGGTGGAGAGTGTTCACAAGAACGATATGGTGTTTGCCATTGGTCCTGCCGGAAGCGGGAAAACCTACACCGCAGTGGCGCTTGCCGTTAGTGCGCTGAAGAATAAAAACGTAAGGAAAATAATACTCACCCGTCCTGCCGTTGAAGCCGGTGAAAACCTGGGTTTTCTTCCCGGTGATTTAAAAGAAAAGCTCGACCCGTATCTGCAACCCTTGTACGATGCACTGCGCGATATGCTGCCTCCCGAAAAGCTAAAAACCTACATGGAAACAGGTGTTATACAAATTGCTCCATTAGCTTTTATGCGCGGAAGAACGTTGGATAATGCCTTCGTAATTCTGGACGAAGCGCAGAACAGCACCCAAAGCCAGTTGAAAATGTTTTTAACGCGCATGGGTAAGTCGGCCAAGTTTGTAATCACAGGCGATGTAACCCAGGTTGATTTACCCAAGCACCAGCCCTCAGGACTTATCCAAGCAGTTAAACTATTGAAGCGCATAAAAGGAATTGACTTTGTAATGCTTGACGAGCGCGATATTGTGCGCCATAACTTAGTGCAGAAAATTGTAAAAGCGTATGACAAGAAAACAGATTAAGCGAATTAGTGATTTAGTGAATTAGCGATTGGAAACAAAGCAGTTAACCATAATCACTAAATCACCAATTCACTAAATCACCAAATAACTAAATCAAAAATAAACCATGCCCATCACCTCCACCAACTTCACCTTCCCCAACCAAACCGCAGTTTACCACGGTAAAGTGCGCGATGTTTATACCATTGATAACAAACTGCTCGTAATGGTTGCCAGCGACCGCATCTCAGCTTTTGACGTGATACTGCCGCGCCCTATTCCTTATAAAGGACAGGTGCTGAACCAGATTGCACAACACTTTATGCACGCTACCAAACACCTTGTTCCAAACTGGGTGCTGGCATCGCCCGACCCTGTTGTTACGGTTGGTAAACTATGTGCACCTGTGCGTGTAGAAATGGTTATCCGTGGCTACCTGAGCGGACATGCCTGGCGCGAATACAGTGCAGGCAAACGCGTCATCTGCGGAGTTTCCATGCCTGACGGAATGAAGGAGAACGATAAATTTCCGGAACCTATTATTACTCCAGCTACCAAAGCCGAAGAAGGTCACGATGAAGATATTTCGCGTGAAGATATTTTGTCAAAAGGCATTGTGCCTGAAGAAGATTACCTTCTGATGGAAAAATACACCCGCATATTATTTGAACGCGGTACAGAAATGGCGGCACTGAAAGGATTAATCCTGGTGGACACTAAATACGAGTTCGGTAAAGCAGATGGTGAAATCATCCTGATTGATGAAATCCACACCCCCGATTCATCACGCTACTTTTATGCCGATGGTTATGCCGAGCGTCAGGCAAAAGGCGAGAAGCAGAAACAACTCAGCAAAGAGTTTGTGCGTGAGTGGCTGATTGAAAACGGCTTTCAGGGCAAAGAAGGACAAACCGTTCCCGAAATGAGTGATGAATGGGTAAACGCTATTTCTGAGCGCTACATTGAGCTGTACGAATACCTTACCGGCAATAAGTTCGAAAAACCTTCACAGGATAATGTGCTGGAAAGGGTAGAAGGGAATGTGCTGAAGTATTTGCAGGAGCAGCAGTAGGTAGGCAAGAGGCGTGTCATGTCGAGCGTAGTCGAGACACTTAATAATTTGCTTCTCGACTACGCTCGAAGTGACAACCCTACTTGGGGTGATAAACCTTTTCCGCGCTCTTAAAAATCTCCTCGCGGTTCAGCGTCATTTTCTTTGTTTGCTGATTGGCGTAAATTTCCATCTGGTCGGTATAATGCTTGCTGTCGGGCTTTGCACTGGCTCCAAAAGGATGCAATGTTTCTAACACCATGCTGCCATCTTTTTTGTACTGCACAAACTGCACATACGAATCAGCAACATACGGTTTAAATGTTCCGTTTTTATAAGGCTCGCTGTAGTTAGCCGAAAGCGCATCAGGAAAGCCACTCAGCGGATAATCAGCCGTGCCGCGCACGTGGCGCTGTATGTCGCCCAGTTTCACATTCAGCCTTCCGAAATAAGTCATCAGGTGTTCTTTGGTTTTCCGCACCGCCTCAATATACAGGTCTTCCGACACATCTAATTTTCTTACAAATGTTTCGTTGCTCACGTGCAGCTTATCAAAAATATACTGGAAGGTGAGCAGGAAAATGGTAGCATTTTCATCTGATTTATCAACGCTGCGATTCCATTTGCGCATCATCACCATCAGTTCAGAAATGTCAGGATAGTCATTAGGGTCAAGGTAATTGAGGTAATCCACCGACTCGAGAAACGTTCCGCAGCTTGGGTATTTTTTATCAAACTTTATGCGCTTTACATCATCCAGCGAAACCTGATTGTATTGTGCAATCAGTTCCATAAAACGGAAAGCTCGGCTGTTGTTGCCCGGCTCAAAGCCCATATAAGAAGGATATTTGCTTTTATCTATAGTGTTATTTTCTGCACAGGTAGCATTGAACGGCTCGTTGTTAGTGTTGAACACATAACCGCATTCCGGGTTTACATACGTGGGCATAAAATCCAGCGGATGTGTTTCGGTCCACAAGGTTTTTGAAGTATTTCCCGGAACTACTTTATTCCATTCATAGCCTTCGTTGCGCAGCGGAACTTTGGCATAGTTGCAATACATAATGGTGTCGTAGCGGTCGGCATAAATAATGTTGTAGCGCGGTGTGGCGTGCATGTGTATGGCATTGCTGAACTCGGTAAAGTTGCGTGCTTTGTTCATGCGGTAAATTTGTTCGGGCGAGCGTATTTCCTCGTTGGCAGGAAGTTTTATAGAATAGAAGTTTTTGTTTTTCTTGTTTTTTGATTTAACGGTGGTGCCGTATTTGCTCCAGTAGGTTACCATGCGTACAGGAATTAAAGGCAACCATTTTTTTATTTTTACTTTCAGCGTAACAGGACGCTTTTCTAATTTCAGCCATTCGCCATCAAACTTGTAATAGCCTTTTTTCTTCGGGTGCATTTCCAGTTTAAATACATCTACCAGATCCATGTCGTTGTAGGTATGTGCCCATCCCAGGTTTTCGTTGCTGCCAAGGAAAATACTGGTGCCTCCCGGAAATGATGCACCATGAATGTTCATGCCTTCTTCGCTGCACAGGTGTGCCTCGTACCATGAGAAGGGCCCTTCAACCGGCTGGTGGGGATTGATTAAAAGAATGCTGCTTCCGTCAGTGGTTTTGTGCGAATTAAAAGCAAAAGCATTAGAGCCCAAAGGAACATCCTGCATATCATATTTCCCATCAACAGCGCGTGAAATAGGGCCTATTGCACCCGACACCGCGCTCTGCGCAAACATGAAGGAGCGCAGCACATCCTGCGATGTAACCGGAAAAGCTTTGCGTACCAAAATCTCATCGGCATGTTCGCGGGCATAGGCATTAATACCCTGCACATATCCGTTCAGATATTTTTTAAAATCTTCGGAAAGTGCTGTTTCATATTTTTCCTTTACCAAATCTTCAGAACCCAGAACGTGGCTCATGAAATCACGCTTAGCACCTTCTGCACCCATATAGCGGGCAGCCATTCCTTTTCCTGCCATCAGCAATTCCTGCATTACGGCAAACATATCCTCACCAATAGACCAGGCATAGCCGTAAGCCACTTCGGCATCGGTCTTTCCGAAGATGTGCGGAACTCCCCACTGGTCGCGCACTATCTGTATGTTTTCAGGATTAATAATTTCGAATCTTCCTTCGCTGAGTTTGGGTTCGCCACCGGCAAAAGAAGTGAAGGATGTTGAAAATACAAGCAGGGCAACAAGTCCTGCAGGTAATGAAAAAGAGAATGCTGCTTTCATTGCGGCAAAAAGGGTATAAAATGAAACACTATGTTATGCTGTGAGGATGCGGAGAAAAATCAGGGCATCTTTCAGACGGATGCAAAAGTATAGAAGAAAAATGCTGTTTCAGCAAAAAATGAAAAATATTCTTTTTGCTGAAACAACAGAAAAACTAAGTATGCCGCAGGAATTAATCTTTACCTAAAAACGGATAACGGTAATCCACAGGCGGCACAAACGTTTCCTTAATAGTGCGCGGAGAAACCCAGCGCAGTAAATTAATTTTAGCTCCGGCTTTATCATTAGTGCCGCTGCCTCTGGCCCCGCCAAACGGCTGCTGACCTACAACTGCACCCGTTGGCTTATCGTTGATATAAAAATTACCGGCAGCGTTGGAAAGATTTCTAGTCATTTTTTCAATGGCGTAGCGGTCTTGGGCAATGATGGCACCTGTTAAGGCGTAAGGCGAAGTTTTATCAACCAGCTTAACGGTTTCATCAAACTTCTTGTCGTCATATACATATACCGTCAGCACAGGGCCAAACAGTTCTTCGCACATGGTAATATACATAGGATCTTTAGCCTGAATAATAGTAGGCTCAATAAAATAGCCTTTGGTTTTGTTACATCTGCCACCGGCAATCAGTTCTGCTTTTTTGTCTTTTTGCGCATTGGCAATATAAGTAGCAAGTTTGTTGAACGAGTTTTCGTCAATCACCGCATTAATGAAATTGGTGAAGTCTTCAGTGCCGCCCATTTTCATGGTTTTCAAATCGGCAAGCACTAATTCTTTTACCTCTTTCCAAAGCGATTTAGGAATGTAGGCGCGGGAAGCAGCCGAACATTTTTGCCCCTGATACTCAAAAGCACCACGCGAAATAGCAGTGGCCACCACTTTTGCATCAGCCGAAGGGTGGGCAAGAATAAAGTCTTTACCACCCGTTTCGCCCACAATGCGCGGATACGATTTGTAAAGGTGAATATTGTTACCGATCGTTTTCCAGATGTTCTGGAATACAGCCGTGCTGCCTGTAAAATGTATTCCCGCAAAATCAGGGTGCGCGAAAACTACATCAGCCGCATCAGGACCGGAAGGGTAAATCAGATTAATAACACCGTCTGGAACACCGGCTTTTTTGAAAATCTCCATCAGCACGTTGGCAGAATAAACCTGTGTGTTGCTAGGTTTCCAGACTACCACATTGCCCATCATGGCACAGGAAGTAGGCAGGTTGCCGGCAATGGCTGTGAAGTTGAAAGGTGTAAGTGCGTAAATAAAACCCTCCAGCGGTCGCCATTCCATGCGGTTCCACATGCCGGGAGCAGAATTAGGTTGCTCGGCATAAATTTGGCTCATGTAATGTACATTGAAGCGCAGGAAATCAATAATCTCACAAGCAGAATCTATCTCAGCCTGGTAGGCGTTTTTGCTTTGTCCAAGCATGGTGGCTGCGTTCAGCTTCGCACGGTAAGGACCTGCAATTAAATCAGCCGCTTTCAGGAAAATGCTGGCGCGGTGTTCCCATGCAAGTTCAGCCCATTTCTTTTTTGCACTTAGCGCAGCATTAATTGCTTGCTTCACGTGCTTTTTGTCGCTCTTGTGGAAATAGCCTAACGTATGTTTATGGTCGTGAGGAGGAGCAAGGCGGGCTTTGTTTCCGCTCTTTACTTCTTCGCCACCGATGTACATGGGAATATCAATCTGTTTGCCGCGAAGCTCTTTCAGCATCGCCTGCAATTCTTTGCGCTCGGCACTGCCGGGAGCGTAACTTTTTATGGGTTCGTTAACGGGAGTAGGAACGTTGTAAATACCTTTTGGCATTGGAGAGGATTATTATGGATAATATCTGTAAATATCTTTTCGGTGAAGACAGCGTTCAAAGATTGCTTCATTTCCTTTAATGAAAACACCAATTCTGTATTCGCCAATTCTAATTCTGTAATAGGTTGAAAAACCAGAAAGCTTTTTAAGACCTTGAATTTCTGCGGGTGATTTAGCTGCCTGAACTTGTCGGATACTGTCTGCAATTTTCTGAAGAAGCTTGCGGTCTTTCAGCTTATCAGTGTCCTTTTCAAAACTTTTGTCAACCCTGACAATCATTTGCCTTCTAACTTTTTCAGGTAGGTTGCAGTATTCACAAATTTTCCGGTACGCCCTTTTTTCATCGCGTTTGCAAGACCAATTTCTTCCAATTCATCTTCGTTGAGATGGCGGGTTTTTATTCCGATTTTTTTAGCGAGCAATTCAAATATCTCCAAATCTTTTTTAGAAATATTTTGCAAGAGTAATGCTTCCATGTTTTTATATTTATTGCAAAGATAAGGCTTTGCATAAAATCATTGTTGTGTTTTATGCAATCTCATCAACATAATCCAAATCTTTGCTGAATGTTTCTTTCACATTCAATATTGCATAAAACGCAAGCGCAAGACAAACACCGCCAACAATAAGCGCACTGTAAAGAATGCCGACATAGGGAGTAAGCGCGGTAAACGAAAGCGTAATCGGCACCACCGCCCCGCGCACAAAATTAGGAACAGTGGTAGTAACCGTTGATCGGATATTGGTTCCGAATTGCTCGGAAGCAATGGTTACAAACAAGGCCCAATATCCTGTAGCTGTTCCCAACAGGAAGCAGAAAAAATGAAAATAAGCAATGGATACATTGTGATTAAAAAGATAAATTAACAGAAGCACAACTGAAAGAATAAGATATCCGATTACCACTTTTTTTCTGCTGCGAAAAACCTGACTGAGTAAACCGCTGAGCAAATCACCAAAGGATAAACCGATATAGGTGTACATCACACTGTCGGCAACTTTTACGGGCTCACTCACACCAATCACCTCACCGAATTTGTTGGAGAGATTAATCAATACACCGATTGCAAACCAGATGGGTAAACCAATAAGAATGCAGTTAAGGTATTTGAGGAAGCGTTCTTTATTGGTAAATAATTGAATAAATGAACCTTTTACAACTTTGGAATGTGCCATGCTTTTATACATACCGGATTCAAATGCTCCGGCACGGAGCAGGAGCAGGGCAAGACCTAATCCGCCACCAACTAAATAGGTATTTTTCCAACCAAGATTATTTCCAACGAGCGATGCAGCAACTGCGCCCAGCGCTCCAAGCGTAACAATTACCATGGTGCCGTAGCCGCGCTTTTCTTTGTCCATACTTTCGGCAACAAGTGTAATACCTGCGCCTAATTCGCCAGCCAAACCAATACCAGCAAGAAAACGGTAAATGCTGTAGTCAACTAAACCTGTTGCAAAAGAGTTGGCAATATTTGCGGCAGAGTAAAGAAATATTGAGCCGAATAACACTGATATTCTTCCTTTTTTATCACCAAGAATACCCCACAGGATACCGCCAATCAGCATTCCTATCATCTGCATATTGAAGAGAAAAATTTCTTTCTCAGCAGGAATACCGAGAGCAGCCATACTCTCTTTTTTTACTACGTTAAAAACCACCAAATCATAAATGTCAACAAAGTAGCCAAGCGCAGCCACAATGATGAGCATGGTAACGGATTTTTTTTTGTCAGCAGTCATAGTCAATTATCATTTTTTCAGTAGGATTTTGTCAATTGCTTTTACAGCACTTTCAAAACGTTCGCCTACTTTTCCTTCAATAATTACGTAATTCAGTTTTTGTTTTTTCAGTTCTTTTTCATGCCAGTCAAAAAAGAATTTGCGCTTGTCGGGATGTTCGCGTTGCGGGTCGGGAACCCAGGGCAGGTCAATATTGCAGAGCAGGTGTAAATCATATTTTCTGCTTTTAAGATTGTTTAAAATTATCGGATCGCATTTTTTAAAAGCATATTCACTCCAGATTTTAAGCGTAAGGATAGTGGTATCGCAAATGAGCAGGCTGCTTACATCTTCCAGTTTCCGGTCTTCTTCCTGCAACTGACCCTGAGCAATAAATTTTAAGTCATCGTAGTTGTAAGAACGATTGATGCTGTTCAGATATTCACGTGCATATTCATGAACCCATTCTGTATCGTAATGCGCAGCCAACTTTGCCGAAAGTGTTGACTTTCCTGTTGATTCCGGACCTACAATTGCAATCTTTCTTTTCATGCTTTTTGTCGTTGCAATAATCTTCTCCATTTAAAGTATGCAACGACTACAATAATAACATAAATAAAATACAATAGCGCAGTCAGCGGTAAATTCCTGCTTATGTATATATAGATGGCAAGTCCGTCAATAATTATCCACCAAAGCCAGTTTTCAATGTATTTTTTTGTCATCATGTAAGTTGTTGTAAGACTGAACGCTGTTACAAAGGCATCAGCCAGCGGCAAGGCGGCATCTGTATATGTTTTCATGATGAAATAAAATCCACAGGTGAATATGAGTCCAGATAATACCAGAACAATATGAGTTTTTATGTTGATTTTTGAAATGATAAGTTTCTGATTGCTGGTTTTATTGGTATTCCATAACCACCAACCATAAAAAGCCATGATTAAATAAAAGAGTTGTAAACCTGTCTCGGAATAGAGCCTGGCTGAAAAGCAAATGTAAATGTAGATGGAGACACTGATGATGGCTGCCGGCCAGCACCAGTTGTTTTCATAGGCAGCAAGAACGGTGTAGGCAATACTGAAAATTACAGCCAGCATTTCGTACCAGGTAGTTTGTTGAAATGCTGTCAGGAAAGCTTCAATCACAGAGAACTATTGAAATTGTGAATACTGCTTTTCCAGTTCAGCTACTTTTTCTTTTATGCGAATGAATTCTGCCAAAGGATCATCTGTTCGCCATATTCCACCTTTGATAGCCATACCTTTAAAACCAAGTTTAAACACATTTTCAATTCTATCATAGCCTGTTCCGCCAAAAGCAACAACACAGTGTTTGGTTTTACTTAAGGCATCCATCAAACCTAATTCCGGAAATGCACTGTGGTAGTTGCCCTCTGATTTGCTGCCAAATACAGGGCGTAGTAAACAATGATCATAATCGTCTTTTACTTCATAGAGATTTGAAAGTTTGCTGAAGGAGCAGGCAATTTTCATATCCGGTCTGCGCTTATACCACCACCACATTTGCAAGCGGTGCAGGTAGTCTTTATCCAATCCTTTTCTGCGATGGTGATAAATTCCTGCCAGTTTGTATTCTGTTATATAGCCATGATATTGATGGATAAAAATGCGTGGATGATATTCCTCAGGGATAGCATCTAAGTATTCTTCATAAAACTCTTCTGTAAAACGAGGTTTATTCAGATGAAATGTTTCCAACCCGTTTTGAAACATCTGCGTAACGATAACAGGCTCTGCATCGTCTTTGTAGCTATCTGAAAATACAATGATCCTCATTCGTATTGTTTGGTTTCTCAGGCAGAGTGAACTGCTGAAGCTATTTCTGTGATGAGTGAATGGTCTTTTTCAATAGCATTGCCAACCACAATTACATCGGCTCCTGCTTTGCAGTTTTTCAATGCTTTTTCCGGAGAACTGATTCCGCCACCAATAATTAAGGGAATAGAAACCGATTTACTTACCGCACGAATCATCTCCTCGGTGATGGGCTGTTTTGCTCCGCTGCCGGCATCCATGTAAATCAGTTTCAATCCAAGCATTTCGCCAGCCATTGCGGTACAAACTGCAATATCGTTTTTGTCGGCAGGAATAGGTGTGGTGTTGCTCATATATGTTACAGAAGTAGCACGCCCGCTGTCAATTAACATGTAGCCAGTTGGAATAATTTCAAGTTTACTTGACTTTAAAAGTGGTGCAGCAATAACATGTTTGCCAATCAGCATTTCGGCATTGCGTCCTGAAATAACCGAGAGCAGCAAAATGGCTTTCGCCTGCGGACTAACCTGCATAACACTGCCCGGAAACAGAACAGTAGGGATTTTGCTTAGTTTATTTATTGTATATAAACACTCGTCTAATCTGTTATCGGTAATAAGACTGCCACCAATAAAAAAGTAATCGGCTTTTGCTTGTGTTGCAGTTCTTACCAACTTCTCCAAATCTTTAACCTTTACTTTGTCGGGGTCAACGAGAATGGCAAACTGCTTTTTGCCTTTGGATTTGTTCTTCGCTATGTTTTCGTAAATGTTCATTAAATCGTGTGCAAGATAAATTATTCGTTCCAAAGATAAACCAAAGCAAATATGCCTATTATTTCATATTTAAGCGTAAAATCTTTTCTGGAATTTTCAAGAACGATGCTTCCTTTAAAATTACCGCTGCCGGGAACAAAAGAAAATGGTTCAATAATTATGTTGTCGGTGAAGATAAGCTGACGCTCACCGTAAGCTTTGTAGAGCGCTTCTTTTGCGCACCAATAAAGGGTTGCTTGTGTGTCGTAGGTTTCTTCTTTAAGGCTATTGAGCTCGGGTTGGTTCATGTATTTATGAACTATTTTGCGAATGCGGGGAGTGATATCCTGAATATCTATTCCGGCAGTTTTTTTGCTCAACATGACAGCCACTTTATCTTTTGCGTGGGAAAAGGAAATATCGAAAGGATGACTTTTTAAAAGTGGTTTACCATGCTGGTTGTATTCTATTTTGCCTTCTTCGCCAAGGATATTGTTAAGCAAAACTCTTCCTGCCATTTTTTGTCTGCGGAAGTTCTCGTTTTTGAAGTTACGGATGTCGTTTAGTTCTTCAGGCGAATTAGTTTTTTTAAGTTTTGAAATCTCATTTTCAATGGTTTCGTCAAAACTGCAAACAGCAATGGTGTCGTTTGAATTTGTTGTTTTAAAAATAAGGTTCTTCATGAGGTTGAGCTATTCGAAACGCAGAGCCTCAATAGGGTCAAGCTTTGATGCTTTTATAGCGGGATAGATTCCGGAAACAACGCCTACAATAAAACAGAGAATAATTCCTCCGCTGATCCAGAGCCAGGGAATGATGAAACCGCCACCCACAAAAAAACTGACAGCATTGCCCATTGCAATTCCGAAAATAATTCCGAGTAAACCGCCAAGCTGACAAATAACGATGGCTTCAATTAAAAACTGCTGTCGTATCAATTTTGCTTTTGCTCCGATTGCTTTGCGGATGCCGATTTCGCGGGTGCGCTCTGTTACAGAAACGAGCATAATGTTCATTAAGCCTATTGCGGCACCAAGTAGCGTAATAAAACCGATGATAGTTGCGGCCATTGTTACGTAGCTTATGTTTTCAATAAGCAATGTTGAAAGACTGTCGCTTTTTACAACTTCAAAATTCTCTTCTTCACCCAATTTTACTTCACGTATTTTCCGGAATAAGCCGGTTGCCTCACTCACGGCATTGTCGAGGCTTTGTGCATCATTTGCCAGCACGCTTATAACAAATGAAAGCTTAGGGCGCATGTAATAATGGCGAAGATTTCCAATGGAGATGATGCACATTTTATCACCGCCAAAGCCCATGCTGCTGCCTTTTTCTTTGAGCACACCAATGACTTTGTATTTATTGCTTCCGATGGAAACAATTTTGCCAAGCGGGTCGATGTTTTTAAACAATGTTGTTGCAATTTCATGCCCCAGAATTACCAAAGATGTTCCGCTTTGAATTTCCTGGTTTGAGAAGTTTCTGCCGCTTTCCAACTCATAGCCTGAAACCGCGAGGTAATTGATATCACCGCCAAAAACGGAAATATTGGGATTGGTTTTTTCGTTTTCGTAACGCACGGTGGCAATCTGTGTGGCAAGTGCAGAAACCGATGGGAGAGAAGGGAAGGTAAATTCATCGCAGAAGCGCTGTGCTTCATTGTAAGTGATGGTTTTGAATTTTTTAGGTTTAGTTCCGTTTTTGCCAATGCGAATCATATCGCCACGGTTGCGAATGGTAAAGGTATTTGCGCCCATATTAGCAAAGTTGCTGTTGATGCTTTGCTTGATGCCGTCAATGGCGGTAAGGATGCCTACCAATGCCATAATGCCGAATGCAATAATGAGAACGGTGAGAATGGTACGCAGCAATTGGCTACGTATAGCTTGCAGTGCAACTTTTATATTCTCGCGGATGAGGGAATTCATTCGGGAGGCAAAGATAGATTTAAAGTGTTAAGGTTTTTGAGTAATCAGGTGGTTGAGTTTTCGGGTTGGGGATCGGTTGATTCGGGGTGGCGATGGCGGGTGCCGAGGTCAATGATGTTGCGGTTATTGCGGTATCTTCCATAAAAACTTCTATCAGACGAGGCAAATTGTAACATCAGGTTATCAAGGTTCTTTTTCAGGAAGCTGTCTGTTTGGTGAATTAGTGTTTTAAGGTTTTGTGTTGCGGCTTTACGCTCTGACTTAGCTGCACGTGGTGCTTGTCCCAGTTCATTAAACTGCTGAATGAGGTTATGGAAATCGGCAAGTGTTGTGGCGGTGATGCCTTTCTGGTTAAGCTCGGTGGTTAATGAGAGTGCTTGTTTGTAAACTATATTGGCAATTGATGCCATTTTAATAGTTGACCTGATCTTGAGGAGGCCGGGTGTGTAGTGCATGCTTTGATATAATTCATGATCATTATTATCATCGGCTATTGACTGAAGCGCACCTGCAACAGCCACGAGCACTTCAATGAGCTGTATTTTAACTTTCTTCTTTTGTTTTGCAATGCCTGTAGCAGGGGTTATTTGAATGCGGACCTGTCTGCTGATTTCGTCTAACTGTGAGCGGAAACGATCTACCGCGGAAACTATTCCGGGAACAGAGCTCCATACGGATGCTGTTTCGGAAAGAAATGCACTTACTACGAGGTACATGTTTTGCTTGTTGTTCTGGCGGGTTGTCATTGAAAGAAAGTTATTGATTATTGGTTATTTGTTATCAGGTAACCGTGTATTAATGAGATGCTGTTCTATATATAGTAACGTCAATGGGGAGAAATTATTTTACAGCATGTAAAATTATTTTTCAAAGGAGGTGCTAGCTATTTCAAGTGAAGTGGTATCAGGCACAAGCAGGGTGCTATATGGATGAACTGTTGTGCTATACGAAGCAAGCACAGTGCTATTGACAGCATGAACAGTTCTACCGATTGCCAGTGAGCTGTTATCTGTTGTAATTATGCTGCTACCTGATAGAACTGACGTGCTATGTTCTGTAAGAATAATGCCAGCTAAAGGGAGAGAGGTGCTATCTATTTCAAGTTATATGCTATGTGTATTAAGAGAGGTGCTATGCTTTGTAAGTGAGGTGCTATGTGTTGTCAGCATTGAGCTATGTGGAGGAAGTGAGGTGTTAGGTGGGGGAATCTCCAGCTAATAGCTTTGCAGCAACCACCGGTATTATACACATTCTGGTGAGAGCCTGATACCTGCATTTCATGCCCCCCGAAATAGTATACACAACCGCTGTTGCTATAGTTGATCCACCACCTGGTGAAAAACATTGCGCCACATTACCCGTTCTGCCTTCAGCAGATTTTCACGGTCGGCCAATAAGACAATAATTATCTTCTTTCCCGGTTGCACATAGATGTATTGCTTATACATACCATCAGCCATAAAATCACCGTATTCTTTTTCGCCAATGTGCCAGCAATAGTTGTATCCAAAGCTGCTGCCTTCTGTGGTGTCGCGCTCAACAGATTGTTCACACCATTTTTGTGATATAAGCTGTTTGCCATTCCAGTTGCCTTTGTTCAGGTATAGCCGGCCAAATTTTGCATAATCAAGCGCAGTAGCACCCATGCAGCAAAAGGTCAGGTTTTCGCCTTTGCGGTCTTTTGTCCACACTGCATCCGAACACATGCCAAGCGGGTTCCATAATTTTTCACCCAGGTATTCAGCAGGTAGTTTTCCGGTAGCGCGGTGCAGTACCATCCCCAGCAACTGAATGTTTATGTTCAGGTATTGTTGCCGGGTGCCGGGCTTGCTGCTGAACTTAACCTGTTTCAATACCTTTTTTGTATCGTTTCCATAATACAATACAGCATCTGTTTTCATAGTATACCTTATGCCTGAAGTCATATTCAGCAGATGTTCAATCAGCAAATCTTCAGCACCGGCAACTTCAGCTAACTCGGGAATATAGTTCACAACCTTTTCCCTTACACCGGTAATAAGACCATCTTCTATGGCAATGCCAATAAGTGCTGAGGTAAACGATTTTGCCACCGAATACGATGCATGAAGCGTTTCCGGCTTTATATCTTCCCGGTTAAATTCATACAGCAGTGTGTCATTGCGGATAACCAGAAAACTTCTGACCTTGTGAGCCCTGCATAATTCATTAAGGGTAACAAAATACGGAGTGCCGCTTCCCCACTCATTTACCTTTATCTTTCGTCCTGTGTCTGATGTATCTGCATTAAAAACAAAACAATTATCCGAAGCCTTTATTTCTGAATGAGTAAAACGAAGGATGTCTTTTCCATCGGGCTGAGCATAGAACACTGCTCTGACAGGGATGCAGCCCGGAAGAACTGTTACAGCTAAAAGAAATAAGGTAAACCTGATTTTCATGACTTACAAAGTAAGTCATTCAGATTTGGATTCCGGATGAATAGATTAAGTTTACCTCAACTTTAGTTAAAAAAGAGTTTCCAACCGACTGACTTGTCCTGAAATAGGTTTACACTAAAAACAGTGCAAACACGAACATAATAACAGGTCGCCCCGATGGGGCTTTATTTGTTTTGATTTTGCATTTGCTATAAACAGGTTGTCCCTACGGGACTAATTTTTAAATACCTAAAAAGGTTTCGAATAGTAGTGATTGGAAATGTGGTTCAGCCGCACGCGCTGAGCATTACGTCACGGGGTTTCGTCCCGATGGGACGAACATGTTGTTTTGGTTTTCTTTTCTACTCCGCCTTAGGCGGATGCCTGACTGCACATTTGGAAACCGTGACCTCTCGCCTGAGACGAGACAAGTAAGGGCAGGGACAAGCCCTTAATGAAAAGGGCAGGGACAAGCCCTGCCCCTACTACCTGATCAGTGTAATAAATCCGTTTTGTTTGAAATCTCCGAGGCTGGCTTTGTTAGCCACTGTGAGGACATAGAAATAGGTTCCTGCTGCAGCATCTGCTCCGGCAACTGTTTTTCCGTCCCAATAAATATCGCCTGAGTTGTCTTCAAAGATAATGAGACCCCAACGGTTGTAGATTATCATTTCGTAATTATCTACTCCGTTGTTTTTAATATCAAGTGCATCATTAAATCCGTCACCGTTAGGCGTGATTACGTTGGGGATAAGAATAATCTGTTCGATTTCAACTTCTACGGTGTCGCTATCCGTGCAACCGTATTGATTTTCTACTGTGAGTATAACATTGAACAAGCCTTCTGTATCGTAGGTGTGGTGTGTGTTTTGTGTAGTTGACGAAGCGCCATCACCGAAATCCCAGAACCAGTTTGTGATGCTGTTGTCGCCTGAAACATCTGTGAAATTAACAGGGTTTCCAAGTGAAGGGCTATCGGAAGCCTGGATTTCAGCAACGGGGTTGCTGACAACATTAACCGTTACGGTATCGGATGAAATAGCAGCACAATACTGGTTGGTAACAACTACAGAATAATCTGTTGTGTCAAGTGGCGAAACGGTAATAGACTGAGTTGTTTCGCCATTGCTCCATTGATAGTTTGTTCCACCGGAAGCTGTGAGTGTTATGCTGTTTCCAAGACAAATGATTTCATCAACTCCAACGCTTGCATTCGGAAGCGGGCTTACATTTACCTGAAGCGCTGCAGAAGAAATAGAGCAGCCCAATGAATCGGTTACAGTCAGGGTATAGCTTCCTGCATCTGAAACCGTAATTGAGTTAGCGTTTTCGCCTTGTAGTGCACCTCCGTTTTGATACCATTGATAATCTGCGCCAACTGTTGTGTTTGAAGTAAATGTTACACTTTCGCCTTCGCATAAATCGGTATTACCACTTGCGCTAACAACAGGTGTTGTCAACTCCTCGCCAACATGAATATGGATAGTATCGGATGTTGCTGAGCAGCCATTTGCATCGGTTACTGAAACTGTGTAATCACCGGTTGCAGCAGAATAAATTGCTTGTGTGGTTTCTCCATCAGGTGTCCAATTGTATGAAGTTGCCGTTGGAGCTGTAGCAGTCAAGAGAACGAATTCTCCGTAACAAACCGTTGTTGATCCTTGAGCATCAATTTGAACCGCAGGATTTGGGTTAACCATAACAGATGTAATCTCAGATGTTGCAGAGCAGCCATTTTCATCCGTAATACTAACACTGAAATTTCCTGAAGCTGATACGGTAATTGACTGAGTAGTTTCTCCGTTTGACCAAACATAAGCTGAAGCATTTGCTGAAGTAAGTGTTACGCTTCCTCCTTCGCAGAAGGTAGTTGAATCGCTTGCAGTAATTGATGTAACAGGGGTTTGAAACAATGTAACATCCACAGCAGCAGATGTTCCAGTGCAACCGTTGTTGTCGGTTACAGTTACGGAGTAGCTTCCGGGCCCTTCCACTGTAATGGTTTGTGTTGTTTCGCCATTTGGTGACCAAACATTACCTGCAGGGCTGCTTGAAGTAAGTATAACGCTTTCGCCTGCGCAGAAGGTTGTTGGGCCGCTTGCAGAAATTGTTGGAACAGGATTGTCATTAACAGTAACGCTTACAGGTGATGAAGTTCCGCGGCAACCGAAAAGGTCGTTTACGGTTACCATGTAATCACCTGAAGTTGTTACGGTAATTGATTGCGTTGTTTCACCGTTTGGTGACCAGAGGTAGCTTGCAGCAGCAGTAGCTGTAAGTGTAACGCTTCCACCTGCGCAGAATGTTGTTGCACCGCTAACAGAAACAGTAGGTACAGGATTTGGATGAACGATTACATCCGTTGCTGAAGAAGTTCCGCTGCAACCGAATTGATTGGTAACGGTTACGCTGTAGCTTCCCGCAGTGAAAACAGTGATTGATTGTGTTGTTTCACCGTTTGGTGACCATACATAAGAAGCTCCGCCAGTTGCAGTTAAAACAACCTGTTCGCCATCGCAGAATTCGGTTGGTCCGTCAGCAGTGATATAAATATTAGCAAGATCGCCTGTAACTGTAACCGATGCTGTGCATGTAGAAACGTTTCCGCTTAAATCGGTTACTGTAAGCGTAACAGTGTTCACACCAATATTTTCGCAGCCGAAAGAAGCCGGTGATACACTGATGCTATCAATGCCGCAATTGTCAGATGAGCCATTGTCAATCTGAGCGGCAGTGATTACTGCGCTGCCATTGGCATCTAACACAACGCTGATATTCTGACAAAGAGCAGTTGGCGCTGTGTTGTCAACAATGGTAACAACAGCTGAGCAGGTAGAGGAGTTTCCATTAACATCCATTACCGTAAGCACAACTGTATTGTTGCCTGCGTTTGCACAGGTAAATGAAGTAGGAGTAACGGCAATCCAATCAATGCCGCAGTTGTCAAAACTTCCGTTGTCTATTTGTGCCGCAGTAATTGTTGCGTTGCCTTGTTCATCTAAAGCAACGGTGATGTTCTGACAAATTGCAGTTGGTGGAAGATTATCAACCACTGTTACGGTTGCATTGCATGAAGCAGTGTTTCCATTAACATCCGTAACGGTAAGTATTACTGAATTTTCGCCAATGTTTGAACAATCAAAAGAAGCAGGACTAACAATCATGGTGTCAATTCCGCAGTTGTCTGAAGAACCATTATTGATTTGCGCTGCAAGAATTACAGTGGTTCCATTTTCGCCAAGTTGTGCGGTTATATTCTGACACGCAACAGTTGGCGGAACTATATCCAGGTCGGTAATGGTTCCTGTAGTTGTTGAAGAGCATTGGTTAGCATCCGTTACCGTAAAGCTGTAAGTGCCCGCTGATACGGTGAAGGTGCCTGTTCCTGAATATGGAGCAGTACCACCGGTTGCCGAAACTACCACAGAGGTTGTTCCGCCATTACATTCAATAGTTCCGGCAGAAGATGAGGCTACTAAAGCATCAGGTTCGCTGATGTTGCCTGATACGGTGAATGAACACTGATTTGCATCGGTAACGGTGAAGCTGTAAGCACCTGCAGAAACAGTGTGAACACCGTCATTGCTGTAAGGAGCTGTTCCGCCTGTAGCAGTGATGGTAACGGTTGTTGTTCCACCGTAGCAAGCGATTGTTCCTTCAACAGCAGTTGCAGTCAAAGTTAATGGTTGATCAACAGAGCCTGTAGTAGTAGAAGTACAACCGTTAGCATCGGTCACGGTGTAGCTGTAATTACCTGCTGATACAGTGAATGTACCTGTACCTGAGTAAGGAGCAGTACCGCCTGTAGCAGAAACGGTAACGGTAGTTGTGCCACCGTTGCAGTCAATAGAGCCTGCAGAAGATGATGCTTGTAATGTTGTTGGTTCTTCAACTTGTCCTGTAGTTACAGAAGTACAACCGTTAGCATCGGTAACGGTGTAGCTGTAGTTACCGGCAGAAACAGTAAACGTTCCTGTACCTGAGTAAGGAGCAGTACCGCCCGTAGCAGAAACGGTAACGGTAGTAGTACCCCCGTTGCAAGAGATAGAGCCGGCAGAAGATGAAGCTTGTAATGTTGTTGGTTCCTGAACCGAACCAGTAGTAGTAGAAGAGCAGCCGTTAGCATCTGTAACAGTGTAGCTGTAGTTACCTGCTGACACGGTGAATGTTCCTGTACCTGAATAAGGAGCAGTTCCGCCAGTTGCAGAAACAGTAACGGTAGTTGTGCCACCGTTGCAAGAGATAGAGCCTGCGCTTGAAGAAGCTAATAATGTTGTTGGTTCACCAACAGTACCGGTAGTAACAGAAGTACAACCGTTAGCATCTGTAACGGTGTAGCTGTAGTTACCTGCTGAAACAGTGAACGTTCCTGTACCTGAGTAAGGAGCAGTTCCGCCCGTTGCTGAAACGGTAACGGTTGTTGTTCCACCGTTGCAGCCAATGCTGCCTGCAGAAGAAGAGGCTTGTAAAGTAGTTGGTTCCTGAACCGAACCTGTAGTAGTAGAAGTACATCCGTTGGCATCGGTAACGGTGTAGCTGTAGTTACCTGCTGAAACAGTGAATGTACCGGTACCTGAGTAAGGAGCAGTACCGCCAGTAGCTGATACGGTAACGGTTGTTGTACCACCGTTGCAGCCAATAGAACCTGTAGAAGATGAAGTAACTAAATCAGTTGGCTGACCAACCGTTCCGGTAGTAACAGAAGTACAACCGTTAGCATCTGTAACGGTGTAGCTGTAGTTACCAGTTGACACGGTGAACGTTCCTGTACCTGAATAAGGAGCAGTTCCGCCAGTTGCAGAAACAGTAACGGTAGTTGTGCCACCGTTGCAAGAGATAGAGCCTGCGCTTGAAGAAGCTAATAATGTTGTTGGTTCACCAACAGTAC
>JBFWYU010000030.1:0-51395 GCA_050186075.1 Bacteroidia bacterium
CCTTAAAGAAAACGCTTATAGAATTTTGTTTAAAAAACAATATTCCAACTGCATTCTGTTTGAGAAGTAAAGACTTTATTACACTTCAATTTAGAACAACTAAAATAATTTTGGAAAATGGATGCTTTACTTTTGAATCAATTATGTAATCCCGAATCCTACTTATCTCCTATCTTCTCTAGTTTCGGTGCCAGCAAGTGAATAGCTACCAGCGCAATCAGATAAGCACTTCCCGCAATTGCAAACAACGGAATATAGCCAAACTTCACACGAATAATCCCTGTTGAAGCAGCAAACAAAACGCCACCTATTGCTCCGAACATACTGCCAATTCCTACTACCGAACCTACATTGGTCTTTGGAAACATATCGGATGCAAGCGTGTACATATTTGCTGACCAACCCTGATGTGCAGCAGCCGCTATTGCAATTAATGCAACAGCAAGATGAATGCTTGTTGTGGTTGATGCAAATACAATCGGCACAACGCACAGCGCACAAATCAGCATGGTTATTTTTCGTGCATTGTTTACAGTCCAGCCTTTTTGAATCAGACGCGATGACAACCAGCCGAAGAAAATACTTCCGCCATCACTCACCAAATAAATAATGATAAAAGGCAACCCGATGTTCTTTAAATCTAATTTCTGTTCCAGCGATTCGCTGCTGTTAAAAAAATCGGGAAGCCAGGTGAGATAAAAATACCAGATAGGGTCTGCCATAAATTTACCGACAGCAAACGCCCATGTTTGGCGGTGCTTTAGTAATTTCCACCACGAAATTTTTCCAGTTGTATTTTCATCTTTGTCTGAGTTGATGAACTCCAATTCTGTCTTGCTCAGTTTCGGATGTTCTTCCGGCTTGCGATACATCAAGCGCCAGAATATCAGTACTGCAAAACCTAATAAACCGGTCGCAACAAACGAAGTCCGCCAACCATAATGAACCGTAATAAAGGGAACAGCAAGTGCGGTAGCTATCACACCAATATTTGCACCGGCATTAAATAATCCTGCTGCAAAAGAGCGTTCCTTTCGCGGGAACCATTCCGCAACGGTTTTTACTGCCGAAGGAAAATTTCCTGCTTCGCCCAAACCTAATAAAAAGCGAGTACCAATTAAGCCTTTTACCGAACCAACAAAACCATTTAGTACTCCTGCAATACTCCAAACCGAAATGGCAATTGAAAAGCTTTTGCGTGTTCCCAATTTGTCAATAACATAACCGATAATCAGAAAACCAAGAGCGTAAGCCATTTTGAAAGCCGCATCCACATAACCCATCATTTCTTTAAACCGATCTGTATCTGCTTGCGAGAGAATGGCATCTTCGGGCAAGTCCAGCATTTCTTTGCGAAAGAACTCATCAATCATCGCAAAGGAAAGCACATTGCGGTCGATGTAATTGATGGTGGTAGCAAAAAATAACAAGGCACAAATGCGCCAGCGATAATTACCAATAAATGCTTTGTCTGTGCTCACAGCTTTCAATAATAGGCAAAAAGCACAAACCGTAAATGTTTTCTCATAATTTTGTACGCATGGAAACAACCACACAAAAGCAATTCCGCAACTACACGCAGGGCGATACCATAGAAATCATCCGCGACAACTACCGTAAAATGCGTTCGCGCCAGACGGTGGAATACGTTGAGCGTATGCGCAAAGAATACCTTACGTTCAATCGCCCGATGCACATCTGGGATGCGATGGAAAAACTTAACAATTTTGTTGACCTCAGTGATCCGGATATGAATCTTCCAAACGTGATGCACTTAATTCAGGCAGCGGAAGGTATGAGAGCTGATAATCGTCCCGACTGGATGCAATTAGTTGGTTTGATTCATGATCTTGGAAAGGTCATGTACTTGTGGGGAAAAGATGAAGACGGAACAACACTGAAAGAACAATGGGGTTTGGTTGGTGATATTTTTCTGGTTGGTTGCAAACTTCCTGACACCTGCGTGTATGCTGAGTTTAACGAACTCAATCCCGACATGAAAAATTCACGCTATAACACCGAATACGGAATTTACAAACCCAACTGCGGCCTTGACAATACGCTGAAAGCCTGGGGACACGATGAATACCTTTACTCTGTTTTAAAAAATCATCCTGCAAACAAAATTCCTGAAGAAGGAATGGTGATGGTTCGCTATCATTCTTTTTATCCCTGGCACACGGGCGGCAGCTACACGCACCTGATGAATGAACGCGATCACTTGTATAAAGAATGGGTGAAAGATTTTAATCAATACGACCTTTATACCAAACGTGCGGAAAGCTATAATCTTGAAGAACTGAAGGCATATTACCTTCCTATTATCAGGAAATATCTGGGCGAAGAACCTGTTTATTTCTGATGTGTGGTTTATCCCATTCTTAAAATATTTGTACGCCTTGCACTGAAGATTTTTTGCGCTGATATAATTGTACATAATCAACGCGCACTGAGTACCAAAGGGCCTTTGCTGATTACAGCCAACCATCCCAATTCATTTTTTGATGCAGTTATAATTGGCGCTTTATTCAAAGAGCCTGTTCATTTTCTGGCGCGTGGTGATGCATTTAAAAAGCCGTGGCATAACGCGTTGCTGAAAACACTGAACATGATTCCTATTTACCGTCTGAGTGAGGGAAAAGAGAATTTGCATCTGAACGAAAAAACATTTCAAATCAGTCAGGAAATTTTATCACAAGGTGGAATAGTGTTGATTTTTATTGAAGGTCTTTGTGTTCAGGAATATGGGCTGCGTCCTTTCAAAAAAGGTGCTGCGCGCATTGCGCTGAATTGTCAAAATGATAAAATCCCTATAAAAGTTCTGCCACTTGGAATCAATTATTCTGATTTCAGAAAAGTAGGAATGTATGTAGAAGTTCATCCTGGAAAGTTGCTACATCCCGATGAAATTTTCAAAGAAAAAGATACCGCTTCAAACCTGTTAGCTTTCAATAATAGTGTACATGAAGAATTAGAAAAACTGGTTTGGAAAGAAAATAAAAACAGAAGAACGGGCAAAAACTACTGGATTGTTCTATTTGCATTTTTAGGCCACATTATTCATGCACTCTTTTATTATCCGGTTAAAAATTTTGTTGCTAAAAAAACAAAGGGGACTGTTTTCTACCATGCTGTTTTATGCGGAATATTACTCTTTACTTATCCGTTATTTGTTACACTGCTTAGCCTATTGCTTATAGCAGCAGGTGTAAATAAGTTTATTGCACTATCTACCTTTATTATACTACCGCTACTGGCATATTCTGCGGTGCAGCAGAAGAAATATAGCTATTAAATCTGCACGCATTCACAGAAATAAAAAAGCGGATTGAATATTCAATCCGCTTTTTAAAATTTGAAATCTGATAGAAGCTTATGCCACTACTTTATTCAATACCTGTGCAATTGTCTTTCCGATTACAGCAGGTGATTCAACAACGTGAATACCGCACTCGCGCATGATCTTCATTTTGGCTGCGGCTGTATCATCCGCACCACCAACAATAGCTCCGGCATGTCCCATTCTACGTCCCGGAGGCGCTGTTTGACCTGCAATAAAACCAACTACGGGTTTTGTTCCGAGAGCTTTTATCCAACGTGCAGCATCTGCTTCAAGGCTTCCACCAATTTCGCCAATCATTACGATAGCATCGGTTTCCGGATCATTCATAAATAATTCAACCGCTTCTTTGGTAGTTGTTCCGATAATAGGATCGCCACCGATACCGATAGCTGTAGAAACTCCTAAACCTGCTTTCACAACCTGGTCAGCAGCTTCATAAGTCAATGTTCCCGATTTAGAAACAATTCCTACTCTTCCCTTTTTGAAAACAAAACCGGGCATAATACCTACTTTACATTCCTCTGCAGTTATAACTCCCGGACAGTTTGGTCCGATTAATCTTGTTTTTTTATCACTCAAATAAGCTTTTACGGTTACCATATCTTTCACCGGAATTCCTTCAGTGATACAAACCACTAACGCAATTCCTGCTTCGGCTGCTTCCATGATAGCGTCTCCTGCAAATGCAGGCGGAACAAATACGATGGATACATCAGCACCTGTTGCTTTTACTGCATCGGCTACTGTATTGAAAACAGGTTTTCCTAAATGTTCAGTACCACCTTTTCCGGGAGTAACACCACCTACTACATTGGTTCCGTATTCAAGCATTTGCGTGGCATGAAACGTGCCTTCGCTGCCTGTGAAACCTTGTACTAAAATCTTTGAATTTTTATTGACTAAAACGCTCATGTTTTTTTATTTGTGCGCAAAGATAAAAATTGAATGCAGATAGAAATCAAATCACCACAAAACTTGTAGTCTCCACCCAACCCTGATTGCCATCGCTAAGTTTTATTTTGCTCCATTCGCCTACTTTATCGAGCAGTTGAACCTTTGTGCCTTCGTGCAGCACAAACAGGTTGGTGCCATTGGCAACGGGTGAACTTTTTACATTCACCGTTGGTGTAAAAACGATGGCTGTATTTTCACCTGTGGCATCTTTGTATTGAATATTGGCAATCCAGAATGATTTGATGGTAAAAATAAGCAACACCAATCCTGAATAGAAAAATACTTTTCTATTGCTTGGTGCTTCGGTAATTCTGAAAAAGACAAATGACAAGAGTGCAAGAACTATGGAAATAATTCCGGCAACCGCCCAGCCTTCAAAACTGAAAATATTCATAACCGAATCCATCCAGCGATAGAAAAACAGGCGGGGCATTACTTCAATTTTATCAACTATTTTGAGGTTGGCGATGCTGAGATTAAACTCCACATCTTCATCACCGGGCATCAGCTTTTTTGCACGCTCGTAACACAAAATGGCCATCGGAATCTGGTTGATCTTGAAATAGGCATTTCCAAGGTTGTAATACAATTCACCGCTAACAAAATTGCTTTTCAATACCAGTTCATATTTTTCAATTGCCGCCTGATATTCTGCTTTTTTGTAGAGTTCGTTGGCTTCGTTGTAAAGCGCGGTGTTGTCGGCAAATGAGAATATTGAAACAAATAAAAACAAAAGAGATATTATAGCCCTTCGACTACGCTCAGGGTAACAGCCAACAACTATGGACCGTGGACTATGGTCTATGGACTCTCTTCTAAACATTTCCTTCAATTTTACTGATAACATTAACCGATTCCGTATAAACAGTATCCATTTCGCGTTCTCCCTCTGCCGGTGCAAAACGAGCAAATTCAGCTTTGTCCAACAGGCTTATAAATTCATTGATAGTTGCTTCGTTCACATTTTTGGCAAGCATGGTCTCTTTTATTTTTTCTTTAGTGAGTTCAGCAACAGGAATAGATAGTTTGTCGCTGATATAACCCCATAGCGCTTTAAAGATCTCTTCGTAGTATTCGTTTTTCTTTTTCTCCTGCAGGAATTTTTTAGCCAATGCCAGTCGTTTTCCTGCAATTTTGTTAGCTCTGCGGCTCTTCATCAAAGCCACATTGCCGCTTTGTTTTACCATGTTGCGATGCCACAGAAAGAAGCCTAAGTAAAGTAATACAGGTGCACCGCTCAATGCAAAGAACAGCGGTGAACGGAAAAAGTATTTCCCTTTTTCTGTAACGTTTGCCTCATTGGTTTTTATGTAACGGATATCGCTGCCCAATACTTTTAAATCTTCTTTGCTGGCAATGGTAACGCCTGTTGCTTTGTCTTCTTCACCGTTTCCTTTACCAACTTTCAGTGTAAACTCAGGTTGCGAAAGGGTAACGTATTTACCTTTTGCAGCATCAAAGTAACTGAATGAAAAAGGGCCAAGTTTGAATTCTCCGGCATGACGCGGGATAAGCAGATAGTCAAATGTGCGGCTACCAGAAACTGCAGTTGCACCTACTTTAATATTATCAACTGTTTTAGGATCATAAGCTTCGATATCTGGAGGAAATTCAAGGTCAGGCGCATTCACCTGTTTCATATTACCCGTTCCGCTGATGGTAATCTTTAAATTCACAGCTTCATTGGCTTCTACCTGCGATTTGGTAATTTCTGTTTTCATGCTGAAATCTCCTGTCAGTCCGCTGAAATCTGAGGGTTGGTCAGTTAAAGGATAAGGCAAAATATCCAAAGAAGTAGGACTTGTTTTCAATGATTTTTTCACATCCTGATACGAACCAAAGAACTGGTCAAATACACTATTGCCACCTCTTGTCTGCTCACGTATAACCACATCCACCGTAAACGGCTCAATCTGAATCTTGCCTGCTTTCTGCGGATAAAGAATGCTTTGCTTTAGCACACCTGCATTGTAAACTTCACCATTGTAGTTCTCACGATTGAGTGTTATTTGCTGCGGCTGTTGGATGTCTTCGCTCCAGAAGCCATCGTAAGAAGGAAATTTTACATCTTCAAAACCAACAATGCTTTGCTTGGTGTAAATTTTATGCGTTACCACAATCGCCTCACCGCGATAGGCTTTTGTTTTACTGAAACTGATACGGACAAATGTTTGCCCGTCTGACGAAGATGAGCCTTGCTGCCCCTGAGTTCCCTGCTGCTTTGCTCCTTGTTGCGACTGCTGTGCATTTGCCGAACCTTTCACAACCGTTATTTTCAGTTCATTTGATTCTATCTCCGTTCCGTTTACTTTAATTTTTGCTCCGGGAATAGTAAAGGTTCCTTCTTTTGTGGCTTGCAATACAAAAGAATAGGTAAGCGATTGCGACATATTTCCATTTATGAATTGCATACTCGTGCTTTGGTTTGGTCCTGACAAAATATCAAAACCTGCAAAAGACGGTGCTTTAAATCCTGTGCCGTTAGTATTTAACTCAAATGCAACCTGAAATCGCTCTCCAACAGCTACAGTTGATTTTGAGGAGGCTTCAAACGTAATTTCAGCAGCAGAAACTAGCCCAACGCTTGTAAAAACAAGCATCAGCATCAGCGCATATTTCATTTTTCCCTTCAACATTTCTGCAAATCAAACAATTATTTCTTCACCAATCTTTCTCAATCTTTACTTTTTGTGCCGTTTTCAGCCTTTCCTTTTTCATTTTATCCTGAACATCCTTTTCTTCTTTACCTAATGCATCTAACATTCGCTCTGCATCTTTTTGAGATAACTTATCCTGTTTTTGTTGCTGCTGTTGCTGCTCTTTTTCCTGCTGCTCCTTATTATCAGCTTGTTGTTGCTCATCTTGTTTCTTATCATCCTTTTTCTCGTCCTGCTTTTGCTGTTCCTGCTTATCCTGTTTCTCGTCTTTTTTATCCTGGTTCTGCTGATTTTGCTGTTGCTGCTGTTGTTGTTGCTGCAATTTGCTCATGGCATAGGCAAGGTTATAGCGCGTTTCATCATCCACCGAATTAGTCTTCAAAGCATTTTTATAGGCATTAACACTTTCCTGATATTTCTCTGTTTTCAACAACGAGTTTCCAAGATTGTGGTACGCTTTTGATTTTAAATCTTTGTCCGTTGTTTTCCCTGCAATTCCCTGAAATATATTGGCAGCATCTTCATATTTACCCTGTTTATAGAGCGCGTCTCCTAAGTTAAAATTTGCAATTTCAAACTCATGATTTTTCTCTAAACTCTTGCGATACAGAATTTCTGCTTCGTTGTATTTACCGGCTTTGTATTCAGCGTTGCCGTTATCAATCAATTTACGCTCTTCACGCTGTGCAAGCACATCAATTGAAAACAAAAGAACAGCTAACACAGAGAAACACAGAGCAGACACAGAGTTACACAGAGTTTTTAGGATCATATTACTTTGTCTTTTTCTCAAATAAATTCACATTACCGAACCAACGGTTTTTCCTTTCAGGCAGCAACAACTCAGCCAGTAAAAACAATAGAGCTGCGGCAAGAAAGTATTGAAAGCGATCTTCGTAATCGGTAAACATTTTAGAATCAAATTCCTTCTTCTCCATTTTATTTATCTCCTCCAAAAGTGTTTTCATTCCTGAACTCAGATTATTCCCCCGAATGTAAACTCCTTTACCTGCTGCAGCCACTTGTTGCAGCATCGTTTCATTCAATTTGGTAACAACCGTATTCCCTTGGTTGTCTTTTCTGAAACCTGATTTTCTTCCATTTACATAAACAGGAATTGGTGTTCCTTCAGGCGAACCAACGCCAATGGTATGAACGGTAATTCCGCCCTCTACCGCAGTTGTGGCTTGCTGAATAGCATCGTCTTCGTGATTTTCACCATCGGTGATAATGATGATTGCACGGTTTTTATCCTGTTTTTCTCCGAATGACTTTATTGCAAGGTCAATTGCTGAACCCACTGCTGTTCCCTGGGTGGGAACAATGTCTGTGCTTACTGTTGAAAGAAAAAGTTTTGCTGCTGCATAATCTGTTGTAAGCGGCAACTGAACATAAGCCTGTCCTGCAAAAACGATGATACCGATTTTGTCAGATTTCAATTGGTCTATCAATTTTGAAATAGCTTGTTTGGCACGTTCCAGACGATTTGGTTCCAGGTCTTCTGCCATCATTGAATTAGAAATATCCAGCGCTATAATCAATTCAAAACCTTCGCGCTTTACTTCTTCATATTTAGAACCGATCTGCGGATTAGCAACGCCTAATACCAACGCTGCAATTCCAAGCGAAGTCAACACAAATTTCCAACGCGGACGGCTTGATGAAACTTCTGGCATCAATTGTTTTACCAGTTCATCATCACCAAAAGCAGCAATGGATCTTTTGCGCTTGTTCCTTGCCAGAATAAAAAGCAACCACAGCAGCGGGATTAGCGCCAATAAGTAAAGTAAATATGTATGCTCAAATCTAAACATTGTTTATTTTTTCATCAACGAATAACGAATGCTTTACGAATATACGAATGCTCTGCGCACTTGCCTGTATTCGTAAATTCGTAGTTGATACGCTATTCGTTGATGTATTTATCACGGCAAAACTCTTAATAATGTGTTCCTTAACAATACTTCA
This sequence comes from Bacteroidia bacterium, assembly GCA_050186075.1. GTDB lineage: Bacteria > Bacteroidota > Bacteroidia > SXHM01 > SXHM01 > SXHM01. Next base: position 8,923 of record JBFWYU010000030.1, read on the forward strand.
AACCCAAGCAAAAGCAAGGCAGCTAAAGCAAACGGCAAAAACTCTTCTTTCTTTTTTCTGAACTCGGTAACATCAATTTTAGATTTTTCCAGCTCATCGATCTGTTGGTAAACCTGCTCTAGTTTAGTGTTGTCGGTTGCACGGAAATATTGCCCGTCAGTCATGGCAGAAATTTTCTTCATCATGTCTTCATCGATCTTCACTTCCATATCCTGGTAAACCGTTTGTCCGAACATGTTCTTTGCAGGATAAGGAGCCATTCCCATTGTCCCCACTCCAACTGTGTAAACCCTGATGCCAAATGTTTTAGCAATTTCAGCAGCCGTCAAAGGAGGAATGGAGCCACCTGTGTTCACACCATCCGTAAGTAAAATAATCACCTTGCTTTTTGCTTCGCTGTCTTTCAATCTTTTCACGGCAGTTGCCAATCCCATTCCGATTGCAGTTCCGTCTTCAATCAAGCCGTTTTTTATTCCACCGAAAATATTGAGCAACACCGAATGATCCGTAGTAAGGGGGCATTGTGTGAATGCCTCACCTGCAAAAACAACTAATCCCATGCGGTCAGTAGGGCGACCTGAGATGAAATTCATGGCTACTTTTTTAGATGCTTCTAAACGGTTAGGTTTAAAATCTTCTGCCAGCATACTTCCTGAAATATCCATTGTGATCACAATGTCAATTCCTTCGGTAGTTACATTCTGCCAGCTGCTGCTGCTTTGCGGACGGGCAAGTGCAGCAGAAAGGAAAGCGATGCACAGCATACGCAGCACAAAAGGAAAATGAACCATCTTCTGACGGAAGGTTTTAGGAGCATGTTTGAAATTTTCAAGCGATGAAAAACGAATATTGGCACGCTGACTGTTATTTCGTTTCCAATACCAGAAACTCAGCAGCGGAATAAGCGCCAATAGCAGAAACCAATAAGGATGTGCAAGCTCAATTCCGTTCATCATTTCTTCTCTTCCTTAACTTCAATCGGCTTTGTAGCGTTTACAAAATCAACAGCATTATTCATGCTCAATTCATTCTCATTGGATAAGGGTTCTGCTTTTGCGAATTTCACCATGTCGGCTAACTGCAAGAGTTGTTTAAGTTTTGTGAACGTATTTTCATCCACCTTATCCTTCATTGCAGCAAGCGTTTCATCACTTACCTGCTCGGGTGAACTTACTCCGAAACGTTCGTCAATGTAATTACGCACAATGTCAGTCAACTCACTATGATAAAGTTTAATCTGATTGGTTTCCCATAATTTTTTCTTACGTAACTGCTCAAGTAAGCCTAACGCTTTTTCGTGAGCAGAAAGAGGTTTAGGCTGAAACAACTGTGTGATTTTCAATTTCTTTTTACGGAAGAAGAACCAATAGAGCAGGAAAGCACTGAGAGGAGCAAGTATTAATAAAATTATGCCTATGATAATAAGGATTTCTTTCAATGTAATGCCCATTGAAAGCGGCTCTTTGATATCGTTCACATCCTTTTGCGGGTCAAGTGCAACACCCTGAACCTGCAACAGCAAAGCCTCGGTTTCAATAAATGTTGAAGTATCATTATTCAGATAAACGCGGAAAGAAGGAATTGCCCAATAACCAGAATCAAACGATGTGATAGTGTAAGATTTCTCGAACTTATAAAAGGTTGTTACTTTTTCGCTTAATGTATCAAGTTTGTGTTCTTCCACAATCTCAATATGCGAAGCAATACTGTCTTTAAATTGCGGAAATGCAATGATTACATCCTTAGTATGCTCAATGCGAAGACGGAGTTTTGTTTGTCCTCCTAATTTGATGACATTGGTATCGAGTTGCGCGGAGATGCTTGCTCCTTGGGAGAAAGTCAAAATTGGCAGAAAAAAGAAAGCAATAATTAATAGCTTCTCGGCTACGCTCGAAGTGATAATACTTCCGACTTCTAACTTCCAACTTCTAACTTCCATTCTCATCTTCTTCCTTCCCTTTTCTTAAACAAGTTCATTAACGGAGTAATGTATGACTCATGCGTTGCAATAGAAGTAAAATCAACTCCGCTGCGATTCAATATTTTTTTCAGACTGTCTTCAAACTGAAGTGCAGATGCTTTGTAGGAAACCCGTACTTTGTGGTCTGAAGTATCTAACCAACGTAATTCACCGCTTTCAGCATCCTGCACTTTTATCAAACCGATATCCGGTAATTCATTTTCTCTCTTATCGTAAATTCTGATTCCAACAACATCGTGTTTACGATTAGCTATTTTCAGTGCATCTTCATAATTGGCATCTATGAAATCAGAAATAAGGAAAGCGATGCTGCGTTTCTTAATTACGTTATTCAGATACTTCAATGCCTGACTGATATTCGTTTTCTTATGCTCTGGAGTAAACTCTATCAACTCACGAATAATGCGCAGAATATGAGATTTCCCTTTTTTAGGCGGGATAAACAATTCTATCTGGTCACTGAAAAAGATCACACCGATTTTATCATTGTTCTGGATTGCCGAAAACGATAACACCGCACATAATTCAGTTATGAGCTCACGCTTCATCTTTTCTTTTGTTCCGAAATCTTTTGAGCCGCTCATATCCACCAGCAACATAACCGTCATTTCACGCTCTTCCTCAAAAACCTTAACATAAGGACTGTTGAAACGAGCTGTTACATTCCAATCAATCGTGCGGATATCATCACCGGGCATATATTCACGAACTTCACTGAAAGCCATACCTCGTCCTTTAAAGGCCGTGTGGTATTCACCGGAAAAAATCTGGTTGGAAAGACCACGCGTCTTTATCTCAATCTTACGTACTTTCTTTAGAAGCTCTGTAGTTTCCATTTATGGAACTTCAACTGCGTTCAGAATTTCGGCAATAACATTTTCACTGGTAATATTTTCCGCTTCCGCTTCGTAGGTCAATCCCACTCTGTGGCGCAACACATCATTGCAAACGGCACGCACATCCTCAGGAATTACATAGCCTCTGCGTTTGATGAATGCATAGGCTTTTGAAGCCAATGCAAGACTGATACTTGCACGTGGCGAACCTCCGTAACTAATCAACGGTGCAATTTTATCCAGCTTATAATCTTTAGGAGCACGGGTTGCAAAAACAATATCAATAATATAACGCTCTATTTTTTCGTCCATGTAAACTTCGCGCACTACTTCTCTTGATTTCAGAATTTCAGCAGTAGTGAGAATTTTACTTGTTTTAGGAAATACACCACCCGCATTCTGACGGATGATCTTGCGCTCATCTTCTTTATTAGGGTAAGTAATAACCACTTTCAGCATAAAACGGTCAACCTGCGCTTCGGGAAGCGTGTAGGTTCCCTCCTGCTCAATTGGGTTTTGTGTTGCTAGAACTAAGAATGGCTCAGGCAACTTAAAGGTTTGGTCGCCAATGGTAACCTGTTTCTCCTGCATGGCTTCCAAAAGTGCGCTTTGCACTTTTGCCGGGGCGCGGTTGATTTCATCGGCCAGAATAAAGTTAGAAAAAATAGGCCCTTTACGGACAGTAAATTCTTCTTTCTTCTGATTGTAAATCATAGTTCCGATCAAATCGGCAGGTAACAAATCAGGGGTAAACTGTATGCGACTGAAACCAGCATCAATGCAGGAAGCCAGTGAATTAATAGCCAACGTTTTTGCTAATCCCGGAACACCTTCCAGTAAAATATGTCCATTGGAAAGCAAACCGATAAGTAAACGTTCGGTCATGTATTTCTGACCAACAATTACCTTATCCATTTCCATTTGAATAAGGTCAACAAAAGCGCTTTCGCGCTGTATTTTTTCGTTCAGTTCTTTAATATCCATATATGAGTAGCTTTTTAAATTGCGGACGCAAATTTAACATCTCTGAACTATCAGCAAACAAATAAGATTGGTTAAAAATTGTTAACGAATTAGCCAATGGTTACTCGTATTTAGTCGGCAGTCAAAGTATTTGTAGTATTGCAGTATAATATTGATAAAATGAAAGCGAAAAGCATATTAATACTTCTGTTTCCCTTGCTTATTTTTTCGTGCAAGCAACCTTCAAAACAACAATTCGGTTGGATAGAAGGAAAATGGGTACAATCCAATGGTGAAGCTAATTTCCATGAAGAATGGACAAGAGTAAATGATAGCTTATTAATAGGAAAAGGATTTGTAGTAGATGGCACCGACTCGCTTTTCTCTGAGAAACTATCACTTCTGACATCAGGCGAACAAACGGTTTACAGAGTAGAGATGACTACAGGGCGGATTGCAGATTTTAAACTAACCGAAAACACTGCTGATAAATTAGTTTTTGAACTGCCTGAAAATGATTTTCCTTCAAAAATCAGTTATACCAAAAAATCAGAGACTGAACTGGTAGTTCTGTTGGAAGGAAATGAGAATGGGAAAGAAATAAAAGATGAACTGATTTTTAAAAGAGTTAATGATTAACCGACTGAAAACAATCATTTCGCTGAAAAGGTTAATCATTCTATCTGTTTTTTTCATTTTATTTTCTGCAATATCCTTGTATTATGCTGACAAAAAAATTGCTGAATTCTCAGAAAATAAAACGTTCAACATTATTGATAGCATACCACATAACCGCGTTGGTCTAATGCTTGGCACTTCAAAAACATTAAAGAGCGGAAGAATAAATCAGTATTTTGCTTACAGGGTAAAAGCCGCAACAGAATTATTTAAAGCAGGAAAGATTGATTACATAATTATCAGCGGGGACAATGGGAGAAAAACCTATGATGAGCCAACGGATATGAAACAGGAATTGATAAATAATGGCATCGATTCCACTAAAATTTATCTCGATTATGCCGGCTTCAGAACCTTTGATTCTATGATACGGGTGAAAGAGATTTTCGGGCAGGATAAAATAACTGTGATTTCCCAGCATTTTCATAATGAACGTGCGATCTACATTGCCTCGAAATTAGGAATTGATGCCGTTGGCTTTGATGCACAGGATGTCGGAAACCGATATGGCAAAAAAACAATGTTCAGAGAAAAATTTGCACGGGTAAAAGTGTTTGTGGATTTTATAATTGGAACAGAACCTAAGTTTTTAGGTGATAAAATTGAGATCAAATAATGGCTATTTATAAAGCAGAACTGAGTGATGTAAAGGCTCTCAATATTCTTATTAATTCTGCCTACCGGGGAGAAAGTTCAAAAGCAGGATGGACCACTGAAGCAGATATATTAGGCGGACAACGCACGGATGAAGAAGATTTGAAAAACATAATCGGTAAGGAGGGCTGTTTTATTTTTAAATATACTGACGAAAGAGGAAAAATCCTGAGTTGTGTACGATTAGAAAAGCACAACAACAAATTATACCTTGGTATGCTGACCGTTTCTCCAACATTGCAAAATGGCGGAATAGGAAAGCAAATGATGAAAGCATCCGAACAATTTGCCAAAGAACTCGATTGCTCCTTCATTTATATGCAGGTAATTAAAGGCAGAGATGAGCTGATTGCCTGGTATGAACGTCAGGGCTACAGTGATACAGGAGAACGAAAACCCTTCCCTATGGGCGACCCTCGCTTTGGAATTCCCAGAAAAGAACTGGAATTCATTATTTTACAGAAGGTTATTAAGTAAAAAACAGTTGTATTTTAATGCTTTTAGCTTGTACGGGATGCCGTATTAGCCTAAAAATAGTTTGTTTTCAGGGGAAAAAGAAACAAAAAAGTGTGCTTTGAAACAAAAGAAGAGCGCTTTGAAACAAAAGAAGGCTGGTTTGAAACAAAAGAGTACTGGTTTGAAACAAAAGAAGCTTGGTTTGAAACAAAGAGTACTGGTTTGAAACAAAAGAAGCTTGGTTTGAAACAAAAGAGTACTGGTTTGAAACAAAAGAAGCTTGGTTTGAAACAAAGAGTACTGGTTTGAAACAAAAGAAGCTTGGTTTGAAACAAAAAAAGTGGGAAAACAAATGAATAATGTGCATAAACAACCAATTCTCCACTGTAATTAAATGAAGAAAGAGCAGAAATGATTAATCTTTGTCGAAAAAGATCGCATAACGGAATTAACTTCCCCTAAGACAAAGTATCTCTGTAATTTTTCAGGATAACTTCTCCCTTTTCATCAGCAATTTCAATGCTTATTTTCTTGTGAGGATTATTCTCCCCTTTCAGTATTTCAATTTTTGACTTAGGAACACTAAAAATCTGCGAAAGATAATTGACAAGGTATTTGTTTGCCTTGCCTTCTATGGGTTGTTCTTTTATTTTAACTTTAATATTGCCGTCCTGCTCAATAATAAACTCATCCTTTCTACTTCCGGGCTTTACAGTTAAATGAAGTATCATGGTTAGTTGTTAATGGAACACGGATGACACAGATCAGGCGAATAAATACGGATTTAAATCCGCGAAAATCAGTTCAATCCGCGTCATCCGTGTGCTATTTCTTTTTTACTTTTTTCAACGTTAGCAAATTCATGGAATTACTTCCCAGTCCTTCCACATCTTTGTTTACAAAGCGCAAAACACGGTCATAGTAAAGCGGAACTACCGGTGCATTATCAATGATGATGCTGTCCATTTCGCGGTAAAGCGTATAACGCAAACCATCATTCACTTCGTTCAAAGCAGTTTCATAAAGCCGGTCATATTTTTCGTTTTTAAACAAGGTGTAGTTCGGTCCTTTAGGCGTGAAGTTTTTTGAATAATAAAGTGCGAGAAAATTTTCTGCATCGGCATAATCTGCAATCCATGACTTACGCCAGAAAAGTGATTGTGCATTTGCTACCATTTCACCATGTGTTCCGGGCGGATTTACTTCCATCTTTATTTTAATTCCTACCTCAGAAAGTTGGTGCTGTATGTATTCACACAAATCCAGATACTGACTGGTAGTGTGTAAGGTAATTTCAGGCAAACCATTACCATTTGGATAACCTGCCTGCACAAGTAACTCACGTGCCTTTGCCGGGTTATAATCATAACCTTTCAACTCTTTGCTGAACGAAGGCAAGCCCTCGGGAACAAAACCATTTACCGCAGGTGCACCAATGTTATTGCGGATATAGCGCATCATTTTTACTCGGTCAATTCCATAGTTGATTGCCTGACGGATTTCCTTTTTTCTGAGTGGACTGTTGAGGACTATTTCAAGACTGTCATTAACTACAAAACCAAGATACTCGGTATTTAAAAACGGTTGTGAAATCAAGTTTACTTTATCTTTAAATTCCGCCTTCAACTCCCCTGATGGAGTGATAATGGCATCTTTATAACTGCCGTCATCCAAACCCGAAAGCATATCGGTATTACCTTTTACAAATTCAAGAAACGAACTTTGCGGATCATTTATAAACGTGATGGAAACAGCATCTAAATAAGGAAGTTTAATACCGTTATCTGTTTCAAAATAGTTTTCGTTTTTATGCAGAACCAGTTTCACTCCTTCATACCACCACTTGATTTTAAAAGGTCCTGTACCAACCGGATTTCTGCCAAAGTCTTTTCCGTAAAAATCAACGGCTTCTTTTGGAACTACAGAACAATATTGCATCGTCAACATCCCAATAAAAGGAGGAAACGATTTTTTGAGATGAATAACAAAGGTGGAATCATTTGGCGCTTTAAAGCCTTTTCCATCGCTGAAATCCACATTGCTAAAGATCCATCTTCCCGGTGAAAGAACTTTTTCATCTACGATACGATTGAAACTGTAAACAAAATCCTGGGCAGAAATTTTTCTGCCCCTACTATTAGGAAAAACCTCACTGTCGTGAAAATAGACATCATCACGCAAATGAAAGGTGTAAACCAAACCATCTTTCGAAATCTCCCGGTTCTTAGCAATGCAAGGCTGAATTCGAGTTTCATCGTCCATCTGCACCAGGCCATTGAACAATTGATTTACCGCCCAGATGTTTGCCATCGTGCGCGAAAACGCAGGATCAAGAGAAGTAATTCCTTTGGGTTCGTTGTAACGGAAAATGGTTTTGCCTTCGTGATTATTCTTCTTTCCTGAGCAGGAAATAAGAAACGCAAAAGAGAAAATGTAAAAAAGCGAATTTCTGAATTTCACAGGGGCGAAGATATACCTTTTGAAAAGCACAATTTTCAAAACTCCCATGCAAGCAATCCCCTTACCTCTTCCACCGACAAAGGCTTTACTTCTTTCAATTCCGATGGTGAGTATTTTGCAATCAGCCAATTCAGTGCGGGTAAAATCCACACTTTACTTTCTTCATTTAACTCATCGAGCAGAATGGAAATCTGGTAAAGCGAAGTCAGCTTTTCAAAGAATGGTTTGGCACTTGCTTCTGTTTCCTCAGGAGCTAGTGTCATTAGTTTTTCAGCAAAGAAGATGAGCTTATTCAATTCATCTTTCATCCATTTTTCGTGTTCTTTGCTACTTTCTGAGCTTCGCGTAATTTCTTTGCAGATTGCAGCAAATCCTTTGGACTTGCCCATGGCACGCAACATATCCAGCACAATTATATTTCCCGAACCTTCCCAAATCGGCAACACCAACATATCACGGAAAAGCTTTGGCATTACTCCATCTTCAATATAACCCAAGCCTCCCATCAACTCCATGCTTTCACGGGTAATGTAAACACCGGTTTCGGCACTCCATTTTTTTGTCAACGGATTAATGATGCGGAATAATTGTGTTTCATGTTCATTTCCCGAATCAGCTAAATCCAATGCTTTTACTGCGCGCCAAACAAGATAGAAATTAGCAACATTTAATGCTCCAAGCTCTGTCAGTTTAGTTCTTATCAGCGCATGTTCCAGCGCATTTTTACCAAACGTATTCCGATGCGATAAAAACTGAAAAGCCTCAATCAGCGCTCTGCGCGAAGTGCCCAATGCTGCAACAGAATTATACAAACGCGAAAGATTTACCATCTCCACCATCACCTTAAATCCTTCAAATTCATTTCCTACTCTTTTGCCTTCTGTATTCGTAAGAATACATTCTGCACTTGCCATAGAACGCACACCCAACTTATCTTTCAGGCGGATAACATCCATATAATTCTTTTCGCCCGATGGCAGATTTTTCTCAATTAAGAAAATCGAAAGTCCTTTTGTTCCCTTTATATTTTCATCCGTTCTTGCCAATGCAAAAATCAAGTCGGCATTGGCATTACTGCAAAACCATTTCTCACCGTTCAGATAATATATATCATCTTCTTTATGCGTTGCAGTAGTAATACTTGCACCTACATCAGAGCCTCCTGTTTTCTCGGTCAGGAACATAGCTCCTGTAAAAAGTTCAACAGGATTGTCAGTATAAATATGCGGCAGTAAACGCGCTTTATCTTCTTCATCACAGAAAATATCAATCAGACGCGCAACCCCGTCAGTCATGCAAAGCGGACAATATTGCCCGCACTCGCTCATGGCATATAAATAGCCCGAAGCAAAACCTAAACGTTGTGTTTCATTACCAAACTGCTGGCGCAATTTCGGCTCCCATTTTACACGAAACATTTCGCTCTGCACGGCAATTTTCATCAAATCCCAATACGCAGGATGAAAACGGATTTCATTAATAGTTTCGCCCAGCATATTGCGTTTTACCAAAACAGGACCTTGTTTGTCTGCAAGCATGGAAAGTTCATTCATTACTCCTGCAGCCTGTTTACCCAATCTTTCCAGCTTATCATTCATGTAGTTAAAACCCTCTTCAGAAACATTTTTCCGAAAATAATTTCTCAGAATTTTATCGCTCCCGTAAAAGTTTTCACTGGCATTAAACTTTTCATTCAACACTCTGTTCTTTTCCTGCGGATAGCGATTGGTTGTAGAAACTGTAGTTTTCATTTTTAAAGATATTTCCACAAATATAAAGGATACATTTAAGATGAAACATGCGTGTTGTTTCCCTGTATAAATCTAAAATCGCTAACTTTACAGTCCCTGAAAAAGCGAGCTTTAGACAGAAAATGGAAACTACGATTGATTTAGAAGCCGAAAAGAAAGAAATTCTTAAAGCCTACCGACACTTACTGCGCAACACCAAACGCTATCAGGCAAAGGGCGATCTGCAATTGATTCGCAAAGCATTTGACCTTGCCCTTGAAGCGCATAAAGACATGCGCAGAAAATCGGGCGAGCCTTATATTTATCATCCGCTTGCCGTTGCTGAAATTGTTACTGCCGAAATTGGTTTGGGTGCAAAATCCATTGTCTGCGCTCTTCTGCATGATGTTGTGGAAGATACGCACATTACATTGGAAGACATCCGCAGTATGTTTGGCGACAAGGTTGCCACCATCATTGACGGACTGACAAAAATATCCGGAGTTTTCGACCATACTTCTGCTACTACATCTATACAGGCTGAGAATTTCCGTAAGATGCTGCTAACACTCAGCAGCGATGTGCGTGTAATTCTTATCAAACTTGCTGACCGCTTGCATAACATGCGAACCCTTGACAGCATGGCGCGTGATAAGCAATTGAAAATTGCATCAGAAACATTATACCTGTATGCACCGCTTGCCCACCGCTTAGGTCTTTATGCGATTAAGACTGAAATGGAGGACTTGTCTCTGAAATACACCGAACCCGAAGTGTATGAAAGCATCAGCAACAAATTGATAGAAACACAACGTCAGCGTCAGCGTTTTATCAATAAATTCAGTTTTCCTATCATGACTTCGCTCACCGAAGCGGGACTGGATTTTGATATAAAAGGACGCACAAAAAGCATTTACTCCATCTATAAAAAGATGAAAAAACAGGAAGTTCCTTTTGAGGAAGTATATGACCTGTTTGCCATCCGTATCATTTTAAACTCAACTCCCGAAAACGAAAAATCAGATTGCTGGCGCACCTACTCTATCGTTTCTGATCACTATGTTCCGAACACCGAGCGCATGCGCGACTGGATTTCAACGCCCAAATCAAATGGTTATGAATCGCTGCATACAACGGTAATGAGCAGCACAGGGCAATGGGTTGAAGTACAGATACGCACGAAACGCATGGACGACATTGCTGAAAAAGGTCTTGCTGCACACTGGAAATACAAGGAGTCAAGCGGTGAGAATGTACTGGAAGAATGGATCGCAAAAATCCGTGAAGTATTAGAAAATCCTGACCCGAATGCATTAGATTTTATTGACGATTTTAAACTCAATCTTTTTGCCGAAGAGATTTTTGTATTTACCCCAAAAGGCGAATTGAAAACGTTGCCTGTTGGGGCAACATCACTTGACTTTGCATTTGAAGTGCACTCCGAGGTGGGAATGAAATGTATAGGAGCAAAAATCAATAACAAACTGATGCCGCTTAGCTATAAGCTGAAAAGTGGCGACCAGATTGAAGTGCTTACTTCATCTAAACAATACCCGAAAGAAGATTGGCTGAATTTTGTTGTTACCGGAAAAGCAAAATCAAAAATAAAGCAGGCGCTGAAAGACGAAAAACGTCAACTCGCTGAAGAAGGAAAAGAAATTCTGGATCGGAAGATGCGGAACCTGAAAGTAAAAACGGACAATAACACCATCAACCGACTGGTGAAGTACTACAAGATGATGAGTCCGCTTGACTTTTATTACCGAATCGCCAATAAAAACATTGACCTGCATGATTTAAAAGAAGCATTAGAAGACCCTGATAAAAAAGGCTTCTTCGGTTATCTGAAACGTTTTATTCCCGGGTCAAAAGAGAAAGAAGAAAAGCCACAACAGATTGAAAACCTTGTTGCCGACCTGAACGGGAAACCTGCACAGCTATTGATTGGCGATAATATGGAGAAACTGGATTACACGCTTTCAAAATGCTGCAATCCAATTCCGGGCGATGATGTATTTGGCTTTATTACCATCAACGAAGGAATAAAAATTCACCGTGTCAGTTGCCCGAATGCGATACAGTTGATGGGTAAACATGCTTACCGCGTTATCAAAGCAAAATGGACAAGCAAAGAATCAATTGCCTTCCTTGCAGGTTTAAAAATTACAGGAATTGACGAAGTGGGAATTGTAAACAACATCACCAAAATCATTTCAAACGAACTGCACGTAAATATGAGATCCATCAGCTTTGAAGAACATGACGGAACATTTGACGGAACTATTATGGTTTATGTTCACGATACACAGCACCTTAACAGCCTTGTGAATAATCTGAAGAAAGTAAATGGTGTGCACACGGTTACCAGAATGGATGCCAACTAAATGAAACCTGCACCCAAGCCCCAAGCCGAGAACATCAATAAAAACAGGAAAGCCTCTTTCGAGTATTCTTTTCTGGAAAAATATGTTGCGGGCATGCAGCTTACCGGGCCCGAAATAAAATCAATACGCGACAAGCAGACCAACATCTCTGATGCGTATTGCATTTTTATTGATGGAGAACTTTGGGTAAAAAACCTTCACATCGCCAACTATACCGAAGCATCTTACAACAACCTTGACCCCAAACGCGACCGTAAACTACTGCTTAATAAAAAGGAGCTGAATAAGCTTTCTGAAAAGCTGAAAGACAAAGGACTTGCCATTGTTCCTACTAAACTTTTTATAAGCGAAAGCGGTTATGCCAAACTGGAAATTGCTCTGGCAAAAGGAAAAAAGATTTACGACAAGCGTGAGGATATTAAAGGGAAAGACGCGAAGCGTAGTATGGACAGGGCGATGAAGAATCGCTGATGACTATTCAAGACTAAATTTTACAGGAATAGTCATTTGAACAGAAACCTGCTTGCCTTCTTGCTTTCCGGGAGTAAAATCTTTTAATGAAGATACAACACGCACCGCTTCATTGTCTAAGTCTTTACTCACGCTCTTCCACACTTTTACGTTAGTTACTTTACCGGCTGCGTTTACAACGTAGCTGATGTAAACGGTTCCTGAAACAGCCTGCTCCTTTGCTGTCTGCGGGTACTTAACATTATCCCTGATGTGCTTTTTCAGCGCCTCATTTCCTCCGGGATACTGCGGCATTTCTTCAGCAAAAGCATAAACTTTTGTGTCATCATTCTTAGTGCCGGCCTCATCCTCCACCTTTCTTCTTGCCTGGTCAACCTCTTGTTTCTCTTCTGCAACTTTCAACGCATCGTAGGCCACAGATGGGGCCTCCTGAGCAGTTACAGTTTTGGAAGCAAGTTCCTCCCGTGATCTTTTTTCAGCCTCTTTTTGCGCTTTCTTATCAGCAGCCTTACTCTTTGAAGATGCAATTTCAACTGAAGACAGATTTTTAGCACTTTCATCATCATTATCATTTCCTGCAATGCCGTCACTCACATACTTTTCACTATTAAAAAGAGTCGGTTGCTGATTAGCATCTGACTGTGGATTGTAGTAGGTTGGGGCTGCATTGGAAGCGCCACCGGTAGCTGTCATTTTATTATAATCATCAATTTCTAAATCCTCTGCTGTTGTAGTTTCGGCAAGTGCCCCGCCTGTTCCTGTTATAGGTTGCGCAATAGTATTATCCTGTTCTTTTCTCAGACCTTCTTCAACTGGCAATGCTGAAACAACACTGGCATCCGGTGGAGGTTGAGCTATAAACCCGTTAGCTACAATACTGTCTGTAACAACCCCATTAGTATTAACGGGGGCTTTATTGTCAGCCAACACTTTTTCTTCTGATTTATTGGAAGCAACCTCATTTTTGAATGGAGGGTTTAAAGCAAGATACAACACACCTCCACCCAGCACAAAAAACAAGAGAACGGCTGCTGCCAGTCTCAAAAAATGCATCTGAATTACTTTGCCTCCAGTTGGCTTAATATCACCTTTACCCGAAATTTTCGCATTCAGCTGAGCAACCGCAAAACGAGATGCTTCTTTACTCTTCATGAGCGAAATACCTTCCAGTGCATCGCGACAAAAATCACACTCATTGGCATGAATTTCCACCTGCTTTCTCAGGTGAATATCCAGCTTACCATGAGCATACTCCGTCAGCGCTTCTTCTGAAAGACAGCCTGTTTCGTCAAATATTTTAATATTCTTTGAGCTCATTATTGTTTAAGGACTTCGCCTTTTTTCTGTTAAAAATATCTTTAAATTTCGTTTACCGTTCTGAATATAACTCTTCACCTGCATCATACTATAGCCGGTTATCTCCGAAACCTCTTCGTACGATTTGTTCTGCATGTAAAACAATTCAACACACATTTTCTGTTCTTCTTTTAAATGTTCTATGCCTTCATACAAACTCTTATCCAGCAATTCCTGTTCTTCTGCTTCATTAGGATGCAAAGGTTCATCAATTTCCATAACGGCACGCGAATCTTTTCCATATTCGTCAACATGGTTGGCGTGCGACTTGTCTTTTCGCAATTTCATCAGGCAATGATTTTTTGCCACACTGTAAAGCCATGATTTAAAATTATCCACATCGTGCTTTTTCAAATCAATCAGCAGCTTCTCGAAAATCTCCATCACAGCATCTTTCGAGCCTTCCTCATCCTTCAGGTATTTCATGCACACACCAAACACAAGATGCGTGTAGCGCTGAAAAAGCTCACCAATATATTCGGAATTATGGGAAAGGCGGAAACTGCTGACCAACTCGTTGTCAGTAGAATATTTATCACGCTGAAGTTTAAGAAACGACATCAACCCTTTATAAAGGAGGCTATTTTACGCAAGTTATGCTTTTAGGTTTTCGTAATACTTACAAATACCTCTGATACCACATTCACCGCACTTGGGGCTGCGGGCTGTGCAGATATAACGCCCGTGAAGAATAAGCCAATGGTGAGCAATGGCTACTTTATCTTCGGGAATGTATTTTATGAGCTGCTTTTCTGTCTCAAGCGGATTTTTGGAGTTTACGGTTAAGCCGATGCGTGCAGAAACACGAAAAACGTGCGTATCAACAGCCATTTTAGGTTGATTGTAAACAACGGAGGCAATAACGTTTGCGGTTTTCCGGCCTACACCAGGTAGTTTCTGTAATTGGTTAACATCGGCAGGAACAACGGAGTTGAATTCTTCGACCAGCATTTTGGCCATTCCTGCCAGGTGCTTTGCTTTATTGTTTGGGTAGCTGATACTGCGGATGTACGGAAAGATTTCATCTGATGTGGCTGCAGCCATTGTTTCGGCATCGGGAAAGCGATGCAGTAAGACAGGGGTAACCATATTCACACGCTTATCGGTGCATTGCGCTGAGAGGATTACGGCTACAAGGAGCGAGAACGGATTGTCATACACCAGCTCGGTTTCGGCAACGGGCATGTTGGTACTGAAATAGTCTATCGCTTTTTGAAACCGCTGCTTTAGTGTCATGCTTCAGGCAGGAATAAGTGCAGCCAGTGCCTCGCTGCTGTGTCCGGTAAAGTTTACCTGCGAATCGAATACCTTAATTACCACACCCTCTTTGTTGATTACAAAGGTTACTCTGCCCGCGAGCAGCCCGAACAAATCGTTTTTTACGCCAAAGAGTTGTTTTACCTTTCCACCCTTGTCGCTAAGAAGGATAAAAGGAAGTTTGTGTTGGCGTGCAAACTTGCGGTGTGATATAACATCGTCTGAGCTGATGCCGATTACCTCGGCTCCGGCATCGGTAAAGTCTTCGTAGCTGTCGCGGAAGCTGCAGGCTTCGGCTGTGCAGCCTCCGGTAAAGTCTTTGGGATAGAAAAATAACACTACATTCTTTTTTCCTCTGAAATCACTGAGCTTTACGAGGTCGCCATTGTTATCGGGTAGTTCAAAATCGGGGGCTTGTTGTCCTGTTTTTAGCATTTGGTTGGGGGTGATGGAACGCGGATGACGCGGATTGGGCGGATTTTCGCTGATTTTTTATCCGCTTCTATCCGTTTAATCTGTGTCATCCGTGTTCTATTTTATACTTTTGTTTCATGGCAAAACTAAAACTTGACTTGCACGAAATCTTCAACAAAGGTAAGCAGATTGATGATGCACTGAATGATATTATGGAGGAGGCCGTTGAGCGCAGAGTTGACTTCATTGAAATTATTCCCGGCAAGGGCAGCGGGCAACTGAAGAAAAAGGTGCAGCGCTTTCTGATGCAGAAACACATTAAAGAAAAATACAAGCGTTTAGAAAACGACAGCAAAAACCACGGGAGGATTTTTGTGCATTTTTAAAGTTTACCGGAATGAAATAGCAGTATTTCATCTGTAGGCTATAATTAATGCAATCCGGATTATTGTCGCACTAATCAATTTTAATTCTATTTCTTTTGCTTTTGTCAAAGCATTTTGTTCGGCAACAGCATGTACCCACCCGATAGACAACCCTTAAAATGGTTGGGTGTCACACAGGCGCGTGTGTTGCCTTAAAGAGCGCTGTTTTATCAAACACACGAGCGTGTGTTGCTTTCAATACTGCTATTTTGTCAAACACACGAGCGTGTGTTGCATCCAACTCAGCTATTTTGGCCGACACACGAACGCGTGTTGAAGTCAACCACCTTATTTATAACAACACACGCGCCTGTGTGCTGCTCAACCACATTTTTTAAGGCAACACACGAGCGTGTGTTGCTATTAAAACCGATAAACATTACAAAATTTATAGCTGATGGCAATAAAAACAGCTGGGGCAAACCAAAAACTGTAATCAGGTAAAACCTACTTCAACAACTCCTTAATAATATCCTCTACCGATAATCCATCGGCTTCGGCTTTGTAGTTGCGCACAATGCGGTGGCGCAACACGGCAGGGGCTACAGCCTTTACATCCTCAATGTCGGGCGAGTATTTTCCGTTGATGGCAGCATTGGTCTTTGCACCAATTACTAAATACTGCGATGCGCGGGGACCTGCACCCCAGGTAAGGTAATTGTTTACCGTATCGGTGGCATACTTGGTACCCGGACGCGTACTGGTGGCTACTTTTACAGCATACTCCAACACATTGTCAGGAACAGGCAGCTTGGTAAGCAACTGCTGAAAAAAGGTAATCTCTTCGGCATTCAACACCTTGTTAGGCTTAACTCCCACAGCACCTGTTGTTTGCTTTACAATGTTCAACTCTTCGGCAAAGCTGGGGTAATCCAGCCAGATGTTGAACATAAAGCGGTCGAGTTGTGCCTCGGGTAAAGGATAGGTTCCCTCCTGCTCTATCGGGTTTTGTGTAGCAAGCACAAAGAAAGGTTTGTCCAGCACGTAACGCTTTCCGGCAGTGGTAACAGCGCGCTCCTGCATGGCTTCCAGCAATGCCGATTGTGTTTTGGGTGGTGTACGGTTTATCTCATCGGCCAGAATAATGTTGGCAAAAATGGGGCCCTTTACAAATTTAAACTGACGGGTGTCGTCTAATATCTCGGTGCCTATGATGTCGCTCGGCATCAGGTCGGGAGTAAACTGTATGCGGTTGTAGGTTAGTCCCAGCGCTTCGCTGATAGTGTTTACCAGCAATGTTTTGGCCAATCCCGGAACACCCACCAGCAGGCAGTGTCCGTTACTGAAAATAGAGGTGAGTACACTTTTCACCACCTCGTCTTGTCCTACAATTACTTTGGCTATTTCACTGTTCAGTTTCCTGTAAGAAACCACAAAGGCATCTATTGCTTCTTTGTCTGATGTGTAGTTCATATATTCTTTAGTTTGTCTTCTTTACCCAAGGGTTATTGTAATCGCAGTTCAGGTATGCATCGTCAATGCGCACATACGTGGTGGCAATTTTCTTTTCTATCCATTCGCGCACCAGATTACTCTCTTTCATAGTTGATGCGGCTGTTTGTATCTTCTGGTAATCGTCACGCAGGTTGGCTTTGTGAGGCTCGGTGCGCGACTTGAGCAGGATAATGCTGTAGGCCTGTTTGCCATCGGCAGCGCTGGTAATAATAGGCTTTGAAAATTCACCCACCTGCAATTTGTCAATGGTAAGAAACAGCGTTGGGTCAATAGAACTGAGCTGGTCCATTTCAAAGCGTGTGCTTCCCGTTTGCGGATTGGTTACAATACCTCCGTTGTTTTTGTCTGCTTCATCGTCCGAGAATTTCTCGGCTGCCTCGGCAAAGGTAAGTGAGTCTTTCATCAGCAAATCATAAATACTGTCGAGCAGAATTTTAGAACCGGTAAGATCGCCTTCCGAAGTCTTGGGAGTAATTAAGATGTGGCGTGCGTTCACCTGCTCACCTCTGCGCTCAATTACCTGCAAAAAGTGGAAACCATACTCGGTTTCAAACACCTCTGATATTTCTTTGCCCTGCAGACTGAAAGCCAGTGCTTCAAATTCAGGCACCATGTTTCCGCGCCCGAAAAAGCCAAGCTCTCCGCCTTTTTCAGCCGAACCCGGATCCTCACTGTAAAGCTTTGCCATGGTTTCAAACTTAGCACCGTCAAGTATGCGCTGACGCAATTCCTCTGCACGGGCTTTGGCTACGTCCTTCTCTTTCTTGCTGATGATGGGTTTCTTAACAATGCGCCCTATCTCCAGCTCTACGTTAATGTAAGGCAAGCTGTCGCTTGGTATTTTGCTGAAATAATCACGCACCTCGGCCGGGGTAACTTTAACCTCGCCCGTAATTTTATACTGCATGTTCTGCCCCAGCAGCTGGTCTCTTATCAGTTCACGGAAATCATCTTTAATCTCCACAATCGATTTCTTGTAGTACGCCTCCAGTTTTTCCTCCGAGCCAATCTGTCCTATAAAATAACGCAACCTGCGGTCCAGTTCTTCCTCCACCTGATCATCGCTTACCTCCACACTGTCCAAACGAGCCTGGTTTACCAGCAATTTCTGAAAAAGAAGCTCCTCCAGCAAGTCGCACTTGATGGTTGGGTCTTCGGCATAACCCTGTCCCAGTATCTGTAGGTATTGGGCTTCCACATCACTCATCATAATGATGTTGGAGCCTACTACTGCAATAATTTTATCAACCGGCTGGGCAAGCGATGTCAAAAGTGATAAGCTAAAAGTCAGAAGTATTAGGTTAAGTTTCTTCAATGGGTTTATTTTTTCTTCGGGGTGTAAATTTCAAAATTCTTTTTGGTTGCGCCTTCATTCATCACATCTTTTTCTAATTGCTCTATCAGTTGCAGCTTGCGCTTGTTCAATATAATATTACGTATCGTATGCTGTTCAAAGCTTAAAGGCGAAATATCGTCTTTTAATTGATACTCCAGTGTTTTAACAATGAAATACCCGTCATTTTCTTCCAGTTCATACGTAGTTGCATTACGCGCCATCTGCTCAATTCTGTTTTGGTCTATCCCTGTTTCTTTTGCCAGGTCTTCGGGTTTAAACCACTTGTACTCGTCCAACGAAAACTGCAAGGCCTGCGTACTGCAATATTCGTTCAACTTGTTTTTACTGTCGGCATCGCCATCGTTAAGCCACTTCCTTATTTTGTTTACAGATTTGTTCTGCTTGTCTAACTTAACGTAAACTGCCCGCAAAATATTTTCTTTCAATGCAAAGTTTTGTTTGTTGGCTTCATAATAGGCTTCAATCTCAGGCTGCCTTACCGTGGTATCTAACCGTTGCTTTACCAGTTCTTCCTGATAGAGGAAAAGGATAAGTGAATTGCGGTAATCATCCAGTTGCTTCTGCACATCTTTCTTTTCTTCGGGCAAATTAAGTTCTGCCTTGCGCACCAGCAGGCGCTGCTTTATCCAGTTGTTAATATAGGTGGTGGCAAGTTGTATGCTATCTTCCTTGCTTGCTCCCGAAGGGATAACACTGTTCAGTTCCTCAGCATACAGGTATTGGTCATGCACGCGCGCCACCGGATTCTCATCGCTTTGCTTTTTAAAATACTTACAGGATGAAACTAAAAACAGCAGCGACAAACAGGCTGTAAAAAACAAGTGATGATGAAATGAAAACCTTGTTTCGCAATTCATCATCACTTGTTTATTAATCATTATCAGCTATGCACTATGGCGTTGGAATAGTTGCCAGCACTTCTTTGTTTACCTCAACTTTGTATTTGCTGCGCAGTTCCTTTATCCATTCTTTCTCCAGGTAATCCTGGTAAGCGGTAGTAACAAGACCTTTTGCCTCTTTCAGTGTTTTAGGTCCCGGAGGAATAACTTCGTTTACAATAACGATGATCGTCTGTCCGTCTTTCTTCACGGTTTGTGTAGTGTTCTTGGTCCACTTTACTTCATCCAGATAGTCGTTCTCGTCCTTGATGTATTTGCCTGCTTCTACTTTCAGGTTCAACTTTGAAGTCTTGTTCATGTCGGCCAGTATCTCGTCAGAGGTTTTGCCGGCATCAATCATTTTTTTGGTTGCCGTTGCTACTGAATCGTTCTTGCATATAAAGAGTTTAGCATCTAAGCGCTCTTCCCACTGAAATTTATCTTTGTTGGCTTCATAAAATTTCTGCAGACCAACAGTGTCCGTTTGCGCCTTTTTCCAAACCTTCTGTTCCATGTGATTGAAGAGCAGAATACCATCGCGGTACTCATTCAGCAACATGCGGTAGTCAACATACTTATCTGCAAGCTTGCTTTCTTCGTATTTAATCAACTCTTCTTCAACAAACTGTTTGTACATATTGTCAACATAGCTCTGTATCTCAGTTTTAGGGCGTTTTGCCTGATGTGAGGCAAGGTATTCGGCAAAACCTTTCTGCGTGAATTTAACACCGCCAAGGCTAAACATCTCTTTCTCCAGACCTTTAGCTTTATCTCCGCTCCATTTACCGTTGAAGATATTGGTGTCAACCAAAGCATAAAAAGCTTCTTTGGCAGCAGGCGATTCTTTGAATTTATATTCTGCCTTAATTTTATTGATAACCGCAGTGCGGCTCATCTGCGAGCGCGAATCTTTAGCAATTTTCTGTTTCAGTTCGCCTTCCAGTTCCTTAAACTCAGGCAAACCTTTTTTGTCTAACAACTTGATGATGTGCCAGCCATAATCGGTTTTAACCGGCTTGCTGTAGTCGCCTTTGTTCTTGAGTCCAAACGCTGCTCCTTCAAACTCAGGAACCATTTGTCCGGAACCAAACCAATTCAGTTCACCACCTTTTTTAGAGTTTGATTTGTCGTCAGAAAATTGCTTACAAAGTTCTGCAAAATCACCACCTGCCTGCAGTTTTGCATAAATCTCATTTGCTTTTGCTTCGGCTGCATCGGTAGCTGCTTTGCCCGAATCCTTCAAGGCTTTAATCATGATGTGTGCCACCTTCACTTCGCCTTGAGATGCGCGTTTGTCAACCACTTTTATAATGTGGTAACCAAACTTGGTACGAACAGGCTGAGAAATTTCTCCAACCGGTGTGTTATATGCGCCACACTCAAAAGGATAGATCATACGCATAGAGGTAAAATAACCTAAATCACCGCTGTTGTCTTTTGCCGAAGGGTCTTCAGAAAGGTCTTTTGCCAGTTTTCCGAAGTCTTCACCTTTCAAAACACGCTTGCGGATTTCATTGATTTTGTTCCAGGCTGCCAGTGTGTCTTTAGGCAAAGCTTCTGCAGAAACTTTAACCAGAATATGGCTGGCACGCACATCTGTTTTCATGCGCTCATAGGCTTCTTTAATAAGGTTTTCGGTAACGGCTTTATCCGTAAGGTACGGTTGCGCTAATTGTTTCTGATAGCCGCTGAACTCTTGTTTAAAGGCTTTAGCTGTATCCATTCCTGCATCAACAGCCTCTTTCACTTTCAACTTGAAGTTGATGTAAAGCTCCATGTAATCGGCAGGCGACTTTTTGTCAATGGCTGCGCCATTAGAATTGTTCTTATTGTAAACGTAAAGAAAATCGGATTTTGTAACCGGTTCGCCCGCCACTGTCAGAACTACCGGTTCTTTTTGTGCATAAGATGCAAAAGAGATTGCGGCTGCAACTGCTGAAAGAAATAATGATTTGGTCTTCATACTATTTGTTAATCGTTAATTGGGTTAGCGTTAATACTGATTATCTGTGAACTTGTGAATTTTAAAATTATAAACCTGTGAGTTAATGCGCTACCTGCTATAGTTAGGTGCTTCGCTGGTAATGGTAATGCCGTGAGGATGGCTTTCTACTATGCCCGCACTTGAAATGCGGATGAATTTTGATTTTTGCAATTGCTCAATATTACTTGCTCCGCAATACCCCATCCCTGCTCTCAATCCGCCAATCATCTGGTAAATCACCTCCGAAAGGTTTCCCTTAAAAGGTACACGACCAACAATTCCTTCAGGAACTAACTTCTTGATATCATCTTCTGCATCTTGAAAATAGCGGTCTTTAGAGCCTTTTTGCATAGCCTCAATAGAACCCATACCGCGGTAATTTTTAAACTTCCTTCCTTCAAAAATTATTGTTGTTCCCGGTGATTCTTCCACACCAGCAAATAATGAACCCGCCATAATGGTGTTAGCTCCGGCAGCCAATGCCTTCACCAAATCACCCGTAAAACGAATTCCTCCATCAGCAATAACAGGAACACCGGTACCTTTAATTGCTTTTGCTACTTCATAAACAGCTGTAAGTTGCGGAACTCCTACTCCTGCAATAACGCGGGTTGTACATATAGAGCCCGGACCGATACCAACCTTTACAGCATCAGCACCGGCTTTCACTAAATCTTTTGCAGCTTCACCTGTAGCAATATTTCCTACAATAACCTGTAGTTTCGGATATGTTTTTTTTACTTTTTTCAGCATATCCATCACTCCTTTTGAATGACCGTGGGCAGTATCAATAACTATCGCATCTACTCCTATTTTATACAATGCGTCAACGCGTTCCATCGTATCGGCAGTTACACCAACAGCAGCGGCAACACGCAAACGACCAAACTCATCTTTACATGAGTTGGGCTTAAGTTTAATCTTAATAATGTCTTTGTAAGTAATAAGCCCAACCAGTTTGCCGCTTTTATTGATAACAGGCAACTTTTCAATCTTATATTTCTGCAAAATAGCTTCAGCCTTTTGCAAATCTTTTACATCGGTAACAGTAATCAGATTTTCGCTGGTCATAATCTCACGCACCGGACGGCTCATGCGTTTCTCAAAACGTAAATCCCGGTTGGTAACAATACCTACCAACGTTTTATTTTTATCTACTACCGGAATTCCGCCAATTTTAAACTCTTTCATGATAGCGAGCGCATCACCAACAATAGCGTTTTCAGGAAGGGTAACAGGATCCTGAATCATTCCGCTTTCTGAACGTTTTACCTTACGCACCTCGTTTGCCTGTGCTTCAATGCTCATATTCTTGTGCAACACACCTATACCGCCTTCCTGCGCCATGGCAATGGCCATAGCAGCTTCGGTAACAGTGTCCATTGCTGCAGAAACAATGGGTACATTTATTCGGATTTTTTTAGTAAACTGAGTTGAAACATTAACATCTCTGGGCATAACCTCAGAATATGCCGGAACAAGCAGCACATCATCGTAGGTTAATCCTTCGCCAAGAAATTTGTTTGAATCGGTTGCCATAGCTGAATTTTTGTTTGTGTAAAAATTCGCGCAAAAGTAATAAAAAATGAATGACAGAAATGTTAATAGTCTGCACATTAAATTAGATATAAGTTGTAAAAAAATATGGTTGAAAGACAATGTTTTTCGGGTGAATGAAAAATAAATTTGCATTTGAATAATAAAAAACCTTACCTTTTGAACAAATTTTAACAGCTGGAACGTGTTTAACTAAAAAAATTAAAAACGTATGAAGAAAATAATTGTACCTCTCGATTTCTCTGACGATTCAGTGAACGCGCTTGACTTTGCGGTTAGTGTTGCAAAAAAGACTGACGCTGAAATCATGATGATAAATGTAATCAAAACCAGTCGTTTCGACTTTTTTAAAGGAGTAGAAAATGTTGCCACAAAAGGTGATTTTGAAACACTGATAAGTAAATACGGTGACTTTAAAGATAAAATCCAATATAAAATCAGGAAAGGAAAAGTTTATCGAGAAATAGTGGAACAGGCAATAGAAGACAAAGCCTTTCTTATTATCATGGGTTCGCATGGCGTTTCCGGCTTTGAAGAAGTGTGGATTGGCAGCAATACATTTCGTGTGGTGAGTGAAGCTCCCTGTCCGGTGATTACACTGAGAAAAGAATTTCAAAAACGCAGCATCGACAAAATTGTTCTGCCTATTGACACCACCTTTGAATCGCGCCAGAAAATTCCAATGACCGTTGAAATTGCCAAACTGTTTGATGCTGAAATACACGTGCGAGGTGTTTGCATTAATGAAGTAGAAAATGAGCTAATCAAAGTGAAGAAATATGTTGCACAAACACGCGAAGTGATAGAGAAACAAGGCGTACACAAAATTGTAGAAAGCGTTGCCGAAGGCAAGAATAAATCAAAGATGTCGTTAGAATATGCAAACCAGATTGGTGCAGACTTAGTGAGTATAATGACCGAACAGGAGGAAGATTTTTCGCTTAATCTGATGGGGAGCTACGCGCAATACATGGTGCACCATTCCAATATTCCGATACTGGCTTGCCATCCGCGCGAAGATTTAGTTGTAAAAACTTTCCTTAAATAAGATTTCTTCATTCGTTATCCTTTGAGGAAAAACTTTGCGTTCTTTGCAGTAAGGTTTTAATCTGCATGAGTAAAGTTTACGATTTTATTGTTATTGGCTCGGGCTTTGGCGGAAGCGTTTCGTCTATGCGTTTGTCAGAAAAGGGCTACAGCGTTGCCGTTCTAGAAAAAGGAAAAAAATACGAGACAAAAGATTTCCCTAAAAACAACTGGAACATCCGTAAATACCTATGGATGCCTTTAGTACGCTGTTTCGGAATTCAAAAACTTACCGTTTTTAAAGAAGCATTTATTTTAAGCGGTGTTGGAGTTGGTGGAGGAAGTCTGGTATATGCCAACACGCTTATGCAGCCCGATGATAAATTTTACACCAACAAAACCTGGGCGCATTTCAGGGACTGGAAAAATATGTTGGCACCCTTTTATGACAAAGCAAGATTTATGTTGGGTGTAGTCCGTAATCCAAAGTTTTATGAAGCCGACAATATACTGCGAGAAATTGCCAAAGACATGGGTAAAGAAAGTTCTTTTGAAGGTGTTAACGTAGGTGTTTATTATGGTGACACTGAAAAATTTACCGACCCATATTTTAAAGGACTGGGGCCTGAAAGGCGAGGATGTATTGAATGTGCTGAATGTATGGCCGGCTGCCGGCACCACGCAAAAAACACTCTTGACAAAAATTATTTATGGTTTGCACAAAAATTCGGCACCAAAATTTTTGCGGAAACACTGGTAGAGAAAGTTGAATTCATTAATGATACTTACCATATCCATACGGTAAAAAGCACAGCATGGATAAAGTGGAAAAGAACAGTTTATAAATCAAAAGGTATTGTATTCAGCGGTGGTGTTTTAGGCACAATGGATTTGCTCCTCAAACAAAAATATAAATACAAAACGCTAGAAAAACTTTCGGATAAACTAGGCTACAACCTGCGCACCAATTCAGAATCATTATGCGGCATAAGTGATGCAGACAGAAAATTAAATGAAGGAGTTGCTATCACTTCTATTTTCAATCCTGATGAGCATACCCATATTGAAGTGGTAAAATTTGGCGAGGGCTCCAACTCCATGAAACTTTTGGCAACGCTGGCAACAGGAAAAGGAGGCCCGCTTTTACGCACATTGAAAATGATTGGCAACCTTATCAAAAATCCATTCACCTATTTCAAGTTATTGTTTGGCAAAAACTGGTCAACTAATTCCGTTATTCTGTTGGTTATGCAAACGCTAGACAACTCCATGCGCATGGCATACAGCCATCTGCGCGGGGTGTATATCAAAAATAACGGCCCTGAAAAAGTTCCCGCGTACATTGAAAGCGGACAAGATGTAATGCATCGCTTTGCAAAAAAAGTAAACGGTACTGCAGGAAACGGAATTTTAGAAGTGATGTTTGACTTAACCACAACAGCACATATAATGGGTGGTTGCCCGATGGGCTCTACCATTGAGGAAGGAGTTGTTAATCCTGAATTCAAAGCTTTTGGCTATCCGAATATGTATGTGCTTGACGGCAGCATTATTCCATGTAATTTAGGCGTAAACCCAAGCCTTACCATAACAACACTGAGTGAATATGCAATGAGTTGTATTCCAAAAAAACAAGGAGCGAAAAACAAAACGCTGGATGAAATGCTTTTATCAGCAGAACAAAAAACGGTAAATCAGCAATGAAAAAAATATCTCTTTCAATACTTCTTGTAACAGTATTTACATTCATATCATTTGCAGATAGTCTGAGCATTACAACAGACTCTATCAAAACAAATCCTTTCGCAAATAAAAAAGCAAACGTCTATGTCTTTGATGTAAAAGAAGAAATCGGGCCCTCCATCTGGAGAAAAATGGAAAAAGCTTTTAAGCAGGCGGAAGAACTAAAATCCGACTTAATTCTGCTGCACATGAATACCTATGGTGGTGCAGTGGTACAGGCAGATTCAATGCGCACAAAAATCCTGCATTCCGAAATTCCTGTTTATGTTTTCATTGACAACAATGCAGCTTCTGCGGGTGCGTTGATTGCAATTTCGTGCGACAGTATTTATATGCGTTCCGGTGCAAACATTGGCGCTGCAAGTGTAGTTAACGAAAGTGGTGAAGTACTTCCTGACAAATATCAAAGTTACATGCGCAGTACTATGCGCTCAACAGCCGAAGCTACCGGGCGCAATCCTAACATTGCAGAAGCAATGGTGGATCCCAGAATTTATATTGAAGGAATAAATGACTCAGGAAAAGTATTGACGTTTACAGCCAAAGAAGCAATGGAACATAATTTCTGCGAAGGCATGGGAGAGAACATTGATGAAGTTCTGAAGCTTGCACAGGTAAACGATTATAAAATCACACGCTTTGAGCCAACACGATTAGATAATATTATCGGCTGGCTAATCAATCCTGCTGTAAGCGGAGTTCTAATCATGCTCATTATCGGTGGTATTTATTTTGAAATTCAGGCTCCCGGAATTGGTCTGGCAGGATTAGCAGCTCTTGTTGGAGCACTGCTTTATTTTGCACCACTTTACTTAGAGGGACTTGCTGCTAACTGGGAAATATTAGTGTTCTTTATTGGCTTGATTTTACTGGCAATTGAAATTTTTGCCTTGCCAGGATTTGGCGTTGCAGGAATTTCCGGAATTATTCTGATGGTTTCATCTCTGTTATTAAGTCTGGTCGGCAACGTAGGATTTGACTTTGATCCTGTCAGCGCTTCACGCGCAACAGAGGCTGTGTTAATTGTTTTTACTGCATTGCTGATTGCTATTCCTCTCTCAGTTTTTCTTGGTTTTAAATTTTTGAACAGCAGCTTTTTCGGGCGGCTTGCTTTGAATACTGTTCAGGAAAGCGCACAAGGCTATACCTCTGTTGATGTTGCCGCAGGAAACAATCTTATAGGGAAAACAGGAATAGCATTTACTGTTCTGCGTCCTGCCGGGAAAATTTCAATTGATGATGAAATTATTGATGCCACAGCCCTTACAGGCTACATTGAAAAAGGTGAAGTAATAAAAGTGGTGAAATTTGAAACTGCTCAGGCAGTTGTTGTGAAGATTTAAACCCAATTATCTTTTTAGGTTTTGCAGTTCACGTTTCAGCTCTTTCTCTGAAACAGAAATAAGTTCTGTAAGCCTCTCAATTTTCAATTTCATTATATCCTGATCTGTATTTTTTTCGTCTGACTGTTCTATTGAATCAGCAATCTGCAGAGGCTCATTCATGCCCATCATTCCAAAGGATGATTTAATTTTATGAGCGGTACGTTTCAGTTTTTCAAAGTCATGTTTTTTAAAACTAATCTTCATCTCCTTTAACATCGCGGGAGTGTTACGCAGATATATCTCAATCATCTCTGCCATAAATGAGTCGTCACCTCCTGTAAGCTCTTTCAATGAATCGGTATTGACAACATTCATTTGAGGCCTCTGTTCACTTTTCTGTTCGCCACTATTACCTGTCAGTGATAAAATTTTACTCAGCAACTCTCCCTGTTTAAAAGGCTTTGAGAGGTACTCATTCATTCCTGCTTGAAAGCACTTTTTCCGTTCTTCAACCAAGGCATCGGCAGTCATTGCCATAATAGGAACCTGGGCTTTTTCCTTATCGCGGTACTTTCTTATTCTGCGTGTTGTCTCAAACCCATCCATTTCCGGCATTTGCACGTCCATGAGGATAATGCTGTAATTATTTTTCTTGAACAGGTCAAAACCAATCTTACCATTTGGAGCAATGTCAAGTTCTGCATTCCATTGTTTGCGTATAATCTTTTCAACCAAACGTTGATTCATTTCATTGTCTTCGCACAACAGAATTCGCATTCCCTGCAAACTATTCTCCTGAGCCGACACACTTACTCTGTTCGAAAAAACAATATCATCCTCATTTCCCTGCTCAAACTCGAGTGTAAAGCTGAATAAAGTGCCGGTACCCTCATTGCTTTTCAGATATAACGTTCCGCCCATCAATTTCACGAGTTGGTCAACAATGGTCAACCCCAATCCGGTTCCGCCATACTTTCTCGTAGTATCGCTGCTTGCCTGCGTAAAACTCTGAAAAACCATATCCAGCTTGTCTTTAGGAATTCCAATACCGGTATCCTCAACCCTGAACTGAATAATACAACGATTTTCTGCAATACTTTTCAACTCAGCACTCACTTCAACCCAGCCTTTAGACGTGAATTTAAGCGCGTTGCTGACCAGATTAATAAGTACCTGATTCAAACGAACAGCGTCTCCAACAAGGGCTTCCGGAATTTTATGATCGATATTTAAAATGAGCTTAATGTTTTTTTGCTGAGCCTTCAGAGTGAACAAACTCTTTATAGTTTTTATCACTTCGGAAAAGCTGAAAGGCGTGTGCTCAATGTTAAGTTTTCCTGCTTCTATCTTTGAGAAGTCAAGAATATCGTTAATAATAACAGTAAGATTTTCGCCCGCCTGACGAATGGCATTTACACTGTCTTGCTGATCACTGTTGAGTTTTGTATTCATCAGCAGGTCAGTAAAACCAATTATTGAATTCATTGGCGTACGGATTTCATGGCTCATATTTGCCAGAAATTGTTCCTTCACTTTTGCTGATTGTTCAGCTATTTCTTTTGCATGGATTAACTGAAATTCTGTTTTCTTCTTTTCCGAAATATCGCTGATGATTTCAATGTGTTTTCCCTTCAGCTCATTATCGTCTTTAACAGGTGTATTTACAATGGATACCCAAAAAGGCTTTCCGTTTTTGTGATAATTTAATATTTCTATGTAAAACGGTTCTTTTGCATTTTGTTTATTCCGGGCATAGGTAATCGTATCCATATTGGAGTTTGGCCCCAACAGTAATGAACTTGGTGTTTTACCAACTATTTCTTCTACCGAATAACCTGTAATTCTTGTAAACCCTTCATTCACCCATTCTACAATACCTTCTGAATTTGAAATAAGAACTCCGTTCTCCGTGCTCTTGGCCACCAACGAAAGCTTATTTATTTCATCATTTATTCTTTTTTCTTCTGTAATATCGTGTGCTATTCCGAGGTAGCCGGTTATTTCATTATTTTCATTCTGTAAAGATGTAATTGAAAGCAGCACAGGAAACTTTGAACCGTCCTTGCGTATGTAAGTCCATTCACGTTCGTCCGGCAAACCGGTGTGCTTTGTTTCTGTAATAAATGTTTCAAATCCCGGCTGTATATTCAGTTTTAATTGACGGTTAAGTTCTTCAGTTCTGCGAACAACTTCATTTTTATCGTGAATAATTTGAGGTGTTGTTTTACCGATAAGTTCATGCGCTAAATAACCTAAAAGCTTCTCTGCTGTTTTGTTAAAGGTCATTATCACCCCTTGCGGATCTGTTGAAATAATAGAAAAATTGGCACTATCAAGAACCGCCTTATTCAGTGCATTTGCTTTTATCAGGTTGTTTTCCAGTGCTACCTGCTGAGTAATATCTTTTGCTGCGGCATAAATCATTCCTGTTGCAACATCAGGAGCACAAGTCCAGTCAATATTTTTTATCGTGCCGTCTTTACAATAATAGCGATTACTAAAGTTTATGGTAGGTAAGCCTTTTGATAATTTATCAACTTCGTTCAACGTTGCCTGCAAATCATCAGTATGCACAAATTCAAGAAATGGCTTCGAGAGCAATTCTTCATTTGTGTAACCCAAAACTTTCTCGAACGCAGGATTTAGTTTTTTGAAATAGCCATCAACACCTGCAATGCAAAGCATATCAAATGAGAGCGAGAAAAATTTCTCGAACTCTGCAGAAAAGTTGAGGTTGTTTTCTTTAGACTGAGGCATTCGTTTCTGTTGTTAACGCCCCTTCAGCTATTACAAAATATTCAGTCTCCTTACTAAACCTTCTTTGTTGGAGCGGCTTACAGGAATAAGTTTATCGTTCAACACTATTGTATTTTCTTCAATGGTGTTGATTTTGTCAAGCCTTACAATATAAGAACGGTGAACACGCATAAAATCTGCTGAAGGCAATTTACTCTCAATTGCTTTCATGGTTGAAAGCACTGTGTAACGTGTAGTTTTAGTGTAAATGTTTACGTAATCTGAAAATGCTTCTATGTAATAAATGTTAGGCAAATCAAGTTTTACCAATTTAGAATCCTGTTTTATCAACAAAGATGTGCTTCCTTCACTCTTTACATTTTCGTATATCTGACGAGCTTTTTCAACTGCCTTAAGAAAACGTGGGAACTGAACCGGTTTCAGCAGATAATCAGTTACATTGTATTCAAATGCATCAACTGCATATTCCTTTTTAGACGATACAATAATAACCTGACACGTTACTTCCACATTTTTAATAAAATCAATACCGCTCATTTCAGGCATTTCTACATCCAGAAACATAAGATCAATCTGGTTGTCTCTGATAATTTTTTGTGCCTCTATTGCATCTTTGCATTCAGCAACAAGGTTCAGATAATCTGCACGCTCAATACATTTTCGCAGAGCTGCTCTTGAAAGTTCATCGTCATCAACTATTATACAGTTCATCTTTTTGTGGTTTAATTGTTTTACAAAAAATGCCGCAATTGCGGCATTTTCAAATTATTTTCCTATTCCTTCTACATTCAACTCAATGCACCAGTGACCTGCTACACGGTTGTTATACATATACAATTCAAATTTAACTTTAGGTCCTTTCTTAGCTTCAAATCCTACTAATTTTCTGAAGTTGGTATCTTCGAGGTAAAGATCATTAGTTTTGTCCTTCTCCATAAGTTTCCAATCTGCATTACCAGCAAAGCAAGCCTTAATTTTTTCTTTATAGCTTTCAAATTCCTGCAACAGTTTGGCTTCCGGAACATCGCCCTTTACATTACTGATTGCTATAATTTCTTCGTAGGCCGGATATTCATTACTATCGTTTACATAACCTTTATCTTTTCCGATATGGGCAGTTGAAACAAAGAAAGGACGCGCAACTCCCGAAATCTGTTTTGATGTTGCTTCTCCCCTCAAGCCGGTAAACTGAGTATTTCCGCCTTCAAGTATTTTTTTCAGATTAGTACATAAATCGTCCTGAGCAAATGAGTAAGAAAAAACTGCAAATAATGACAAAAGGGATAAAACTGTTTTCTTCATAATTTTTTGGTTGGTTCTGTTTAGGGCTGACAAAAGTAATTTTTTTATTGCAAAGTCGTAAATTTTCTTGTGGCTTTACAAATACAAAGCCAAAATTTGATAAGCAGGCTATTTGTCTATATTTGCAGCCGCTTAAAAAAAGCATTAAAAAAACGGATGGAAACTACCATGAAGAAAATACAAATGGTTGACCTGAAAACCCAGTACGAGCATATCAAAACTGAGGTGGACGCAGCTATTCAGAATGTGATTAATACCACCACATTCATCAACGGGCCGGAAGTAAAATCTTTTCAGGCAGAGTTAGAAAAATACCTTGGTGTAAAACATGTTATTCCCTGTGCCAACGGAACAGATGCTTTGCAGATTGCCATGATGGCCTTGAATCTGCAGCCGGGTGATGAAGTTATTACAGCA
Organism: Bacteroidia bacterium; assembly: GCA_050186075.1. Classification (GTDB taxonomy): domain Bacteria; phylum Bacteroidota; class Bacteroidia; order SXHM01; family SXHM01; genus SXHM01. The sequence continues at coordinate 40,789 of JBFWYU010000030.1, forward strand.
AACTTTACCTATGTAGCAACCGCTGAAGTAATTGCCCTTTTAAAACTTACCCCTGTTTTAGTAGAAGTAAATCCCGACACCTTTACAATTGATCCTGCCGCAATTGAGAAGGCGATAACTCCAAAAACCAAAGCCATTGTTCCTGTGCATCTTTATGGACAGTGTGCCGACATGGAACCCATCATGAAGATTGCCCACAAATACAACCTGTTTGTTATTGAAGATGTAGCGCAGGCAATAGGTGCTGATTACACTTTTGCTGATGGCAAAAAAGTAAAAGCCGGAACTATAGGAACGGTGGGGTGTACTTCCTTCTTCCCTTCTAAAAATTTAGGTTGTTACGGTGATGGCGGTGCCATGTACACCAATGACGATAAGCTTGCATCAAGGCTAAGAATGATTGCCAACCACGGGCAATCAGTGCAATATATACATGATGATATTGGTGTAAACTCACGCCTTGACAGCATACAGGCAGCTGTGTTGAGAGTGAAACTAAAACACCTTGACCAGTATGCTGCCGCTCGAAATAAAGCCGCAGACTTTTATGACAAAGCATTTGCAAATAATCCGAAGATTAAATCACCTGCACGTGCTAAGAATTCAACGCATGTTTTTCATCAATATACCTTAGTGTTAAATGGTGTTGACCGCACCCAACTGAAAGAGTATTTAGCATCGAAAGATATTCCAGCAATGATTTATTATCCGAAGCCGTTGCACCATCAGAAGGCGTATGCTAATCCAATGTTTAAGGATGCGGATTTCCCAATAACTATTGAATTGTGCAAAAATGTAATCTCATTGCCAATGCATACCGAAATGGATGAGGACACTTTATCATACATTACTTCTTCCGTTTTAGAATTTGTGAATAAAAATTAAAAACATGAACATAGCAGTAGTAGGAACAGGATACGTTGGATTGGTTACAGGAACTTGTTTTGCCGAAACGGGTAACAATGTTATCTGTGTTGACATTGACGTAGAGAAAGTACGCAAAATGAAAGACGGCATTGTGCCGATTTACGAACCACACCTTGATGTGATTTTTGAGCGCAACATCAAACAAGGCAGACTAACATTTACTACCAACCTTGCTGAAGCAATTGAAAATGCAAAAGTGATTTTCCTTGCACTGCCTACACCTCCCGGTGAAGATGGTTCAGCTGACCTTTCCTATATATTAGGAGTGGCAAATGATTTAGGCAAAATCATTAAAGATTACAAAGTAATCGTTGATAAAAGTACTGTACCCGTGGGCACTGCGGAAAAAGTCCGTGCAGCTATTGCAAAACATACAAACGTTGAGTTTGATGTGGTAAGCAATCCCGAGTTTTTGCGCGAGGGCTTTGCAGTAGATGATTTTATGAAACCCGACCGCGTTGTTATCGGCACAAGTTCTGAGAAAGCAAAACACATTATGGGCGACCTTTTCAAGCCGTATGTGCGCCAGGGAAACCCTGTGATATTTATGGACGAGAAAAGTGCCGAACTGACAAAATATGCTGCCAATGCCTTTCTTGCTACCAAGATTACTTTCATGAACGAGATTGCTAACCTCTGCGAACTGCTAGGCGCTGATGTGGACAAAGTGCGTATAGGCATTGGTTCTGACGATCGTATCGGAAAACGTTTTCTGTTTCCCGGCATTGGTTATGGCGGAAGCTGTTTCCCGAAAGATGTGCAGGCTATTGCTAAATCTGCTTCGGATGTAGGATATAACTTCGCCCTGCTGGAGGCAGTGATGAAAGTAAACGAAAAACAGAAAACCATTATCGTTCCTAAAATACTGGATTACTTCGGAGGTTCACTGAAAGGAAAAAAAATAGCCCTGTGGGGATTGGCTTTCAAGCCCGATACAGATGATATCCGTGAGGCACCAGCATTATATATTATTGAAGAATTGCTGAAAGCCGGAGCAGAAGTTACTGCCTTTGACCCCGAGGCCATGAACAATGTGAAGAAACTGTTAGGCACAAAAATAAGCTTCACCGAAAACCATTACGATGCGCTTACTGGTGCCGATGCCCTTGTAATAGCAACCGAATGGCAGCTTTTCCGCAATCCTGATTTTGATAAAATTACTGCAACGTTGAAGAACAAAGTAATTTTTGACGGACGCAATTTATACGACAATCAAACAATGAAAGAACTTGGCTACACCTATTACAGCATAGGGCGCGAAGCCGTAAACACCCCTGTAAATGTCTGAAAGAAAAAGAGTACTGATTACGGGAGCCGCAGGCTTCCTTGGTTCGCATCTGTGCGATCGTTTTATTAAAGAAGGTTTCCATGTGATTGGCATGGACAACCTTATTACCGGAAGCATCAGCAATATTGAGCATCTGTTTAAACTCGAGCAGTTTGAGTTTTACCATCACGATGTTTCAAAATTTGTGTTTGTACCGGGCGAACTGCACTACATTTTGCACTTTGCTTCACCTGCCTCGCCTATTGATTATTTAAAAATCCCCATCCAGACGTTGAAAGTTGGTTCATTAGGAACACACAACCTGCTTGGATTGGCGCGCGCCAAAAAAGCTCGTATGCTCATTGCTTCCACATCGGAAGTATATGGCGACCCGAATGTGCATCCGCAAAACGAAGATTACTGGGGCAATGTAAACCCGATTGGCCCGCGCGGTGTGTATGACGAGGCTAAACGTTTTCAGGAAGCTATTACGATGGCTTACCATACGTATCACCAACTGGAAACACGCATTATCCGCATCTTTAATACGTATGGACCACGCATGCGTCTGGATGATGGCCGTGCATTACCGGCTTTCATGGGACAGGCCCTGCGCGGACAAGACATCACCGTGTTCGGTGACGGAAGCCAGACCCGCTCTTTCTGTTATGTAGATGATTTGGTGGAAGGAATTTATCGTTTGCTCTTTAGTGATTATGTTAATCCTGTGAACATCGGCAACCCTGATGAAATTACCATCAGGGAATTTGCTGAAGAAATTATTGCGCTTACAGGAACCAAACAAAAGATAATCTATCATCCGCTGCCAACTGACGACCCTAAACAACGCAGGCCCGATATTACCCGCGCACAGCAAATACTCGGGTGGAAGCCCAAAGTTTCGCGCAAAGAAGGGTTAAAAATCACGTACGATTATTTCAAGAATCTTCCGGAGTTTAAATAATACTTCCCGATTCTTCAATCCTAATTATCAGTATTTAACATCCTGTAAATGGTGTTAAATAATCGGTGAAAAACATTTGTTGTAAATATGTGTTTTAAGGTTTACGTTTGCACGTTAAATTTTTAAAACCACATGAAAAAACTCTACTACTCGCTTCTATTTCTCACACTTTCAGTTTCTAACCCTCTCACCTCTTTTGCACAACAAGCACCTTGTGCAGCAGTGAGCGTGAGCAAGGCACTGGAAGCAGCCGACCCTGAATATGCACGCGAACGCGAAGAAATGATTACAGGTCGCGAACAACGTATTCAGAATTATCTGAACAATAACAACCGCGATGTGCAGGCAGTAAGAACAATATCAGTAGTAGTTCACGTTGTTTATAACGGCAGCACCGAAAATGTTTCTGATGCTCTGATTTCTCAAATGATTCAAACTCTTAATGATGATTTCCGGAGGCAAAATGCCGATGCCAGTGATACCCGTTCTATTTTCCAATCTGTAGCAACTGATCCTCAAATAGAATTTTGTCTGGACCAAACCATTCGTGTTGCGACCACAGAAGACTGCTACAGTACAAGCACAGAAACCAACAAAATGAAATACACCAATCAAGGTGGTTCCAACGCAGTTGACCCCGCCCATTTTCTGAATATATGGATTGTAGATATTTGCGGTGGTACAAACTCAGGTACTGCAGGCTATGCATACCTCCCCACTCCCGGAATGGTAGGTTCGGGTAATGATGGATTAGTAATAGACTACAGCCTTGGAATGGGAGCAGGAAGCCGCACAGCTACCCACGAAATTGGACACTACTTTAACCTATGCCACACCTGGAGTTGCGATGATAACCCCGGCTGTTCTAATGATGACGGATTTACAGACACTCCGCAATCATATCAGGAGAACTACAACACTTTTTCTGATTGCTTTGACCCTAACGTAAACAGTTGCAACACCGGAACAGGCGACCTTCCTGACCAGACCGAAAACTTTATGGATTATGCTGCATGCCCCAACATGTTTACTATTCAACAGGCAGCTGAAATGAATTCTATTCTCAGCAACGAGCGTTCTGATTTACTGGCTTCAACCGGTTGCAGCTCACAAAGCGGTGGCGCACCCGTAGCTGATTTTGTGGGCAATCCAACATCGGGAACACCGGGAACCAACGTTCAGTTCACCGACCTCAGCACCAACACACCTACACAATGGGCATGGACCTTTGGTGACGGAGGAACAGCAACAACGCAAAACCCTTCACATACTTACAATGCTGTAGGTCTATATACTGTAACGCTAACCGCTACCAATGGCAGCGGCAGTGATACAGAAACCAAAACAAATTACATCAACATCAGCACAGGTGGCGGAGGAACAGGCGCCTGCGATACTATCTGGGATCCTGCTGCCAGCCTTAGCGCTACATGGGATTTATACCCATCGCAAGGCGGTGGCTATGTAACCGGGAACAATGCTTATGGCGATGTTGCCAAAGCGCAGGCTTACACTCCTGTTAACTCTACTTCTTACATTTCAGACATTATTGTTTACATCGGTGATATCATCAACACCTCCGGTGATCCTAACTCAGCTCTTGCCTTTGTTATTTATGATATGGACGGCACAGGAACATCAACCGGAGGAACTGTTGCCGCACCGGGAACAATTCTGGGCGCAGGCTCTGTTACGCTATCACAACTTACTGATGCCAACCCTATACTAATAGGAATGCCTTCAACGGTTACCGTTACCGGGTCTTATGCCGTGGGTGTTGATTTCAGTCTGTTAAGTGCAGGTGATACTGTTGGTATTGTATCAACAACCGATGGTGATGCAAACGGGGCAGAACTTGCCTGGGAGCAATGGGGCAGCGGTGCCTGGCACACCTTATTAGAGGCCTGGCCTTTAGATGTAGACATGGTGCTTATTCCAATTGAGTGCGACCAACTGCCCGTGGGTGTTGAAACACGTGTGGAAGCTTCTGAATTCTACATTTTCCCTAACCCGACAAACAATGTATTGAATGTGGTTTCAGGTTCTGATTTAAGTAACACTTCTACCCTATCTGTCATTGACATTTCAGGGCAGCTGATTTCAGAAACTACGCTGACCAACAAGCAATCGGCAATTGATGTTTCGCAACTGGCGGCAGGAATTTATTTCGCGAAACTTACAACCGCCTCAAAAACCCAAACACTGAAATTTATTATCGCAGAAAAATAATCATCCTACACTATGAATATCAGAATTTCCATTACAGCCCTTGCAGTTATCTGCACGGGCTTTTTTTATTCTTCGTTTGCACAAATCAGCGCAGGCGGACAACCATTATCATTCAGTGCCGAAAACAATTTAAGCCTGAATGATATTCCCGAAGAAAGCATTGCTGCGCTGGATTTAGGAAGGCTTGCCGATGAAGATTATGAAAACGAAATGGCTGGCAAATTGCCGCGCTTTGCAAAACTGATAGCGGTAAATTTCAACCTCAGCAATTCAGGAACCTGGACAACGCTACCCAATGGCGACCGTGTATGGCGACTGAAAATAATCAGCGATGATGCATTGGCAACATCGCTTTACTACAACAATTTTCACCTGCCTGCAGGAAGCAAACTTTACATCTGGAACGAAAGCGGAACGCAGGTAATAGGCGCTTTCACCGAATTCAATAATCACGAAAGCGGCAAGTTTGCTACTGAATTAATTTATGGCGAAACCTGCTACCTGGAATATACCGAACCTGCTGCACAGGCAGGGCAAGGCGCAATCAGCATTTCGCATGTGGCGTATGCTTACCGCTATGTAGAAGTAGAGGGCGAACAGCGTGGCGGTGATGCCTGCGAGGTGGACATCAACTGCTCGCCCGAAGGTACCAACTGGCAGGACGAGAAAAAAGGCGTAGTGCGCATGCAGGTGGTGGATGGCGGCAGTGCCGGATGGTGCAGCGCATCGCTGGTAAACAATACCAACCTTGATTGCAAAGGCTATATCTTATCAGCATTTCTCTGCGGTGAGGGTTCGTCAACCAATGATTTTACGCAGTACATTTTCTACTTTAATTACGAACGTCCGGGATGCGGAACAGGCACCGCCTCTACCAGCCAGAGTATGACCGGTTGTGTGAAACGTGCCGACAGCAATGACGGTGGCGGTTCATCGGGTTCGGATTTTATGCTGCTGGAACTGAACAACAGTATACCTTCTAACTACAATCCTTATTACAACGGCTGGAATGCCAACAACACCGCAAGCAGCAGCGGAGTAAGCATTCACCATCCTGCGGGCGGACGCAAAAAAGTTTCGACCTACACACAGGCACTTACCACATCAAGCTACGGTGTGGCCAACACCCACTGGCGTGTGGTGTGGGCAGCTACCACCAACGGACACGGTGTTACCGAAGGCGGTTCATCGGGCTCGCCTATTTTCAACAGCAGCGGACAAATTGTGGGAACGCTTACCGGTGGTTCATCTTACTGCAATGCAACTACCAGTCCTGATTACTACGGCAAAATGTCGTGGCACTGGACCAACAACCCCAACACTGCGGGACAAAAACTAAAAGTATGGCTTGACCCGGGAAACACAGGAGCCCTGACACTGAGCGGAACGTACGCCCCCTGCCAGCAAGTACCTTCATTAGATGCAGGTATCTCGGCTATTGTTGCTCCTTCGGGAAGTTCTTGTGCTACCAGCATTACACCCGTTGTAACGCTTAAAAACTTTGGAGCGACCACACTTACTTCTGCTACCATTACCACAACGGTAGATGGCGGTGCTTCGGCCAATTATTCATGGACAGGCTCCTTGGCTACCAATGCTACGGTGGATGTTACACTTCCTGTAAGAACAGTTACTGCAGGGGCGCATACCTTTAATGCAACTACTTCGGCTCCCAACGGAGGCACCGATGCCAACAACGCGAACAACTCTTCATCATCTTCTTTCACGGTAACAGTAGCCAACAACACCGCCTACCTGATTGTGAATACCGACAACAGCGGCAGCCAAACCACCTGGCAGGTGCGTGACGGCAGTAACAACGTAGTGGCAAGTGGCGGACCTTACGGCAACAACATACAGGTAGTAGAAGAAATATGCCTGAACACCGGTTGCTACACTTTTACCATTTATGATTCGGGCAACAACGGTATTTGCTGCAACAACGGCACGGGCTCTTATTCATTAGGCGATGCCGAAGCCATTGACATTATTACCGGAGGCCAGTTTACCGCCAGCGAAAGCACCGCATTTTGCCTTTCAGCACCCGGCACCTGCGATACCATTGTGCAAGCCAACTTTGCCAGCGGAACACCCATTATCTACACACTTACCGAAGGCTACATCAGCGGCTCGAACAACTATGGCGACAAAGAAAAAGCGCAGGTGTTTGACGTAACCACACCGGTGTATGTGCAGGATGTTATTATCTGGTTTGGCGCTAAAGAATATGTTTCGGGAAACAGCGCCAGCAAAGTAACCGTGAACCTGCGTCAGGCAAACGGAACGGGCACGGCAACCACCGGAACAGTGAACACCGCACCGGGCACACTGCTTGCCACCAAAGATTTATTGATTACACGCATTGATACTTCGGGCTTTTTGAACATTGTACGTTTTACAAACCCTGTTTTGATCAGCGCTGATTATGCAGTGGGTGTGAACTTTACCACACTGGGCACTAACGATCAGGTGGGTATTGTTTCATCAACCGATGGCGATGCCAACAACACACAGCTTGCCTGGGAAATGTGGGACGATAACACCTGGCACACCATGCTATCGGCATGGAGCAACGCTATTGATGGCGACCTTGACTTTGGTATCTTCCCGATTGAATGTCCTAACCTTATCACGGGCATCGAAGAAGTTTTAAACGATTTTATGGTGTTTCCAAATCCGGCAACGGAGGAGTTGACTATACTTTTTGGAGAACAATATCGAATGTCGAATAACGAATGCAGAATATTGAACACCGCAGGACAATTGGTGTACACCTCAACAATCAACAGTCAGCAATCTACAATTGATATTTCTAACCTTGCAGGCGGCATTTATTTTGTGCAGGTGGTGATGGATGGAAAGGTGAGTGTGAAGAAGGTGGTGGTGAGGAGGTAAATTATTCACCACTAAGAACACTAAGAAGCACTAAGAATGAAAAAAGCCCCCTCGCTTCAGGCGAGGGGGCTTTTTTGTGCAAGGCTGAGTCGAGGACCTTGCACGGCACGCAGCGGAACGGCAACGTTATTTATTCAGGTTCTACTAATGTTATTTTCACTTTCACCATTGCACCGGTTTGGTTGTGCACGTTCAGGAACTCTTTCATGCCACCCAACTCAGGAACAGTAAACTTTTGTGAAGGTCCTGTGTTTCTAAAAATGCCTGAACCGGTATAGGTTTGTGTTTTTGAGTCGGCAGTGTAGAAATAAGCACCACCGCCTTCCAGCACTTCAATTTCAAATTCCTGATCTGCCGCAAAACCTTCGGTGATGTTGTCAACCGAGTTGGCAGGTATTTCGCGTTCAAAGATGGTAGGCACATCATCACTGCCCTTTGCATTGAGCAATGAAAAATCAATAAAATCGGTAACCCTTGTTATTTCAGCGCGAAACTTATACATCAGAAAACCCAACACACCGTAAAACACAACAGCCAACAGCACGCGTTGTTGCTCCAGATTAGTAGAAGCAGTATCGGCAAGCTGCTCTTTCTGCTGCTGCACCAAACGGATGTTGCGCAGGTCGGTTGCAAAAACATCAACGGCAGTTTTCAGCACTAACAGCGCTGGGTAAGCGCCAAGGCGCTCGCCCAACCCTTCAACGGCAGCTAAACGTTGCTCGTAGGTGCCTGTTTGAAAAGGTTTGCGTTTGTTTGGAAACAGGATAGTATATTCTTCGCTGCCCTCAATAAAAAGAGCCTGCACTGCACCTTCCCATTCCCTTATCTTCGTTTTACTGAGTTCTTTCATCTTGTTTTCAAGGCGCAGGGTTTCGCCTTTGTAAACACCCAATGCCGCCAACCAGGATGCATAGAGTTGCGCAAAGAGCGCAAACACGGGGTGAAACAATCCGAACAGCATAGCGATATCGGCATCGCTCATTTGCTGTGCGCTTAACTTGGCATCGGTATCGGTTGATGCGGTTAACATTCTTTTTCTGTTTTTTCTGGTTGCGTTATCAAAACGGTTATCCAGATAATTTGAATTTGCCATCTTGTTAAAGATTTAAAATTGTGTGAGACTATTCTCAATAGAATAACGGTGGCAGAAATGGCTTTATTGTGCGGCAACATAAAATAAGTTGAGAAAAGAATGTAACTTATTGATTTACTGCTCTAAAAAATTAATCCGGGATTATACTTCTGCTCAAAAAACAGATAAATAATCTTGTGTTTTATAATCCACACCACTGAAATAGTTGCCGATATTGCGCTGTGGAAATGCAACCATAGTAGTTGCAGAAAATACTATGCTGACAAACCCACAGGCAGGTAATTTTCGGGAGTATTGCATGCTGCAATTTGTCAGCGCGCTATTTTTCAGAAGAACGGTTCTGTGGGTTTGTAAGGAATGATATGTATGAGCAATACTGCGCTGACAAAACCACAGGCAAGTATTTTTAGGAACAACTCCCTACTACAACTTGTCAGCATAGTATTTTGGACTAATACCGTTCTGACAAATCCGCAGCGATGTATTTTCAGTAATTAGTTGGCTGTGGGTTTGTCAACGTGATATGTATGGCAAATAACAATGTGTGGAAATGTAAACGCTGGTTTTACACCACAAACAAAAGTGCATTGTTTTATTTTGTTAACTTGCGTGGAAAATTGGAAGCCATGAGAAAAATAATTTACTGTTTGAGTTTAGCTCTTATGCTGTTTGGCAGCGCGAAGGGGCAATCACCTGATTGGACTTGGGCAACAGGGTCTTATTTACCTGTTGAAAATGTTGACCAACCAGCAGGTGGCAATGCAACTGCAACAGATAGCCAGGGAAATGTTTACATAACAGGATATTGCGGTGACAATACTTCATTTGGCAACTTTACAGTGCAAACAGGCTTCATTACCATGTTCCTTGCAAAATACGATGCAGCAGGAAATATTTTATGGCTTCAATTAGCAGACAGTGCGAGGGGGGCAGGAGTTTGCACAGATGCAAACGACAATGTTTATGTTACAGGAAGTTTCAGCGGCACTACAACATTCGGCAACAGTACTTTCATAAGCAATGACAACGATATATTTATTGCTAAATATGATTCTAACGGTATTTTGCAGTGGGCTATACAAGAAGGAGGCAGCACTGATGACGGAGCTTCAGATATTGCTGTTGATAATACCGGAGATATTATAATTACCGGAGGTTTTAGGTGGGTTTGTAATTTTTCAGGTACAAATTATGGCTCACTTGGCACATACAGTGCATACTTTGCAAAATAC
>JBFWYU010000031.1:0-50680 GCA_050186075.1 Bacteroidia bacterium
ATGTCCAAAACTGGCAATATATAAAAGACGGCCATGCCTACATTGTAGTAACCGAATCCGATGGAGTAGTTTTTAAGGTCGTTTACAACCAGGTGCGTAAAAAGAAAAACCTCCTGCTAAAATCCCTTAATTCTTTCTACAAACCCTACGAAGTTCCTATCACCGAAGTGCGCGAAGTATGGAGCTTTGTCCAATACTTTACCAACGAGTTGCCCGAGCCTTTCAACGAAATGGACCAGATGAAATCCATGTTCAACGACCTTACTAAAAAAGTCGAAAAACTCACTTTAAAAACAGCATAATACCGGCTGCAATTTAAAAACCGTTCACGGAGTTCCTCTGATGCCCGAAAGCCACTTTTATCTTTCTGTATCAGTCGGTTATAACCCCGTTTCCGCTCATCAATCGCTCGCTCACTCCCGTCATTTCATCGCTCACTCCCGTGATTCTCTCGCTTCCGGTCGTCAATACCCCGCTTCCACCCGTCATTTCATCGCTCACTACCAGGAATCTCTCGCTTCCGGTCATCAATACCTCGCTTCCACCCGTCATTTCATCGCTCACCACCAGGAATCTCTCGCTTCCGGCCATCAATACCCCAATTACTCCCGTCATTTCATCGCTCACTACCATGATTCCCTCGCTTCCGGTCATCAATACCTCGTTTCCACCCGTCATTTCATCACTGTCCCGCAATAAATCATCACTGCGCCTCGTATTTATACCTCAAAATATCATCTTTCCAAGTCCTCCTCCCTGCTCTTCGTGTCCTAAGTGCCCTTAGTGGTAAGCATCCCACTTCAGCCCCTGTCGTTCATCGATACTCATAACCCTTTCCCCTGCACCATCGTTAAACAACCAAAACCTATTCTATTACCTTCATGAAAAACCTTTTCTTAACCTTCCTTACCCTCGCCCTCTTCACCACTGCCAGTGCACAGTTTCCCGGTCATACCATCGGCAACATACAAGTTTATATGGGCGATATGCTCGAGCAGGACAAATGGGATTTTGACAAAGAATACCGTTGGAATTTTTACATCTGTGCCGATGATGAAGCCAAACTCACTTCCGCACAAAAAGAACTGTCGCAATTGGGCTTCAGCAATTTTGAATTAATTCCCAATTCCGTTTCGCACAACGAGAATGGCACCATGCTCCACATGCTCAGCTTTGAAAAAACAGCAGCCTACATCCCTCAAACCCTCTTAGACGATATCAATCTGTTCTATAACCTCGAAAAAAATCTCCAGCTCAGCAGCTTTGACGATTACGGCAACTACGAACTCAACGAAGAAGTAAGCCAGCCCACTGCCAGCTCCAAAACCCACATTTTCTGATTGTCCAATTTAGATACAAATAGTCAGATTATCTTTAACATCATCCAATCAGCTAATCAGCTAATCCGCTAATTAACAGATCAGCAATTTTCCGTATCATTGCTATACTTTTCCCCGCCCCAAAAGCGTTAGTATAACATGATCTACGACTACTACAAAATACTTGGTGTAGAGCGCAATGCCAGCGTTTCGCAGATAAAACTTGCCTACCGCAGAAAAGCAAAACTCTACCATCCCGATGTAAACGCCTCGGCCAGCGCCCACGATTATTTCACCATCCTCAATACCGCCAACGATACCCTGTGCGATGAAAAGAAACGCAAGCGCTACGATCTTAAATTAGACTACGAACAATTCCGCACCGCGCAGGCCGCTGCCGAGCAGCCTCAACCCGTTCACCGCGATCCGGCCTACCGCAGAAAACCCCAAACCGAAACAGCAGGCACCGAAACCGAAGAAAAAGATTTTGAACCCTCCGGTCCCCTCTTTCAGTTCTTCCTGTTCTCCATCATGTTTATCGGCATGCTCTGCATTTTCATTCCTTCGCTGGCCGTTTATTACGATGTCATTAACTACGGGGTGCTCCTCCTCTTCTTCCCCGGCTTTTTCATGATCCGCGATTCGGCTCGCACCATTCTATCCAGCGAATAAACGTGTCCACACCACGCGAAATACTTCTTCAATACTGGAATTTCCAAAACTTCCGGCCTTTGCAGGAAGACATTATTAAGTCCGTTCTTGCCGGAAACGATACACTGGCCTTGTTACCCACAGGCGGAGGAAAATCAATCTGCTTTCAGGTTCCCGCTTTGTGCAGGGAAGGTCTGTGCATTGTTATATCACCGCTCATTGCCCTGATGAAAGACCAGGTAGACAGCCTGCGCAAAAAAGAGATTAAAGCTGTTGCCATCAATTCGTCAATGACCATGAAAGAGATTGACATTGCACTCGACAATTGCATTTACGGCAACTACAAATTCCTGTATGTATCGCCCGAGCGCCTGCAAACCGACCTCTTTCAACAACGTCTTCAGAAGATGAATGTAAATCTCATTGCCGTTGACGAGGCGCACTGCATCTCGCAATGGGGTTATGATTTCCGTCCGCCCTACCTAAAAATAAAAGACATACGCACACACCTTCCCAAGGTGCCTGTGTTGGCCCTTACCGCTACTGCCACTGCCGATGTGGTCAAAGACATTCAGATACAGTTAGGCTTCGCAAAAGAAAACGTGTTGCGCAAAAGCTTTAATCGTCCTAACCTTGCCTATGTGGTGCTGCACGAAGAAGACAAGAATAAGCGCATGTTAAAAGTGATAAAAAACGTGGGCGGCAGCGGAATTGTTTACGAGCGCAGCAGGCGCAAAACCGTTGAAACGGCAGCGTTCCTCGAATCAAACAAGATCAACTCGGCTTTTTATCATGCAGGAATTGAAGCACCCAAACGTGGCGCAGTGCAGGAGTTATGGATAAGTAACACGGTGCAGGTTATGGTGGCCACCAACGCCTTTGGCATGGGAATAGACAAGCCCGATGTACGCTTTGTTATCCACACCGCATTAACGGAAGCACTGGAAGCCTATTTTCAGGAAGCAGGGCGTGCCGGGCGCGATGAACAAAAGGCGTATGCCGTTCTGCTCATCAATGAAAAAGACAAACTCGAACTGAAAAAACGCATTGAAACCGCCTTCCCTGAAAAGCAGGAAATAAAACAGGTGTATCACGCGCTGGCTAACTATTTTCACTTAGCCATCGGCAGCGGCAGCGATCATTATTTTGATTTTGACCTTACTGATTTTTGCACTAAATACAAACTGGAAGCAGTGAAGGTGATGAACTGCATCAAATTCCTGGAACGGGAAGAATACCTTGTTATTACCGAAAGCATTTACATGCCTTCGCGCCTGAAAATAACCGGCACCAAGGAACAATTGTATGAAATGCAGGTAGCCAACCCCGAACTGGATACGCTTGTAAAAGTGATGCTTCGCTCCTACTCCGGCCTGTTTTTCGAATACACCAACATTCACGAAAACGAACTAGTTACCCGCACCAAGCTGGACAAATCAAAGGTGCTGAACATCATTTACCGCCTCGAAGAACACGGACTTATTTCCTACATCCCGCAAAGCAGCCTGCCTAAACTATCGTTCGGAAAAGGCCGCATCGATTCGGAGCAGCTACGCTTCTCCAAAGAGAATTACGAACTGCGTAAAAAAGTATTTCAACAAAAAACGGAAGCCGTTTTAAACTATGCCGACAACAAACTGTTTTGCCGCAGTCGCCTGCTCCTCGCCTATTTCGGTGAAACCAATTCCGAAAATTGTGGCGTGTGCGATGTTTGTCTGGAACGCAACAAGCAGGAACTGAGCGATACTGATTTTGAGAACATAGCAGAGAAGATAAAAGCAATGCTCTCTGTTTCTTCACTTGGTTTAAAAGAATTAGTGGAACAATGCGAAATCAAAAAAGAAGCATTGGTTATAAAAACATTGCAAGTACTGATGGAAGAAGGTGCTGTAATGTATGATGACGAAAACAAACTGACAATAACTGAATGATAAGGTCGCCCCTACGGGGCTAAATGCCATCTGAACTAAATCTGCTACCAACAGGTCGTCACTACGTGACTTAACAGCCCCAGCGGGGCGATCTGTTTGTAGCAATAAAGATTAATTTTGTTCAAGCCCCGTAGGGGCGACCTCAAATGACGCTAAGAATAACATGTCAAAACTTCCCAAAGATTTTTATTTACAGGAAAACGTTGTTGAGTTAAGCAAACAACTGCTCGGCAAAGTGCTGTTTACCAAAGAAGGAAAAACAATAACCGCAGGCATCATCACCGAAACCGAAGCCTACGCAGGCACTACCGACAAAGCCTCTCATGCTTACGGAGGCAGAAGAACTTCAAGAACAGAAACCATGTATGCAGAAGGCGGTGTATCATACGTGTACCTCTGCTACGGAATGTATTCGCTGTTCAATGTGGTTACCAACCGGAAAGACATTCCTCATGCAGTGTTAGTACGCGCCATACAGCCTATGGAGGGAATTCAAACAATCCTTGAACGCAGAAAATCAGAGAAACTCAAAAAGGGATTGACAACAGGACCCGGAAAAGTAGCAATGGCCTTAGGAATAAACTTCCGCAGCCACAATGCACAGAACCTTGCCGGAAACAAAATATGGATTGAAGAACGCGGAATAATAATTCCCGAAAAGATTATACATCAAGGCCCTCGCATAGGTGTTGACTATGCAGGCGAAGATGCCAAACTGCCTTACCGTTTTTGGGTAAATGAAAAAGAGAACCTTTAGGGTTCTCTTTTTCATTTAAATCCATTACGTATTTTAAACGGATGCTTTGCTCTTTACTTTTTCCTGCAGCAAGGCAATGTCAGCCACTTCCATCATTGTTTTGACATAATGAAACTTCAAGCCTTTCAGGTAATGCGGTTGAATTTCATTAATATCTTTTTCGTTTTCGTGCGAAAGAATAATATCGGTGATGTTAGCGCGTTTAGCAGCCAGTATCTTTTCTTTTATTCCTCCAACAGGAAGAACTCTGCCACGCAGGGTAATCTCACCTGTCATGGCTAATTTCTCTTTCACCTTACGCTGTGTAAAGGCAGAAGCTAATGCAGTAAAGATAGTGATACCCGCACTTGGTCCGTCTTTAGGTGTAGCTCCTTCCGGAACGTGAACGTGTACATTCCACTGCTCAAAAATATCGGACTGTAAACCTAAATCGTAGCAATGCGATTTCAAATATTCTAAAGCAAGCATAGCCGATTCTTTCATTACATCACCCAGATTTCCGGTAAGGGTGAGCTTACCTTTTCCTTTGCTCAGACTTACTTCTATAAAAAGTATATCGCCTCCGAAGGCAGTCCAGGCAAGACCAGTAACTACTCCGGCAATATCATTGCCCTGATAAATATCTTTCTGATAATGGGAAACACCCAGAATTTTACGTGCTTTATCAACGGTAATTTCTGCTTCTGCTTTCTCTCCCGAAGCAACTGATTTTGCAACGCTCCGTATCAAACGAGCTAATACTTTCTCCAGATTTCTTACTCCTGATTCACGGGTGTATTCTTCAATAATAGTTTCAAGCACTTTATCAGAGAATGTAACTTGCTTTTTCTTTAACCCATGTTCTTCCACTTGTTTGGGAACAAGGTGACGTTTTGCAATTTCAACTTTTTCTTCAACCGTATAACCAGTTACTTCTATTATTTCAAGCCTGTCGCGAAGAGCAGGTTGAATAGTGCTTAGCGAATTAGCCGTTGCTATAAAGAGAACCTTGGAAAGGTCGTAACCGGTTTCAATGTAATTATCGTGAAATGCATTGTTTTGTTCCGGATCAAGAACCTCTAACAAAGCAGAAGATGGATCACCATGTGCATCGCGGCCCACTTTATCCAACTCATCCAATACAAAAACAGGATTGGATGATTTTGCTTTGCGCAGGCTTTGAATAACACGCCCCGGCATTGCGCCAATGTATGTTTTGCGATGACCACGCACCTCCGCTTCATCACGCAGGCCGCCTAATGACATACGCACATATTTTCTGCCCAATGCTTTTGCAATAGATTTACCTAACGAAGTTTTACCAACTCCCGGAGGTCCCACCAGGCAAAGGATTGGCGACTTCATATCACCTTTCAGTTTCAATACAGCAAGGTGTTCAAGAATTCTGTCTTTTACTTTATCCAAACCAAAGTGGTCGGCATCCAGAATATTTTTAGCACGCTTAAGATTGAAATTATCTTTCGTGTATTCGTTCCAAGGAATATCCAGCAATACATCCAGATAATTGGTTTGTACCGAATACTCAGAAGCCATTGGATTCATGCGTTTCAACTTAGCCAGATCTTTTTTGAAAAGCTCTGCTGTTTCTTTACTCCACTTTTTCTTTTCAGCACGTTTCTCCAATTCTTTCAACTCCTGCTCAAAAGAATTTCCACCCAGTTCTTCCTGAATGGTTTTCATTTGCTGATTCAGGAAATACTCGCGTTGCTGCTTATCTAAATCTGTTTTTACTTTGGTCTGTATCTGGTTTTTCAATTCCAGCATCTGCAACTCTTTGGTAAGGAATTCCAGCACCAATGTTGCACGTTTCTTCAAATCACTTTCATCCAGCACTTTTTGTTTTTCATGAACTTCCACATTCATGTTTGAAGAAATGAAGTTGATAAGAAATGAGGGGCTGTCAATATTCTTCAACGCGAAAGCAGACTCAGAAGGAATGTTTGGCGACTGGCGTACAATCTGTGTTGCCACATCTTTCAGCGAAGAAATCAGTGCGCTGAATTCTTTATCTTTCTTATCGGGTTTTTCTTCAGGAATTGCCTCTACTTTAGCTTTAAAATAAGGTTCACTCTGCACTACTTCTTTCAGCTGAAAACGCTTTTTTCCCTGAATAATAACGGTTGTATTTCCGTCAGGCATGCGCAGCATTTTAATGATGTAGGCTACGGTGCCAATCTTATTCAGGTCTTCAAATTTAGGATCTTCAATTCCTACATCTTTTTGTGCTACAACTCCAATAATCTTTGTTCCGCGGTTTGCTTCTTTAATCAGTTTTATGGATTTATCGCGACCAACGGTAATAGGAATTACCACACCCGGAAACAGGACCGTATTCCTTAACGGAAGTATTGACAAAATTTCAGGTAGTTTCTCTGAATTCATGGTATCCTCATCCTCCTGCGTAAGCAGCGGAATAAATTCCGGCTCATCATCAATGAGGTGATTCAGCGACAGGGCTTCAATATTCAAGTTATCTTGGTTCATACTTTTTATACTTTTCCTTTTGGGTGGACTGCCTGTTTGTCAATAGCTGTGCCAAAGGAAAATTGTCAGGTTTCTTATTTTTTTGTCAGTTCTGTAATGTGTTCAAATATCTTTTCGTCTTCTTTGGTCAGTTCAATATGTCTGCGTTCCATAACCAGCTTAGCTGTTTCCAAGGCTTTGTCTAAATTGTAGTTCATAAAACCATTTGCTCCGCCCCACGAAAAAGAAGGAACAAAATTACGTGGAAATCCTGCACCGAAGATATTACAACTCACCCCTACAACCGTTCCGGTATTAAACATGGTATTGATTCCACACTTGCTGTGATCGCCCATAATCAATCCGCAAAATTGTGAGCCGGTGCTTACAAAGGTATTCTCAGCATAGTTCCAGAGTTTTACTTCAGCATAATTATTCTTCAGATTTGAGTTATTGCTATCGGCACCCAAGTTGCACCATTCGCCAATTACAGCATTTCCTAGAAAGCCATCGTGGGCTTTATTGGAATAACCGAAAATTACGGAGTTATTTACCTCGCCTCCCACTTTTGAATGCGGACCGATGGTAGTTGCTCCATAAATTTTAGCGCCCATTTTCAAGGTTGAATGTTCGCACAAGGCAAACGGCCCTCGTATAAGCGAACCTTCCATTATTTCCGCATCTTTAGCAATATATACAGGACCCGAAGAAGCATTAATGACCGATGCTTCTACTTTTGCCCCTTCTTCCAGAAAAATATTTTCGGGGTTTATTAATGTATTTGTTGAAGAGATATTAGCCGATTTTCTGCCTTTTGTCAGCAATTTAAAATCTGCTTCAATTGCCTCTGCGTTTTTCTGAAATATATCCCAAAGGTTATTAACCTGTAAAAACTTAGCTGTGTAGTTATGCTTAACATAACAGTCAGTATCGCTTTCTTTAAAAGTCCCGACCTTATGTTTTGGCAGAGCCACCGCGATAAGAATATTTTCAGCAATAATCGCTTCACCGGTTTTCAGTTCTTTTATTTTCTTCACTAAGTCCTCATCAGGACAAACGGAAGAATTGATAAGAATATTGTCTGCCGCAAGGTTTGCAGGGAATTTACCTGACAAATAATCTTCTGTAAGGGACGATGTTTTGCCTAAGTAGTGTTCCCACTTCTCGCGGATGGTTAAAATTCCTATGCGGATATCCGCAACAGGGCGCGTAAAAGTAAGAGGCAAAAGATGGTTTCTTCGGTTTCCGTCAAACAGGATAACGTTCATAGCACAGATTTGAGCGTCAATATTAAGGATTTAGCGATTAAGGTCTTTTATTTTTCGATGAATACCTCTTTATTTTGAATACAGATAACATGGATTTTCACACAATAAGATGCCGGAATTTACAGACAACAAGCCAAAATAAATGCTTGTGTAAATCATATTTTTCTACTTTTGTCGCCCCTCGCTGCCCACGTGGCGAAATTGGCAAACGTTGCGGTCTCAGAAGCCGTTGGTGTAATTACCTTGGGAGTTCGAGTCTCCCCGTGGGCACAACAAGCACCCTGAAAAAACCGATAAAAAAGGTTTATTTTCAGGGTGTTTTTATTAACAGCGGCTTATTGAAACAAATTTCAATTCGACTAAAAGCATTACCAAACAATTCATTTTTTTGTAACAGAATTCGTTTAATCAAGTATAAACGCGGGATTAATACTGTATTCTGACCCAAAAGACACCTATGAAGCAACGCATACTTTATGCAGTTCTTTTCCTTTCGTTGATAAGCTCTAACGCTTTGATGGCGCAGGATCCAACCTTCTCGCAATACTATTCCAATAAACTTTATTACAACCCTGCCTTTGCGGGTGCCGACCCCGGTTTACGCATAAATTTCAACTACCGCAACCTGTGGACTTCGCTGAACAGCAATTTCGGAACTTATAACTTAAACCTGGATATTGCAGACTTTAACCTTGGTGGAGGAATTGGCGCTGTGGTAATGGGTAATGTGGAAGGCGATGGTTTACTGCGAACAAATAGTTACAATCTTAATTATTCCTACCGTATTACGGTTATGCCCCGCATGTGCGATGTACACATAGGGTTACAGGCCGGTTATCTGCAAAAATCAATTGACTGGAGCCGTTTTGTTTTCAGTGACCAGCTTGACCCTGTTTACGGACAGGTTTATACCTCATCGGCCGCGCTGCCCTCTAACAATAAAAAAGGAATGTTTGATGCTGCTGCCGGAATTATGACCCGCTTTAACATTAAAAAAAGCCGCAGCCGCAGAATTATAAGCACCAACATAGGTTTTTCGGTTCAGCACCTTACCCAACCAAACGAATCATTGATTGGCGGAGTGCAACGCCTTCCGCGTAAATATGTAGGACATCTGAGTTTTATGATTCCTGTTTCCAAGAAAAAATCAAGAAGCAAAAATCTTACTTACCTCTCACCTAACTTTATTTACGAACGCCAGAGTGTTTTGCAAACCTTTAACTTAGGTTTGTTTGCCCTGCGCGCTCCGCTGGTAATCGGTGTGTGGTATCGTAACGGAACTCCTATTCTTATTCCCAGACGCACCGATGCGCTTATCTTCAGCCTTGGTTTCCGCCAGAAAGACCCTAATAACGGAACCTTTATTTATCAGTTTGCCTACAGTTATGACTTAACCTTATCAAAACTGGCAGGCTCATCAGGCGGCTCGCACGAGATTTCGCTGATACTGGAATTTACATCGGCAAGGCTTACCAACGTGCGCTCTAACTCTGCCCGCAGAAAAGCACGGAACTGTTATAACTTTAACGGGCCAAGGAATTTGCCGAAGATTTTCTAAAACAATGGAACGCTGATACCGCGGATTGGGCTGATTAAGGCGGATTAGTTTTTATCCTGCCTAATTGCTACCATCTAAAATCATAAACCTGCAGTCCAATGGCTGCAGGTTTTGTTTTAATACATCTATAAAAGATCTGCCATAGCGCAGGTAAAATGTGCTGATATTTTCGTGGCGCTCCTGCAATGAATTACCGGGAAATAGTTTTTCCCGGATAGATTTCAGTTGATTGAGAGATGTTTCGTGTTTCTTTTTTTCTGCACGTTGAATGCGACTTTCCAACTGCTCCAATACTTTTAATTGTTTCTGCAATTCGGCTTCTATACTGGCTTCTAAGGTTGAATCAACCTTAGTTGCTTTGGATTTTATCGAAGTGAAGAGTGCTTTCATTTGTTGCTGTTCAATTGACAAACCTGTTTCAGAAGATGAATTAGCCAATATAAAATCATTCACTAATTTTTCTTCGGGAGCAAAAAAATCTTTTGCAATTAAGCCCAGCTTTTCAATTTTAGCTTTCATACTTTCATCCACCACCATCACCGAATTACGCAATACCAGAATAGGAAAAGAAATAGCGGCAGCAGCAAACATACGTTTGTATTGCAGCCAGTAGGCCAGCTCCCCTGCTCCGCCTATGTAGGCAAGATTAGGCAAAATATGTTCCTGATATAATGGTCGCAAAACAACATTAGGACTAAACTTTTCAGGATGACTATCGAGTTCTTTCTCTAATTCCACTTTTGAAAATGCAATAGAAGAATTCAGTACTTCAAAGCCTTTATCGGTTTTAACAATGCGTTCCCTTTTTCCGTCAGCTAAATAAAAGCAATTAATTTCGCGGGGATTTACCTGCGCTTTGTAACCAAGCTTTTCTAATTCCGAATTAGTTTCAGAAACCAATTTGTAATTTGTGTTTTGAAAAATATCTGCTTTCAGTTGGTGAACAAAAGTTTGTTTCAGTCTTTTATCCCGTGCATCTAAAATTACTAAGCCGTAGCTGCCAAACAGTTGATGACAGAGGTAACGCATGGCATCAGCCAGATTGGAATGGTTGAGGTAGACTTCAGAAAAAAGACTAATTAATTCGTTCGTATTTTCATTTTCACCTAAAATAGTTTTCATTTCATCAATAACCACACGCAATGAAGCAGTTGAAATCTCTCCGGCTGCACCGTGATGTTCTTCTTTCCATTCTATCTTTTTCCCGAAAAGGTAAATGTGATTGATTTCTGCAAAATCATGATCTTCGCAATGCATCCAGTAAACGGGGACAAAATTGTTTTCAGGATATTCCTGCTTTAATTTTTCAGCAAGATTAATGGTGGAAATTATTTTGTAAATAAAATAAAGCGGACCGGTAAAAAGATTTAACTGATGGCCGGTGGTTACTGTAAAGGTGTTATTGTTTCTCAGTAATTCTATGTTGGCAAGAACTTTTTCATTTGCCCGCAAAACTTTATTTTGTGCAGTCAACACATCTGCAAGCAGGGTTCTTTCAACTGCCAATTGTTTTCGTTCGTTTATTTTTTCAGCAAACGAAGAAAGTTCGGCAGTATATCCGTAAAAGCCTTTTAATTCAGGCTTTCCCGAAATATAGTCAAGAATAAGGTTTGAGAAAAAACCGGTATCACTGTAAGGAATGTAGGTTCTGTTCATTTCTCTTTGCGCCTCAGCGACTTTGCGAACAATTTTCAGGAAACAATTTCACCGTAAAGGTCGAAATCTTCGGCAGAAGAAATTTTCACATTTGCGAAATCACCTACACGAACATAAAACTTATTAGCATCCACCAATACTTCATTATCTACTTCAGGTGAATCAAATTCGGTGCGACCGATAAAATAATTGCCTTCTTTGCGGTCGAATAACACTTTATAGGTATTACCAATCTTTTCCTGATTGAGTTGGTTTGAAATTTCCTGTTGTGCCTGCATGATTGCCTCCACACGCTTCTCTTTGGTCTTTGCCGACACATCATCTTTCAGCAAATAGGCGTGGGTATTTTCTTCATGTGAATAAGCAAATATTCCAAGCCTGTCGAAACGGGTTTCTTTTACCCATTCCAACATTTCATTAAAATCTTCTTTTGTTTCTCCGGGATAACCGGCAATTAAGGTTGTGCGCAAAGCAATACCAGGAACTTTTTCACGAATGGTTTTAACCAGCTCGCGTGTCTTTTCAGAAGTTGTTCCTCTGCGCATTGATTTCAACATAGGGTTAGAGATATGCTGCAAAGGCATATCCAGATACTTCACAACCTTCTTATTCTCGCGCATTACATCCAACACTTCCTCAGGAAAACCTGAAGGAAATGCATAATGCAAGCGAAGCCATTCAATCCCTTCTACTTCAGAAAGGCGTTGCAGCAGTTCAGCTAATTTTCGTTTGCCATAAATATCAATACCATAATACGTTGAATCCTGCGCAATAATCATCAGTTCTTTTACACCTTTGGCTGCAAGGTTTTCAGCTTCTTTAACTAATTCTTCAATCGGCTTTGAAATATGTTTCCCACGCATCAAGGGGATTGCACAAAACGAACAAGGACGGTCGCAACCTTCCGAAATTTTAAAATAAGCGTAATGCGAAGGCGTAGTGATGATGCGCTCTCCAATCAGTTCATGCTTGTAATCAGCACCCAGCACTTTTAGCAGTTTGAGCAAATCGCGTGTGCCAAAATATTGATCAACATTGGGAATTTCTTTTTCCAGTTCCGGCTTATAGCGTTCGGACAAGCAGCCGGTAACAAATACTTTATCTACTAATCCACGTTGTTTAGCATCTGCAAAACGCACAATGGTATCAATACTTTCCTGTTTGGCATTATCAATAAATCCGCAAGTGTTGATGACAATAATATTTGCATCTTCTTTTGTGCTCTCGTGCTCTGCATCTTTGCCGTTTGCTTTTAACTGGCCCAGCAAAACTTCCGAATCATAAATATTCTTGGAGCAACCAAGGGTAACTACGTTAATCTTATTCTTTTTTGTAGATTTTGTTCTCATTTGAAAAGACTATCCACAAACTCGTTTTTATTAAAAACCTGAAGGTGGTCAATCCCCTCACCCACTCCGATATATTTCACCGGAATTTTAAACTGATCTGAAATTCCTATAACAACGCCACCTTTTGCAGTACCGTCCAACTTGGTTAATGCAAGTGCATTAACTTCTGTAGCCAATGTAAATTGCTTCGCTTGTTCAATTGCATTCTGGCCTGTTGAAGCGTCCAGCACCAATAATATTTCATGCGGTGCGTCAGGAACGACCTTTTGCATAACGCGTTTAATTTTTGAAAGCTCGTTCATCAGATTCACTTTATTGTGCAACCTGCCTGCGGTATCTATTATTACCACATCAGCGTTTTGTTTTACCGCTTCCGAAACAGCTTCAAAAGCAACCGATGCAGGGTCAGCATTCATTCCCTGATTAATAACAGGAACATTTACCCTTGTTCCCCATATTTTTAATTGGTCAACTGCTGCCGCACGAAATGTATCGGCAGCTCCCAACATTACATTCTTTCCCGCCTTCTTTAACTGATTAGCAAGTTTTCCAATAGTCGTTGTTTTACCTACACCGTTTACACCAACTACCATTATTACATAAGGCTTTTTACCTGCAGGAATAGTAAATTCTGTAACGTCATCACTATTATTCTCTGCAAGCAATGAGGCAATTTCTTCTTTTAAAATCCTGTTTAGCTCTGATGTGCCCAGATATTTATCTTTTTTAACTCTCTCTTCAATTCTGGCAATAATCTTCAGAGTGGTTTCCACACCAACATCACTACTGATAAGGATCTCTTCAAGGTTATCAAGCACATCTGCATCAACTGTTGATTTACCAACAACAGCTTTTGTCAAACGTGAAAAAACGTTTTCACGCGTTTTCTCCAAACCTTTATCAAGGCTTTCTTTTTTATCTTTAGAAAATATGCTGAAAATACCCATTGAATTAAACAAAAAAAGCTTCTTCCTGAGGAGAAAGAAGCTTTGTATTCATTATGCTGTTGATTAGTTTTCTTTCAGAAAATCTTTCACGTGGTCGTTGTGAACTACTTCTGTTTTGAAAGAGTATGCACCGGTTTTAGGTGATTTTACCATTTTAATTACTTTGGTAAAACTTCTTCCTGTTCCTGATTTCAGCGTTGCTACGGTTTTCTTTGCCATGTTATTTTAATTTAGAAAAGATTATAATTTCTTATTTAATCTCTTTGTGAACGGTCATTTTCTTAAGAATTGGGTTGTATTTTTTCAACTCAACTCTTTCTGTTGTATTTTTCTTGTTTTTGGTAGTGATATAACGAGATGTTCCCGGTTTACCGCTGTCTTTGTGCTCTGTGCACTCAAGAATTACCTGTATTCTGCTTCCTCTTTTAGCCATTTTATTCTGTTTTTTTATTTAAAGGGCTGCAAATGTAGAAATTTATTTGAAATAAAAATCAAAATATATCTTCCATTATATTTGCTTTCTGCAAATTTATTCTGAAACACTATGAATCAAGACTTTATCATCAAGAAATTACAAGCAAACGCTGAAACCTTTAAAAGCCTGTTTGCCGGCTTAAACAAAGAGGAATATCTGTGGAAACCCCAACCCGAAAAATGGTGTTTGCTTGAAATTGCCTGCCATCTTTATGATGAAGAACGGGAGGATTTCAAAGCGCGGTTAAAACACACGCTTGAAAATCCCGAGAATAAAATGCCTTCAATTGATCCGGCAGGATGGGTTGCTTCAAGAAAATATATTGAACAGGATTTTGAGAAAACTGTCAATAACTTTCTTGATGAAAGAAATAACTCACTATCATGGTTATACTCATTAGAAAACCCAAACTGGAAAAACACTTATCAGCATCCAAAGTTTGGAGAATTTACGGCCGGAATGTTTCTTGATAACTGGCTGGCGCATGATTATCTTCATATCAGGCAAATTACTGCAACAAAGTATGCTTTTCTGAAAAGCCATTCAAAAGAGCGTATGGATTATGCCGGAGAGTGGTGATGCATCACCTTATCAAACTCTTACCCCAATAATAGTTACATCATCTACCTGCTCGTTGGTGCCGCGCCATTCTTCAAATGTAGCTAGTAACCTACTGCGCTGCTCCTCCATCGGCAAATGGTGAATAGAGAAAAGCAGTTCGCGGAGTTTTCTCTTCTGAAACTTTTTGTTCTGCTCTCCGCCAAACTGGTCGGCAAACCCATCGGTTATCAGATAAATAAGTTCACCTTTCCGGAGATGAAAATTATGATTGGTGTAAGGTCTTCGTTTGTCAGAGTGGCCAACATGCTGCTTATCGGCCTTGAGTTCTGCCACCTCTTCTCCGTTGCGGATAAGCATCAGCGGGTTGTTAGCTCCCGCCCAAATAAGCTCACCGGTTTCAGGGTTAAAAGCACAAAGCGATGCATCCATTCCATCCTTCACTTCATCGCTTAAGTCCATATTCTTATTAAAATTCTCAATCACCAGTTCGCTTGTTTTATCTAATATCTCAGCCGGTGTTCTGCGTCCAAACTCATACAATGCCTTATTCAGCGCATTGTGGCATACTACGCTTACCATTGCACCGGGAACTCCGTGACCGGTACAGTCGCATGCCCCAAAGAATACTCTGCTGTCGCCTCTTACACTTTCAAACCAGTAAAAATCACCGGCAACAATATCCTTGGGCATGTAAAGCACAAACGATTCGTTGAGATGAGCCTTAAAAGCACGCATGGAAGGCAAAATGGTTGACTGTATTCGCTTAGCGTAGGCAATACTGTCTAATATTTCTTTGTTTTTTTCCTCAACAATTTTCTTTTCCTCTTTAACCTCAGCGGTTCTTTCCTCAACAGTCTGTTCCAGTTCGCGTTGGCGCTCTTTCAATGCACGTTCTCTCCATCTGATATAATAACCGATACTGCCGACAATGATAATCAGGTAAGCAGCATAAGCCCACCACGTACGCCACCAAGGAGGACGTATCGTAAATGTATAAGCCAGAGGCTGGCTCCAATATCCTTCGCTGTTCATAGCTTTTACCTTGAAGGTGTAGGTGCCATGCGGAAGGTTGCCATAAGGTGCTTCAGTGCGGTCGGTTATGACACTCCAGTTGGGATCAATGCCTTCAAGAATGTATTGGTAGCGTACACGTTTGGGGCGGTTCATAGTGATACCGATAAAGCTAAATGTGAGATAATTATTATTGTGCTCAAGACTTAATTCATTGGGCAGATTATACCACCGCGAAAGTCCGTTAAACTTGAAGTTGCCAACACTTACACCATTACCGAGCACTATGGTACTATCCATCTTGCGGTTCAATCCCGCCCAATCAATATTTTCGCTGAAGAGCGCAAGGCCTGTCAATTGTATGTTAGGAACTACCGTATCGGGCATGTCACCGGTAGGATGATAGATGGTGAGCCTGTCGTTTGCTCCTATCCAAAGTGTTCCGTCCTTAACTTTACACATAGTTTTGCCACCATTCACACCTATACCAATAAAACCGTCATCAAAGGCGTAGGATCGGAAATTGATTTTTAATTCCTGTGCCAACGAATCAAAACCCTTAGAAAACGAAGCTAATAATCTCTGTCCTTCGTTTCTGTCCAGTCTGCTTAATCCGAAACGAGTACCAAACCAAATATTACCTGACAAGTCTTCGGTTATGCCTTGGACCACATTGTTGGTCAAGCCTTCTTTTTCTGTAAGACAAATAAAGCGTTTGCCATCAAATAACTCAACACCACCGCCATTAGTACCAAAATACATAACCCCACTCTCATCTTGAAAAATACTAAGCACTCCATTATTGCTAAGGCCTTCCTTTTCTGTGAAATGTGTGAAAGTGGTGCCGTCATACTTTGTTACACCTCCGTCAAACGTGCCAAACCAGAGGTTACCTTCCCTGTCCTCCATCATACTGCGTACATCCTTTCCACTTAAGCCTTGTGTATTACTGAAATTGGTAAAACTAACCCCATCAAACTTGCTCACACCACCGCCATTAGTTCCGAACCAAAGGTTTCCCGCTCTATCTTCAATGATACAACGAATGTCATTGCCGGCCAAGCCTTCATTCCTGGTATATTGGATGAATGATTTTCCATCATACTTTGTTACACCATAATTCAATGAACCGAACCACAGATTGCCCTTATTA
Source organism: Bacteroidia bacterium (assembly GCA_050186075.1). GTDB lineage: Bacteria > Bacteroidota > Bacteroidia > SXHM01 > SXHM01 > SXHM01. The sequence continues at coordinate 17,100 of JBFWYU010000031.1, forward strand.
TCCTCCAAAACACTCAAAGCTACATTGTCGCTTAGTCCTTGATTTTTCCCGAAATGGTAAAGATGTTTACCATCATATCGCATAACGCCACCACCACCTGTGCCAAGCCAAATATTTCCTGATTTAGCTTCTATGATGCTGCACATCACTTTATGAGAAAGTCCCTCATTTACGGTGGCGTAAGTAAATGTCTTGCCATCAAACCTGGAAACACCAAGACCCCAGGTGCCGATCCAAAGATTTCCAGAACGGTCTTCCATCAAACTTCTGACGGCATTGAGGCTTAGCCCTTCTTTCTCGGTATAACGAATAAAACTAGTGCCGTCAAATTCCAGCAAGCCCGCTCCATTGGTTCCAATCCACAGGTTTCCTGTGCGGCTTTCCACAATACCGACTACTGTGTAATTAGGAAAAATAGCACTGTCTGTATAGTGCGTAAAGTGTTTGCCATTGTAATATGTTAACCCTCCACCATTGGTGCCGAACCAAAGGTTTCCGGCTTTATTCTCTATTATGATGCTAATCTTGTTACTGCTAAGACCATCTTTCTGTGTGAAATGAGTAAAGCTTTTACCATCATACTTTGAAACACCACCACCGTTGGTACCAATCCAAATATTTCCTGAACTATCTTCCAACAGGCAATGAACAAAATTGTTACTCAATCCTTCGCTGACAGTGAAATGGGTGAACTGTTTGCCATCGTATCGCGAAAGGCCTCCCCCTTCTGTACCAAACCAGAGATTTCCTGAACGGTCTTCAATAATGCAATTGACAATTGGATTGCTAAAACCCTGGCGGACGGTGAAATGAGTAAAACTTCTGCCATCGTAACGCGAAATTCCACCGCCATTGGTGCCGAACCACAGATTGCCATCTCTGTCTTCAACCATACTTAGTATGCTGTTATTACTCAGTCCTTGTTTATCTGTAAAATGTGTAAAACTTTTACCATCGTAGCGAGAGACACCACCTCCATAGGTAGCCATCCAAATATTGCCGAACCGATCTTCCAATATTGCAGGAATATTGCCATGCGTAAGCCCCTGCAATTTACTGAACGAACTAAAATTTTGCGGATTCTGCTCTTTGATATAAGCATCCTTAGCCATTACTGTTAAGGGTATACCAGCCACAAACGAACTGTCAATAGCTGGCACCACTCGAGGCTGAGGAAATGTATCGGTTCCCGGAGTGATAATAGCAAGCAGGTTGTGATTTACCAGAACTGCATTACCTACTATAGCAGGGAAAGTATTTAATCCTGTTGGCACAACAGTAGGTTTTCCGACTGTTGTCTTTTTAAGTTTACTTTCATCTACTTTTACCACAACAGGCGGAATCAGACTGTCTATTGGCACCCGATAACCGGAAGTAAAAAGTACCTTAGGAAAAGATGCATTGCTACGCGGCTCTTGCTGATTGGTGCATCCGACCAACATTAGCGCAGCAACAATAAAAAGATAAATATTCTTCACCAAGAATACTATGTGAGCTAGTTAAACTCCGAACTGCCTCAGGTGGTGATCCAGATGCTTGTAGATGATCTGACCCCAATCCTTATCATTCATTGTTCCGAAAAAAGGATGAGTTTTTACAATTGCATCTGATGGCAAACGAACAAAATTAGACAAGGCAGTCTTAAGCGCAGTCTTTTCATTTTCAAAATTTAGTCCAACCTTTTCATTCGCTTCAATTCCCGGAACTGTACCCATTCCTTTGCTGAAAGGAACACGTCCGCCTAAGGTTTTTTTCAACACCCATCTCAATGGTGCCGGAACAAGATGCTTTACCTTTAACTCACCTGTGCCAAGATTCAATTGCTGACGGCAATGCCATAACATTTGTGCGGGTTCCATAGTTCCCCACTGACGCGGAGTATCTGCATTTAACTTATCTATTCTACTGTTAATCTCAGCCAATACGGTTGGTTCAGAAATATTTTTCATAATAATCAGAGATTTTGAATTATCGCAACGAATGTAGAAATAATAGTTTTAGTTTTCGGGAAGATTTATTTCCTGAAAAAACATAGTTCATTTTCGTTCGGGAAATTATTCTAAAATACTTGACTTTGGAATTGAAAATCAATATATTTGTTGGCAATATTTATAAACAAGCGAAGCAAATTTTGTTTGCGGAGGCTTTAACGTATGTTAAGAATCGTTAAGTCCATTGTATTCTTCTTCACTTTTCTGACTTTTTCAAGTCTGAGTAACAAGTGTTTTTCTCAATGCGACAATGCCGATTTTTCTAATAATGATTTTACAAGCTGGGTAGGCAGAACAGGAAGTTGCTGCGGAATTAACACACCATCAACCGGAATTGTAAACGGACGTCATACCATTATGACCGGTGCAGGAACCGACCCTATTGCGTGCAATGATATTACATTAGTTGCTCCGGGATATGCGGCATCTGCACGACTGGGTAATAGCAATGTAGGCGCGGAAGCTGAACGACTTTTGTACACTTACAACGTAACAGCAGCGAGTGCACTATTCACTTATCAATATGCGGTTGTGTTGGAAGATCCCGGACATTCAGTGGCTGATCAACCGCGTTTTGAAATCAGGGTTTTAAATGCAAACGGTCAATTAGTTAGCCAACAGTGCGGATACTATGCTGTTACATCCGCAGCTAATATTCAGGGCTTCCGCAACTGCGGTGGTGTTCGCTACCGCGCCTGGACACCTGTAGGAATTGACCTTTCGGCCTACATAGGGCAAAATATTACCATTGAGTTTTCAACAGGCGATTGCGCTTTGGGCGGCCACTTTGGTTATGCCTATATCGTTGCAGAATGTAATCCGCTTGAGTTGGCTGTTGATTATTGTCCCGCCAACAGCAATGTGGCTACACTTACTGCACCAAGCGGTTTTGAATATCAATGGAATACTGGGGCTACATCTCAAAGTATTCAGGTTGCAAATCCTGTTAACGGAGCACAATATTCATGTCTCTTAACAGCAGTTACAGGATGTCAGGTAACTGTTTCGGCTGATATTGCAGCTACGGCAATCAATACTGACTTTACTAACACAATAGCTTGTCCGGGCGAACAAATTCAGTTTACAGATATTACTGCATCCAATATCGGCACCATTGTTTCATGGGACTGGGATTTTGGTGACGGCAATACATCTGTTTTGCAAAATCCAACACACACTTATGCCAGCAGCGGAATTTACAGCGTAACACTTACAACCGTTACCTCCAACAACTGCGAAGGAACAATCACCAAATCCGTTGATATTAATCCTTATCCTGTTGCAAACTTTACGGCTCCTCCAGTTTGCGAATCGTTTCAGGTAAACTTTGCCAACGGAACACTTTTTCCCAACACCATTGGCGCATGGAGCTGGGATTTTGGTGATGGCTCACCACCCAACACCACAATATGGGATGCTGCACACAGCTACCCTGCCGGAAATTACAATGCTACGCTCATCTGCTACTCGCTAAACTTAGCCTGTTCCGATACCTTTACTGCTCCTGTTGTGGTTTCGCCTTTACCAACTGCTGACTTTACCTACACCGATGTTTGCCACGGAAACCCTGTAGATTTTACCAATACTTCACAAGGAACTATCAGCAATTCAACATGGGATTTTGGCGACAACTCTATTCCGCTTTACATCACTTCGCCATCGCATATTTTTATTTCTTCGGGTAATTACAACACCACACTTACCGTTACCAGCAGTGACGGATGCGTTGATTCTATTACACAGGTTGTTACGGTTACCGCACAACCACAAACACAGTTCAGTTTTAATAATGCCTGCGAAGGTCAACCTGTAAATTTCACCAATCAGAGCAGTATTTCGCCTCCGTTTTTAATTAATGAATGGGAATGGGATTTTGGCGATGCCAGTCCGGTAAACACTACCGAGTGGGAACCTCAGCATGTTTATACCACAGCCGGCACTTATTACATCCGCCTGATTACCTGGTCCGACAATTTAGTTTGTTCCGATACGCTGATTGACTCGGTTTATGTTTATCCTCAGCCACAGGTTGATTTTTCATTCAACAATGTATGTCTGAACACAGCAATGGATTTTGCCAATCTTTCGCAGGGAGAAATTTCTGATTGGGACTGGAACTTTGGTGATGGCAGCGCCCATAACTTCAACATGAACATCAGTCACTCTTATCCTGCTCCGGGCAACTACGATGCTACTTTGACTGCAACCACTATTTACGGATGTATTGATTCGCTTGTGCAAACTGTAACTGTTTATTCTCAGCCGCAAGCAGATTTTTCTTTTGCAGATGTATGTCACACAACCCTTACCGATTTTACCGACTTATCTACAACGCCTGCTCCGGGAACAATTGTAAGTTGGCAATGGAATTTTGCTGATGCTACACCTTTTGACAACAATGCATCTACTTCACACCTCTATGCCAATCCCGGAAATTACAATGTGGTTCACACGGTAGTTTCAAATGATGGCTGTGTTGACTCAATTGTAAAAACAGTAGTTGTTCATCCCAATCCTGTTGTTGATTTTATAGGAGAACCCGAGCAAGGTTGCTCACCCTTGTTTGTGGATTTTCAGGATTTGTCGGCTGTACTAACGGGGGTGAATGCAACATGGCAATGGAACTTTGGTGATGTAGGAACTTCTGCGGAGCAAAACCCGACTTATGCTTTTATAAACTATTCAACTACCATACCTGCTGTTTTTGATGTAACACTACAGGTAACATCTGATGAAGGCTGCGCAACAACCCTGCGCAAAGAAAATTACATTACTGTTTTCCCGATTCCGAAAGCAGGATTTACATTTACTCCAGAGGTAACAACTGTTGTTTATCCGCAGATTGAGTTTACCGATTTATCGCAGGAGGCAACGCAATGGAGTTGGAACTTTGGCGATAATCAGGTGGACAATACATCCAATTTTCAGAATCCGGTTTACAATTATACGGACACAGGTGTATTTACCATAACACAGGTTGTTTACAACGACTACCGCTGCTCTGACACGATGCGCTCTGAAGTGATTATTAATCCCGATGTGGTTATTTATATTCCCAATGCATTTAGCCCGAATGCAAATGGTGTTAACGACCGCTTCACCATTAATGGCACCGGAATAACTGCGCAGCAGATGCGCATTTACGACCGCTGGGGTGAACTATTGTATTATACCGAAGACATTGAAAGCGGCTGGGACGGAACCATACAGCGCAACGGAGATAAAGCAAAACAGGATATGTATGTTTATACCATAACCGTTTTAGATCTGGTGAAAGCCGAGCATAAATTTTACGGTTATGTGATGTTGTTACGATAAGTTTTATCACCGCAAAGGCGCGAAGACGCAAAGAACAAAAAACTAAAATGCAGAGAGTACGGTTTATTCTATCAGCACTATTCTTTTCTATCTCTGCTTCTGCGCAATTAGTAACCGACAATACATATACACCCGACCAGCTTGTTGATGTTATAGTTGCTGACGGAATTGTAGTGAGCAACGTAGTGATGAACTGCCCGCAACTTGCCAACGCCTATTTTGACGGAACAGCCACTAACATAGGAATGACCACTGGCATTTTATTAACAAGTGGTGACGCTTCTTTAGCCAACGGACCCAACAGCGATGCCGGTGCCGGTGCCTGCAACAACTCGCAGGGCGACCCTTCGGTTTCTGCAATTTCGGGAAACAACACCAGCTACGATGCCTGTATTCTGGAGTTTGACATTGTGCCTACCTGCACACCTTTAACATTTTCCTATATCTTCGGGTCTGAAGAATATCCCGAGTACATCAACCGCGAGTTTGCTGACGGCATGGTGATTATGATCAGCGGGCCGGGTATTGCCGGCACACAAAACCTGGCGGTGGTAAACGGAAATACTCCGGTTAACATTCAGAACATTAATCAGAATAACAACAGCGGACTTTACAACAATAATGGCGGTGGTGCCAGCATAGAATACGATGGTTTTACCGATGTGCTTACTGCAACAGCCGATGTACAACCCTGCTCGGAGTATCACATAAAAATTGCTGTTGCCGATATCATCGATTGTATTTTTGATGCAGGTGTATTTATTGCCGAAAACAGTATGGACTGCGGAGTAAACAATGCCGTTGTAACCGATGCCATACAAACGGGAGTAAATCCTATTGAGGGCTGCAAAACTATTTCGATCGATTTTTGCAGACAGGGAAGCACCGCTGCTCCTTTTGATGTGAACCTGACCTTTGGCGGCACTGCCATAAACGGTGTGGATTATGTGAATATCCCGTCCACTATTACTATTCCCGCAGGGCAACAATGTATTACTGTAGTAATTGACCCTATTAATGACGGGCAGAGCGAAGGCACCGAAACAATGGAACTGATTTATGAAAACATTTCGGGGGCCTGCAACCTGTTAGATACCATTGATATTTATGTGTGGGACGATCAGAATTTGCAGACCGCCTTTTTCAATAACGATGTGTGTTTAAACAACACCACGTTTTTCAATAACACCACCAGCATTAATCCGCCTGCAACAGTGAGCAGTTTTCAGTGGGATTTTGGTGATGGCAATACTTCCATATTATACAACCCTTCCAACATTTACGCCACTGCAGGAACTTTTGATGTAAAGCTTATTGCCACCAGTAACAGCGGATGTATTGACAGTGTTACCCAACAGGTAAATGTATATGACTACCCCACGGCATCCTTCACGTTTACTAATACCTGCCTGAATACGGAAGCTGTTTTTACCAACACCTCAACGAATGGTTCAAACGATACCATAGGAACGGTGGTGTGGAATTTTGGAGATGGCGTTAGCGCCTCAACCTGGGATGCTACACATTATTATTCGCTGGCCAACTCTTACCCTGTTGTGCTGGAAGTATTCAATTCCGTTATGGGTTGCAGCAGCATTTTTCAGGATACGATTGATATTTATCCTTCAGTGGAAGTGGATTTTATTGCAGCCAATGTTTGTTTCCCCAACCCTATTGACTTTATTAACCTGAGTGTTGGAAACGCCCAGTGGGAATGGGATTTTGGTGATGCCAGTCCGTATGATGCCACACAAAACCCAACCTATACCTATGCTGCTCCCGATACCTTTGATGTGCGCTTAGTAGGCATTACGCCCGATGGCTGCAACGATACCATTACCCAACAGGTTTATGTTTTTGATGCACCCGTGGCGCAGTTCACCACCTTTGATACCTGCGCCAATGCCTCAGCAATTTTTACCAATACTTCGCTTGACCCAACAATGGGAACTTTGGACGCATGGTACTGGACCTTCAGTGATAATACAGCTTCCAGTGCTTTTTCACCGCTACATAATTTTCCGGGGCCGGGTGTTTATGATGTAATGCTGATTGCTTATTCGAGCAACCTCAGTTGTGCCGATACGGCTTTGGGGCAGATTGAAATGTTTCCTGTACCCACTGCCGACTTTACGGTGCAGAGCGTTTGCCACCTTCTGGATGTGGTTCCTGTAAATCTTTCAGCAGGCAGCATTAATACCTATGAGTGGAATTTTGGCGACAATACTGCTATTGATTTTAGTGCTGATCCTACGCATTTATATGCCAACACCGGACAATATGATATTCAGTTATTGGTTACCAGTATAGAGGGCTGCCGGGATTCCGTTTCGGTGCCGGTTTCTGTATATGAGCTGCCGGTGGCGCAGTTTACAGTGGAGCCGGTGTGTGATGATTTTCCGGCATCGTTTCAGAATACGAGCAGCATTGGTTTTCCAGAAAACATTGTTACCTGGTTGTGGGATTACGGTGACGGTTCACCGCCCGAAACGGCTGTAAACGCCAATCATGTTTATCCTAACGATGGCGACTGGGATGCGGAACTGTTAGTGGTTTCGGGACATGGCTGCCGCGATTCGCTTACAATGACGGTTACCATTTATCCTAATCCTGTTCCTGATTTTTCGTTAGACACGCTGGCGGGCTGCCAGCCGCTGTGCGTTAATTTCCGCGACCTTTCGAGCATTGCAACCGGTAACATTGTGCTGTGGGATTGGAATCTGGGCGACCTTACACTTACCGATGTGCAAAATCCGGTGCATTGTTATTATAACGATGATAATTTTACTTCTACGTTTATTGATGTTTCGCTGCAGGTATTCAGCGAGTATGGCTGCAAGAGCGACACCATATTTGAGGATGTGATTGAGGTGTATCCTATTCCGCAGGCGGCCTTTACGTTTTCACCGCTTTCTACTACGTTGCTTAATCCGCAGGTTGAGTTTACCGATTACAGCACCAACCCCGTTGTATGGCATTGGGATTTTGGCGAACCTACCTTAGACAGCGACACATCAAACGAGCAGCATCCGCTTTATGATTATGAAACATTCGGCAATATGTTTGCCTCACTTATTGTATGGAACAGCTATGGTTGCAGCGATACAGTGACCGAAACGGTTACCATTGAACCCGATTTTGTGATTTATGCGCCCAACGCTTTTACACCCAATGGAGATGGGGTAAATGATGTTTTCAAGCCCGAGGGTCTTGGCTTCCGCCAACTGGAATGGTATGTTTTTGACCGTTGGGGCGAAAAGGTTTTTACGGGCACTGATACCATCACGGGCTGGGACGGCACAGTGCGCAGCAGCGGCAGACTTGCTCCGCAGGGAGTATATGTTTATCACATCCGTGCTATTGATTTAACGGATGACGAGTATTCGCAAACGGGAAAATTGGTGCTGGTAAGGAAGCCGGAGGAATAGAAAAGTCAAAAGACTCAAGTCAAAAGTCTTAGAAATGATCTTCCTCAATCATGGCGAAGGGGAGGTTTACAATTTCGCGATAGTCTTCTCCTACTTCCAGCATGTCTTCGTCTTCTTTTTCGTAGTACCATTTTATGATTACTTCGCTGCGTGTTTTAAGCACTTCTAATTTGCGCAACACATCTAATATAGATTTAGATGAACTAGTGTTGAAGTAAACTAATTTCAGATGCACGGTGGTTTGCAGCTGCGGATTTTTTATGTACTCGCCTAGTTCTTCAATCAGTGGCTTGTAAAAGGCCTGAGCATCTTCGGCTATAGATTTGCCCTCAATGCGCAACACGCCTGCTTCTGCATCAAATTCAATTAAGGGAGTGTTGCCGGTAGGTGCTATTTTCATCATTGAGATGCGGGGTCTTATATTTGTATAACGCAGTATGGTATTTAGGGTTATTTTATTTCGATGAACGACTATATAATACAAAACAAGCCTTTGCGCGGAAAACGGATTATTAAAACGTTTGACTATTTATCGAAACATAAAAACACCTGGATATACAAGTGGGATATTGATAAAAAAATTACCCTTCCCAATTACCTGATATGGTATAATGGCGAGCGTGGACTTACCGCCATTGAGCCTTTTACCAACAGCAACTATCTGTTTTTATTACACCTCACATTATTTCAAACGCTATAACGAGCGGCTTAACCTGGGCATTAAATACCCTAAACAACTGCTGCATACGTTTATGAATAATCACATAGCCTATACCTTTCACTTTCTGGAACAGGTATCGCCCAATGTCTGGAATTTTTTTGCAGTTACTAAAAACGGAGTAGCGCTGGGAACCTGCATCAACTCACTAAAATACTACAAAATGAATACCTTTATTTCACACGATATGCTGAAGGGCGACCAACTGCAAACAGAAGCATTTAAAAAAAGCCGAATTAGATAAATATCTTGCCTCTGTTCATAAATTAGATTAGACCTCCTCCGTAATTAGCAATTTTCAAAAAAAGGGCTATTCTTTCAGTAGTTTATAACTTGCCTGCAACCCGTCCTGAGTGTGCAATTCCATAAAATACAAACCTGCAACTGTTTCTAAATTTACTTCCAGTTCGGTGGCGTTACACAGTGTATGTGCATACACCTGCTGCCCCGTGGCATTGCGGATAATAATACGGGCATCATTGGAAGCAGCCCCCGTTCTGATTTTAAACAATCCGTTTGTTGGATTAGGATAAACAAAAACAGCACCTGCATCAGCAGCATGCATACCCACCGTGCCTGTCTGGTAGCAGGCCGAGGTATCGGTACAGGAACCTTTATAAATAATAACGGCAAAATTACCGGAAGTAGCCGTGTAGCTTTGATTGTTTGCTCCGTTAATGGGTGCATAAGCGTTATCGCAATCTACCCACTGATAGCCGGCATTGCCCTGTTGTGCCGTAAGCACATTGTCCGTAACAGTTACAGCAACCGTAATGTCGGTGGTGTTTAATACGGTAAGAATAACACTGTCACACAGCCCGTCAGCCGTAAGCAGCGTGCTGGTATATTCCGTATGCGCCAGAATAGTTTGTGTGGTTCCGTCAGGAAAGGTATAGTCTGTTCCCGGACAAATATCAAAAAATGATTCGCTCAGGGTATAACAGGGGTCCCCGGTTTGCCCGCGTGCATAAATGGTATCAGCGGTGGCGGCATACATAAAGGTCAGCAGAAATAGTACACTGTTTTTCATAGATAATCAGCAATAGCGTTAGGCCCGCAAAGTTAAGCTATTCACTCTGTTTTGAACAACACAACAGCAGGCGGAGTTATTAACACCTTACAGCGTGGTGGGACAGGTAAGTAGTTTTTTATCAATGAATCTGTAAATTAGCACGCTCAATGAATCTCACCAAATACCTTTTTACCTGCATTTTTCTGTTGGCGCTGCTGACCGTTTCTGCAGGCGCCTTTGCCCAGCGCAATACAACTCCGGGTACGCATTACAAAGAAAAGCACAAAACCAGCGGCACTAACAGATATGGTTCCGCTTCGTCAGGCAGCGTTACTACCGAAAATTCGCAGGCAAAAACCGATAGTATTATGGCCAGCCAGAAAACCGGCTCGGCAGCTAAAAAAGAGTTTATGAAACAAAGCGGCTTTCCTATGGGCCGGCCCGGCTATTTCTTAGACTACAAAGTGCCCCTGGATAAAGGCGGCTGCGACTGCATATCCAACATGCAATGGATAACCATTGATGAAGCCCGAAAGCAGGGTAAAATTGAATAGTCTTAAACAATTAACAATTAATTATAATCTGAAAATGAAAAAATCATTACAACTGTTTTTTACGCTTATCACCTCGCTAACACTTACCTCTTTTGCCCAGGCGCAGCAAAGTTGCTCCTATATTATCCATGTAGATGCTACCAACGGAGTTGACGACAGCGCCTGCGGCAGCGAAGATGCTCCATGCGCCACCATCAATCAGGGCATGACAAGAGCCGTTGCCGAAGGATACACCGATGTGCGCATTGCAACAGGTACTTACACAGAAAATATTGAGCTTACTGACGGTATTAACCTATGGGGCGGCTTTGATGCGCAATGGGCTGTTACCGGTTTAAGCACCGTTTACGGTGGTCTTATAAATGGTGAATACTACACCGTAACGGGCGATGGTATTAATGCACCCACCGTAGTTTCTGATCTGGAAATTTATGCACCCGATGCAACAGTGCCCGGTAAAAGTTCATACGGAATACACATTGTAAACAGCACCGGGCTTCAGTTTCAGCGTGTAACCGTGCATGGCGGTGCGGGCGCAGATGGTTTTAATGGTACCAATGGTGTTAACGCCACCTTGTTAGCCAATAACGGTGGCGATGGCGGAAATTCAGATGAGTACAATACCGCCTGCAATGACGGCACTTCAGGCACTGGCGGAAGCGGTGCAGTAACTCCCGGCTACGGAAATACTGCCGGTGGCAACGGAGGTCGCGGTGGATATATGGATGATGATTGCAGTGGTATTCCTAATCTGGATGCCACACCGGGAGTGGTAGGTTCAAATGCTGCTGTATCGGCTGTAAACAGCTATGGCTACAGAGGTGCCGGAGGCGGAACCTGCGCTGCAGGCAGCAATGGAAATGACGGGCAAACCGTGCATGGCGCAGGTGGAACCGGTGCAACTGAGTCGGTAATTTTATTAGGAAATTTCTGGCTTTCGGTTGAAGGTAATGCCGGTACGTTGGGCGAAAATGGAACCGGTGGCGGTGGCGGTGGCGGTTCAGGCGGCTGCGACTCAGGTACCGATTCATATGGTGCAGGCGGTGGCGGTGGTGGCTCAGGCGGTATTGCCTCTGCTGTTCCAGGTTCAGGCGGTATGTCGGGAGGCAACAGTGCAGCAGTATTTATGATAGCTTCCACTGTTGCTATGGTAGATTGCCAGATTATAATCGGCACCGGAGGTGATGGCGGTAATGGCGGAAACTCAGGGTCGGGAACTCCCGGTGGCTCAGGTGGTATAGGTGGAGCAGGAAACGGAACAGGGGCAGGAGGCAATGGAGGCCGTGGCGGTGATGGCGGAAACAGTGGTGCAGGTGGTGGTGGTGCAGGCGGTTCTGCTTACGGAGTTTATGGTATTAACTCCGTTGTCAATTATTCGGGAACAACAGTTAGTGGCGGCACATCCGGAAATGCCGGAAACGGAGGTACAGGATCACCAGCAGGCCTTTCGGGCAGCAGCGGAAATGCCGGTATTGTTGATGATCTGGCCGGTACTTTAACAGAGAATAATACAACACTTGCACTGGAAGAAGACCCCTGTCTGGAAATTATTACAGCCGATTTATCGGTACTCGAATTCTGTGCAGGCGAAACTACTTCCATTGACTACAATGCAGTAGGAGGTTTTTCGGGCGGTAATACCTTTACCGCTCAGCTGTCCGATGCAAACGGTGATTTTTCATCACCTGTTGATATCGGTTCGGTTACTTCAACTACTTCGGGAACAATTACTATTACCTTTCCTGCTAACACTCCGGGCGGATCAGGCTACAGAATTCGTGTGGTATCATCGGCTACTCCTTCCATAGGAACCGATAATGCTACAGACATTGTTATCAATCCATTGCCACCTGTTGTGGCCAATGCTTCAGCCCTGTCTGTTTGTGCAGGAAGCCCCGTAACCCTTACCGGAAGCGGTGCCGACAGTTTTGTATGGAATAACAACGTTACAGATGGTGTAGCATTTGTTCCCCTTGCCGATAGTTATTACACCGTAACGGGAACAGATGTAACAACATCCTGCGTAAATGTTGATTCGGTATTTGTTACAGTAGTTGCTTTGCCCGATACAGCAGTGGTGCAAACCGGAAATCAGCTGGATGCCGTGCTAAGCGGAGCCGCTTATCAGTGGGTAGATTGCAGCAACGGATATGCCGCAGTAGATGGTGCTGTTTCGCAGTCTTTCACACCCCAGGCATCAGGAAGCTATGCCGTAATTGTTACTCAAAACAACTGCAGCGACACTTCTTCCTGCTATCCTGTATTGATTACAGGTATGGATGAGGTATCAGCAAATCACATTGTTATTATTTACCCTAATCCGTCTTCCGAAGGCCGGGGATTGGAAATTGTTGCCAATGCAGATGAAAATGCGGCAATAGAAGTGTTTGATATCACCGGAAAATTAGTGCTCACCAGCTCGTTGCCGGCTCATGGAAAAACAAGCCTGAGAATTCGTGGCAAAGGAATGTTTATTGTCCGCACCCTGTTTAATGATGGCAGTTTCAATGTGCAAAAGGTATTGATTTACTGATAAACTGAAATAGCTGTGATTATAATCATGTTGTAGGCTAACGCCTGAAATCTTGTTGCCACAATTGTTGCGCTGCTTCCCCGTGAACACAATTATGTATCTTAAGGTATAAATGACGGCTCGGGTTGCATACTGCTAAGGTGATTATTCCTGATTACCACAGCGAAAGTCGTGCGTGTAATTTTTGAATGGGGTTACTTGCTTTCGTCCCACTCGCTGCCGGGCAATACAGCAGCAATTACCAATGAATTGCTGAAGGTCCATGCTTTTACAGTAATTCCATTATCAGCTTTCAAAAGCCATTCACCATTGTTATTGGGCGGCCCTAAAAGTTTTACTGCCTCTTTTTCATTGGCACCTTTTTTCTTGAAATCAATAATGTATTCATATAACTTATCAACTCCATTGCCCATAAAATAATACGTAATAAGTTTTGTTTTGCCTTTGGTCTTTTCTGCATATTCATGCCTGAAGCCCATTATTCCTGAAGGTTTACCTGCATTCGGTCGCAATTTTTCAAAATCAGATCGCATCGTTTCAAAAGGCACATCCTTTAAAAACGAAGGCGTGTATTTGGCATAAGCAGAGGGCTGTGCCTGAGCAATTGATAAAGCAAGTACGAGTAAAGACGAGAGGAGAAGTGAAATTGATTTCATGTTTTTTTGTTTCTGCATATGCAAATATCAGCTACGAAAATATGATAAATATCCTGGTAATCAAGCCTGATTATTTCATTACTTTGCACAAACATTGTTTTATGTATCAACGTATTCTATTGCTCTTTATTGCGTTCTCCGTTTTTTCATGTAAAAACAAACAGGAAACCGTAAAGCCCGAGCGCTCCTCCATTACCGAATCTGTTTATGCCTCAGGTGTTATCAAAAGCAAAAACCAGTATCAGGTTTTTCCTTCGGTAAACGGAATAATAGATACGGTGCTGGTTTCGGAAGGCGACAGCGTAAAGGCCGGAACACCCATCATTATTATTTCCGGAAAAATTCAGAAACTGAACAAAGAGTTGGCGCAGTTAAACGCATCTTATACAGATGCCGATGCCAACCGCGAAAAGTTAGACGATGCCGCCATGCAGCTTCAGTTGGCAAAAAGCAAAATGCAGAGTGACTCATTGTTTTATTTTCGTCAGAAAAATTTGTGGGAAAAGCAGGTGGGCAGCAAAGCCGAACTGGAACTGAAAGAATTGGCTTTTGCCAATTCGCGCACAGCCTATTACACTGCCCGCACCCGCTACAACGACCTGAAAAAGCAATTGGATTTCACATCGCAGCAATCGAAAAAAAATCTGCAACTCACCGATGTTATTCAGGATGACTACACCATTAAAAGCGATATTGACGGAATTGTTTACAGTGTTTTGAAATCGCAGGGCGAACTGGCCGGTGTGCAGACACCCGTAGCAATTATCGGTGATGCCGCTGATTTTATTCTTGAAATGCAGGTAGATGAATACGATATTCTTAAACTGAGAAAAGATCAGAAAGTGATTGTGCGCTTAGACAGCTACAAAGGAAAAGTGTTTGATGCTGTTATCACCAAAATAAATCCGATTATGAACGAGCGAAGTAAAACCTTTCTGGTTGAAGCTTCATTCATCACCCGTCCCGAAATACTATATCCTAACATTACTTTCGAAGCCAGTGTTGTTATCAACGAAAAAGAGAATGTATTGCTTATTCCGCGAAATTATATGCTGAACGATTCAACTGTATTGAATACAAATAATGAGCAGGTTGTTATAAGAACGGGATTGAAAGATTATAAAAAAGTAGAAGTGCTTTCCGGAATCAGTGAGGCAGACGAACTTCTTAAACCGGAATAATGAGATATAAATTGATTGCAACGGTTGCGTTTTCGCTGATGACTGCGCGTTTGCGTCAGACGCTTATTGCAGCAATTGGCGTAACGTTTGGGATCACCATGTTTATAACACTGCTCAGTTTTATGGGTGGTCTCAACGGTCTGCTTGACGGACTGATTACTAACCGTACTGCCCATGTGCGCCTGTATAATGAAGTAGAGCCGTCAGAAAAACAACCGGTTGATTTTTCAAAACAATATGCAGAGTACCACAATTTTGTAAGTTCTGTAAAACCAAAAAATGAACGGGCTGAGATTTATAACAGCAAAGAAATAATGAATACACTCAAAGCCGATGAACGTGTTCTGGGGGTATCACCCAAAATTATGGCTCAGGTTTTTTATAATGTAGGAACAATTGATTTTGCCGGCACTATTAACGGAATTGATGTGGATGCTGAAGCACGACTGTTTTCATTCAGTGATTACGTCACCACCGGAAATTACATAGATCTTAGAAATACACCCAACAGTATTATTCTGGGCAAAGGTGTTGCCGATAAAATGCTTGCCGATGTAGGTGATTTGGTGCAGGTAACCACTTCAAAAGGCGAGCGTGTGCAGTTAAAAGTGGTAGGCTACTTCCAGTCAGGACTATTGGATCTGGATAAGGTACAGAGTTATGCCAACATTACAACTACTCAGAAGCTTCTGGGCGAATCAGATAATTACATCACCGACCTGCAGGTTAAACTGAAAGACCTTGCGCTTGCTCCTGCGCTTGCAAAAGAATATGCCCGCGTTTTTGAAACCAATGCTATTGATATACAAACAGCCAATGCTCAGTTTGAAACTGGCAGTTCTGTGCGAACACTTATTTCTTACGCAGTAGGAATTACGCTGCTGATTGTTGCCGGCTTCGGAATTTACAATATCCTGAACATGATGATTTATGAAAAAATGGATTCTATTGCCATACTCAAGGCCACTGGATTTTCGGGCAATGATGTGAAAGCTGTTTTTATTCTCATTGCTCTAGGAATAGGGGTTTTTGGAGGTTCGTTAGGACTATTATTTGGTTTCGGATTATCAGCCGTTATTGACCAGATTCCTTTTATCACAGCATCATTACCTACCATTAAAACCTATCCCATTAATTACAATCCGAAGTTCTATTTCATCGGTGGAATTTTCTCGGTTATAACAACTTACTTCGCGGGATATTTTCCGGCAAAAAAAGCCAGTAAACTTGACCCGGTAATCATTATCAGGGGAAAATAATGAACAACATAGTACTCGAAGCCCGCAACATCAGTAAATACTTTCATGATCCTGTTACCAATCAGGTGTTGAAAGAGGTAAATCTCACCATCGAAAAAGGGGTGTTTGCATCGGTAATGGGTAAATCGGGCTGTGGAAAGTCTACGCTGCTTTACATTCTTTCCACTATGGATACAGAATACGAAGGCGAACTTTTTATTGATGGCGTAAATATGCGCAACCGAAAAGAGAAAGAATTGGCACAGGTGCGCAACGAAAAAATAGGTTTTGTTTTTCAGTTCCACTATTTGTTGAATGAGTTTTCGGTAATCAGAAATGTTATGCTTCCGGGATTGAAGCTTGCAAAATATTCTGAAAAGGAAGTGGAAGCAAAAGCCTATGAAAAATTAAAACTTCTGGACATAGAAAGCGAGGCTTTGAAAAAGCCCAACCAGCTTTCGGGTGGACAAAAACAACGTGTTGCTATTGCACGGGCATTAATCAATGACCCTTTGATTATTATGGGTGATGAACCCACCGGAAATCTTGACAAGAAAAACAGCGAGGTTGTTTACGAAATTTTTAATGAACTTGCCGAAACCTATAAGCAGTCGTTGCTTATTGTTACCCACGACCCAGAGTTTGCCAACCGAACTCACCGTATCATTGAAATGGTGGATGGAGCTATTACAACAGATATAGTTCAGGGAGCGAAATAGCCTTAGGTCTATCTTTTTTATTTCACAAACACTTTTGCGGTGTATGTTTTTTCGTCAGCAAAAACATAAGCGATGTAAATTCCTTCGCTTAAACCGGCAGTATTCAGTTCGTATTTGTTTGCTGAATTATCAAGGTTGTAAATAGGAAGCACCTGTTGTCCCTGAAGATTATACAGGGTAGCAGTTGCATGTTTTTCTTTTATTCCTGCATAACTTATAACAACATTATTGTTCGTAGCATAAAAATTAACAAAATTTATAGATCCTTCATCCATTGCTGTCAGTTGTGGATTAAAGTGAATGATGAAACGGTTTTCATCATCCGTTTCTGCCGCATTAAATGTATAAACAGGATTTTGAACAAAATCATGCCAGGCCCCTATTTTCAGGTCTTGCAGGAAAATGCTGGTGTTTGTGCTAAAGGTGTTTAGATCACTTGCGGTAAAGGTATATTGTCCTGCTGTTCCTGGAATAATTCCCATCGGTACAGCTTTGTAACCACTTAAAGCGGGTAATCCGTTCATAGAGATTTTCTCGCTTTCAATGGAGGTAAAAAGTGTTGGCTGAAATGAATTGGATGGAAGTTTTCGTGCATCGAATTGGCTGTCCCATCCATCTGTGTTGTTTGATGCGAAGTATATAATTGTTTTATCCCGAAAGCCGTTGCCTTCTATATCAATTGTCAAAAGCTGGTCGTACCACTCGGTTTTGTAAAATGTGGGATCGCCTGTGGTACGGTAGGTATTGTTTAAGGCAAAGTTGGAACTTGCTCCACCTACACGAACAATAAATCCCTGTTGTGATGCAATCTGGTGCCCGCTTCCCGACATAAATGATTGATAGGTTCCCTGATACGGACCTGACGATTGCCAGAAGTAAGCAGCGCCATCGAAACCTGAGGGATTGGACCATACGATAGGCGATGGGTAAGGATTGGATACAAGGTGAAAGCCGTCACCAAAACCGCCTGAGTTTGAAAGTGAGTTGTAGCTGACAGTACCCGTATTTGGTATTCCCTCAATTTCCATGGTTAATGGTGGTGTAACTAAACGTGCAGCAAAGCCTCTGGCATTTTGCATTGTACCTGCCGAGCGTACATTCCAGCCCCACTGAAAGCACGCAGTGTTAAACGTGTTACTCTGATTAAACTCAAACACTGCGCCATAAGGCGAATTGAAAGCAACGCTATCACTGCTGCAGTTTGACGATGCAATAACCTGTGCATTGTTGCTTCCGTAAATCCCAAATTCTGAAAGCTCAGTTGCAAGTGCTGGTGTGTTAACAGCACTGCCGATGTAGTGAAAACCTTGATTAGGAATGTAACGCTGCACTTTTATGTTGCCGGAATAGGCTCCTGTATTGCTTCCGAAATCGTTAAGGTAGGCTGTTTCAGTTGATGACGAAACCAGCGTTACCGTGCCAAGATTGGCGTTGAAATTATTTTCTTCAAGTGTAAGCGCTGTTTTTACTGATAGGTTTGCACCGTTTGCCAAAGCTACGTTTCCTGCAGATGGTGAAATTTTTAGTTTGTCAATTGCAGCCGTTCCGAAAATTTTAGTGTTCGCGCCTGACATAATCATCTCGCCAGGACCATACACATTCACTGTTCCGGTAGCATTGTTCCATGAGCCGCTGAGCGTAAGTGTATATGCGCCATCAATAGTAATAGTAGCACTTCCCGAAATTGTCATAGAATCGCAAACGGCATTGGCTCCGGTATAAATTTCGGGATCGTTGGTTACATCTGGGATAATAATGTCATGGAGTGATGTGGGAACAGTGTTAGGTGTCCAGTTTAAATCCAGGTTCCAGTTGTGGTCAACCGCTCCCGTCCAGGTTAAAGCTCCGGGAATTATTTCAAGTGTATCGCGCAGCGCATAGTGGCTCCATTTGCCGCGGTTATCTTTTGTGCGCAGATAAATATAATGAGTGCCTGTGCTTAATGCAGGAATTGTTGCAGTTAAATTCCAGTTTACCGAATCGGCAGCTATGCCGGGTGTCAGTGCAATTCCGTTTCCAACGCCCGGATCGGTGTCAAAAAATACTTCAACGGCAGTTACTTTCAGACCGTCAATAAAAATTCTGCGCGGCTGGTGCAGCGACCATTTTCCTGTATTGCTTTTTGTTCGCAGGTAAAGTAAATGGTGTCCTGCTGCCAGTCCTGTTGTATTAACCGTTGCATTAAAAGAAATAGAATCTAATGTAGCCGTTACAGGAATAGATATTCCGTTACCAACGCCCGGATCAGTATCGTAAAAATATTCTGCCGCTGTAATTTTTAGTTCGTCAATATAAATTCTACGCGTCTGGTGCAGCGACCATTTTCCATTATTGTCTTTTGTACGCAGGTAGAGTAAATGATAGCCTCTGCTCAAGCCTGTTGTGTTTACCGTTGCATTAAAAGAAATGGAATCTAACGTAGCAGTTACAGGAATAGATATTCCATTCCCAACGCCCGGATCGGTATCGTAAAAATATTCTGCCGCAGTAATTTTCAGTTCGTCAATATAAATTCTCCGCGCCTGATGTAGCGACCATTTCCCATTGTTGTCTTTTGTACGCAGGTAGAGTAAATGATAGCCTCTGCTCAAGCCTGTTGTGTTTAGTGTTGAATTAAAAGAAATAGAATCTAACGTAGCAGTTACAGGAATAGATATTCCGTTTCCAACGCCCGGATCGGTATCATAGAAATATTCAGCAGCAGTAATTTTAAGTTCGTCAATATAAATTCTTCGCGCTTGGTGTAACGACCAGCGATAGGAATCATCCTGTGTTCTTAAATATAGCAAGTGATATCCTCTGCTTAAACCTGCTGTAGATATCGCTGCATTAAAATCAACAGAATCGGATGGAGTGCCAACTGATATAGCAGTTCCATTTCCAACTCCGGGATCGGTATCAAAAAAATATTCAGCATCTATAATGTTCTGCGCAAAGCCAACGTAGGTCGTTGCCATAAGCAAAACAAATAATGCCAGATATTTAATCAGAATTTTCATTCAAATATTTAAAGCAAGAATGAAAAAGCTAAGGCTTAATAGTTGATTTTACGTTGATGTTAATGGTGCCTCCGGGTGGAACAGTTGTAGAGGAAGTAACATTAAATTCTCTTACCTGAGGAATATTAGGTATTCCGTTTTGATTGTAGTATCCAAGAGAGCCGCCATACAAACCAATATCTTCTCCATCGGTGCCATAATCAATTGCAGGCGATCCGGTCTGAAGATTGAAATCATAGGTGTAAGCAAAATTTGCTCCTGCAAGAGGAAAGTTGATAAAGTTGGGATTTACATTTACCTGATTAGTGCCATTCGGGAATGCATTATTTGGGTACGACAAATTCCTTTCAAATGTGCAGCCTGTTGCACCAGTTAATGTTGGTCTGTAAAAAATATTATTGTAGAAGTAAACAGAATTCATTGTTTGTGCAAAAGCATTCCCACTCCTCAGAAACAAGTTATTATAAAAGTAGCAGTAGGCGGCATTGAACCATTGTATATTTCCATTAAATACATTTTTTACGACTACCCAATTAGTTGAGCCGGCAACTTGTTGAGCATCTAAATTATTTCCGGTGCCTGCAAAAATATTACTCTCAATACTCCAGTTAGGACAGGTTTGATAGGATATTACCGAACCTGAAATGTAATTTCTGGCTATTGTAATGCCTGAAGTATTAGCATTGGTATATATATTACCTATTCTTAACCCAATTATTCTGCTGTTAGATGAGCCAGTGCTAAGTGTTATGTCGTTAATTATTGCATTGTTCAATCCCTGATTTTGAGGGTTGTGACCGGGGCCAATAAATGTTAGACCCTTTGTTACTGTAAAACTACCATAGTTAACATTTGTGCCATGTACATAAATAGTGTCGTTATTACTTGCTGCAGTCATGGCTGCGGCAATGGTGGTGTATTGTCCCGGGCTGGTAACAGCATTGCTAACTGTTAATACAGCTGCATTGGAAATTGCACTCAATACCAAAGCAAAAATAATAGAGGAGTAAATTTTCATTTTTATAGGTTTTGAATATTTAAAGCAAAAATATAATATTTTGCGGCAAGTTGTTATTTAAATAGTATAATCTCAACTTTCAGCGTATTCAGACCTGTTTGTATTTATATAAATTTCAAACCTTTCTTTATTGCTATCTTTGCAACCTTTTTTTACAAGGCCTTGGACATTCAGCAAACAACAGAAAAGCAGGATAATACATTTGGTAAAGAGCTTTACGCTTACCAGAAAACTGCTATCGACAAGATTTTTGAGAAACTTGAAAATCATCCTGAGCGCTACAATCTGTTGTATCAGCTTCCTACGGGTGGCGGTAAAACGGTTATTTTTTCAGAGATTGCAAGAAGGTATATTCAGCAAACAGGAAAGAAAGTTTTAATTCTTACGCATCGTGTTGAGTTGTGCGCGCAAACTTCGCAGATGCTTAAGGAGTTTGGAGTTGTTAATAAAGTCATTAACAGCGAAGTGAAGGAACTTCCGGTCCCCAATGATTTTATGTGTTTTGTGGCGATGGTTGAAACACTGAACAACCGGCTGCGTGACAAAATTCTTGATCTGGATAATGTAGGTTTAATGATTGTAGATGAGGCTCACTATAACTCATTCCGAAAACTGTTTAAGTTTTATGAGAAAGGAGTAATGCTGGGCGTTACGGCTACTCCGCTCAGTTCAAACGTTAATCTTCCTATGAACGAAGTGTATGATGAGCTAATTGTGGGCGAATCTATTTCTTCACTTATTAACATGGGCTTTCTTGCACGTGCAACTACCTATAGTTATCATGTTGGTTTAACTTCATTGAAAATAGGAGTTAACGGTGATTATACCGTGAGTTCTTCGGAGCGGCTTTACAATACTCACGTGATGCAGGATAAACTGCTTGCAGCATACAAAGACCAATGCCTTGGCAAAAAGACCTTGATTTTTAATAACGGAATTCATACTTCGCAATACGTTTATGAATCGTTTAAACAAGCAGGTTTTGAAATAAGACACCTTGATAATACGCATACCGCAGGCGAGCGCAGAAAAATTCTGGATTGGTTTCGCGAAAAGCCGGATGCTATTTTAACTTCAGTAAGTATTCTTACCACCGGTTTTGACGAGCCAACGGTTGAAAGTATAATTCTTAATCGTGCTACGCGTTCACTTACCTTGTATTTTCAGATGATTGGGCGTGGTTCGCGTGTTATTCCGGGTAAGAAAGAATTCACGGTTATTGATTTAGGTAATAACCTCAGTCGTTTTGGATTGTGGGAAGATGAAGTGGATTGGGCTGCGGTTTTCCGTAACCCTGAAGCGTATTTATTAAACCTGCGTAGCGATGAGGAAATAGAATTGCAGTATCGTTATGAAATGCCTGAGGAGTTGAGAGCTAAATTCAGCAAATCAGAGGTGATTGATTTTGATATTAAAGAGGCTCATAAAGAAGCGTTGCGTCAAAAGCAACGCCCTAAAATTGTGATTGAAAACTCTATTGAGCAGCATGTGAAAATGTGTGTTGAGAACAGTTCGGATATTGAAAGTGCATTACAGCTTGCTCAATTGCTGAAAGAAGAAATTGATTTCCGTGTGCGTGTATACACCCGTTGTCTGGGCAAGGCTTCACCAAGTTATGTAACCTGGCTGCAGGATGATTATTACCGTAAGATGAAACAACAGATAGTTAGATTTGGTTCCCATGTTGTTGAAGTTCATCTTGAGGAAATAGTAGAAGAGCCGGAAGCATCAGATTTGCGTTCAACTGACAGTTCCGAAGAAATTCAGGAAGAGCTGAATACCGATTTAAATACTGAACTATAATTTCAGTATTTTCCTATAATATCATTATTAAATATATCCACTAATTTTCCCGCTTCGGATAATTTATCGGAAGGCACAGGTACACGCACCTGCTCATTAGTTTGTCCTTTTCGCGTATTCCAGATTACAGTAAATTCAAGTATTTGCGGAGCTTCGTCTTTCAGCAGTTCTAATTTTGATAATGTTTTAAGTTCATCATTCAGGGTGTGGTAAATTCCGTTTATAAGAATTGATTTTGCAGAGATAATAACATCGCCCGGTTTTGATGAATTTGCTTTGCGCGCATTGTAGGCAATAATAAAACGTATAAAAGTAATTAATGCTCCAACGCTAAAACTGGTAATAAAAGCAGCAAGAAATCCCATATCGCGGTAACCTGCCAACAGCCATGTTCCTAGTCCTACAAGTAAAAGCCATACCAATAATGCATCTCGTATCTGAGCTTTGAATTCTTTCTTTGTAAATACTTTCCATTCTTCATCAGAATAAGTCCAGTGGGCAAGCAGTGTGTTTTTATCGGTAAAAGGTTTTGTAGCTTGTTCGCGAACCGACTTTATGGCATCATCCAGATTTATTTGATTTTTCACTGCTTCTGTCAGTTCCTTTTCATCGCGTGAAGTGTCCTCGATTTTTTTTCTCGCACCGAAAAACATGGTAACTCCACCATAAATCATCATGCCTCCTGAAATAGCTAAAACCCAAAGTACACCGCGAATCCAGTTGTCCATTTCATCACCTGACAGAGCACCTGACAAACCGATAATTGCGCAACAGAATCCAAGGATTGCAATAAATACTGCAAGCGCCATTGAAATTACCTGACCTGTGTTGTTTGCCATTTGTTGAATATCTTGCACCAAATTTATGATAAAAATCTCCGAACTAAATAAAGCCGCATCAAATCGAAAAGAAGAGCATAAAAAACTTCTTGCTGTTTTAAAAAAGAAAAACAGCAGCGAAGTGGATAAGGTTTTTCAACGACTACACGATGAAGCATTTGAAAAGATTGACTGTCTGCAATGTGCCAATTGTTGTAAAACTACAAGCCCAATTTTTTATCAGCGTGATATTGAGCGGCTGGCAAAACATTTTCGCATACGTCCTTCAGAATTTATTGAGCAATATCTGCATATTGACGAAGACAATGATTATGTCCTGAATTCTGCGCCCTGTCCGTTTCTGGGTGATGATAATTATTGCAGTGTTTATGATAGCCGTCCGACTGCCTGTCGTGAATATCCGCATACCGACAGGAAAAGGGTTCAGCAGATTTTTAATTTGACTTTAAAAAACGCTTCGGTTTGTCCTGCTGTGTATGATATTCTGGAGAATATAAGAACAGTAAAACCGTGAAACTCATTACCACCTCAGACGGTTCGCATTCTGTTTTTTCTGAAAAGTTTAATGCCGATTATCATTCCAAGCATGGAGCTATTCAGGAATCGCAGCATGTTTTTATTAAAAGCGGACTGCAATACTTTTTGCAAAATAATCAACCTGAAGCGTTAAGGATTTTTGAAATGGGTTTCGGAACGGGATTAAATGCATTCCTCACTTTTCTTGAAATACAAAACAGTGTTGTTAATGTTGAATATACCGCAGTGGATGCTTTTCCTCTTATTGAAGAAGTTTATACTTCCCTCAATTATGCTGAATCGCTCAACGCAGAAAACAATAAATCTGATTTTCTGAAAATGCACCAATGCGAATGGAACAACTTTTGTACTATCTCCTCAAAATTCGCATTAAGAAAAATGAATGCCCAGCTTCAGACTTTGAACCACGACCAACAGTATCACCTTATTTTTTTTGATGCATTTGCTCACAGTGCACAACCCGAATTATGGGAAACTGAAATATTCGCTCAGCTTTTTAATACAATGAAGTTAGGCGGAGTTCTTGTTACCTATTCAGCAAAAGGACAAGTGAGAAGAAATTTGCAGGCAGCAGGTTTTCAGGTAGAACGTATTCAGGGGCCACCCGGAAAACGCGAAATGCTGAGAGCAATTAAACCTCTATCTTTGCAGGCTTAAAATTATATCAACGAATAACGAATGGTTTACGAATTTGCGAATAGAATCAGACTGATTACTGTAAAATCTTTGCGCCTTTGCGCCTTTGCAGTGATAAGCTCTTTGCTTGCTTTTTCTGCAAATGCACAGCCAAACAAAACCGATGAAAAAGGTCTGAAGCAAGGCTTGTGGAAAACTTATCACGAGAACGGAAAAGTGAAATACGAAGGTGAGTTTAAAGACAATATTCCTGTTGGATTATTCCGTCATTATTATGAAACAGGGCCATTGAAAATGACCGCCAATTATTTCAATAATGGTAAATCAGCTTCTACGTATATTTATTATCCAAATGGAAAAATAGAGGCGGCCGGACTTTATTCAGACCAAAAGAAAGACAGCCTTTGGCGTTATTATAATGAGCAGGAACAGCTAATAGGAGAGGAATTTTATAAAAAAGGAATACAGGACGGAACATTTAAAACCTGGTATGCCAACGGGAAACTGGTTGAAGAAATCAACTGGAAAAACGGAGTAAAGGAAGGTGTTTGGAAGAAATATTATGAAGACGGAAAAACCCGTCAGGAAGCATTTCACCTGAACGGAAAGTTAGATGGTGATTACAAAATTTTTACAGATGAAGGCAAGCCTTTCATAGAAGGGAAATATAAGGAAGACAAAAAAGCAGGTATCTGGTATTACTACACTTCAACCGGTGCGATAGAGAAAATTGAAAAATACCGTGATGGCAATTTGCTTTCGGAGCAGATGATGAATGGTAAAAAGGAAGAGTTTTATAAAAACAATATTCCTAAATCGAGTGTTAACTATTCGAATGGTAAAAAGAATGGACTTTTTAGCGAATGGTATGAGGCAGGTGAATGGAAAAAGAAATTCAAAAAAGGAACAGATGATAAGCCAGATGAATGGGAGGAGTACTTGGAAGGACAGGTGTTGAAAAGAACAGGTAAATACGTGAACGACCTATTGGATGGTGAAGTGATTGACTATAATCCTGACGGAAGTATCGCGAAGAAACAGATGTATAAGGCGGGAGTGCCCATAAATTAAAATGGCAAAAGAAAAAGTTTTAGTAGCAATGAGTGGCGGGCTGGATAGCTCTGTTGTGGCGCTGATGCTGCACAATGAGGGTTATGAGGTAATTGGTATTACCATGAAAACATGGGATTATGCTACTTCGGGAGGAAGCAAACGCACTACAGGCTGTTGCAGTTTGGATGATATTAATGATGCACGTCAACTGGCGGTTAACTGCGGTTTCCCGCATTACATACTGGATATTCGTGCTGAGTTTGGTGATTTTATCATCGACAATTTTGTAGAAGAATATTTGGCAGGCAGAACTCCGAATCCCTGTGTGCTTTGTAACACGCATATCAAATGGGATGCGTTGCTGAAACGTGCTGATAAACTCGGCTGCAAATACATTGCAACCGGACATTATGCGCAGGTAAGACAAGAGAACGGGCGCTATGTTGTTTCCAAAGGACTGGACGAAACCAAAGACCAGAGTTATGTGCTGTGGGGATTGGGTCAGGAAAGCCTTGCGAGAACTATTTTCCCGTTGGGCAAATACCATAAATCAGAAATACGCCAACTGGCATTGGATAGCGGATACACTGAACTGGCAAAGAAAAGCGAGAGTTATGAGATTTGTTTTGTTCCTGACAATGATTACCGCGGTTTTCTGAAACGGAAGGACCCGGAATTGGAAGAACGCGTGAAAGGCGGCAACTTTGTTAACCGCGAAGGTAAGGTGTTAGGTAAACACGAGGGCTATCCTTTTTATACCATCGGGCAGCGCAAGGGATTGGAGATTGCACTTGGGCATCCGATGTATGTTACAGAGATAATCCCTGAAACCAACACCGTTGTGCTGGGCGAAAAAGAAGAACTGGAAAAGCGAGAGATGTTGGTAAAAAAGGTGAACATGATAAAGTATGCTTCACTGCCCGAAGGTTTTGAGGCATTAACTAAAATTCGCTATAAAGACAAAGGCATGATGAGCAGCCTTACCCACGAAGGCGATTTGCTGAAAGTGGAGTTTTACAACAATGTAAGCGCCATTGCGCCCGGACAAAGTGCTGTGTTTTACTAAGGCAATGATTTGATGGGTGGCGGCTTTATCAAATAATCCTTAATTTGGTGCACAGAATTCGGGCATACATGAAGCAACTTTACAACTACTTCTTCCTTTCTGTTTTGGCACTAAACATGGTTTCGTGTACTGAAGAAGTGCAAACCCCGCCTTACATGGGTTACGAGTATTTTCCTGATTCGGTTGGACACTATGTTATTTATCGCGTTGATTCTATTTGGACGGATGATGCGTTTAACCGCAAGGACACCTACGAGTTTGGTTTGAAAGAATATGTTGAGTCAAGATTTTCAGACAATGAAGACAGACCTTCGCAACGTATTGAGCGGTATAAAGATTTTAATGCAGAGCCTTATGATTTCAACAGCATCAGTGATGTGTGGTTTGCAACGCGTACTGCTGCCCGTGCCGAAAAGATTGAAGAAAACACACGTTACGTGAAACTGATATTCCCGCTGCAGAACAACGAGGAATGGAACGGTAATGCTTTTAACACGCTGGAAGATTTTGATATTGACTACAAAATGTACAATGTTCATCAGCCTTTTACCGATACGCTGACAAACATAACGTTTGACTCAACTGTTACCG
This sequence comes from Bacteroidia bacterium, assembly GCA_050186075.1. Lineage (GTDB taxonomy): Bacteria > Bacteroidota > Bacteroidia > SXHM01 > SXHM01 > SXHM01. Next base: position 44,990 of record JBFWYU010000031.1, read on the forward strand.
TTTTGCAGATTCACCGCGATGTGGTTTATGGCGACAGAATTTATTCGTTAGAGGTGTATGCAAAAAACATTGGTCTGGTTTACAAAAATTACTCAAACATGAATGTGCAGCCCGACACAGCAGCGCAGGATTTAACCGAAGACTACGGTGCTGCTTTTAAATTCCATTATCTCGAACATGGTTATGAGTAAACGCCTTATTCTTTTCTTTTCATTCTGTATTCTAAATTCTTCATTCTGCATTTCCCAAATTGCTCCTTCGCGTTATTGGGTAAAGTTCTCGGATAAGAATGGAAGTCCTTTCAGCGTTAGCGCACCCGAAGATTTTCTTTCGCAGCGTGCGATTCAGCGCAGAGCAAACCAAAATATTGCGGTGGTTGAAAATGATATTCCCGTAAACCAAATCTACATTGATGCCGTTGTTGCCACAGGCGCTCAGGTGCTTAACCGCAGCAAGTGGCATAATTCGGTTACAATACTTTCAAGCGATTCAACGCAGATTGATGCTATTAATGCGTTACCCTTTGTGGTGAATGTAAATGCAGTGGCTCTTGCACTGCAACCTGTTATTGATTTGCACAACAAGTTTGGTTTGCTGAATGAGGCTCATAATAAAACAGAAGTGGCATCACCTTCCATCAGCAATGCCGATTACGGAATGGGTCTTAACCAGATTGATATGTTGGGCGGAATTGCCCTGCACGAAGCGGGTTTTCGTGGCGAAGGTGTTTTGGTTGCCGTTATTGATGCAGGCTTTTATAATGTGGATATTCTTACCGTGTTCGACAGCCTGCGCAACGAAAACCGCATAGTGGCCACCCGGGATTTTGTAGATGGCGACCTGAATGTATATCACGCCAGCACCCACGGTACGATGGTGCTTTCTACCATGGCAGGCAATAGTCCCGGACAATTGATAGGCACTGCACCCAAGGCTTCGTATATGCTGTTGCGCAGTGAAGATGCGGGCAGCGAATACCTGATTGAAGAAATAAATTGGGCTTCGGCTGCCGAGTTTGCCGACAGCGCAGGAGCGGATGTTATCAACTCTTCACTGGGCTATACCGAGTTTAACGATGCTTCGCAGGACCATACCTATAGCGATATGGATGGCAACACCACACCTGTTACGGTGGCTGCTGACATTGCCGCCTCAAAAGGCATGGCGGTGGTAAACAGTGCGGGTAATGAAGGTGGTTCATCCTGGTTTCATATCAGCGCGCCATCGGATGCCGACAGTGTGCTGGCTATTGGTGCGGTAGATGAATTCGGACAGTATGTAAACTTCAGCGGAAAAGGCTATTCGTTTGACGGACGCATAAAACCCAACGTAGTGGCGCAGGGTAAAGATGCTGCCATTGTTAATTCCAATACCGGTGAAATTATGACGGGCAACGGAACTTCCTTCTCAGGGCCTATTATAGCCGGCATGGTTGCCTGCCTGTGGCAAGCCAATCCCGCGCTTAACAACATGGAGTTATTGCATGCCATTGAGCAAAGTGCTCACCAGTATAACAATCCCGATTCGCTGATGGGCTATGGTATTCCCAACTTCTCTATTGCTAACCTTATACTTTCGGATAATATGCCGGGCGACCTGAGCAAAGATGAATTGCTTACCGTTTTCCCAAGCCCGTTTGAGAGCGATGTTACGGGTATATTCTACTCGGCATTGGACCAGCCCACCGAGGTTCGCCTAACCGCAGTTGACGGCCGCACCATTTATTTTGAAGAAATCTTTTGCCGCAAAAATACATCGAGCACCTATCGCCTGCCGCTGCTGCAAAATCTGGCGCAGGGTGTTTATATTTTCAGCGTTACTACACCCGAAAAGGTTTATTACAAACGGGTGCTGAAGAGGTAGTGCTGACCACAAAAGAATAGAGATTATTAATTCACACCTTTATCTTTATATAGGCTCAAGAGCAAGTTTAGGAGTGATTGACAGGGATATCCGCCTTTGATGAGTTTGTGGCTACCATCATTACCATGCTCACGGGCAATGTAAACTTCCCGATTACCGAGCCACCGATGGCAACGGTGCAGGCTAAATCCGATGTTTATCCCAATCCGGCAAAGGGATGGTTTAAACTAAAAACGGGGCCGGGCTTCAGCAATGCCCGTATTAGTATCAGCAATGCAACAGGGCAGCAGGTATATGCACATACACTGCGCAACACCACCGAACTGGAGGTGAATTTAGATGCGGCTGCCGGTTTGTATTTTATGGATGTGCTGAGCCCTGAGGGAGGGAAGACAAGCTATAAAATTATAAACGAATAGGCGGCACGAGCGGGACGCTCGCGCCTGCGGGGCAACAGCCCGGTGGCACTGCCCGTAAGCGAGGCCGATAAAGAGTTTTTCAAAAATTTTGAAACCCTTGAACCGCTTAATCAGCAGATAGTGGAACACCTGAGCCAGGGCAAAAATAACAAAGAAACGGGGATGCTATCTTTAAAAGCCGTGGTACGGTAAAGGGGCGCAAAGGATATAGATGAAGTGCTTATCCGCTTCAGGAATATGATACGGTTCACCAACAGAAAATAAGCCACCCCGGCTAATTTACCCCCTTATTTATAGCCACCCGGCCATTGCGCAAGGCTATGCGCTGAACGCATCTTTGCATCGTTAATTATTCAAAACCCGATTAGCGATGAAAACCATAACTTATTACCAGAGCAATTTTGAGCAGCTGTTTAAAAACATGGAGGCAGTGCTTCAAAACATTCCCGCATTCTGTCATAGCATTCTTTCAAAGACTCATAGCATTCTATCAAAGAGTCATAGCGTTCTATCAAAGAGTCATACCGTTCTTTCAAAGACTCATAGCATTCTATCAGACTCTTATAGAATGCTATTACACAGCCATAGCATTCGTTGGTGCAGTCATACCATTATTTGGTGCAGTCCTACCATTCTTTCCGTCATCCAAATACCTTACAGACCTGTAAAAGGCTTAAATAACAAGGTAAGAGGCTCGCCCTATACCCTTAACACATCAAACATCAACCATTATAAATTAAACATAAAAAACAATAAAACATGAAAAACAATGTAATTCCTCCATCTGACTCGGCCTTTGATGCCTTTCAGAAAAATTTTATCACGCAGATAAGCGCCAACTCGGCATTGTGGGGCTTTACCCCCGCTATGATAGCGGTGCTTACTGCCCTGCAAATGGCCTGGGACAGTGCCTGGCTGGCCGCTTCAAACCGGTTTAACCGCACAAGCACACAGGTGGCGGCCAAAGACCTTGCCCGCCAGTTGTATGTAGCCCAGCTGCGTCCGTTTATTAAGTATCACATCTATGGCAACCCGTTGATGAGCAATACCGACCGTATTGCCTGCGGGGTAAGGCCGCACGATACCACGCGCACACCCGTGCCGGTGCCAAGTACCATGCCCATCATCAGCATCGGGTACAACGCTGCCAACCAGCTTAAAATACGCTTTAAGCAGCAGCCCGATGCCAGCGGAAGCAGCCTCAGAGGCAAGCCTGCGGGGGTTAGCCGCTGCCAGATAGTGTATGTAATAGGTACGCAGCCAACAAGTCCTGCGCAGTGTAACAACCTGCAGGAATCGGGCCGCAGCCCTATAACCGGAAACATAGACTCGGCTGCCCTGCGCGGTCAGCGCCTGTGGTACTATGCCCGCTGGGTAAACACCAGCAACGAGTACGGACCCTGGACACCGCTGGATTCGTTTTTGTTGTAATTACACAGAGAACAGCCGGAGAAGACACAGAGGTTCACAGAGGTAAATTTAAAATCTCTGTGAGCCTCTGTATTTAAACTCCTGTCTCACTCTGTGTAAGTTCTTTGGCAGCTTAACTGCAGACAAAAAAACTACTCTATTACAATTTTTTTGCTGCGGCCTGCAACATTCAGAAAATAAATACCCTTTGCAAGGCTGTTTGCTTTTAAATCAAGGCGTGTATTTTCGTCTTTCAGTGTTGAAGTCAACACCACTTTTCCTGTGAAATCAGTTAACGTAACACTGTATTCACTTCCGTTTACAAAATCAGGAAAACGAATGGTGAGAACATCACCGGCAGGATTTGGAAACACTTCCATTTCCCTTGCAGCCGCTGTGTTTTCCATACCGGTTAAAACACCCCCGCAGCTGCTGAAGAACTTCCATATCTCTACCGAATACGATACATCGTTGGCATTGGTAAGCCAAGTATGGTCGGCACCATCTACCTTATACAGGTTAACGCGGGTATTGTCGTTTCCATTTCCATAAGTATATTTTTCAACGGTGTAGCCATCGCTCATGGTGTTAGGCAAACTGTCAATCTGTGGGTCAGTAGTGCATTGATTATTTGCTACCCAAAAGTTGATAAGTGAATCGGCACTGATACCATAATCACCACCGGTATAAGGCACCGTAGCATCAGCAGTGCCATGAAAATGCAGAACACAAACAGACCTCCAGGGCTCGCAGGTGATAGCGCTTCCAAAGGTTCCTGCCACCGAAGCAAACGAACGTATTTTGTGGCTCAGCTGGCAGGCAAGACGCTCGGTCATAAAACCGCCCATCGAGAAACCGCAGCAAAAAATATTCTGCGAATTGATGGCATAGTTTGCAGAAATGGTATCAATCAGTGCACTGATAAAACCCACATCATCGATATTACTGTTTGGAAAATAACCCAGAAAACCTGCTCCTGAATTCCATGCAGTGCCTGCCAGAGGATCTGCCAACGCCTGCGGAACAACAAAAATAATGTTGGCAGTATCGGCAATATTCTTCATGCCGATGCCACTGAAGTTAGTCATGTTATCACCCAGTCCGTGCAAGGCAAGCACCAGGGATACCGGTGTATTGGCATCATACATTGGAGGAACATACATACGGTACTGACGCGCATTTCCCTCAAAAGTAAAACCTTTGTTAGACCATTGAGCAAATACAGAACCTGCACAAATAATAAGGGCAAGTGAAAGGAGTAGTTGTTTTGTTTTCATTGATAAAAAATTGTCTTAGTGGTTATAAATTTATTGCTCTAAATTAGGAATATCTGCTTTTGAAAATTCATACAGTTTGTTGGCTTCTTCTTCTTTGAATTTCATAACAAGGTTCAGTGCTTCGGGCACCACATCGCTGCACACAACAATCAGACAGCCTTTGGTAGCATGTTTTACAGCATAAGTAATAGCTTCTTTCTCAGAAGGAATAATGGTTACCTTTTTATCAGGGGCAACACTTTTTATTCCATCGTTTATCATGCCTATAATTTCCTGTTCGGTTTTTCCGCGCAGGTGCTTATCCTGACGGATAATGATCTCGTCAAACATCTCGGCAGCCACACGACCAATCTCATTGTTATCCTCTACTCTCCTATCGCCAATACCTGCAATGATTCCGATTTTAGGACTGCCATCCATCTTCTCAATCATGTTTTTCAGTGCACGCAATCCTGCCGGGTTGTGAGCATAGTCGAGCATGATTTGAAAATCTTTGAAGTTGAACATATTCAGCCTTCCGGGAGTTTGTGCCGGTGATGGCATAAATGATTCCAGTGCAGCTTTTATATCATCAATCGCCAATCCCTGAACATATCCGGTAAGCACAGCAGGCAATACATTCTGTATCATAAATGCTGCCTTTCCGCCAAAGGTAAGCGGAACATTCACCGCTTTTGTAACACGAATTTTCCACTCTCCTTTTGAAATAGTAATGTAACCGT
>JBFWYU010000032.1:0-47712 GCA_050186075.1 Bacteroidia bacterium
ACCTCCGCCACCACCCGGACCAACTCCACCCGGAGTTGGAGCTCCAATAGATACCGATGTTCTGTATTTTATAATTCCTGCTGCTTTGTTTGCTGTTTACCGCATGAACAAAACACGCATGAAGCCTGTTTGATTTAATTATTTATTCTTTACCGCATGAAAAAACTAAATGCATTTTTCTTTCGCTTCGCAAGTATTGTTGTTACAACACTTTTTGTTCAAACCGCCTTTGCACAACTTACTGTAACTGTAACTTATACGGGAACAGCCCCAACAGGAGGAACACTCATCAGCGGCTCGCCACATGCTTCGCTTGCGGCAGCTATAACTCAATTGAATGCACTGACAACATTTACAGGAACCACTTCTGTAACACTTACCTGTAGCGGAACGAGTGAAATTGCTCCTTCGGGCGGTTACAGTATAACTATAAGCGGTTCTTCAACTTGTCCAATAACTATTGATGGTGCGAATAAAACTGTAACTGCTTTTAATCCGCAAGTAATCGGCAGTATTAATAACGCCATTTTTAAACTAGTTGGTGCTGATTATATCACACTACAAAATTTTACTATGCAGGAAAACGCATCGAATAGCACTATAGGTGCAGGTGGGGCAACTAGTACAACCGCACAAATAACAAATGTAACTACAGGTAATAATATGACAGAGTGGGGTGTTGCTCTTTTACATGCTTCAACAACAAACGGAGCTCAAAATAATACGATACAAAATAATACCATTTCACTTAACCGAACTTACAGAAATACATTTGGCATTTATTCCAACAATGTTCATTCAGCAACAGCTCCCACAGGTACAGAAGCAATTGCCAATAATACAACCGCTCCAAATAATAACAACAAGATTTACGGAAATGATATAAGTAATGTTAATATGGGAATAACTTTTATTGGAGCGAGTGCAGCAGCCAATCAAGATATAGGTAATGATATTGGAGGAACTTCAATATCAACAGGAAATACCATTACTAACTGGGGAGGAGCCAGCGCCCCAACTACATTCACTTCAAACTCAGGAACAAGCTATTGTATTTTTCTTAATCATCAAAAAGGAGAAAATGTTTCTTACAATACTATTACAAGTGCTACGATTTCAGGAACAGCAGTGACATTAAGAGGTATTTTTAAAGATTACGGTACTGCTCCTACAGGAACATTTACTTCAAATATAACAAACAATACAATAACAATAACTGATAATTTTACTTCCGGAACACTTGAATGTATACGAAGTCAGGGTATTAGCTCTTCATTGAGTACCGCTACAATCAATATAACTAATAATACTATTCTTAACACATCCGTTGGAGGTGCCAGCTCTTCTACAACTATTGTCGGAATAGTAAATTCTTCTATACCCGGAACGTTAAGTATAAGCAATAATATAATAAGAGGTACAACATCTACTGCCACAACAGGCGGCTTTACAGGCATTTCTAATACAGGTGCAGTTGCAGGAACTATTACCATAAGCAGTAACCAAATTGGCAACGCTAGCGGCAACGCAATTACTTTTAGTGCTGCAACAAGTGGTGCTGTTACGGGAATATCTAATTCAGGAGGAACTGCGGCTGCTTCACTCACTATACAGTCAAATGATTTCAGAGGAATAACCCATACTTCAGCAGGCTCTTCTACGCATATTTATATTACTAATTCAGCTGCAACTCTTTCACAAAATATCAGCAGCAACACCTTTACAAATTTGAATATTAATACTTCGGGTAGTGTGACATTTATATCAAACAACATAACCCTTCCTGCTTCTGGTACTCAAAATGTAAACAGTAACAGCATTGTAACAGCATTTAATAAAGGGGCATCTGCCGGAACTGTTACTCTTTTAAATTCAACTGCAAACTCACCCACTACAGCTACCATTAACCAAAATGACAATACTTTTTCAAACATAACTGTAAGTGGCACAACAGCAATTGCAGGTTGGGTTAATACAGATGGTTCGGCATCACCATTTCCCAATAAAACAATTACAGGCAATACCTTCAGCAATTGGACAGGCGGCACAGGAGCTATTACGGTTATGAACCTTAACTACTTCGGTGGAACCGGAACAAGCTCAACCATAGCTGATAATACAATAACTAACATAACCGGTGGCGGAGATATAACAGGAATTTTAGTTGGCAGCAGCGGAGCTGCTGCAAACCTGAACATTTATGATAATATTATAAACACACTTTCAGCAACAGGCTCAAGCGGAGATGTTGCAGCTATGAGTATTTCAAATGCTTCAACGAATGTAAATGTTTATCAAAACACTATAAACACACTATCATCAACAGTAAGTGGAGGAAGAGTTTATGGGATGTATTTTAATGGCGCAACCACAAACAATATTTACCGGAATAAGATATATGATATTACAAATACAATAAGTGCGGCAAACGGTTTCCCTTATGGAATTTATGTTTTCGGTGGAACAACTTACAATATTTCCAATAATTTGGTTGGCGATATCAGGTTGCCTGCTGGGAATAATTCAAACGGTGCCCCTCTTTCAGGAATTTACATTAACGGAGGCACTACAGCTAACCTTTATTATAACACTGTTTACATTGGCCCTGTAGCATCAACTGGAACCATCTTTTACAGTGCAGCAATTTTTGCAGATGTAGGACCAACTGTTACTCTACGAAACAACATTGCTGTTAACCTCGCCACCCCTGTTGGTTCAGGTGTAGTTGCTGCCGCATATTACCGTCAAAGCGGTACGCTTACAACTTATGGATCGGCATCAAACAACAACCTCTTTTATGCAGGAACACCGAGCGCATCAAAACTGATATATTATCATCCTGCATCAGGCGACCAAAGCTTAGCCGATTATAAAACAAGAGTTGGACCAACCCGCGATGCTGCCTCTGTTAGTGAAATGCCTGACTTTCTGAGCACAACAGGTTCAAGTTCCAATTTTTTGCATATTGACGGAGCAACAGCTTCGGCAATAGAAAGCGGTGCTATAGCTATAAGCGGATTTACAGATGACTATGATGCTGCCAGCATACGGACAGGTTATCCCCTTGGCGGGCAAGCAAACGGTGGTGGAACGGCACCTGATATCGGGGCTGATGAAGGGGATTTTGCACCTCCTGCTATTCCTTCTGTTAGTCTTACTATTAATACTGCCACAGGAACCGAAGCTGCAACAACCTCTATTACACTTACTATTACTGCAACATCAGCAGTAACAGGTGACCAAACTGTTGATTTAGCGCTTACCGGTGCTAGCAGTGGTGATTTTTCAAGTGTAGCCAGTCAATTAACCATTTTAAACGGAGCTACATCGGGAACTTCAACCTTTACAATTACTAATGATGCAACTTACGAGTGTACAGAAACTGCAACGTTTACCATCAGCAATCCATCATCAGGGATAACATTGGGAACTGCCAGTCAAAATCTGGCTATAACGGATAATGATTTCCCCACAACCGACCTGAGCATTAATACTTCAACAGGAACAGAAGCCGGAACTACAGCTATGACGCTGACTGCAACATCTTCTGCAAACGTTATTGGAGCGCAAACATTTGATGTAACACTAAGCGGAACCAACGTTACCAACAGCGATTTTTCGGTTACATTTCCAAGAACAATAACCATTGCAAACGGAGCATCAACGGGTACAACCTCATTTAATGTTGCAAATGATGTTGCCATTGAAGGTACCGAAACAGCTACTTTTACTTTAGCTGCAACATCAGCCTGTGTTGCCAACGGAACAACATTGACACAGAATTTAACTATTACGGACAATGATTTTCCAAGTGTTAATCTCAGCATCAGCCCATCAACAGGAACAGAAGCTGCTACAACATCAATAACATTAACAGCAACTGCTTCTCAGGCTGTTTCGGGCGACCAAACTGTAAACCTTGCTTTAAGCGGTACTGGTTTGAGCAATGCAGACTTTACAGGTATAACATTTCCAACCACCATTACCATATTGAGTGGTGCCACAACCGGAAGTGTAACCTTTAACATTGCTGATGATGGAGTGATTGAAGGTGCAGAAACAGCAACATTTACCATTAGTTCACCAAGTTCCGGAATCTCATTGGGAGGAACTACAACACGCACACTTGCTATTACAGACAACACATTTGTACCCATTATACTTTCGGCTTTAAATACACCTGCCAGTGAAAATTTTAATGGCATGGCTGCAAGTTCTTCTGCAGCTACACCAACCGGGTTTGGAATACAAGATGCAAATACAACTACCATTGCAACGGCCGTTACACAACAGGCAAGCAGCACTACTAATCCAACACCAACTACCGGGGCAGCATATAATTTCGGACAAGGGTCAGGTACAGCCGAAAGAAGTCTGGGATTAATGTATAGCGGCAGCTATAGTGGAAAAAGTATAATAGTTGCTGTTAAAAACAATACCGGCTCATCGGGTACTATTTTTGAACTGAGTTTTGATTATGAACAGTATAGAAGAAATACAGCAACACAAACGTTCAAATTACAATACTCCACATCATTAACATCAGGATGGGCAGATGTTGCAAGTGGTAATTTTAGCAGTATGCTTATTGGAGCAAGCACATATGGTTTTACTACATTGGTTGCATCTCAGGGAATTACAGCTTTGCAATATACCCCAACAGTTGCTGTTCCCACCGGCAATATCGTATATTTCCGCTGGATTTTAGATGGATCAAGCTTTAGTGGTGCTGTAGGTATTGATAATTTTTCGGTGGCATTAGTCACTGTTTCGTGCTCTGCTCCGGCTGATCAGGCATCTGATATTTCATTTGCTTCGGTAGCCGAAAATTCTATGACTGTAAACTGGACAAACGGAGACGGAACCAACCGTGTTGTTTACATGAATAGTTCCAACAGTTTTACTGCACCAACTGATGGATCAACTTTACCCTCAGCTAATACTACCTGGGCAAACAGCGGACAACAATTAATTTATAACGGCTCAGGGAGCAGTGTTTCAATTAGCAGTTTATTAGCAAACACAACTTACTATTTCAGAATCTACGAATACAATTGTTCCGGCAGCAATACCGTATTTCAAACAGCTACGGATACACAAAATCCAAACTCGCAAACAACAAGTGTTGCTGCATCGAGTGCAAGTGTTGTGCAGGCTGTTGCCGGTTCTGAAGCCAACACTATTTCATCGTTGATAAACGGTACAATTACCAGTAACAGTGATGGCATACAGGTATGGCGTTTCCGTTTATACGATGGTGATGGTACAACTAATGATGCAGACGCATTGCCCACTATTTATAAAAGCTGGACTATACAGGCTGACGGAGCAAACAACACTGTACCTGACTGGAGTACAGCCATAGCATCACGTGCATTCTTTTTAAATTCAAACACCACACCGATAGCAGGCGGAGGACTCGTTAACCCGACTAATATACCCTTCCCTGTTTCATCACCCTATATTACGGTTCCTGATAATGGGTTTGTGGATATTTATATGAGAATTACACTTGCAAACCCTTTACCTGCAAACTCAGATAATAATAAGTTTGCCTTTAAACTTACTCAAGCAGATGTTACGGTTGAAACAAGTGCAACCAGTTCGCAATTAGCAACGTTTTCAACAACCAGCAATGCAACTAAAAACGTAATTGATATTCTTGCCACCCTTCAATTCATCAATGCGCCAACAACAGTTGGTTTGGGTGATGCATTTACTGTAACCGTAAGTGCCGTTGATGCCAATGGTAATATTGACCAAAACAATACCTCTTTAATTACACTTGGCCAAAACACCGGAACGGGTACGATGACAGGAGGTGGTGCAGCCAATTTAGTAGCCGGCACTTATACCTGGACAGGACTTACGTATGATACCGAAGAAACCTTTCAGGTAATTGCTTCGGGGGGAAGTTTCTCTTCAATTACAGCCAACATTACTGTTACAGACGAAGACTTTCAATTATTTGATCATTTTAACAGGACAGCAAGTTCTACTGTTGGAATTCCCAGCAGCGGTGGCTCAACTGCGTGGACAGAGACCGAAGCAGGTGATGGAACAAAAGTTCAGATTTTCAGCAATATGCTGTTAATAGACAACTGTGTTTCATCAGATCCAAGCGGTAGCTCAGGAGGAACAACAACTGAGCGGATAAATTTTAATGGCGAAAATCATTACGAAACCGTTTTTAATAATTCAGACGGAACAATGAACTGGCTCTTTAATATGCGAACTAATAATTCTAATCTCTCAGGGTTTGCCGGTTCTGCTTACGGTATGGCTTTTATTCTTGGTTGCGATCAAGCCGATTTTACAGCTTCGGGTTCTGATGGATATGCAGTAGTTGTTGGTAATAGCGGAACAACAGACTACATCAAACTTGTAAGATTTGCAAACGGACTTTCGGCTGATGCCAACCTAACAGATATTGTAGCTTCAGATGTAGATATTGATGCCAACTACTCCAGTGTAAAAGTTAGCTTTAACCCTTGTGATGGCGTATGGACACTTTATGCACGCAACGATGGTGCTTCGGCATTTACAGCGCCCAACCTGAGTTCACCTGCTTTTTCAGGACCTTTTACGGCAACAAATACAACGCACACAGCACTTGACCTGAAATACTTTGGTGCAGCATGGAAACATAATTCGTCATGCGTTGGAAACGATACTTACTGGGATAATTTCTACATCCCGAATACAAACACATCTGTTGCCAATACCAAAATTTGGAACGGCTCTGTAAGCTCAAACTGGAACACGGCTGCCAACTGGAGCCCTTGTCCGGGAGTGCCTACCATAACTGACAATGTTATTATTCCTGTTACTGCAAATAACCCCATCATCAGTGCAACGCCTTCAGGGCTTTGTAAAGACCTAACGGTTAATGCCAGCGCACAATTAACCATTAATGCAAACCAGTTTTTGAATGCACATGGCAATGTGGTGAATAACGGAAATGCAAACTTCGGAGCAGGAACGCTGCAACTTGAAAACACTCCTATTGCAACAGTTACTGTGAGCGGAACAATTAATGTGGGCAGTTTATACAACAGCAACAATGCAACCTTGTCAGGTACTGTTACTATTACCGACCAGGCAAGAGCCGAAACAGGCGGAACACTGAATGCTAACGGAAATCTTGTTTTAAATAACGGAGCACAGCTGTTTCACGGAACAGGAACAACCGTTCCATGTGCCTGCGAAGGAACGGTGAACGGAAACATTGTTGTAAAACGCAACGGAACTTCATCTTCTTCGGTTTACAACTATTGGTCAACACCTATCTCTTCGGCAAGTTTAGGTTTGCTGGGCGGAACAAACTATCTCTACAATCCTGCAAACGGAACAGCCGATTTTACAGACGATAATCCGGGACCTGATCCGGGTTGGGCTGCTGCTTCGGGCTCATTCAGTGTTGGAAAAGGCTATGCCGGTCAAGGACCAAACCCAACAGTAACCTTTACAGGAACTGCCAATAACGGAACGTTGAATCAAGCCGTGCAATACTTTACGCTGGTAAACGGAAGCACCAGTCCGGGTGTACCTTACAACCTGATTGGTAATCCATATCCTTGTAATATTAGTGCTTCTACTTTTCTAACAGCAAATAATACTAAAGTAACCGGTGCTATCTATTATTGGGATGATGACATTACCGGTGGTACCGGCTATGCTGCTAATGATTATGCAATATGGAACGGAACAGGCTCAACCGGAGGTGGCGGAAGAACCCCCAACGGAATGATTGCAACGGCACAAGGCTTTTTTGTGCAGGCATTATCAGGCGCAACTTCGGTTTCGTTTACAAACGCAATGAGAGCTTCAACGGCAACTACCTTCTTTAAAACAGATGAAATTTTGCCGCAACGCCTTTGGCTGCGTGCTGATAATGGCACACACACCAATCAAATTCTGGTGGGCTATGTTGACGGTGCTACCGAAGACATGGATTGGTTCTACGATGCTCAAAAGCTAAGAGGTAATCATTCTGTATCTTTCTACAGCTTGTTGAATGATACCATGTTATTGGGTATTCAGGGCTTAACTCCTTTAAATGGTGCTGACCCTGCACCCGTGCCGCTGGGCTTATATGCTGGCGCAGACGGGCAATACAGTATTTATATTGACAGCATCGAGAACTTCTCTGCCAACCTGCCTATAAATTTGCTGGATGACGACTTGGGAATTGTTTACGACCTGCGCAACGGGCCTTATGTTTTCCAAACAGCGCAGGGCGAGGATAACGACCGTTTTGTTCTGTTCCCGAATGAGATTGTAACAGCAATTGATGAGTTAGACAACCTGCATCTGAATATTTATCCTAATCCTAACAACGGAGAATTTACACTCATGGTAAACTCAGGCGTTGAGCAACAGGTTAACGTATCACTGTTTGATGTTACAGGTAAATTAGTACTGGCTTCTGACAAGACCATTTCATCTGGCAATAACTTTATTACCCTTGAAACACAGGTTGCCGGAGTTTACATGCTTAAAGTTGAAACTACGGATAGAGCATACAACAAACGGGTAGTGGTTTATTAATCCAAACTTTACAAGTAATAAAAAGGGAACGCCAAGGCGTTCCCTTTTTTGTTTCAGACAAGCATTATAGCCTCTGATGATTGCAGCACAACCTAAGGTAATTGCATCACAACCCTTGGTGATTGCACCACAACCTATGGTGATTGCATCACACCCCTTAGTGATTGCATCACACCCCTTAGTGATTGCATCACACCCCTTGGTGATTGCATCACACCCCTTGGTGATTGCATCACAACCCATGGCGATTGCACCACAACCTATGGTGCTTGCACCACAACCCATTGTGCAAGCATGATAATCTGTGAAGCAAGTGTCTCAATGTATAAAGCAAGCATTATAATATGTAAGACAGAATGCACAATTACCTTGGTAATCTCACAGAATAATTGGTTGGTTTAATAAAATCGTGTCGTTTGTCGATATTCTTCAACCTTGTTTTAATGCGTTGCGTTAAGGGCACACAAAACCCAAAACGCTTTATGAAAAAACAACTACTTGTAATAGCAGCCGGAATAACCATAGCACTAAATTCCTTTGCTCAATTAGGTACTTACCAGTTCAGTCATACCAATGGCAACAGCTGTTCAAGTCCTATATTATCAGTAACCTCACAGCCAGCCAATGCAACATTCAGCAATTTCAGCAGAACCAATGTAACCTGCCAGAATGAGGCAAATGTGATGAACAGTAAAAACTGGTCAACATCCGGCTCAATTGATTTAACAGAATACCTTGAATTCACTATAACGGCAAATGCAGGTAGTACATTAACATTAACTTCCATCAGTTTTAAAAGCGCCCGTAATGACCATGGACCTGCAGAAGGGCGTGTTGCACATAACTTTTCGGGTAATTTCACAACTACCTATTTAAATTTTGATACAGATGACAGTCAGATAACCACCACATGGAATTTTTCGGATTTCACAACAGCTGTTGGGGCAACTGTAACGTTCAGAATTTACGGTTGGGATACTGAGAATGGAAGCAGCGGAACCTTTTATGTTGATGATGTAACCCTAAACGGAAGTGTAACTGCTTCTGCTCCTGCTCCAACAGTAAGCGCAGGTTCTGACATTACTACCTGCACAGGAACTTCTGCTGTTACAATGACAGGCGCAACAGCTGCCGGAAGCTACAGCGCAGTTGCATGGAGCGGTGGTTCGGGTTCAGGAACATGGAGCGGCTCGGGAACAAATCCTGCTACTTATCAGTTTACTCCTTCAGTTAGTTCGGGTTCATTTACAGCTACACTAACGGCTACCGGTTCAGGAAGCCATGCCGGCACCAATCCAACATCAACCAGAACAATCAGCTGGGGTACTACACCAACAGCCAATGCAGGACCTGCTATTGTATCCTGTGCCGGATTATCAGATATCAGCATAACAGGAGCCAGTGCAGGTGGATCTTACAGTGGCGTTTCATGGACTTACACCCCAACATCGGGTACAGGAAGTATTTCTGCAGGAGCAACAACATTAACACCAACCTTTACGCCCACATCAGTTGCCGGAAGCGGAACATTAACGCTTACTGTTACAGGTACAGGTTCATGTGCAGGCACTAATCCAACTTCTGTAAGAACAATTGCTTGGGCAACCAACGGAACATGGACAGGCGGAACTGATAATAACTGGTTTACCACATCAAACTGGTGCGGCATGCCCGATGCCAATACAGATGCCACTATCTTGGCAGGTACAGCATACCAGCCAACCATTAATGCCGATGGTGCTGTGTGCAGAAGACTGACTATTAACAGCGGGGCAACTGTCACAACAGGAGTTGCCGGAAGATTGCATATAAAAGGAAACTTAGTAAATAACGGAACAGCAGCTTTAGGAACAGGCTCTGTAGTATTTGACGGGCCAAACCCGCAAAGCATAACAGGAAACAATGATTTCGGAAACCTGGAAGTTGATAATCAAATGATGATAAGCATTAACTCAGGTACACAAACCGTTTCAGGTATTGTAATTCTTACCAACGGTATTTTTTACACCTATGGCAATCCGTTTATCTTAAAATCAAATTCTTCAGGCATAGCTCAAATTGCCGGTGGAGGAAACGGTGATATTGAAGGAACGCTTACTGCACAGCGTTACGTTCCTGCTGCACCTGCCTTTGCAGCTGCTCCGTTCAATCACCTTATTGCATCACCTTTAAAAACCGACACCATTGTTGATACCGGACTTTCAGGTTTTGCTGACGATTTTTCACTGGTTGCTAACAGCTACGGTTCTACACCCGCAGGCACATTCTTTAGTTTCCTTGAATCTGCAGGTGGTGCGGGAGGAAATCCTTTCTCATACAATTGCCTGAGAGCACCTTCGCAAATAGTGAATATGAATGGTTATGCAGCTAAAATTGTAGGCGCAACAACTCTTGATATTACCGGCACCTACAAACACCATGTATCACCCATCAAAAACCTGTCTTACACACCCGGTTCAGGCGGCAACGGATGGAATTTAGTAGGCAACCCCTACCCTTCTGCAATAGACTGGAATGCTCCAAACGGATGGGTTAAAAATTACATCACCAATTCCATATATGTTTGGGATCCTGCTATTGAACAGTTTACTTCTTACAACGGAACAGTAGGTACAAACGGAGGCACACGTTACATTGCTCCCTTTCAGGCCTTCTTTGTAGTAGCTAATGATTACAACCCTATGATTTCTGCTATGCAAACAGCAAGAGTAACGTCAGCCTCCAACTTCTACAAAACAGATGAGGTAGAAGAACTTATTCGTTTAAAAGTTACAAGCAGCACCGGACATCAGGATGAAACAGTAGTATATTTTGACATCAATGCATCACAGGATTTGGATGGCTTTGACTCTTACAAAATCAAAAGCATGTCTGGCCAGGCTCCTATGCTTGCCTCAAAACTATACGAAAACAATGTTTCCATCAATGCATTGCCGGGCTATACTACCGAAAGTGTTATTCCTCTTACATTCATTGCGCCTGCAGGCAACTATTCAATTACTGCCAGTGAGTTGTTAGGCTTTGGTGGCGGAAACCCTGTATACCTTGAAGATGCTTTAACAGGAACCATTCAGGAAATTACTGAAACTTCATCTTATGATTTTAGTGCTACAGGAGATGATGAAAACCGCTTTTCAATCAAATTTGATGCACCTATGATTACCGATGTTGAATCTATTGCTAATGCAGTAAAATTCTACGAAAGCAACGGACAGATAATGATTGAAGCAGATGGTATTTCAGCAAACACCGCTTCTTTCTCTATGTACAATTCAACAGGGCAATCAATTATACCCAACCAATCAATTCAATTGAATGGCGGGCGTTGTGCGGTTGATGCTCCTGAAGTGGCTGCCGGTATTTACATTGTAAAACTGCAGAGCGGAAATCAAGAGTATACCAGCAGAATTTATATCAACAAAGCACCGATATTCTAATTCAAAAAATCTGAGAGATAAAAAAAGGGAACGCCTTGGCGTTCCCTTTTTTATTTACAACTATTTAATCACTACTACGGCCCGCAGTTACAGCCTTCCGATAAATAAATCTTGGCTTCCGGAAAAAGTTCCTCTATTGCTGCTCTTTCTTCTTTTGTGATGTTGATGGTGCGCAGGTCAATCCATTTCAGGTTTTTCATTTTGCTCCATTCGGGAGGAAACTCACTGATGGAAGTTCCCCATATATCCAGATAAGTAAGGTTATCCATTTTATGCATCTCGGCAGGAAAAGAAGACAACTCTTCATTCTGACTGGCAATTATAGTTTTAAGGTTAGTCAACTCGCCCATTTCTTTAGGAAATGTTTCCAGCAGGTTTTTTGAAACATTCAGATAGCTGAGGTTTTTAAGCTTTGAAATTTCGGCAGGCAACACTTTTATTTTGTTGTTGGTTAAATCAAGCTCCTGTAAATAAGGAAGTGTGTAAACCTCCGGAGGAATGGTTGTCAGCTTTTGCCTTTTCAGCGAAAGTTTGTGAACGCTGTCGGGATTAGCCAATGCTTCCTGCAGACTTTTATATTCATATTCATGCGAGAGTGAAATGGAGTCGAGCAGGCGCTGGGCTTTAGCAGTGAGAAGGTGAGAAAGTGAGAAAGTGAGCAGTAAGAAGATTACTTTATTCATTGCATTTATCTTTCTGATTGGTTCAGCAAATGTATTGCCATTAATTTATCTGCGGCCAATTGTTCTTTCAGTTCGTGCAGATTATTAAACTTAATATCGTTGCGTATCCTGCTTATAAAATGAACGGTTAAATGTTTTCCATAGATGTCTTTATTAAAGTTGAACAGGTTTACTTCAATACTCTGATATTTACCATCGAGTGTGGGGCGGTTACCTATATACAACATGCCATCATACAAATTACCTTCCACCTCTGCCCTGACAGCATAAATACCAATTGAAGGAATAAGTTTATATCGACTCTCCACCGAAATATTGGCAGTGGGATAACCCAACTCACGCCCTTTCTTTTCGCCATGAATTACTTTTCCTGATAAAGTATAGTCATGTCCCAGAAATTCGCGGGCTGTTTTAACATCGCCTTCCTGCAGGGCATGACGTATTTTAGTTGAACTTACTGCCACATGATCAACATCCTGTGCCGGAATTTCTTCAACTGAAAAACCATACAACGGTCCTGATTCTTTCAATGCTGCAAAACTTCCCTCGCGGTTGCGCCCGAAATGATGATCGTAGCCAATGACCAGCTTCTTTGTCTTTATTTTACTCACTAATATTTCGCGAATAAACTGCAGCGAAGTAAGGCGTGAAAAGTCTTTGGTAAACGGATGAATGATTAAATGCTGAACACCATATTTCTCCAGTAGTTTTATTTTCTCTTCCTGTGTGGTCAGCAATTTCAGGTCAATATCATCCGGAAAAAGTACCATGCGCGGGTGCGGATAAAAGGTAAGCAATACACTTTCACCGTTTTCTTTTGCAGCAATTTCATTCAGTCGTTTGATGATGGCCTGATGGCCTGTATGCACACCATCAAAGGTGCCTGTAGTAACTACAGCATTTCCCTTGCCGGCAAACTCATCAATATGGTGATAAACCTTCATTGCTTTCTTTTAACAACCGCCAAAAGTACTTTTTATTGTCGTTTATCGAATGGAGAGCAAACCTTTTGATGTTGTGTGCGTCAAAAAAACAAAACCCATTTACTATGAATAAGTCAGCCCTCCTCCTTCTCGCTTTCCTGCTTTCTCACCTTATTACATTAAAAGCTCAACCTGTTGTTTACTTTGACTTTCTGTCGCACAACGAAGAAACATCGAGCTGGAATGCACCGTTTTATTATTCCAACAACCGCAACTATCTGGTAAACCTTGCCAATTACTTTGCTGCAAACGGCATAACCTGGAATATGCAAAGCGACTGGACTTACCTTACCAACGTTATCGAACAGGACACCGCTTTTTTCCCTTCAACTAACAATAAAAACATTTTGCGCTGGATGCATGAAGACAAAGGCGTGGAAATGGATCCGCATGCACATGAGTCGGTTTATCTCTATCCCGATGTTGCCAAACTTTTAGATTCAATAGGCTTGCCCGAAAGCAAAGTGATTGGCGGCAGCATTTACAATGATTTTAACGGAACCAATATCTGGACAAATCTGGTGAACGGACAATACGGGTCCATTTTTCCTGACCATTTCTGGCAGCCCGAATACCTTATGGGTGGGGGAACTCCCAATCACGTTGATGATTTAAAATACTATGGCTTCTGGAATCCTACCAGTCCTGAAGATTATTTAACACACAACCCGACAAGTCCTTTACATCATATTGGCGTTGGCTGCGAAATGAAAATACGCGATACCTCAACAGTAGCTTATTTCGTAAATCTGCTGCACGATATAATCAATAATGTGCAAAGTGGAGTTTATCCCGATACGGGCATTTATCTGCAAACCGTTTTCTTCAGTCAGGGCGATTTAACCAATATTGCCTTTTACAACAAAATAACAGAAATAGCCGACAGCATGAATGTAATAGTGGCATCCGGTGTAGCCCAATGGAAAACCATGAAACAGGTTTATACCGAATGGGAAAACAATGGCGAAGAAGTGTTTCAATGGGAATGCGGTGAACAACTTGTTACCGGTATTGAACCCGCAAAAGCGGAAAAGACGATTAACATCTACCCCAACCCGGCTTCTGAACTGCTGACGATTGAATGCAACTCAGCAACTGCTGAACTGAGAATTACCGATGTTGCCGGCAGGTTGATACTTTTCACCAAACTTTCAGCACAATTTACAACCATTCATATCAGCAACCTTTCTTCGGGAGTTTACCTATATCAGTTAGCGGAAAAAGACCGAATTCTGAAAGGCGGAAAACTTGTGGTAAGATAAACATCAGAATATTTTCATCAAAAACATCACTTCTTTTGCCTGTCGGCAAAGGGATATAGCCCGTTTTGGTCAGTAATAAAAAAAAACACGAACATTTAATTTCTATCGACCAAAAGTGTTTTATCTTTGACGAAATTTTAAACCAAACACAAATACCATGAAAAACAATTACATTTTTCCTTTCGTTCTAATGATAGGAATGCTGTTTGCCGGCTTTACTTCTTTCGGCCAAAGCATCAGCAGCTTAAACCCTGAAAAAAAGAAAGATGCTGCCTATGTTCAGCAACAACAACAATTAATTAACCAAGGGGTAAAACCTGAGGTAAAAGCAAAAACAGCCGGAACTTCTGCTGTTTCTGCGGCTCCTAAAAAAGATGAAAGTGCAAAGCTTAACACAGAGCCTGCAACTTCGCCAAACTACTACAATCCGCGCAGCATTATCTTTACAGATGAGCGCACACCACGTTATCCGCTTACAGGTGACGAGGCACAGGATATTGCCAACTATAATAAAGCAAAACAAGTTTGGATGGACAATAATCCGCAGCAAACTGCTAAACCGGCAATGACTGAACAACAGGCTGCTGAAAGACAACAAAAAGGCAAATAATTAACTACCGAAAATAAAGAGAAATGAAAAATTTATTACAAAAAATAACAGGCCTTTGTTTGCTCGCAGCAGCAATGGTTTACAGCACCGGAGCTTCGGCACAGTGTACATTTAATAATGACATCTACTTAACCTGGGATGCATCAACACAACTTGTTGCCGTTTCGGATCAAGTTTCTTCTACCTGCACATTTGCAGGTGAAATGAACCGTGTTACTAACATGGTTGCAGGAAACACCTACCGTATCAGTACTTGTACCAACACAGCATTTGATACGCAGATTACTATTTACACCGCAGGTGGTGGAACAACTGTAGGTTATGCTGATGATGATTGCGGTGTACAAAGCGAAATCTATTTCACTCCATCAACATCTGGTGATTATGACATTCAGATTAATGAGTTTAACTGCCTTACCAACACAACCTGTATGGATATGGTGGTTGAGCTTACAGCTATTGGCGGTGGCGTAGGGTGCACTTCCAGCGGTTCACAGTGGCCAACATCAACTCTTACGCCTACTACTTCCTGGCAGGTTGCTTCTACTATAATATATGGCGGAGACTATTCGCTTTATAACGTTACAACAGGCACTGTTTACGAATGGTCATTATGTGCTGCTGACGGAGGTGCTGCCAGCTACGATTCAGAATTGACACTTTTCAACAACGCTATTCTTGCAACAGGTCTTGCCTATGCTGATGATGTTTGTGGCGATGATGCAAAAATTACCTGGACTGCAACTTTTACCGGTGTGGCAAGAATAAAAGTTAATCAGTTTAATTGCGCAACCAACACTACAAATTCAACATTAGTTTACCGTTCAGTTGGTCCTGTGCCGCCTGTAAACGATGAGTGCTCAGGAGCGTATGCATTATCTACTGCAACTTCTTGTTCACCTGTTACCGGAACAACTGAAAATGCTACACAATCAATTCCTGCCATTTCATGCGATGGGTTTACCAGCGGAGCAAGTCTTGATGTTTGGTACTCCTTTACTGCTGATAACACAACCGCTACGGTTACTGTTGTTGGTTCTTCTGATTTTGATCCGGTGGTAGAAGTACTTTCGGGAACCTGCGGTGCACAATCCAATGTTGATTGCGCAGACGCAACTGTAACAGCAGGAACAGAAACCGTTTCGTTAACCGGTCTTACAATCGGCAATACGTATTACATAAGAGTATATGACTACGGAACTACACTTTCTACATCATTTACGTTTGACATTTGCGTGGTTTCAACACCTGCAGGACCTGCAAACGACAACTGTGCAGGAGCTATTACTTTAACCGTTGGAACTAACGGAGATTGTAATCCTATTCTTGGAACAGTTGCTTCTGCTACTGCATCTCCTAATGCCTCTTGCGGAACAGGAACACCGGACGATGATGTTTGGTACAAATTTGTAGTATCATCTCCAACCGCAATTCTTGATGTATTGGGTGGTACCGGTTTTGACGCTGTTGTTGAAGCTTTTGTTGGAACAGATTGCAACGCACTGACTTCAATAGGATGTATTGACGGTTCATTAAGTGGAGAATTAGAGTCTATTGAAGCTACAGGTCTTACTATCGGCACAACGCTATGGCTGCGTGTTTATGATTATTATTCAGGTGTTCCTACCGGAACTGATTTCACAATTTGTGTATTTAATCCTTGTGCTGTTACACCTCCTGTAGGATATATAGCTGAAACAGAAACCTGCGGTGCTGATGCCAACGGTGGTTGCAACATGGTAACACCGGCTTATCAGGATATTACCTGCGGACAATCTGTTTTAGGTACTATGTGGGCCGATACCAATATACGCGATACCGACTGGTACCGCTTCACTGTTACAAGTTCAACCACTGTAACATGGACTGCATCAGGCGAATTGCCTTTTGCTATTGCATTGCTTGATATTTCAAACTGTGCAACACCTACTGTGTTAAGCAATGGTGGAAGCATAACTACAGCATCGGGTTGCGCAACAGCAACTGCTTCGGCAACATTAACTCCGGGAACTTACGTAGCATTTGTGGCTCCCAATGATTATAACTACTATGTTTGTTCAGGAGGCCTTTATAATGAGTATTGGGCTACTTTAACCATGACCACTACTACACCAACTGTTACACCGGGCGGAGCAACAACTTTCTGCCAGGGTGGAAGTGTTACTCTTACTTCAAGCAGCACAACGGGCAACGTATGGTCACCGGACGGAGCTACTACACAAGCTATTTCAGCTACAGCTTCAGGAAGCTACACGGTAACTGTTCAGGACCCTAACGGTTGCGGACCACTTACCTCTTCATCTGTTTCAGTAACAGTTAATCCACTGCCTGCAACGCCAACCATCACACCGGGCGGACCAACAACCTTCTGTGATCCGGGTTCAGTTACATTAACTTCAAGTTCAGCTTCGGGTTACCTGTGGTCTCCGGGTGGTGCTACTACCCAGTCTATTACTGCTGATGCTGATGGCAGTTTCACGGTTACTGTAACAGACGGCAACGGTTGCGTTTCTGCTGCTTCAGCGGCTACGGTTGTTGATGAAGAAATCTGTATCGGTGTAAATGAAAGTGCTATGGTTAACAGCCTTAACATTTTCCCTAACCCTGCTGCTGATAACCTGAATATTGAGTTTACTTCTAACGAGGCTACCAGCCTTGAGGTAAGAATGACCAACACTTTGGGCCAACTGGTTTACAGTGATGTAAAAACTGCTTTCAGCGGAACGTATAAAAACACGTTCAGCGTATCAGGTTTTGCTACCGGTAATTATAACCTTCAGGTTATTACCGACAAAGAAATGATGAACAAAAAAGTGATTATTAAGTAGTCCTTAGTAATCAGAAAACAAAAAGCCCTTCCGCCTGAGGCGGAGGGGCTTTTTGTTTTCAATATTTCAGATGATTAGAAAAGAAGACGCCTGATTAACCAGCCTGATCAGACATACATTTTTTTCTTGCGATCTTTATAGAAAATTATCAATTAACATTTTATGAACAATCGCTTTCAAACGACTAAAAGCAGTATATATTTGACCAAATTTTAAAAACACACACAAACCATGAAAAAAATCTACACCTTTTCTATTGTGGCCCTTGCGTTTATGTTTGCACAAAATGCAAATGCGCAATCATCCTCTTCTGTTGAGGAGAAAGCCAAAGCGCAAACCGCGTCAAACAATGCACCGGCTCAGACAGTGGTTGCTCCGGCAACAACCCAGGCCAAAAGCACACAGGTTGTAACTGTAGCAACAACACGACCTGAAGACAAAAAAATGCAGGCTGCCCGCGAAGAAGTTGCTGCTTACGAAGCCAAAATCAACGCCAACCGCAATACCCCCGGCTTTGATGTAGAGGCTGCTGAAGCAAAACTGCGCCAGTTGAAAGACAACTACGGAATTAAATAATAAACCAATAAAAAACTACCATGAAAAAACTATTAACCTTAATGGTTGCGCTTTTACCTGTACTCGGGTTTGCGCAAACAACAAACAACCAGCGCACAGCTCAGGTTGTTACTACAACTAATGCACGCACTGCAGAGAAAGCAACTGCAACTCAGCCTCAGGCGGCTACTGTTGTTTTAACCGAAGAACAACAACATGCTCAATGGTTGAAAAACAACACACATTTCAAAACCATGAGTGTAACTGAACGCAACAATTATATTCAGGAACTGGAGCAGAAAATATCTTACGATGTAAACAGCCCTGAAGTGCTGCACATGCGCAGAGAAATTAAATGGATTAAAGAATTAGAAACGCAGAAATAACTAAAAACCATTCAAACAAATGAAAACAACTAAACTTTTTCTGGCGTTTTTTGCATTGACACTTGCTTCAGCAAGCGCAATAGCCCAGATAACACAAACTTTTGTCAGCATTCCGGCAATTACTATTCCGGCAGGAGCACCAACAACAACAGTAGGAGTTGCAGACCCTTACCCTTCTAACATGATTGTTAGCGGTGTTTCGGGAACAATTACTGATGTTAATGTAATTTTATACGACATTGACCACACATTTCCTGATGATATTGACATTATTCTTGTATCACCTACAGGACAGGCAGTAACGCTGATGAGCGACTGCGGTTCTCTTGACGATATTACAGGAGTAACTCTTACTTTTGATGATGCTGCAGGTGCAGGACTACCTGATGGCACGATATTATCAACAGGAACTTACAAACCTACAGATTTTACAACTCCCGATAACTACCCCGCACCGGGACCGGGTAACGTTTCGCCAGCTGCTTTATTAAGCACTTTTAACGGATACATTGCAAACGGAACATGGTCATTATATGTAGTGGATGATGTTGGCGGTGATTATGGTTCTATTGCATTTGGTTGGGATCTGGTTATTACCTCTACCGGTTGCGAGCTTGTTTTACCTTCCGGAACAGATGAAGCAGAGGCATGCGGAACACACACCAATGATGGATTATGTTATTACTCTTTACCATACGGAAACATCTCATGCGGTGAAACTGTTACAGGAACCCAATTTTTCAACTCTGGGACTATCGGAGATTATGACAGTGATGAATTTCAATTTACAGTAACAGCAACAACTAACGTTACCATTACTTATAATTCAGAATACCCTCTTTTTGCTGCTATCTTAGACCTTAACAGTTGCGGACAAGTTGTATACTCAGATTTGGGAACATCATGTACAGAACAGTCATTTACCCAATCATTAGCTCCGGGGAATTATGCAATACTACTGGAGCCATCCTTCGCTAACAGTCCGTTCTTTGTTTGCGGAGGTTTAGGCAATGATTATTATGTAACTCTTGACATGGATCCTGTTACACCTATTATTACAGCTGGCGGACCAACAACATTCTGTGAAGGAGGTTCTGTAACACTTACTTCAACTGCGGGAACATCTTACCTGTGGTCACCGGGCGGTGCTACAACACAGTCTATTTCAGCTACAGCAAGCGGTTCGTATACAGTAACTACAACTGTAAACGGTTGCACAGCTACTACTTCTGCTGCTACAGTTGTAACGGTTACGCCAAACACTCCTGTTACATTCTCAGGACTTAACTCAACGTATTGCGATAACGATTTAAACTACTATGATCTGGTTCCATCGCTTTATGGCGGAACATTCAGCGGAACTGGTATTGTAGGAAACGGTGATGCTTACGCTGTTACTGTTGGCACCCCACTTGCCATTACTGATAATGCGCCTGCCGGAATAGACTATACTATTACTCCTACAGGATTACCCGGCACTGCATTGGGAACTGATTATTTCTTAGGTAGCATCTGCTTTCAGGCAAGCCACTCATGGGTTGGCGATTTGAAAGTTACCTTAACTTCACCTAACGGAACACCGGTTGTATTATTCGACCGTCCGGGTGTGCCTGCATCTACATTTGGTTGCAGCGGAAACGATATGAATGTGACTTTCATTCCCGGAACAGGAACTGAACTGGAGGGCGTTTGTAACGGAACCGTTCCAACTATTTCTGGCAGCTTCACAGCTTTTAACGGTGCTGACCTGAATGCTCTTAACGATGGTTCTGACCCTAACGGCACATGGATACTAAACGTATCTGATAATGGTGCCGGTGATGTTGGTACTATTTCAGGTCTTGTTTTCAACTTCGGAACAAACGGTGTTTTTGATCCATTATCAAATCCAGGCACACATACTATTACGTATGACTATGCAAACTGTGCAGGTTGCTTAAGCACTACTTCACAAACCACAACGGTTAATGCAGCTCCGGCAACACCAACAATTACTGCAGGCGGACCATTAACCTTCTGCGAAAACGGTTCGGTTACGCTTACTTCAAGTTCAGCAACAGGAAACGTTTGGACTCCGGGTGGTGCTACTACTCAGGCTATTTCTGCTACTGCATCGGGTTTATACAGTGTTACAGTAACAGCTAACGGCTGCTCTGCAACATCGGGTTCTACCCAGGTAACAGTTAACCCTGCACCAAGTGGTGTTTACTCCGGCTTAAGCGGACCTTATTGCGCTAACAACAACTCAACAATTCTTTTGACACCAAACGCAAAAGGCGGAACCTTCAGCGGACCTGGTGTTACCGGCAACGGTAATGCAGCTTCTGCTTCATTAACCGGAACACCTGTTGCTATTACCGACAACTTACCTGCCGGTGTTAACGCAACGGTTACTCCAAGCGGAGTTGCAGGTACTGCTCTTGGAACCGACCAGTATTTAACAAGCATCTGCCTGAGCATAACACACACATGGGTGGGTGATTTGAAAGCTACCTTAACTTCACCTAACGGAACACCGGTTGTATTATTTGACCGTGTGGGTGTGCCAAACACTACAGTAGGTTGCAGCGGAAACAACATTGATGTAATCTTTGTTCCCGGAACAGGAAATGAAATGGAATCGGTTTGTAACCCAACTGTGCCAACTATTTCAGGTGTTTTCAATGCCTTTAACGGTGCTAACATCAATTCATTAAACGATGGTTCTAACCCTAACGGAACATGGACACTGAATGTATCGGATGCTGAAGCCATTGATGTTGGAAGCATTGCTTCTTTCACACTTAACTTCGGACGCAACGGAGGGTTTAACCCAAGTGTAGCAGGTGCAGGTACGCATACTATTACGTATACCAACACTGCTTGCAATGGTTGCTCGGGTACTACTACGCAACAGGTTACGGTTACTGCCGCGCCTACTGCTACTATTTCGGGTACGGCTGAGTTCTGTACAGGTGGTTCTACTACGCTTACTTCAAGCTCTGCTACAGGTAACGTATGGAGCCCGGGTGGTGCTACTACTCAGTCTATTACTGTAACAACAGCAAACAGCTACTCGGTTACTGTTACTGCTAATGGTTGCTCAGAAACTTCGGCTGCAACTACTGTAACTGAAAATCCGCTGCCTGCAACGCCAACAATCACAGCAGGCGGACCAACAACGTTCTGTGATCCGGGTTCAGTTACCTTGACTTCAAGTTCAGCTACAGGCAACGTATGGAGCCCGGGTGGTGCTACTACTCAGGCTATTACTGCTGATGCTACAGGAAGCTACACGGTTACTGTTACTGACGGAAACGGTTGCGTTTCTGCTGCTTCAGCGGCAACTGATGTTACCGAAGAAATCTGTATCGGTGTAAATGAAAGTGCTATGGTTAACAGCCTTAACATTTTCCCTAACCCTGCTGCAGATAATCTGAATATTGAGTTTACTTCTAACGAAGTAACCTGCCTTGAGGTAAGAATGACCAACACGATGGGCCAACTGGTTTACAGTGATGTAAAAACTGCTTTCAGCGGAACGTATAAAAACACGTTCAGCGTAGCAGGTTTTGCTACCGGTAACTACAACCTTCAGGTTATTACCGACAAAGAAATGATGAACAAAAAAGTGATTATTAAGTAGTCCTTAGTAATCAGAAATTAAAAAGCCCTTCCGCCTCCCGCGGAGGGGCTTTTTGTTTAATCAGGTTAAGGAAATCAGCAAACGATTTAATGAACCACATAGACACATAGGGCACACTAGTAATCACAGAGAGCTATGTGAAAGCGCTATGTTTCCTATGTGCCTATGTGGTAAAATAGAAACCGGTCGTTGGTCGGTTTTATACAACTATCTGGTTTTGGTGCTTGTATAAGGAGAAAAAAATTATACAGCCATGACAAAAAACATACTCACCGCACTTATTGCTCTCTGCTTACTAAGCACACAGCAAGCCAACGCACAGTTTAATGCCTTTAACGTAAGCAAACTGGAGGTTTATGCCTTTGTAAGGCAGGGCGAGGAATCAATAGGCAAAGCCGTAGCCACGCTTTACGAAGATGTGGAAAACACAGGCAACTGGGTGCAGGTGCAGCAGATGAAAACCAACGTTAACGGTGAGTTCGGTTTTAAACTTGACTACAACTCGCGCTACATGATTGAGGTGGCCAAGGCCAACTACATTACCAAAAAGATAACGTTTGATACCAACGTATATGACAAGACCATTACCTCGCAGGATTTTTACTTTGCGGTTGACTTTGTGCCCGGCACCAGCGCTACCGAAAGCCTGCCCGTAGGCAATGTTTTTTATCAGGTTGAGAAAAATAAATTCAGCTACGAGCTGAGCGGTGAAAAGGCGCAGGCGAAGTAGTTAAAGAAAACTACTATTTTTACCTGCAAAACATCCTAGCTATGCATTCTAAAAACCTGTTATCTGCACTACTTCTTTTCTGCTTAGTATTTTCTCAGCAATGTTTTGCGCAGACACTTACAAACAGTACAAAACCTTCTGTCGGCTCAGTTCCAGGAAAGCTTGTAATTAAAGGTTCAGCTCAGGAATTACAGGATAAATTAAAAAGTGTACTTGTTATTCTTTATCAGGATAATGATAAAACAGGTAATTGGGTTGAAGTTGAAAGACAGCTTAGCAGACCAGATGGTAAATTTACTTTTCAACTCAACCTTTATTCAAAATATATGATTGAAATAGCCAGAGGCGGTTATGTAACTAAAAAAGTAGAGTTTGATACAGAGGTTTATAAGTTAACAAATCAACCTGCACCTTTTGATTTTATAGTTGATATGTTGCCTGACAGAGATGGCCTCAAATACCTGAACCCGGTAGCAAAAGTATTTTACTATGTAAAAAAACAAGAGTTTGATTACCAGCTTGATTACAGTAAAGAGCAAATAGAACAGGATGCTAAGGCTGAGCAAGAAAGGTTACAGAAACAGGCAGAGGAAAGAGCAAAACAAGAGGGGATAGAAATAGAGAAGTAAAGACACCTGATGCATAAATAAAAAGCCCTTCCGCCTCAGGCGGAGGGGCTTTTTTGTTGCCACAGAAGCACACTTCTACTCATAACTACCAAAATGTTAACCCTGTGGCATCTTCCGAAACCGAAACTATATCCGTAAGAGTTACGGAGCATCTTCCGGAACCGAAACTATCACCGTAAGAATTACGGAGCATCTTCCGGAACCGAAACCATCATCGTAAGCATTACGGAGCATCTTCCGGAACCGAAACCTTCATCGTAAGAGTTACGGAGCACCTTCCGGAACCGAAACCTTCATCGTAAGAGTTACGGAGCACCTTCCGGAACCGAAACTATCATCGTAAGAATTACGGAGCATCTTCCGAAACCGATGCCGGTAAAGTAATAACCATGCAAAGCCGCTGGGTAAACCTTACCGATGAAACTAAAAACGGGCCATGGAGCTTACCTGCTACGGTAATGGTTAGCTGGTAGCGTTCTGAATTAAATAAAAAAAATCCCTTCGTTGTTATCACGAGGGGATTTTTGTTTTATTATTGCTGAACCTAAACCAAAAACTAATATGAACCAACTCTGCAATAAACTACTTTTATTTATTGGGACTCTTTTGGTATACTCATGTAGTAATGACAATAAAAAGGTTAGTAGTTCAGAGGATTCAGCAACTGTAGTCAATATTAAAAATAATTCTGTAGTCGTTTTGGGCAAAACAGGTTCAAACAAAAAACTTGTTGAAGAGCTACGAATTATTTATCAGGACGACCAGTTTGGTGGCAGAGACGAACTAAAAGGAACAGGTTATGATAAACAGTTATGGAGAAAAATAGAAGCTAATGATTATAAGAATTTAGAAAAGGTAAAATCTATACTTGAAACATACGGTTGGTTAAGTGCTGATGAGGTGGGAGATACAGGCAATCAAGCGCTATTCCTCGTTATTCAACATGCCGACATACTAACACAGGAAAAATACCTGCCCATGATGAAGGAAGCTGTAAAAAAAGGAAATGCACGCCCTCAGGACTTTGCACTTTTAGTTGACCGTGTTGAAATGAGAAATGGCAGGCCCCAGGTTTACGGATCTCAACTCGTAAATAAGAATGGAAAGACAACACTTTACCCTATCATTGATTCAATAAATGTAAATAAACGCAGAGCAGAGGTTGGTCTTGAATCCTTAGAAGAATATTTGCAACTTTTTGCAAGATATGAGCCGGTTAATAAATTTGATAAAAAATAACACTATGAAAAACCTCTTCTTATTACCTGTCCTGATTATTGCCCTTGCTGCGTGTAACAACCAGAACAAGACGGCTGAAGACAAAACAAGTTATAACGATAGCACTTTATGGAAAGATTACTCTTACCCTATTGACCAGATTGGCAAAGGAAAAACGCTTGTCTACAAACGGGTAGGCGAAAAAAATGCAGATATATTTGAAGATGTACATCTTATTTCTGAGTTGGGAAAGCAATATCTAATCAGCAAGTTCTATGCTTCCTCCATGAATTATGACTCATCAAAATATGATATAAATGGCAAATTGATAGAGAGCTATACGTTTATGTTATCTGGCATTTCAGACAACGTGTATCTTTCACATCCTCCAATCATACAGAACTTTCATGTCCAAAATTACTTCCCTGTTAAAGGGGTTATTTTACAGGATACCCTTATAGACACAGAAAAAAAACTAAAGAAGCATATCAGGCAAATCGTATATTTAAAAAACGACACCAGTATTACATTTAAGGATGAAGTAGAGTATTTAAAAGACACTGTTATTACCTGGCAAGGCAAACAATATGATTGCATTGTAACAACGGGAAAAAGAATCATTGAACACGCAAATAAAGATTATACTATGCATTATACCAACGAAAGTGGTGTCTCGTATTTTGCAAAAGGAATTGGAATAATTCGCTACACCAGAAATACACATAATAACTCTGTTAAAATTATAGAACTTGTGGAAATTAAAGATTATAGTTTACCTCATGCAGCAGGATATGGGGTTGGTAAAAATTAAAAAGCACTTACCATGAAAAATACCCTCCTCCTATTTTTTCTCTTTTGCTGCTCTGCTGCTTTTGCCCAGCAAATAGATTCGTGCCATGCCTATTCAAAGTCCGATATTCTAAAAGCTTATAATAGAGAGGTATATCCCGGAGACCCTCAACCAGATACATTTTATCTCGTGCATTATTTTCCTGTAGAAACTGAACAAGCCATGCTTGAATATGCTAAATGGGCTAAACAAAACGGTTATCAGACATTACAAGATAAAACTGAATATGTTGTAGATACTGACTTAAAAACGTATGGATATATTCTGAGAATGGATAGAAGATTTGATTTTTCAACTTTGGAAGAACTCGAAAAGGAAGTTAATAAATTAGTAGCAAAACGCAAAGAGTTGAAGCTCGAACTATGCAATGGTAGCGCCTTATATTCATATGAAAGCATAATCCAGAGACACAAATTTCCTGCGCCCTCACCTTTGGGAATTGATTCGTGCGAAAGCTATACTAAGGAGAATATTGAAAAATTTTACAATAACCAGATTTTAAAAATGAAGGTGGTGGCTGATACGCTGTATTTTCATCATTCATTTAATGTGGCTAATGAAAATAGCTTGCTTGAATTTGATAAGTGGGCTAAGGCAAACGGATATAGAACAATACAAAGAAAAGTTCAACATACTATAGGTGATAGTGAAATCAGCTATAGTTATGACTTGACTTTGGAAAGACTGCTTGCTATAGAGAATATTGCTGATTTAGAAAATGAAATTAACAGAGTAGCTGCAAAGCGAAAAGAATTAAAAGATGAAAAATGCTACGGAACATCTTTAGGTATTGGTGCCAACACAATTGATCGGCACAAAAAATATTTCAAACAATAAACCGCTGGTAGAGATTTGCAAGCCCCTCGCCAAAAGCATGGGGCTTTTTTATTGTTAAGACCCTGTGCAAAATTATTTTATCACCATTACTTTTTCGTATGGTGTATAATACTACTTTTGCGCCCGATTTAACACAACATTTAATCACCAAAACACGCTGAAATGTCAGTAAATAAAGGAAAAATAGTACAAATTATCGGTCCCGTTGTGGACATCAGTTTTGATGTGGAAGGTTCATCATTACCAAAAATTTATGATGCACTGGAAATTACCAAAGCCAACGGACAAAAAATTATATTAGAAACACAACAGCACATTGGTGAAGACACCGTGCGTGCCGTAGCCATGGACTCAACCGATGGATTAAGCCGCGGAATGGAAGTGGTTACCACCGGGCAGCCTATCACCATGCCAACAGGCGACAAAGTAAAAGGTCGTCTGTTCAACGTTGTGGGCGAGGCTATTGACGGTATCGGAGAAGTATCCAACAAAGGTGGTTACCCAATTCACCGCGAGCCGCCACGTTTCGAAGACCTTTCCACTTCAAACGAAGTTCTGTTCACCGGTATTAAAGTTATTGACCTTCTGGAGCCTTATGCAAAAGGTGGTAAAATCGGTTTGTTCGGTGGTGCGGGTGTTGGTAAAACGGTTCTTATCATGGAGCTTATCAACAACATCGCAAAAGGATATGCAGGTCTTTCGGTATTCTCAGGCGTTGGAGAACGTACCCGTGAAGGAAACGATTTATTGCGCGAGATGATTGAATCAGGCGTTATCCGTTACGGAGAAGCTTTCAAACACAGCATGGAAAAAGGCGGATGGGATTTAAGTAAAGTGGATTTAAAAGAATTAGAGCAATCACAGGCTACCCTGGTGTTCGGTCAGATGAACGAGCCTCCCGGAGCACGTGCACGTGTTGCCCTTTCAGGTTTAACAGTAGCGGAATATTTCCGTGACGGTGATGAAAAAACAGGTGGCCGCGATATCCTGTTCTTCATTGACAATATCTTCCGTTTCACACAGGCAGGTTCTGAGGTATCGGCTCTATTAGGTCGTATGCCTTCAGCGGTAGGTTATCAGCCTACATTGGCTACCGAAATGGGTTTCATGCAAGAGCGTATTACATCAACTAAACGTGGTTCTATCACATCGGTACAGGCCGTTTACGTACCTGCCGATGACTTGACCGACCCTGCTCCTGCTACAACGTTCTCTCACTTAGATGCTACAACGGTATTGAGCCGTAAGATTGCCGAGTTGGGTATTTACCCTGCGGTGGATCCCTTGGATTCTACCTCACGTATTCTTTCTGCAGCAGTTTTGGGTGATGAGCATTACAACACAGCACAGCGTGTTAAAAACATTCTTCAGCGTTACAAAGAGTTACAGGATATCATCGCCATCCTTGGTATGGACGAGCTTTCTGAAGACGATAAACTGGTTGTACACCGCGCACGCAGGGTTCAGCGTTTCTTGTCACAACCATTCTTTGTGGCTCAGCAGTTCACAGGTCTGGAAGGTAAATTTGTACAGATTGAAGATACCATCAAAGGCTTTAATATGATCATGGACGGTGAAGTGGATGAATATCCTGAAGCAGCGTTCAACCTTGTTGGAACAATTGACGAAGCAATAGAAAAAGGTAAAAAACTGTTAGCTGAAGCTAAGTAAGATGCAATTAGAAATAGTAACACCTGACGAAAAAGTATTTGAAGGAGAAGTAAAACTCGTTCAGCTACCCGGCACAACCGGCTCGTTCGAAATACTGAATAACCACTCGCCTGTTATTTCAACGTTGAAAAACGGAAAAATAAAAATAACCGACAGTGCAAACGAAACACAGTATTTTGAAATAAAAAGCGGTGTGGTAGAATTGCAGAACAACAAAATAATCGTTCTGGCCGAAACAAAATAATGTTTACGTCATGCTGTCCGCCTCAGGCGGATCAGCATCTAACAACTAACAATCCTTTTTTGATAAGTAGTAAAAAGTCCTCTAACCACGGGGACTTTTTTATTTACTTTTATCCGCAACCAAAACGGTATGTTATTTGTTAAACTTGGTTGAAATAATATAATTGTGACCAGAATACTTTCTCTTCTTTCGCTTTTCCTTCTCTTCACTCTTTCCTCGTTTGCACAAAAACCCATCCGTTTTCCCGCCCGTGACGGGGTTAAAATAACTGCCGACCAATACATCCACCACAAGGATTCATCCTACATCATTCTTTGCCACATGGCAAAATCAAGCCGTGGCGAGTACAACGAAATTGCAGGCCGCATGGGAAAACTGGGCTACAATTGCCTTGCCATTGACTTGCGCTCGGGACAGGAGTTTAATTACAAAATAAACGAAACCGCCATGCAGGCGCGCCAGCGCGGCCTTCCTGTTGAATACATGGATGCTGAAGCCGATATAGTAGATGCCATTGAATTTGTAAAGCGCATCAGCGACAAACGCATTATTCTGGTGGGCAGCTCCTACTCTGCCTCACTTGCTCTAAAAATAGCCAGCGAAGACGATATCATCAGTACGGTGGTAGCCTTCAGCCCGGGTGAATACTTCGGCACCTTAATCAGCATACAAAAAACCATTGCAGGACTTGATATACCGATTTTTGTAACCTGCAAAGCATCAGAAGTTACTTATGTGAAAGAATTAGTTTCGGGCATTACCTCTAAAAAAATGATAACCTTTTATCCTAAAGAAGGCGGTAAACACGGAGCTGCGTCACTCTTTAAAGATAACCCCAACAATCAGGAATACTGGATTAATCTGCTCAACTTTATGCAGAATTTAAAGAGACAGTAAGTACACCTCGGAGCATACTATGAAACAATTGCTCACCCCTTTATTAGTTTTAATATGCTTCAGTTCCGGTGCGCAGCAATGGATAGACAAAGTTTATACCTATGACAGCACACTGAATGTAACCTATGGCACGGCTCTTAACTTCAACAACGAAGCAGATACCCTTAAAATGGATATCTACCTTCCGCATTGCGATGATTTGCTGCACGAATCAAAACGACCGCTGCTGCTATGGATTCACGGAGGTGCATTTCTTGCCGGCAGCAAAGAAGATGCAAGTATCACCAACCTGTGTAAACAATTTGCAAAGCGCGGATATGTAACAGCCGGCATTAACTACCGCCTTGGTTTTATTTCAGATGATGCTGCATGGAATTGTAATTACCCCAACTATTCCTGCGTGTTTGCTGCCGACAGTGCCGAGTGGATAAGAGCTATGTATCGCGGCATACAGGATGGAAAAGGTGCGCTGCGCTATCTTATTAACCGCTATGATGATTTCAGAATTGATACAGCCAATGTGTTTGTAGCAGGCGAAAGTGCAGGTGCTTTTATTGCAATGGGCATTGCACTTTTAGACACAGCAGTTGAGCGCTTTCCTCAAACCTACCAGATTGCAGATGCCACCCTGCCCCACCCTAATTCATATACCTGCACTTACAATACCGGGCAAACATTTTCGGGAAATGGAATCCCTCGCCCCGATCTGGGCGGAATAGAAGGAAGTATAGAACCAACCACTATTAACTATACACTAAAAGGTGTGGGAAATATGTATGGAGCAATGGCTGCTGACTTGCTGAAATACATTCCTGCAAACAAGCCAAAACCGGCTATCTATTCGTTTCACCAGCCTTGCGATTTGGTTGTGCCTATTGACAGTAACAGGGTAATGGCGGGAATAACCTGGTGCCTTACCAATGGTTACAACTGTTATGGAATAACTAACACACCCAAAGTCTATGGCAGCCGCACCATCAGCAACTGGAATACGGTAAATAATTACGGCTACAGCATCCAGAACGAGTTTACCAATGTAAATTTCCCTTACAACTTTCTCTTCGGGCAGGCAAGCTGTGCCGATCAGGCAAACAATCCCTGCCACGCTTATGACAGCCCACCCCTCCGCGAAAATAACCTTGCCTCTTTTTTCGCTGATTTAATTACCACTAATCCGGTTTGTGAACCATCATTAGTTTCGTCCGATAACAGCTTTAATTTTGATGAACCATTGATTTCAGTCTATCCAAATCCTGCAACAGATATACTTAAAGTAAACACTAAGACAAACACTATTAACTATTTGATTATCATAGATTGCTATGGCAAAATAGTTTTTAGCAAAAAATCTGTCAATTCACCATACTACAATGTAAACATTGCCAATCTGCCTGCCGGCTTATATTTTTGGGTTGCAGACACAGAGGCCGGTAAGCGCTTCAGTGGAAGAGTGGTAAAACAATAAATTATCAGGGCTGTCTAAAAATCAAATAAGCCCAAAATAATATTAAAAAGCCCTTCTCATTTCCAAAATAAATTTACCTTTGCCGCCCCTTAAACAGGAACCCCTTTGCCCGGCACAAAGGAAAATATAAACCAACCCCGCAGCCGGAAGGGTTATAAAAGCCACCCGGTGTGGCGAACAGAATAAAATGTCAGAAGAACAAACAAACGTGTCGCCTGAGGCGACAGCAACACCTGCAGAATTTGATTGGAATGCAGTAGGTAAAAAAGCCGAAGTTTATTCCGAAAAAGAACGCAAAGAATGGGAAACAATGTATGAGGAAACCCTCAAATCCATTGCTAACCACGAAGTTTTAGACGGAGTAATTGTTGGAAAAACTTCAAAAGATTTATTGGTAAATATCGGCTACAAATCAGAAGGAGCAATTCCACTGAACGAAGTACGTTACAATCCCGATATTAAAATCGGTGATTTACTGGAAGTATATGTAGAAAACCAGGAAGATAAAGGCGGGCAGTTAGTGCTTTCACACAAAAAAGCACGCTCACTGCGCTCATGGGAACGCATCAACAAAGCGTTGGAAAATGATGAAGTTATTAAAGGTTTGGTTAAATGCCGTACAAAAGGTGGTCTTATCGCTGATGTATTTGGTATCGAAGCTTTCTTACCAGGATCACAGATTGATGTTAAACCTATCCGCGACTACGATGTATATGTAGGCAAAGTGATGGAGTTTAAAGTGGTAAAAATCAACAACGAGTTTAAAAACGTTGTGGTTTCTCACAAAGCACTTATCCAGGAAGAGATTGAATTGCAGAAAAAAGAGATCATCGGCAAATTGGAGAAAGGCCAGATCCTTGAAGGAACAGTTAAAAACATCACCTCTTACGGTGTGTTTATTGACCTTGGAGGTGTTGACGGACTTATCCACATTACCGACCTTTCTTGGGGACGTATCAATCACCCAGAAGAAATTGTTAAACTGGATGAGAAAATCAATGTGGTTATTCTTGACTTCGATGATGAGAAAAAACGTATTGCATTGGGCTTGAAACAACTTACACCACATCCTTGGGAAGGTCTTAACGCTGAACTGAATGTTGGCGATAAAGTAAAAGGTAAAGTTGCAGTTATTGCTGATTACGGGGCATTTATTGAAGTTGCTCCCGGTGTAGAAGGATTGGTTCACGTTTCAGAAATGTCATGGTCGCAACACCTGCGCAGCGCCAGCGACTTCCTGAAAGTAGGACAGGAAATTGAAGCACAAATTCTTACCCTTGATCGTGAAGAGCGCAAAATGTCATTAGGTATTAAACAACTGATGCCGGATCCTTGGACCGATATCACATCTAAATACCCAACCGGCTCAAAACACAAAGCAAAAGTGCGCAACTTCACCAACTTCGGAATCTTTGTAGAAATGGAAGAAGGTGTAGATGGATTGGTTCACATTTCAGATCTTTCATGGTCTAAAAAAATTAAACACCCTAATGAGTTCACCACCATTGGTGCAGAACTGGATGTAGTGGTTCTTGAAATTGATGTGGAAAACCGCAGACTAAGCCTTGGACACAAACAACTGGAAGAAAATCCTTGGGATGTATTTGAAACAGTTTTCACAGTTGATTCAATTCACAAAGGAACCATCACCAGCCTTAATGATAAAGGTGGTGTTGTATCTCTTCCTTACGGATTAGAAGGCTTTGCTCCTACACGTCATTTATTGAAACAAGACGGAACAACTGCAAAAGCAGAAGAAACACTTGAATTTAAAGTTCTGGAATTTGCAAAAGACCAGAAGAAAATCATTGTTTCTCACACCAAAATAAACCAGGAAGTTGAAGAGGCAAAAGAGAAAGATGTAGTGAAAGCAAAGAAAGAAGATGCAGACTCTACCAAGAAAGCAATTAAGAAAATGAAAGACAGCCAAGAGAAAACCACATTAGGTGATATTCAGGCGCTTTCTGACCTCAAAACTGAGATGGAAACAAAGTCTAAGAAAGCAGCAAAATCTGCTTCTGAGGCATCTGAAGACGAGAATAAATAACGATAGTTATTGGGTTTAAACAACATATTTTTGCCCTGGTGCTGAAAAAGAAAGCCGCTCTGAAAAGAGCGGCTTTCTTGCTTTTATATCGCTTCAGAAATAATCAGTGAAAGTGGGAGATTGTGTAAAAAACAAAGTCCCGGTTAACCACTCCGGGACTTTGTAAAACAAATTAAAAATAAACCTAAAATCTATGAGTACCTAAAAACCACTTGTTTCAACGACAAAATTACAGCGAGGTTTCAATCCGAAAATAAAAAATCGATAAACGACACAAAATGAGGGATAAAAAATAATTTAGTTTGCTGTTACTGGGGATTAGTAAAAATTTCTAACTTTGCCGTCCCTTTTTAGGGAAGTAAACTAAAAAACAACAAACAATAAAAGCAAAACAATGTCAAACAATTATGAAACCGTTTTCATTTTAACTCCCGTTTTGTCTGATGATCAGGCAAAGGAAGCGGTAAAGAAAGTTGTCAAATTCCTGAAAGACAACAAAGCACAGATTGTGCACGAGGAAAATTGGGGCTTACGCAAACTTGCCTACCCTATTCAGAAAAAATCAAGTGGGTTCTACTACCTCATTGAATTCAAATCAGACGGTGCCCTCATCGCTGATCTGGAGGTAATGTACAAACGTGACGAGCGCATTATCCGCTTCCTCACCTTGGCACTTGATAAATATGCTGTTGACTACAACGAGCGTAGAAGAAACAAGAAAAAGAACGTAGAAAAAACTGAAAAAGCAGACGCTTAATAAACTAGTAAAAACATGGCAACACCTACCGAATCAGAAATCAGATACTTAACACCCGTTACCGTTGATGTTAAGAAAGCAAAATACTGCCGTTTCAAAAAAATGGGCATCAAATACATTGATTACAAAGACCCCGATTTTCTTTTGAAATTTGTAAACGAGCAAGGAAAATTACTTCCACGCAGAATTACAGGCACTTCACTGAAATACCAACGTAAAGTTGCTCAGGCAGTGAAAAGATCAAGACATCTGGCCTTAATGCCATATGTTGCAGATATGATGAAATAGTATAAACGATTTTAAAGAAATTATCATGGAAGTAATATTAACAAAAGACGTAGATAAATTAGGTTACAAGAATGACCTGGTAAAAGTAAAACCCGGTTACGGCAGAAATTTTCTTGTACCGCAAGGGCTTGCAATACTTGCTACCGTTAGCAGCAAAAAAGTTTTGGCCGAAACGCTTAAACAACGCGCTTTCAAAGAAGAAAAAATAAAGAAAGACGCTGAAGGAGTAGCAGAAATACTGAAAAAGACAACCCTTAAAGTTGCTGCAAAAGCAGGTGAAAGCGGCAAAATCTTTGGATCGGTAAACAGCATTCAGATTGCTGATGCAATTAAAGCTGCAACCGGCAAAGAAATTGAGCGCAAAAACATTACGCTTATTGATGCAGAAAACATCAAGTCACTTGGAACCTACAAAGCAAAAATCAAAGTTCACAGAGAAATTACTGTAGAAGTTGACTTTGAAGTTGTAGCTGAGTAATCAGAATTTAATTCAAAACAAAAAAGGCGTCCCGCAGTATTGCGGGACGCCTTTTTTTATTCTCTAAACTTTAGGTTCCTGCTGGCTCAGGCAATGGAAACTGCCCAATCCCCATATAATGTCAGTGGAGTCAATGCCCACCACTTTTCTTTCAGGAAAACACTGCTGAATAATCTGTAAAGCCTTATCGTCCTTAGCACAACGGTAAGTTGGAACTATCACCGACTTATTAGCAATATAAAAATTGGCATAAGAAGCCGGCAAAGGCTGCTCTTCATAAATAATTAAATCAGGCATTGGCAATTCAACAATATTCAACTGCTGACCATCTGCTAAGCGCATTTGTTTCAACTGTTTTAAATTGTGTTGCAGCAATTCATAGTTCTCATCATTCTTCTTGTCTTCCACTACCGTTAAAACAGTATTCGCATTCACAAAACGAACGGTGTCGTCAATATGTCCGTCTGTATCATCACCGATAATACCTTCATTCACCCAAAGTATTTGTTCCACTCCGTAATAATCACAAAGGTATTTCTCAATCTGCGCTTGATTTAGATGCGGGTTGCGATTAGGATTTAACAAACACGCAGTAGAAGTAAGCAAGGTTCCCTTTCCGTTAAACTCAACAGAGCCACCTTCCATCACAATACCGGGATAAAAGACAGGAAGATTAAACTGCTTTGCAATCAAAGTTGGAATAACATCATCCAGATCATAAGGAGGATATTTATTACCCCATGCATTATAGCCCCAATCAACAATGGCTTTTTCAGCAGTATTTTTATTCAGCAAAAATGCAGGTCCATGATCGCGGCACCAGGCATCGTTAGTAGGATGAATAAAAAACTCCACTTGTTTCATATCCACTCCGGCCTTTTCAAAATGCTTTACGGCAAATGCTTTCATGGCTTCATCATTCACATTAACACGAACTTTCTCACTCAACGCAAGCTCCTTTACAAAAGCTGAATAGTTGGGATAGATTGTATCAATCTTTCCCGGCCATGAAGCTTCCTTATGCGGAAAACTCAACCAAGTTGCTTCGTGTTCTGCAAACTCAGCAGGAAAATAAAAGCCTAACTCTTTAGGTGTATTTTGGTCCATATATTAATCCTCGTCTATGAAACGTTTTGTAATTGGCTGGTAAGAATCAATTCTTCTGTCGCGCAGAAAAGGCCAGTGGGTACGGTAGAAATCTGTTTTAGCTAAATCTAATTCCACCACCGTAGTTTCTTCATTTTCGTGCGATGCCTGATACAAAACCCGTCCAAAAGGATTTGCCACAAACGAACCGCCCCAGAATTTCATAGCTCCGTTTTGCTCAAACCCGGTGCGGTTTACGCTTACTACATGCACACCGTTTGCTACAGCATGACTTCGTTGTATGGTTTGCCACCCGTTGTATTGTTCGCTATTTACATCATCTGTTTGTGCAGTTGCCCAGCCAATTGCTGTTGGATAAAACAAAATCTCTGCTCCCATCAATGCGGTTATACGCGCTGCTTCAGGATACCACTGATCCCAGCAAATAAGTACACCAAGAGTGGCATATTTTGTTTTAAAAACTTTGTAACCCAAATCACCCGGAGTAAAATAAAATTTCTCGTAAAAAGCAGGATCGTCAGGGATGTGCATTTTGCGGTATTTGCCGAGGTATGCGCCATCTGCATCTAATACTGCTGTTGTGTTGTGATAAATTCCCTGAGTGCGCTTTTCAAATAAGGATGCTATAATAACAACGTTCAATTCTTTTGCAATGGAAGAAAGTGTTTCAGTAGATGCACCGGGAATACTTTCAGCTAATTTAAAGTTTTCATAATCTTCCACATCGCAGAAATAAAGCGAAGTAAACAACTCCTGAAGACAAACTATCTGAGCGCCATCTTTTCCAGCCTTGCGTATGCCCGCAATGGCTTTCT
The DNA here is from genome assembly GCA_050186075.1 of Bacteroidia bacterium. Classification (GTDB taxonomy): domain Bacteria; phylum Bacteroidota; class Bacteroidia; order SXHM01; family SXHM01; genus SXHM01. The sequence continues at coordinate 36,953 of JBFWYU010000032.1, forward strand.
GCATGTTTTCGTTTTTATCGGCTGTGCAGTTCATCTGCACCATTCCTACTTTCACTTTTGTCATGTTGGTTTTTATAAGAGGCGCAAAAATAATCTTTTGAGCAGATAAGGATTGAAAATCCTAATACTGTTTATCTTTCTTGATAAAGGTTAAAAACAAAATGATGTCGCCCAGCTGGTCTTTGCTGAGTTTTTGTGCCACAGCATGATTCTTGGGATCCTTCTTCAGAAAATTAGAATTGTAATTATCCAGTTGCACACGTGAAAAATTCGGAATATCCTTTTTGCCTTTGGTAAACACTCCATGACAACCTGTACAATGCGCTTTATAAAGTTTTTTTCCGGCTTCAAGGTGCGACATCAGTTCATCATAGCCTTTCATGGTTTTCGCATCTTCAGGGAAAGCATATTCTACTTTGCGCGTGGAACAGGATGCAGTCACCATACAACAAGTGAGAACTAACAAATAGCAGATAACTATTGACCATTGACTATTGACTATTGACTTCTTCATTTAATACTCTCCACCTACTTTTCGTGTATTCAGTTCTTCGTTTTTTGACAATGGTAAAGCCGCAGGCGGATTTTCAAAAATAACATTCTCACTCAGCGAAAAAATAAAAGCCAGTAAATCTTTTTTATCCTGTTGCGATAAATGCAATGAATCTGACTCTAATGTCTGGTTGGGAACTTTAAGCCCCTTGCCTGCTCCACCGCCTGCATCGTAAAAATCAATTACTTCATTCAGTGTTTTAAAAACTCCGTTGTGCATATACGGCCTGGTAAATTGAGCATTACGAATTGTTCCAGTGCGAAATGCATCAAAGGTTTCGTTGGCAGGATTTATTTCGTAGCGACCTTTATCAGGACTTAGCCCTGTGAATGTAGTATCGTGCGGAACACCCAACACTTCAAATTCAGAACCAATATAAGGTGGTTTTACTCCATTGAATTGCGGAACAAAATGACAGGTGCCGCACTGTGCCTTACTCATAAAAATATTGAAACCGCGTTTGGCTTCTTCAGTCAGTTCTTTCTTATTCTCCATAGCATAATCAAAATGAGAATAGTTGCTGCTGAAATCGGAATAATAAAATGTGATAGCAGAAACAATGTGTTGCAGTGTTATATCTTTTTCTTCGGGTGTATATCTGGTAAATTTTTTCAACGACTTCTTGTAATCTTTGCAGGACAATACTTTTTCCAATAATTCATTTTCATTACTTCCCATTTCAATGGGATTGGTAATAACATCCTTTCCCTGCGCCTGTAGTGAAATGTGCTTACCATCAAACATAAGCAAATGATTATAATTAACATTCAGCAAACTTGGCGTATTACGCGGCAAGAGATGATAACCATCAAACTGCAATGATGTGGTGGCAACCGTATCCGTAAAATACTGAGTGGGTTTATGACACGATGCACAACTGCGTTTATTATTTCCCGAAAGAATAGGATCGTAGAAAAATAATTTACCCGTTTGTCTTATTTCTTGAAGTGTTTCAGCATCATCAACAAGCGTATAAATTCCTTTTGCATTCATGCCTTCATAAAGGCTTTTATCAAAAATGGAATTGCACTTATCGTTGAGCGAGTAGTCGTTAAAATTAGTAGACACTACATTATAGTCGCGGATAAATTGCTGGTTCATTGCAAACAGCGGATTTACATAATCGCGGATAAATGTAAAATGATCGAACTGCGAAAAACCTGTGGATTGTGTTTGCACAAAGCGTAATGTTTTATCATATAATTCAAGGTATTCAGCGGTTAAAGGCGTCTCGGAAAAACCCTGATTAAACAGTTCGTAAGTAGCCTTTACATCGTTGAGCATAAAGCGCAGTTCTGTTATTACCTGTGTGGTATCGGGACATTCAAACCCTGTAGTATAAATAGCCGCAAGGTTGAGCAGATACAGGCGATTGGCAAGAAAAAAATGATGGTGCGTTTCTAAATTCTTTGTTATTGAATCGGAACTGAAAACAGCTAATGCATTTATTGATTTCTGAATTAAGTCTGCCAGTTTTTTACGATCAGGATTGTCTTCGCTCAGCTCTTCTTCGGCAAGCGTAAGTCCCGCTCCCAACCTTTTGTATGGTTTTTCAAACTTTTCAAAAACTTCATTTTCCCATTCTACGGGCAATGGCCCGTTGATTTGCTTGTAACTGATAGGCTCCAGGTATCGCAGCCAGAAATCAAGTCCCTTCAGTTGCAATCGAGCATAATGTAGTTTTTTCAGAACATTTTTGTGACCTGTTTCCGAAATAAGACTTGCTGTTTTAATTTCTTCAAGCAGGTTTAATTGCTGCCCTTTAAATTCATCTGTTTTTTTCAGATAAAAGCCCTGATATTCGGTTCGATTGGGTTTAAATCCCGACAGAAAAAGCAGAAGAGAAATAATTAGAATACCGGAAAAAGTTTTCTTCATTGGGCAATGCAAAGGTGGACAATGTTAGCATATTGCACAAATGAATTTTGTGTTAATTCAAAACCATTTCTTTACTCGGTTGTTATTACAGCAAACCAACCATAATCATGAAATACATAATCCTCTTCGCTATTACCACTATTATTTTTTTCAGTATTGATTTAATCTGGCTGGGCGTTATAGCCAAAAACCTTTATCGCGAGAAGCTGGGATTTATTCTTAGTCCCGAGGTAAACTGGACAGCTGCAGTTGTATTTTACCTGATCTACATTGCAGGCATATTATATTTTGCGGTTGTTCCTTCCCTGCTAGAAGCAGGCTGGGAAAAGGCATTGCTGAACGGAGCTATTCTCGGTTTCCTGTGTTACGCCACTTACGACCTTACCAACATGGCCACCATAGCCCGCTGGCCATTGCAGATTGTATTAATTGATATTGCATGGGGTACAGTGCTTACCGGTTCGGTTTCGGTGCTATCCTACCTTATTGCCGTTCGATTTGCCGGCTGGTAACTATCAATCAAAACCCTCTTTACGGTCAATAATCAATTCTTCAGAAAGATGAATGCGCAGCGGTGTGTATTCCTCTTCAGTATGAACATTATCGAGTCCGAATTCGCTGGAAGCAGGGTAACTTATTTTTGCCAGTGCTTCATACACTTTCATGGCTAATGCATTGAGTGGTTTCAAATCATTATCAGCCGAAAGCATTGGCTTTACAAAAATAAATTTATAATCAGCTTTTATGTTGTGGTCGCGCATAGAAGGGTAACGGCTTAATTCATCTACTTCACCGTTTTCTACCATCTGGTCAACAATTTTATGAAACAGGCGGTTAACCTTGTGTTTCACCTTAAAACCAAATTCAAGCCGCACAAAAAACACTTTGTTGGGAATTATGGTTTTTACATAATAACTCTTCTCGTGCTCATGCGGATAATCAAGTATATCAACATGAATAAACCAGTATACATCGGCACGCTTTGGATTTTGCTGAAAAATGGAATAGATAATATTGGAATCTACCATGGCAGTGCGTTTTGATTTGCGCGACATAAAAACCAGGTTGGTAGCTGTTTTCGGAATGCTTTCATCATTTATAACCGACTCAAACATCGATTCAAAATCCTTTAAATCCACCATTTGATTGTAGCTGTCGCGGATGGTGCGCGCCTTGTGCAGAAAAAAGAGAATAAAAAAAGTAATCAACGAAATAAAGAAGGTGAACCATCCACCGTAGAAAAATTTGCGCAGGTTAGAAATAAGAAATGTAAACTCAATTGAAAAGAAAAGCAACCCTAACAGAATAATAATATACGTTGGTTTATTCCGGATTTTAAAGAACAAAAGCATCAGTGCCGAGGTCATAATCATATCAATGGTTATGGTTAAACCATAGGCAGCTTCCATGTTTGCCGATTTCCTGAACAACACAATAATCAGAATACAGCCGGCAAATAATACCCAATTGATAAACGGAATGTAAACCTGCCCCTTTGATTCTGCAGGATAATTTACTTCCAGATTAATCCACAGACGCTGTTTTATAGCTTCACTGACTAAGGTAAAACATCCGCTGATCAATGCCTGGCTGGCAATAATAGTTGCAACAGTGGCGAGGGCAATAAAATAAGTAAGGTATTTTTCGGGCATCAGGGCATAAAAAGGACTGATGGTTTCGCTCAGCATTTCGCCCTGGTGTTGCAGACACCATACACTTTGCCCCATATAATTGAGCAGCAAAGAGCTTAAAACAAAAATCCAGCTAACCTGAATATTCTTTTTGCCGCAATGCCCGAGGTCGGCATACAGCGCTTCGGCACCGGTGGTGCATAAAAACACCGCACCCAAAATCCAGAAACCACCGGGATGAGCAATAATAAGTTTTACAGCATAATAAGGATTTAAGGCAACCAGAATTTCAGGATGATGCAGCACCTGAATAAGGCCCAGCACACCGATGGTTGAGAACCACAGAAACATAATAGGGCCAAAAGTTTTACCGATTACGCTGGTGCCGAACTGCTGAAAAACAAAAAGCAAAAACAAAATGCTGAGAACAATAGGAATGGTTGGCAGCTCAGGGTATATCATGTTTAATCCCTCAACTGCTGACGAAATGGAAATGGGTGGAGTTATAAAACCATCGGCAAGCAGGGCCGAACAACCAATGAGCGCTGCTATAAGCGGCCATTTGGCAGGATGCTTTTTAACCATTGCATACAGCGAAAATATTCCGCCCTCGCCCTGATTATCGGCCTTAAGGGCAAGGTAAATGTATTTGAAGGAGGTAATTAAAATCAGTGTCCAGAAAATACAGGAAAGAGCACCCAGTATAAGGTCGCGGCTTATAACACTGCTGCCAACGATGGCTTTCATTACATACAGAGGCGAGGTGCCTATATCACCGTAAATAATTCCGAGCGTAATGAGCAAACCGGCAAAACTTAAGCGGTTCTTTATGTTGTGTTGTGCTTCCACTGGCTTATAAGATATTGCCCGAAAATAATGTTATTTACTGAAAGTGATTAAGCCATTAATTCTGTTTTACATCATGTTTTTGTGGGATATTACCCCCGATGGCGCAACACCTACCCCTTAAACCATTGGTTTATGAAAACCGAAAAGCTCCCTTGCCTTTGTGCAGGGGGGCTTTTTTTAGTAGCAGTAAAACATGGAAATTTTCTGAAAAAACAGAAAGTTTTCTGAAATTGATGAACGTTTTCTGAAAATATAGAAACTTTTCTGAAAATGCAGAATATGTTTTATGAAATGATGAAAGTGTTTCTGAAATTCATGAAAGTTTTCTGAAAAAACAGAAAGTTTTCTGAAAATTAATAAAGTTTACTAAAATTTAATAAAAATGCCTTACGCGAACATCAATGCCAACCTTTTGGATGCCGACCTGCTCGACATCTATAACCTGATAGACCAGGTTAAAGTAAAGCTGCCGTTTTTAGTAAACCTTACTATTAAAGAGCGGAAAAAAGCGGCACGGCAGGGAGTCAAAATAAAAGCCTTTAACAAAAAGACATTGGTTTATACCCAACACCATCCTCAATACATACCCAATTATGTAAACATCAACGGCACCTATGCCGACCAGGAACTATACGATAAGCTGAAAACCATAAAAGAGCGCATAGATATTTTGAGTGACGGACTACAGAGCACTATGCTGGCCTTGCAAAACGAGGTGTACACATCAACCCGCGCTGTTTACCGCAGTATTGAAAGCGCAACACAGCAAAATGTGCCCGGCAGCAGCGAAATTTATAACGACCTGAAACAGCATTTTCCACGAACGGGGAAGAGGAAGAAAAAGGCGGAGGGAAAGGAGTAGTTGTACCTGCTAAAGCCGAGTAGATTATACTTATAAATCTGAATCAAGTATATTATTTTCAGGTCTCTGCTTTACTGTTTGTTTTATAAATATACTACTTATCAATGCTATTATTAATCCGCTAAAGACATATGTTATAAACACAATAATACTTGCAATTACCGGCTTTTTTATAAACTGATAAGCTTCCTCCCTTTTTCTATAATCTTGTTCACTAATTACTTGATTGCCATTGGCGTCTTTCAAAGCCGATTCAGAAAAAGATATTTCTTCTGTAACAACAGGATCAATAAACTTCTGATAGATAAACTCATAGGATGAAATTAACAATGCAGAAAGTATTGTAATTAAAAAACATGTACCAAAAGACTTACCATACGTCATAATTTTTTCATTTCTTTTTTTACGAAAAAAAAGAGTTGTAAAAATTAATCCGGAACAAAAAATCACTAATTCAATTACTAAAATCAAGTCTTCATCATAGGTCATAACTTCATTATGAAATGCTTCTAAAGAGGCTATAATTGCTGCTATAATTATGCTCCCAATAAACGAAATTTTAAACTGAAGTTTATTCATAATTGAATTAAAATAAAAGCAGATGCTTATGCAAAGCAATACTACAAATAAGTTATTTTACTTTTTATTAATTTTAGTCGAAGCAAAAACCCCTTACCCCACCCTTCCCGCAATAAACCCGGTAGTCCATGCTGCCTGAAAATTAAAGCCACCGGTGATGCCGTCAATATCCAGCACCTCACCGGCAAAATACAGTCCGGGGCAAACAAGGCTTTGCATGGTTTGCGGGTTTACATCGGCAAGGCTTACACCGCCACAGGTAACAAACTCTTCCTTAAACGTGGTTTTGCCTTTTACCTCCAGCTCGTGGTTGGTAAGGTAATTAATCAAACGGTTGCGGTTTTCTTTTTTCAGTTCGCTCCAGCGCGTTTCTTCGCCTATGCCTGATTTGTCCAGTAAATACTGCCACAGGCGGGCGGGAATATCAAAGGGCTTGGTGTTGCTTATTTTTTTCAGGTTAGAAGTTTGCAGTTCATCTGCCATTTTTGTGCGCGCCTCTTCTTCGTTCAGTTCACCCAGCCAGTTTACATGGGCTTTAAAATGATAATGCTGCTCACTAAGCACCCTGGCTCCAAATGCCGAAAGTTTTAAAACAGCAGGTCCGCTCAAACCCCAGTGGGTAATCAGCACCGGGCCTTGTTGTTTCAGTTTTGTTTTTTCAATCCACACCGTTGCATTTTCCACCGCCACACCCATCAGCGAGGTAATATCGTTATCAGGAATATTAAACGTAAACAGCGATGGAACGGGCGGTTCAATGCGGTGACCAAGATTTTTTAACCACACAAAACCTTCGGGTTTGGGTGAACCTCCGGTGGCAATAATTACCTTGTTAACCTTCTTCTCGTTATCACCCGTAAATTTTAAAATAAACCCTGCCCCAGCTTTTTCAATAGCGGTTACGGATGCACCGGTTTTTACCCACACACCCAGTTTTCCGGCCTCTGCAACAAGGCAATCAATAATGCTTTGCGAGTTATCCGTTACGGGAAACATGCGCCCGTCAGCCTCTGTTTTCAGTTTCACTCCGCGGCTTTCAAACCATTTCACCGTGTCGGTGGTATTAAAGTGCTCAAACGATTTGCGCAGAAATTTTTCGCCCCGCGGATAGTTCTTCACCAGTTGCGAAACCGTGAAGCAGGCATGGGTAACATTGCACCTGCCCCCACCCGAAACTTTTACTTTGGCAAGCAGCTTTTCTGTTTTTTCGTACAACACTACTCTGGCATCGGGGTGATGGTGTTTGCACGAAATGGCTGCAAAAAAACCCGCTGCTCCCCCACCCAATACTGCTACTTCCATTAATATACTTCTTTGATTTTATACACCTGCCCGTTAAATTCCATTTGCCCGCCTGCACTTAAACCCAGCAACTTCTGCCCTATTGGCGAAACGGGTGAAAGCACAAAAACCGTTGAGCCCTCTACTTCCAGCTTACCGGCTGCAACGGCAACATAAAAACTGTTTTTATCGGTAACCACCAGGCTACCCGCACTAACTTTGGCTGAGCTCAGCTCCGGATTAATTTTCAGCAAGGCGTTTTTTAGTTCACGTGCTTCGTGCAATTGCTTGCGGGCATTTTCCTGATCTATCTGCGCCATAGCTCTGCCCGTTTCGTGCTTATCGCCTGCGCTGCTTTTGTCCTCGCTGTTGCCTGCTTCGGTAGCCGAATCAAGGGCAGCCTGAGCATGGCTTATGCGTTGCTCAACAAATTGCAGGCACTGTTGGTAAAGGATTTTTTTATCGGGAAGCTTCATTAAAATGAATTGGGGCTGCAAGTTAGTTTTTATGCCCTCAGCACTGATTTTCTACACTAAAATCCTTCATTTTTGATAAAAGCGCAGTATCAGCATCATTTTTTAGTGTTGATTTTCAATTGATTAATTATTTTGTTTAACAAATTTACATTTTCTTTAAACAAAATAAAAAGCAGTGATGTTATATGACCATGTTAAACCAATTAAAATCCTACAAAATGAAAAAACAATTTTTCTCTTTATTAACGACCGGACTATTCGGTATCACTGCGGTCTTCGCGCAAAATGCGCGTGTTCAGGTGATCCACAACTCAGCAGATGCAGCTGCCGCATCTGTTGACGTTTATGTAAACGGCACACTAACTCTTAACGACTTTGCTTTCCGTACAGCAAGTCCCTTCGTTGATGTTCCAGCGGGGGCAACAGCAGTTGCTATTGCACCTGCTAACAGCTCATCAGTTGGAGATGCAATTGCTACCTTTAACTACAACCTTACAGCAAACACTAAATATGTGATTGTTGCAAACGGTATTGTAAGCCCTACAGGTTATTCACCTGCAACTCCTTTCAACCTGTATGTAAATGCATTGGGGCAGGAAGCAGCAAATAACAGCGGAAACACCGACCTTTTAGTGTTTCACGGGTCAACTGATGCTCCTACAGTTTCAGTTTGGGAAACAGGTGTAGGCGCAGGTGAGTTGTTCAACAATTTCACCTATGGTGATTTTGAAGGATACCTTCCTTTAACTACTGCAGACTATGTAATTGAAGTGCGCGACAATTCAGGAACTACAACTGTAAAATCGTATGATGCTCCTCTTGCTACACTTGGATTACAAGGTGCTGCAGGTGTAGTGGTAGCTTCAGGTTTCCTGAACCCTGCCAACAACAGCAATGGTGCAGAATTCGGATTGTGGGTTGCTTTACCAACAGGTGGTTCTTTAGTGCAATTGCCTGAATCAACTGCCGAAATCCAGGTGATACACAACTCAGCAGATGCTGCTGCAGCAACTGTTGACGTTTATCTTGGAAGCGATTTAGTGCTTGACAATTTTGCATTCCGCACAGCTACTCCTTTTGTAGAAGTACCTGCAGGGGTTGAAATTGAAGTGTCAATTGCTCCGGCAAACAGCACATCAGTTGGTGATGCTATTGCAACATTCCCTTACTCATTGGCTTCTGGTGAAAAATACATCATCGTAGCAAACGGTATTGTAAGCCCAACAGGTTATTCACCTGCTACTCCATTTGATTTACATGTATATGCAATGGGTCAGGATGCAGCAGCAGGTTCAGGAAACACAGATGTTCTGGTGTTTCACGGATCTACAGATGCACCTGCTGTATCAGTATGGGAAACAGGTGTTGGTGCAGGTGAGCTGTTCAACAACTTTGTATATGCAGATTTTGAAGGATATCTGGAATTACCAACTGCTGATTATGTAATTGAAGTACGCGACAATGCAGGAACTACAACTGTAAAATCATACGATGCTCCTTTGGCAACTTTAGGATTGCAAAATGCAGCAGCAGTAGTATTGGCTTCAGGTTTCCTGAACCCTGCTAACAACAGCAACGGTGCAGCTTTCGGATTATGGGTTGCGTTACCATCAGGTGGTTCTTTAGTTCAATTGCCTGAATCAACTGCCGAAATCCAGGTTATCCACAACTCAGCAGATGCTGCAGCAGCAACTGTTGACGTTTACCTGAATGGTGCATTAACACTTGACAACTTTGCATTCCGCACAGCTACTCCGTTTGTAGAAGTACCTGCCGGTGTTGAAATTGAAGTGGCTATTGCCGGTGCAAACAGCACATCAGTGGGCGATGCTATTGCAACATTCCCTTATACATTGGCTTCTGGCGGTAAATACATCATCGTTGCAAACGGTATTGTAAGCCCTACAGGTTACTCACCTGCTACTCCATTTGATTTATATGTATATCCAATGGCACAGGATGCAGCAGCTGTATCAACCAACACCGATGTATTGGTATTCCACGGTTCAACTGATGCTCCAACTGTTTCAGTTTGGGAAACAGCAGTACCGGCCGGTGAGTTATTCAACGATTTTACCTACGGTGATTTTGAAGGATACCTTGAATTACCAACGGCTGATTACGTAGTAGAAATACGCGACAACAGCGGAACCACTCCTGTGGCTGCTTACTCAGCTCCTTTGGAAACACTTGCTCTTGACGGACAGGCATTGGTTGTTCTTGCTTCAGGTTTCTTAAACCCTGCCAACAACAGCGGTGGTGAAGCGTTCGGATTATGGGTTGCATTAAGCACAGGTGGTGCATTAGTAGAACTACCGGCTGCAAGCTTGACAGGAGTTGAAGAAAACACTTCTATCAACGGATTGAACATCTATCCAAATCCTGCACAAAATATATTGAACATCAATTTCAGCACTGAAGAATCAACTGATGTAACCGTAAACATCATCAATGCAAACGGTATGTTGGTACAAACAACTTCAATGGACAATGCAAATGCAGGTAACCGTGTTATCACTATTTCAACAGAAGAACTGGCAGCAGGAATTTACAACCTGAGCCTTGTAACTTCTAATGGCACTGAGACAAGAAATTTTGTAGTGGTTAAATAAAGTATTCTTGTTTCACAGGAACCCGCGGCTTCACACAGC
>JBFWYU010000033.1:0-45876 GCA_050186075.1 Bacteroidia bacterium
TTATTTGTAAGCGCCTCAAACATATCCTTAATAGCATCTTTAGAATTCATTTTTTTAGATGCTTCTTTGAATTTTTTTATCAATCCATTTCCGGGAAGTGTCTTAAATAGTTCGATATTTTCAAATACTAATGCGTCTTCAAATGTATAAGGAAGAACCTCTTCGATTTTTTCTTCTGTACTGTTTTTAAAAGTAACATTTAGAGGAATTTGATATGCAACTTTGACAGGAAAATCTTTATCTTCCTTTTCGCTCTCCGTTAGCCCCAATAACTCATCAAGATTTCCTTTTTTGGGCAACCACGACCTTAACGTATAGTTACCTGTTTCATATCCCTTTCCTTTCTCTGGCTGAATGGATGTCCCTCCTGTAGGTTCAATACTGTCAATATCAGTTATTACTAGAGTTATTATTCCTAAATCCTCTATTAATGGCCTCAGAGTGTGTGCGTGGCTACCTCCAATTTCTAGCATTGATATATAACATGAAGTTAAAGCCGGATAATGGTGTGAAATAAAATGAGGAACTAACATTCTTTCGGCTGGGCCTTCTATTAAAATTGCTGCATCAGCAAAAAAAAGATCGCAGTGAGTAGTCTTTAAATACCGAATTGCAAATTTCGTAGTTTCATCTGCCGTTCCAAATGTTTTAGAAAGGTTTACTACTGTAGAAGTTGGGACTTTTCCTGCCTCAGCATTTTTTCTTCTAAAATATCGTAGTGAAGCAAAATTTATTTCATGGGCAATATGATTTGAATGAGTACTTACTATTAGTTGTGTAGTGAATTCGGTGTTTTCTTTTAAAAGCGGATTGTTTCTTAGTACTTCATATGCTTTACGAATAAAAACTTGTTGTACTTGCGCATGCAAATGCGCCTCTGGTTCTTCAACTAAAACCAAATGCAGCGGTTCAAATTCAACGCTCTCGGCAACAGGTTTCATGCTTTTACCAACTTGCATCCACTCATCTCTAAAACGAATAAGTTTAAATACCATTGAAATAAGATTTTGGTATCCTAAACCATTGTATTTTTCAGGGAGGCTTAATGGAAAATCGGGTGAAGTAGCATCCTGTTTAAGTAATCCAAATTGAACTGCTGCTTCATGCTTTAGCCCGTCTATAACATTTACTTGACTTGAAATATTGATGCTTGGATTTCCAAACCCTGGATAGTTAAGTAATTCTAGTTCGGTAATGGAAGGATTGAAGCTATGTTTAAGTTTTTCATCAAAAGTGGTTTTAGCATTTTCGATTGATTGAAGAGCAGCAATATCAGAGGCATTTGGTTGTTCTGAAGGATTTAAATGTTTAGTATAATACTCTCTAAGTTGTGTAGATAAATTGCCGGTAAGTTTAGGCAAACTACTAGTATCTGAATTGGGGTCTGAAAAACCTCTTTGAGCATTTATGACATCGATTTTTATTAAACCTTCAAAAGGTGCCTTATCTAAAGGGAGGTTATTTGAAAGTAACTGAGGCTTAGCATCTCCATTGATTGGCTCTTGAAGTTTTGTCGGATCAAGTATATAAGATCGAATATCAAAATGATTATGAAGTTTTTTCTCAATAAAATTCCACATTGACTTAGGCCATAATTTAAGTGATATTTCTGCCTTTTCCTTTTTAGCTTCCTCCGTGGTTTTTTTTGAGGAATTAAAAGATGTGTGATAATCTCTGTATAAATCTTCAATGTTTTTAGGTTCTAATCTAAATCGTATACCTAATAGACCACCCTTCCAATCAAGGGTTGGTATTAAATGATTTACATAATGAATTTCAGAACTTTCTACATTTATCCAAACATCTAACGAAGGCAAAAACTCTTGCCATTTTTCTATTAATAAATCCTGTGTATCAAGAGGATCTTTTGTTATCCAAAGATTTCCTATCTCGTTAATGTTTTTCCAATTTGATAATGTAAAATCTCGTGTTGAGAATTTTGATTTTTCTTTCAAAAATAGAATGAGAGCATCCATTGCAGATGTTTTTCCGCTATTATTCGAACCTACGAACACAGTTTCTTTAGCTGCAAAATCAATTCGGCACGATTTTAATTTTCTAAAGTTTTGGATTTCTACAAATTCTATTTTCATATCAATTTTGGATTTGTTCTAGGCTCAATTTGGCTTAAAGGGGGTGGGTATGACAATAATGCAGAAAAATTATTGATATTGCAAATAATATTGCTGTAATGCTGTTTTCTAGACCTTATTCAATATTATTGAGTTTTTTGATGAGTTTTTTAAGCTCCTTTATTCTTTCTTCAATGTCTGGTAGATTAGTTGCAACCTCGGAAAGCCCCGTTCCGAGGGGACTAGTTACAAAAAAATAGTTTTTTACTGCATCAATTCCTCTTTTGTATTGAATTTTAAGGGTGTTTTCGGAAATGGAAAGTTCGGAAAAGAGACTTTGTGTTATACCTTCTGTTTCTTCCGGTTTTGCATTTACATACAGTAAATAAAGGTTTTCAATGAGTTCGGAAAGAGTACACATAGCCTCCTTTATTATGACAGGCGAATGCCTCAAATTGTGCTCTTCCGTTTGTAGTCTGTAGATATCACGAGATAGGGCCTCTACCGCTTCCATATATTCACTTGGAGAATAGGCCCCAGTTTGAAGCAAGGAAGATTTATCCTTCTTTAGGTATGCAAGCTCTTCTGATGATTTTTTCCTTTTTCTTGCTATTGCCTCAATTTTCTTTTGATGTTCTATTTCAAGTACCGGGAGGTTTGAAACTGTCCTGCTAATGATCTCATCCAGTTGTTCCCTTGTGAATACTACTCCTTTAATAAATTCTTGAATTTTTTCTTTGATGAACTTAAAGTTGAAACTTTTATTGCTGTTCTCACAGTTCGTAACACATCTGCTCGAAAAATATTGAATGCCTTTTTTCATGTATGGAGTATAAACACGTTTGCACTCTTCGCATCTTATCATGCCGCGCAAAGGACATTTGATGCTTTCAGTATATCGAGTACTAACTTTTTTTCTTTTGAATGCATCTTGTACGGCATAAAAAAGCTCTTTGGAAATAAGAGGTTCGTGGCTTTTACTCTTTATAAAAGTTCCATCAGGCGAAAGAACTTCTCCAATATATACCCTGTTTTTTAAAATTTGATAGATAGTATTTGCATTAGGTAGTCTGCAAATAGGTTTGATCTCAAAAGTTGTATCATCCTCTTCTTCCTGTAGCTTTTCTTCTTTTGTTTTCTTTCTGCGAAGCGGTGGCATAGTAAAACCTTGCTCAATAGACCATCCTGCAATATCAGCATATGACCATCCTTCTTTAGCAAGTTCAAACATTTGTTTTACAATAGGAGCCCGTTCAGGATCGAACGGTTTATTCTCCATGCTTCCCAGGTTCAAGTACCCCACTCCTGCCTTGTAGGGCATAATGCCACTTTCTTTGGAATTTTTAATAGTCATTCTAACTTTTTCACTTGTTACACGAGAATGATGAGCGGCAAACATCCCATCAATATCCATATGAAGGGCTCCTGAACTAGACTTATCATATGTAGTCAATGTAAATCTGAAATCAACCCCACTCTTCATGAGTTTATCAATGATGGTATCATCCGCTTTATTTCTGCTTGCGCGATCCCAACAGAGAATAATAACTCCTTTGAAATAACCTTTGCTCAGGTATTGTGCTAGTTGGTAAAACTTTGGTCTCTCTACGCGATATTTTACGGTGCCGTCATTTCCAAAAGAAAGCTGGCTGTCTTCTTTAAATCCTGAGTGCTTTTCTGAAACAATCCCGTCTCTACAAAATCCGGGTAAAACGAGAGAAGCAATTTGTAGTTGTAATCTATCTGCACATTTTAAATTTTCCGATTTCTGATAATGCAACGAGTTCTTTTGACTATTTGGCTCATCGGTACTTTTTCTGTTGTAGATCAAATAATAATCACGATATTTTCCACTTATAATTTCTTTCAAAATCTTCTTTTCTTCTTCATGACCTATCGTTTGAATTGATGTGTTCATAGGGATTTGGTGGAATTATCTTACCTCTTTTAATTATATATCCTTCTGATAATAACCGCTTGTGGATATCGCGAAGAACATCACCAAGTTCTCTCAGAGCCTGCATTGTTTCTTCACTGAATATATAAGGCTTTTTGGGCAGTGGTTGATTGATTGTATTCATAGAGTCCTACTATAGAAAGTTCGGAAAAATGATGCGAGAAGGCCAATTTGTTTGACATTCTATTTCCTAAAACATTAGTGAGCTATGCTTTCTGACATGTATTACAAGGAAACCACACAAGTCCCAAACGCTGTCTTTGACATTCACCTCCCAGGTCTTTCCTTGGCCTCTTTAAAGGTGCTTCTCATCATTATTCGAGGCACATATGGGTGGTACAACAAAAAGACAGGAAGACGCAAAGAGAGGGATCGTATTACGATACGGCAATTCATTAAGAAAACAGGTCTGTCCCGAAGAAGTGTATGCTCTGCTATTCAAACCCTTTTTGAAAAACAATTCATACAAGTTTCAGACTTTAAAGGAAAGAACCTGACTTGTCCCAACGAACGGAAAGGAAAATCATATCTCTACTATGCCTTGAAACCAGTGCAAATAACAACAGCAACTAGTGCAAATACTATTCAACAACGTGTGCAAAAAAGACACTACAACAAAACTAATAATCAAAAAATAAATGATACCAAAGAGATGGAGTACAACATGAAGCCTATAAAAGAATTTCTTTCTCCATTGTAGGGTTTAACCGTTCGTTCCGTGATTTTTAATCACGGAAACACGAAACGTTTTAAACCCTTAAGCAAGGCATCTCTTTCCTGACCTTGTGCAACCACGAAAAAAATTGTCAGAATGTCAACAATATAGACATCCTATTTCTCTTTATCTCAAAAAAGTACGCTAAGAAAAGTCCCTCATTTTATTCGTAAAGTCGTTCTTTAACATTATGACAACTAATTTTAATCACCTGCGCACGTATCGTAAAGAAACACCGCTCATCCTTTCAGATGTAGCTTGTCTCCTAGGCTTAAAAGATAACACCCTACTTTGTAAATCTGAGAAGGGTCACCGGCCACCGAGTTTAGACATGGTGCTGGGTTACCATATTTTGTTCGTTACTCCATTGCTCTCATATTTCGATGCTCTCCGTGGTGACCTCAAAAAAGAAATGGAGCAGCGCATCCCACCTCTCATAGAAAATCTAAAAGGTAAATTTCTTTCAGAGCGAGCAAATGAAAGGGTCGAATACCTTCAAACTCTCCTTACTAGACTTTCTAATGAAAAGTAATATGACAAACGAAAAGCTACCTAGAGAGAAAATCATCTTAGCCCTTTACCCAAACAATAATGGGTTTGGCTATGCCTTCTTTGAAAATGCTCAAACTCCTATTGATTGCGGTATGGCCAAGGTTCGCCCTATTTCAAATAGCGGATGCTTAAAGCGCATTAAGAGCTTTATTGCATACGTCAAACCAACCATGATTATTCTTCAACGATTGGAGGGTTCTAAATCTTGGAAAACCAAACGTGTTAAAACTCTCATTCAAGAAATTGCCACCTATGCACAATCGCAACGCTTAAAGGTGAAAGAATATTCGAGAGATAATATTCTCGCAGTATTCAGTCAATTCAGAGCACAAACGAAATATGAAATTGCAAAGCGCATTTGTCACTGGCTTCCACAATTTAAAAACAAGATGCCAAAACAACGACTCATCTATGAACCGGAAAGCTACAGCATGGGAATGTTTGATGCCATATCTCTTGCTCTAACACACTACTTGCAATAAAGTAAATAGGATGTATCGTCATGGTACAATAAAACAAAAGCCACCAATCGGTGGCTTTTGTTTTATTGTATGTATGCGACTATGTTCAATGATTAAATATGGCCTCTACTTCTGTATTCTTATGACTTTCCACAAGCACAACCATGTTGCTGGGTAACGCATAAAGAAAGCTATCTGTAGCGTAAAGGCAATCAACCTTATACTGTCCTTCAATCATATCTGTAAATGTGTAGGAACCGTTAGCATTCGTTGTTCCATCTTTAATGGGGTTAGAACTCGTCATTGTGTAGAGAAATACTTCAACGTTTGATAGATATGTAGATTGATTATCAAATCTCACTTTCACAGTGAGAGTAGTTGGTGTAGGAGTTGAATCATCGTCATCGGATGGTGTGCACGATTGTAAACACATAACAAATGATACAAAAAACAGGAAATGAATTACAGATTTTTTCATAGATTTTAAAATTGTTTTTTTGCCTACTCTATTAGCTTTTCGGCTTCCGCTATATGTTTAAGCTAGTTGTTGCCACAGTAATCAAATTTCAGATGTTGCCAGTGGCGATAGGTTTCTTGCTCATCACCCTGTGTTTTCTTTATATACAGCCGCCAGCCATCATCATACTTTTCTGCGGTGGTGGTAAATTGAATTTCCTTTGCAGTGTCAATTCTGAGAGCATCGTTTCTCCTGCCGTAAAACGTGAAGGCAAAGTCATTAAACATATCTCCGGCTTTCGTAATATCACTAAACATGAGTTTGTACTCAATACATGCCTTTGTCTTACCCTCATTGAGAAACTTAATGCCGGTAACTTCCTTTACTTTTAAGCTACATACGGTTAATAGGGCAACCTTGCCAGACATACGGTTTCCTTCCTTCACAAAGAAAGGTTTGCCAACATCTGTGAGGGTAAAGTTCCAATACTGATCTGCGCCAACTCGATAGTTATCGTTTGCCGATGTGAGTTTCAAAAGGCCATGTTTCTTGCATGCTTCGAGATATTCCTTCGGCTTATACATTGACTGATACAGTGGGAAATCACCAACAAGTGCATGGGGAATGTTAGGTGATTGCTCAAAGAGCTTTTTTGCTTCTTCGCGGTCAAACTCTTTGGTACATGAAGTAAAGATGAGAGATGTGCTAAGAGCAAGTATAAAATGAAAGGGTTTCATGTGAGTGGATATAAGGCTTTGAGAGAGCAAATGTATAAATATTGTTCATTTACGTATATTAAATTAACGAATACGAACAATTATTTTACTAAACTGACTAATACTATCGCAGAAATTGATAGATTTTTACTGCGTGAAATCAAAAAAGGAAACAATCCACATTGGTCAGAAAATTGAAGAAACGGCAACGAAACAGAATATGTCAAAGTCTGCTCTTGCTCGAAAAATCAATAAAACCAGATCAAGTATTTATCATTTATACAAAAGTAAATCCGTAGATAGTGATTTGCTGTTTGAAATTTCAAAAGCCTTAAAGCATAACTTCTTTGCGTATTATCTTAAACAACTACCAGTTGATATTTCTGATGATAACAGTACTAAAGAAGTTGAGCGTTTGAAGAAAGAGCTTGAAATGAGGGATAAGCTCATTGCTCTTTTAGAAGAAAAGAAGGGTAAGAAGTAATTATCTTCCTTGTGATTGGAGATACTCTTTAATTTTTGCAGTAAGTTTTGTTCCTTGCTCTTGTTCTTCTGCGGGTATTTTATGCTTAACGGCTACCGATCCTGTCATTCGTATATTATTTCCTGTGGGTTGAGAAATCATACAAATAATAAGTCCCACATTTTTATGCAAATCCTCATATCCCGTGAAGCGGACAATAAGTCTTAGCTTTTCACTACTTACCCTTCTCCAAATATGACTATTATCAAGGTCAAAACGAGCATCTGAAACAATGAAAACCATCAAATAGCTTTTGTAAAATCCCATTTCCCGTAAGCCGTTTGCTTGCCCTACACCTTTTGCCAACTTCTCAATTTTATTGACCTTCTCTCTTCCGTCACGCTCAAAAGTCACTTTTACTACTTTACATTCAATCGCAATTGTTTGATGAGCATTGGCGTTATTGATGAGCATGACATCAATATCTCCTGGATATTGAGCAATAGGCTTTGAAATTTCGAGAAAGTGTTCCGGTACGGTATGCAGTCCTAATTCTTTGTACAGCAAATGTCGTATTCCAGCATCGCCAAAAAAGAATTCAACTATTTTTTTCTCATCTAAAACACCAACGCTTTCACCTTCTCGACTTGCATCATCTTCAAAAAAAGATAAATGGTATTGATTGAGCAACTTGCTATCATATTGCATCCAACTGTAAATATCGTAATCCATATAAATCCCAAGGGGCTAACTGATTGCTAATATAGTTTGTATTTTCTGTAACAATACATCAACATTATCAAAAATGAAGTAAAACTGGATTTTGTGACATTCGGAAAGCCCTGTATTTATTGGGACTAAAAATTATTTATGCTACTTCTGTCATTTTTTGTCCCGAATTGTCCTTTTCTTATTTTTTTGAATGTAATTTATTCATAGTCAAAATATTATAAGGGTATAAGATGCTCTGGAATCATGTTTTTAAGTATTTAAGAGTAATCAGTAAAACAGTCAACTGATTAATAATCAGGATAAAATGGTTTTACTCTCTGTCCTTTTTTAAAGGCATAATGCACCATTTATTTGGGGTGGTTATTTCAACAAATAAAAAATTCAATAAAATGAACACACTCATTTTTCTCTTTATTATTGGCATCCTTTGGATTACTCTCATGGTATATTCGGCTGCTGCTCTTCCACAGGATAGAGCAGAACGCATGATGAAAATGCTTAAAATCATTCTAATGATTATTGCCTTTCTTGTATCTCAGTTGTGAGTTATGCTACTTTCTTTTCTATTTCAATCAATTTCTTAATTATTGCTTCTACATCACTTGCAGCATCAGGTAATTCGTGACTAAAGTAATTTACAAACTGCCATACTTCAAGCCTCCAACCCTTAGGTAATATCCCTTTCGGGGTCGTGGCTGTTATTTGATTTTAGGAAAAGTCGTTGATGACTTTGGATTTGCAAGTATTGAAGTAGAAAAAATAGCAAAGCTGCCATTTAAGAAAGACCCCAGATATTGATTAATCCAACTCTGAAATTCTTGCTAAAAGCAAAGCTTTTTGTTCTTCGTATTTAAGCCTGTTATCTTTATCTATTTCACAGGAAAGAATTTTATCTAAATATGCAATTGCTCCATTATAGTGCGTTATTATATAGTTCTTTTGCCTTTCGCTCTTATAAAAATCGTGATATTCTTTATCTCCCATAGCCTTATAGCAACTAAAAATACCATCATAGGACATTATTGTATCAGAACGGTAAGAACAGTAATGCAGTGTCTCGCCAAAGGCATCAATAGCTGGAGCTAAACTATCCATTTGAGCATAAGTCAATGCTAATCCATTGTATTTTTCATAACCATCATAACCATCAGGATCATTTAATTGAATTGCAGCCTTGTATTTTTCAAGCGCTTTCTGGTAGTTTCCCTGCTTGTAGCAAGCAAATGCAATTTCCTTGTATGCTGATGAAATTACAATGTTTGCCCATTTCAATGCTTCCTTTGGCATAGTGCTATTCTTCCATTCATTAGTTAAATCAAGAAACGTATTATAATCTGCTTCTGCTCCTGCATAATCTTTCAGTGCCATTTTAAGTCGCCCTCTACTACTATAGAGACCATTAAATATAATCGTATCTGAAATGCGATATTTTATAGCATTTGTATAATCACTGATAGCTTCATCATAATATTCAAAACCTATGCTCTCGTATGAACTTCCACGATGATAGTAAATAGCACCTCGTGTGGGATTAAATTTAAGTGCTTTGCTGAAGTAATCTATCTTAATATCCCACTCATCAGTCATATATATTTTTTTTGCTTCCTTGTACCAATAATCGCCACTATCAATGTTACTAGTTGTGAAATTATTGAGACTATCCTGAAGTAAATGAAACAGAGTATCAGTTTGAGAAACATAACCATTTTCTAGGTACTCCTCTTGGGATCTTAGAAAGTCTGGGGGCAAAGAAGATTGCTTTCTACTATAAACATATCCAGCTAATACCGATACCGATAGAACAAGAAACAATCCGATAGCCGATGAAATCTTTGCTATAAATTTTTGAAAAATATTAAGCGGATTAGTATTTCTGTAGTCTTTAATGATTTTAGAAATCTCAGCTTTCTGATCGAAGAATTTTTCTTCTTTTATTTTCTCTAACTCTTTATCAATCCTATGTAACTCTGCATCTTTAGCAAGGGTATTCTTACCAGTTGATAGTAAAAGCACCAAACTCAATAATGCCTTATAAGCATTTCTTATTTCAGCATCTGAAGCGTTGGAACTATGAGTTTTGGCGAAGCGGTGTTCGATATAAGCAACTACATCATCTTTATCAATTGTTTTCCTTTTATTCTTTTCGATTTTCTTTAAACTCTCGTAATGTTCAATATTGTCTTTCAGATATTCGGAAACGGATAAAAACTCAGCAATTAGTTCATCAAAACTTAATAATTCGACTAGACTTTTTTCATCCTTTTGTTTAAAGGTTTGGTAAATAACTTCAAGTGTTTCTATATCAGGAATAGTTTCAACTTCTATCCATCGAAAAATGGCACGGGTTCTAGGATGCTCCGTTCCAGTTGTATTGAGTATTCGTTTCTCTAAGCCGGATTGAGAGAATGGTTCTCCTTTTATTTCTACATTATCTCTTTTCCCCTCATGAAATTTAACATTGAGCGCCTCCTTCAGATATAAGCTATATGCAAATTTCTCGACCTCATGAAACAGCGCCTTCCGCTCTTCGCTTAGTGTCTCAACTACGTTAAATAGGATAATCATCTAAGTAACATTTTAAATAATGAACTCACTTGCGCACCTTAAGGGCTTAAGGTGTTTGTTCACGCTTTCAATCCTCCTGAGATTTGCGGCAACAAATGCTCTTTTTCACAGGACGAAGATAAGAAAAACCTCCTAACGAAAAGGACACCCATTCTGGAAAATGGGTGCCGCAAAAGTAACTGAACACGCAGTATACTCCTGCCCTTACGAAGCAAGCTTCGACCGGTAGATGCAGTATAGACTATTATAACAAAGTAGTCCAGCCCTCAATCTCTTGCGTCTCCAATTTCCATAATGGCCTTAAAAACTAAGACTATGAGGAAACATCCATTAAATCACTCCCAACAACCAACCCCAGAGGCTATAAAAACTTCTCAATACTTTATTGATTACCTCACCCTTTTAGATAAGGCTGGAATTCCACGAAAAACCGCTCTCTCTTCATTTCGACTGCTCACCAGAGAGCCATCAATCAATCAGCAGTCTTTACCATTTATTCATCCTAAAATCTCAGAACAATGAAAACAACAACCTTTTCAGCCTTCGCACAAACTCGTGTTGAGGCATTAGAAACAGAAATCGAACAAGAACATCAAGTCATTCATGAGGAAGCTTTAAAAAAGTCCCGGTTCTTTGCACAGGAAAACCGACCTGCCCCGAAAGAGGCGATCAACTCGTATGTAAGGCCAATCATAGAAGGCTACTCATTACTCACCAATAAAGTGAAAATGGGATTGAGCAAATTAATATTAGAAATTGAAAACGAATTATCAATCTGCAAAACCTCAATTGCCCAACTATCTGGGCAAAAAGCAACGCTAGTAAAGGAAATAAATCTAAAGAGGAGTGCTTTAGAAAAATATGTAACTACCTATCCCTGGAGAGTATTACCTCTTGTACTCCTCTTTGCTGCAATCATGCTGGTGTCAGAGGTATTATTCAATGCCTTGGCCTTTCAGGTTTTCGGAAACAGCTTACTTTTTTCAATTCTCATTGCACTCGGAATTACTCTTGCTGTAGTAGTTGTTTTCCATCTCTTTCAGAAATCCTTAACCCTAGCTAAAACCCTGCTTCATAGAATCCTTATCGTGATTTTTTGGGTTTGTATCATCACCTTGTTTTTTTATTTCCTTGGTGTATTTAGAAACTCATTCTTCGAGAGCAACGAGAACAATAATGAGGTGCCATTATTGGGCTTTATCATCATCAACTGGATTTTATTAATTGCTACGGGATACATACTTGGCAAGTGTCCCCAATGGGCAGATGTAATGAATAAATATGAGGAACTAAAAGGCAAACGGAAAATACGAAAACTCACCAAATCATTATCTGCTTTAGATGCGGAATTGAATAAGAGAGAAACTACGCAAAAAGCACTCGAACGCGACCGGGATCATATCCCATCACTCCAAGAAGAATTAAGTAATTGGATTTCCTCCATGACTAGAAAAACCCTCTCTGATTTCGTGATGGAAAATGTCGCAAACAGAACTGATGGGCATTCCAACTTCAACACCTTCGACAAAGAGGACTTTCTCAATATCACTAACCCTAAACTCCAACTATCATGAAAACTATATTCATTTTACCGCTCTTCCTCATCGCATGTACTATACGATTACAAGCCCAAGATGTTGAACTAACGGTTATGTATGACCGAACAGATGCTCTTCAATCCATACCTGACTGGAAACAAGTCAAAGATTATTTCGGACTAAAAGCGAACAAATGGAAGGGGGTAATATGTACCCTTCTCCCTATAACGGATATACGGCTAAACAAAGAATATAAAGTGAGTATTCCCGCCCGTAATCAATGGTTTTCGAATGAACTGGAACGAAACGGTGAAATCAAGAAATTTCAAAAGGATATTGACAATGCGCTTATGCAACTCGAAGCAATTCCTGTAGGGAAATTGCAGTCTTCAATCTATATACCGCTCGCAAGAAAATTAAATGAAATGAGTGAAAGGAAAACATGCAAAGGTGAACTATTTATTTACAGCGATATGATGGAACATACAACAGGAATATCCTTTTATAATCAGAAAACCTTACGAACCATAAAAGAAAACCCTGCATTCATTACATCCTACTTAGAAAAGCAGTGCGCAATGAAAAGCCTTTGCGGTATCACAATTCACATTTTCTACTTGCCGGAAACAGTACAGCAAGATGAGCAATTTGAAATCGTTTCTCAGTTCTTTAAAAACATGTGGGAAGGCAAAGGAGCAACAGTACTCATTAACTAACATTCATCACCATGAAAGAAATATTATTAGAACTTCTAAAACTTCTGGGAAAGTTTCTCATGTGGACTATTCTTTTGTTAGTCCGAGGACTGCGGATTGTTTTAGAGTTTATTGAAACAAGTATTGAAAATGGTTTAAAGTAATACCTAAAAGTCATGTGGATAGTCGTCATTATTATTGTTCTTCTCATTATCGCCCTCTTATCATCTTCGAAAAGACCTCTTGAAAGAAAGGAAAACTATGATGATGACTTCGGTGATATATCAGAACTTATTTCCTCACGGAATGACGGCATTTGGATTGGTGACGGAAAAATTTCGAGAGACCTATCATTTCGGCATTGCTGTGTTATTGCCCCTTCCGGTGGTGGTAAAACTTCAACTGTTCTCATACCAACTGCCCTTGAATTGGATAATTGTAGTGCCATCATTCTCGATCCTGCCGGAGAACTCTTTGAAAAGACCTCGGGTGAGTTTGAACGAAAAGGCTTTACAGTAAAAATTCTCGACTTCACTGATCCGGACGTAAGCATAGGGTTTAATCCGCTTCTTACAGCAAACAGTAGTACAGAGCTAAATATATTAGGTGAAGCATTATTTGCTTCTGCCAAGAAAACATCTAAAGACAGTTTCTGGCCGACAATGGCAGCTCGGTTGGTGGTTCTCCTGTTTAAAATTCAAAAGAAGCTACCAAAGCCTCAACAAACACTGGCGAACACCTTGTATCTTCTCAATATCCTGCAAGGTGATCCACGTAAAATTGACCAGCTTTTTGTCAAATATGCAGATGACAAATTATTTGCGGAATACAAAGCCTTGGTAAAGCACGACCAAAGGTTGTTGTCTTCAATTCTAGCCACAGCCCAAAGTTCTTTAGGGATATTTGATGACGAAGCCATTGCACTTGTAACCAGTAAAAACACTTTGGATTTTAAAACGCTACGAAATGAGAAAATGGCACTTTTCATTCATATACCGGTAACTGATGCAAAGTACCTCTCATTCCTTGCGGAAATCTACTTTGCCCAACTGTTCCGTTTTTGTATGTCTCACACCGTTACCGAAGACGTACTTAATATGTTTATCATAGGTGACGAACTTGGAAGCCTCACCATTCAAGGGTTTCCTGAAGCTATGGCGAACCTTCGGAAATACTCTGTATCAATAACATTTGCTATTCAAAGCAAATCACAATTGATAGAACGATACGGAAAGCAAGATGCGGAAACCATCTATCAGAACAGCTATAGTAAAATCATATTCGGTGGAATGGAAATAGAATTAGCGAAAGAGTTTGAAAAACGTATGGGTAAATGGACGTTCGTAAATGAGAACGGAAAAGAAGGAGTAAGGGAGGTTATGACAGCTTCAGAATTAGTTCATCTTCCTGAAGGCTCTGCTTTTTATGTCCCAGGTCCAAACAGACCCACCATTCTTGAAATGCACCCCTACTATGAAAATAGTCGCATGACGAGGAAGGCAAACCGACCTCCAGCAAAAGTGAAAGGAGATGCACCTAAAACCGTTTCATACATTGAATTTCCTGAACTCAAAATAGTGCCTAAAGTGCAAGTAGTAAATGGCTGAACAAAGTGAATATAGCAAAGAACTATTCCGCAATCGAAAGAAGCAGTATCGGAGCCGACATAGGTCGGTGACGTTAAGTTTTCCTATGGACGTTGCAAAGAATGTAGAAGCAAAAGCTACTAACCACGGCAAAACCCTACCAGACTTCATAAAATCGCTTATAGCAGCGAATTTAGAAGGAACCGGATATGTGCTACCAAAAGACAATAATATTCAAACCTTAATAATTGAGTTAAGAAGGATCGGAACTAATGTTAATCAATTAGTAAGGCATATAAATTCTGTACGAGATATCTCACAAACTGATATTACCCAAATGCAGAAGCATCTTTTAGAAGTAGAACAACAAGTAAAGGCTGCACTCATGAAACCTCAATCCTTCCAAGATTTCATTTCCGATTACCTGAAAAAACATCCTGAACACCTTCAAGCCCTTATTGATTTTCTGAATGATTATCAAAGCAATTCCCGTTAAAACAAGTGGTGGCGTTGGTTCTACCGTTACCTATATCGCAAAGGATAAACAAAGGATTGCGGATTATAGGAACCAAGGAATATTTCATAATCTCTCATCTACGGAACTCAATGCCATTATTCAGGAATTTACAGACAACTATGACCAATATGCAAAGAAACGTTCCAATGGAAACCGGGCACTTCACACAATCCTTTCGGTATCGCCCTTGGATAGAGAAATAATGTCAATTGCCATTATGGACAGCATTGTTCAGCATTACTTGGAAATAGCATACCCTCGGGCATTGGCTTTTGGAACCCATCATCTCACAGAAAATCACTTTCACTGCCACCTTCTTATATCAGCGAACGAAATTTGCAGTGATAAATCTACTCGGCTTTCAAAAGCAGAGCTGAAAAGCATTCACTTTGAAATGCTCGACTTCATGAGAGAAAAACATCCTGAACTCACTATAGGGATAGATGAGAAGAACTACGGGCTCAAACTCCATAATGAGAAGGAATACTTCGCAGAAAAGCGAAATGGTGAAGTAAATCTCATGAAAGACTTGCTCGCTGAAAAGGTGCAAGACCTGTTTCGTGCTTCTGAAAGTTCAGAACATTTCTATCAGAACCTCAAAGCGGCTGGATATGCTACCTATGAGCATCAGGAAAAGACATTTGGCATCACGTATGGCGAAGTTAACAGCGAAATGAAGTTTTCTCGGCTCGGGATAGATGAGGAACAATTAGCAGCATTAGACAAACAAAACAACCGCCTCCTAGAACTTGAAAGTATCAGATTGGAACAAGACCAAACTCCTGAATTAGACTTAGAACAACATAACCTTTTAGAACGCTAACCTATGGAAACTACAGACCTTAAAATCATCTGCTTAAACTCAGAGGCATTCTTCAAACTCATTGATGTCGTTGTCGAACGCATTAGGGATAAAGAAAACATCAAAGAGGATCGATGGATAGGTGCTGATGAAGCAAAGCGGCTCTTAAACATTAAAAGTAGATCAACCCTCGCTGAGTTAAGGAACAAAGGAAAAATCCGCTATTCAGGAAGTGAACGAAATATCGTTTACGACCGAACCTCTATTGAACTTTATCTAGAAATGAATGCTAAACAAACCTTTTAAGCCATGAAAACTGAACATGATCAATACGAAGACAATAAAGAATTTGTCAAAGCCTTTAATGAGGGTTATATCATAGCAAAACACGAAAAGGATGTTTCAGATATTATCGTAGAAAGCCTAGGTATAAAATCACCGTTTTCTGAAGGGTTCTTTGCCGGTATGGAAGAAGGTGAAAAAGAAAGGCTTGAGTTGGAACGATTGGATGAATTAGGTATCCTTCGAGACCCAGCACCAGAGCATGATTTAGACCGTTAAAAGTTATGAACAATGCCAAGACTATCTTTGCTTCCGCAAGATGTTTGACCATTGTTTGACCATGTTAATTTTTAGTTGAAATTATAAGAGCCGCTAGATTGCGGCTCTTACTACTCTCACTAAGGTTAACCTTTCGTAGCGAGAGGGGGAATTGAACCCCCGACCTCAGGGTTATGAATCCTGCGCTCTAACCACCTGAGCTACCTCGCCATATTTTTTTAGGGGGTGCAAACATACATGAATGAACAGAATTATACAAAAGATAAATAAAATACATTTGCACCCATGCTTATCCAAGCCCAAAACATTCACAAATCTTACGGTGTATTAAAAGTGCTGAAAGGCGTTAGTATTGAGATTCAGCGCAAGGAAGTGGTAAGTATTGTGGGCCCTTCCGGTGCAGGAAAATCAACATTGCTGCATATTATCGGCACATTGGATAAGCCCGATTCGGGGCTGGTCAGGGTAAATGATACCGATATCAACGGACTAAAGGACAAACAACTTTCAGCTTTCCGCAACAAACACATTGGTTTTGTTTTCCAGTTTCATCACCTGCTGCCCGAGTTTACAGCATTGGAAAATATCTGTATTCCGGCATTTATAGCTAAAACGAGTAAAGAGGAAGCAGAGAAAAAAGCACTGGAACTCCTCTCCTTTCTTGGATTGGAACAACGCAAAAATCATAAACCTTCTGAACTTTCGGGTGGTGAGCAGCAGCGTATAGCAGTTGCGCGAGCATTAATTAACAACCCTGATGTGGTGCTGGCAGACGAACCATCAGGAAATCTGGATTCTGCTTCTGCAAAGGAATTGCATCAGTTATTTTTTACCCTGCGCGAAAAATTCGGACAAACCTTTGTTATTGTAACGCATAACAATGAACTGGCGGGCATGACCGACCGCGTTCTCACCATGCGTGACGGCATAATTGTTTCCTGATTACGGCTTATCGGCAGGCATTTGCCCCTGATACATTTTCATCATTTCCTGCAACATTTTCTGCTGCTCTTCGGGCGACATATTCTGTATTTCCTGCATGCTTTTAGGCATGTTGCTTAAATCAACTGTTGCTGCTTTGGTATATCCTGCAGGTATTTCAAACAGTGAACTTTCCAGATTTTTCTTCTCTGCTTTTACCAGATCCATCTGAAAACTGCCTGCGGCTCCTGCCTCACTCATTTTCATACGTACCGGAAAACCATCAGCACCTTTCTCAGCCATTTTGCTGAAAAAATTATCATCGTCAAGGTATTTAGTTCCTTTCAATCCCGAAAAGCCTGAAAAGCCTGCAACATCTTTGGATGTCCACCACTCGTTACGCATTTTTCCGGAGTTTTTGAATTTTGCAATAACATGGGTGCAACTGTAACCGTTCACGGTTTCTTTGCCCACAACGGTTACTTCAAACGGCTCATTGCTTTTGCGCTCTTCGGGTTGAGCCTGCTCATAACTCATTTCGGTGTAGGTTTTATTTCCTGCATTCAGCGTAACAATGGTATTGGGCTTATCTTTTCGTGTAAGCGTAACGGTATTAATGGCACCCATCGGAAGGCCCTGAATATTCATCTGCATCTCGCTGCGGGTGTTGCCATCCTGACTGTACATTTTGGTATTTCCCGAAACAGAACCCCTGCTATCGCCTGCCGAAATTTTGTAATCAATAACAACTCCGGTTTGTGCGAACGTTGTCAGAAGTTGGAAGTTAGAAATCAGAAGTGATAGAATGAATAATTTTTTCATAGCTGTATTTTTTCTCAAAATTATAAAAGACTTTAATTGCTAACACTTCGATTACGCTCAGTGTGACAAATATCAGTACCGTCTTCCGCTGCCATACTTATCATATACCTGATAGCGCGACTTGATATACATCGCAAAGTCGTATTGCGATGAGTGTTTTATCATTTCATCCGAAACAGCACAAAAATCAATGAAATCATCAAAGGCATCGTCATGCAGGCTGATAATGTCGGCCTCCACGTACTTGGTAAGCAGCTCTTTCAGCAGCGAACGCATACGGGCTTCGTTTTCCAGTTCCGCCACTAATTTGCGTGAGCGCTCTCTGCGGCTGAACATCTGATACAGCGCAGTAATAGGACTTTCAAAAGCATTGACTCCTTCCAGCATGGTTTCATCTTTTTTCACACCCAGCTTTTCAATGTCGCGTTGAATTTCGTTCAGGTCGCGGGGACTAAGAATGGTAACGCTTCTCAGTTCTACCGAAATCTTTTTCAGCTGAAGCGTTACATGATATTCGGCCTGTGGCATAGAATCGCGCAGACAAAACTTAATGGTATTGTAGCCAACCGAATTTACCATAATGGTATCGCTGATGCGGGCATAAATAACAAACTCACCGTTTTGATTACCAAACACACCCTCGGCAGTGGTTTTGTTAACCACCAACAAGTTGTAGAACTGCAGCGAGGGATTTTCTGCGTCTATTACTTTGCCCGAAATTTTAACCGGCTTGTAGGCATTGAACTGCGCAAACGCAGCAATGCCGGGAAACACAAGCAGTAACAGTATTAAACTCTTTTTCATTATTGGTGCCGCAAAAGTGGGATTATTATCGGGATGGCTGAATGGGTTAACAAAAATTAACCCAAGTATTTTGAGCCATACAGAAACGAAGAGTAAAACAAAACCCCGCTGTGGGCGGGGTTTTGTGCTTGTTTCTTTTTGGTTCTACGCTTCTTTTATGTTAGTCTGTGGTTGCATATGATAAAGCACTAAACCCATTAACATAAACAAACCGCTAAAAATAATACCCTGTAATGGCGAAATGAATATGAGTAATGTCATCCATATTGCAATGAGTAAAACACAGACAACAAGTATCATCCAGATAATTCTGTTATTGAATATAATTTGAAACAAGAGTAATGCATCCGGTATAGCCCAAACAAAGAGATGAGCTGTTGTGAAATTACTACTGAACGTTCGCTCATCTAAATCATCGTTCCACATCATTACCGTCCACAACAAGATCCCCAGACAATAAAACAAACGTTGAATTTTTATGTCCCTGAAAATAATTTTAAGTTCGTTAAGCATTTTATATATTTTATTAGTTAGACAGAGGCTTGCCTTTTTTATCCCAGCGTTTCCATTCACCAACATTACGGTTGAAATAAAATTCACCTTCTGCACGTTTTTGTCCGTTTGGATACCATGAAACATAATTACCATGAAACATAGAATAGGGTTTTGTTTCGTCCCGATTATTGTTAAGGTAAATTTTATCAGCTTGTAAAAGATGCTGACCTTTTGAATAAACATTCACGGTAACAAATGAAGTATCACCGTTAATTTTGGTTGTATCTGTTTTAATAGCATCCCACTCGGAATAGTATGATGCCCATTTACCGTTTGATTTAGAAACATAGTAAAGTTTTACTTCACCGTTTTTTTTGTAGTCATAAATAGCATAGGTATGGGGAATGTTATTCCATTTTTCTCTGTAATTCATATGCAGCCAAAGTTCGCCTGTTTTGCGGTAAGATTTGTAATAAAGCGGTTCGCCCTTATTCCATTCCTGTTCAATTCTAAGTTTTCCTTTATCGTCCCATGATGTATATTTTCCATCAAGCAAAATCGGTTTTTCATTTCGTCCTATTGTATCATTGGCTGGCTCAAATTTCCATCCTTTTTCACCGCGCTTCCCAAAAGTTGCAGTGTTTTGTCCGTGGTCATAATAGATATACCAATAATATACAGCCTGATTACTGTCTTTAGCTATATCCCAGTAATAATCAAGGTATTCTTTCCAATATCCATGTTTTTTGCCGGCAGAATCAAGTTGATTTACTGCTTCTCTCTGGCTATAAGCAAACATAGTCAAACCAAAGATGAAGAATTGGAGTGATATTATTGATTTCATTCTTTGATTTTAAAGGTTAGACAATAATAAGAAAAATCCGACCATTTAAATATCCCTGATTGTCCCAACTGTAACTTTACATTTCCTGACAGGGATTTTCATTTATTGCAAAGAGTTTTATACTTTTCGCAAAGGGTTTTGTAGTTCTTGTAAAGGGTTTCTTATTTTTCTTACAGCATTCTCTATCCGCCACCCCTCAACCCTTACCTCCAGGCCCTGAAAAGCCCAATCTGTTTCCCCCTGAAATATTCAATGCAACTGTATAAAATATAAGCAGCACCCCCTTCATCCAGATTGCCGATAAAAGGAATGTTATCCGGAATAAATTCTAAAATACCTGCCGTTGGATTGATGAGATATACAAGCGAAAGCAGAGCCAGCAGGCTGATTATTATATTTTTTATCATCTGAAAAAAACTATGGACTATGGACCGTGGACTATGGACTATCGTATCAACGTAACCGTTCCGTTTCTTGAAAACGTTTTGCCCGTGTACCATTTCATGGATACCGAGTAGGTGAAAACACCCTGCGGAACGGGAACACCTTTCAGGTCGGTGCCATCCCAGGGCTGGTCAATATAATCGCTGAAGAAAACCATTTCGCCCCAACGGTTAAAAATGCGCAGGCGATATTCCACAATGCCTTTACCGTAGCCTTTCCAGTATTCGTTCAGTCCGTCACCATCGGCAGTAAAGCTGTTGGGCGCAAAAAAGGTTTCCATCTCAAACACCTGAAACGGTACAATCAGCGTATCCACGCAACCCAAACGGTTAGATACATACAATATCATGTTATAAACGCCCGGCTCGGGATAATGCACTTCGGGGTTCAGGTCCACAATGGTATCGCCATTGCCAAACTCCCATTCCCAGGTATCGTAATCGGTGCTGTAGTTAAATATCTGCACAATGGTATCGGGCAGTTGCAGGGCTACGCTGTCGGGCGCAAAATCAGCATTCGGATAAGGAATAACCTCCATGTACCAGGGCTTTTCCAGGGTATCGGTGCAGCCCAGCGCATTGGTAACGGCAAGCGTAACGGTGTATTCACCCGGATTTTGATACGTGTGATATGGATTTTGAACACTGTCGGTAAATCCACCGCCATCACCAAAATCCCAGCTCCAGCCATTGGCGTCAACGGATAAATCGGTAAACAGAACAGGAACCGTTGTACACACCAGACTATCGGCCTCAAACTCGGCCTCAGGCGAAGGAAGCACGGTGATGTAATCCGTGTAGGTTACCGTGTTGGTGCATCCGTCTGTTGATGTAATGGTAAGCGTTACCGTGTAGGCTCCGTCTTCTTCGTAGGTGTGCCATGGGTTTTGTAAATCCGAAGTTCCTCCGTCACCAAAATCCCATAACCACTGCACCGCCCCGTCTGATTCATCATAGAACTTAACTTCGGCAGGCTCGCAATAGGTTGTTTGTGGCGACATAAAATCAGGCACGGGAAGTTCCAACACCTGCACATAATTAGGCATTACAAGGGTATCGGTAAACACCCCGTTTCCGGGCGCAAAGGTTACGGTGTAAGTTCCCGCTGTGGTGTAAACGTGTGTAGGGTTTTGCAGCGTTGAAGTATTGTTGGCACCCGATGCAGGGTCGCCAAAATCCCAATACCATTCTATCACATTTCCGGTGCTGATATCGGTAAAGTTTACAGTTGTGTTAGCGCAGGTCTGGTTTATTACCGAAGTAAACTCGGCATACACATAAGGTGGAATAATAATATCAACCGGAAGGTTACAGGTAGCCTCGCATCCGTTGGCATCGGTAAGCACTACCGAGGTATTGTAAATGCCTGTTCCGCCAAAAGTGTGGGTTGGGTCTTGTATAGAAGCGGTTCCGCCATCACCAAAATCCCATGCGTAGGTAAAGGGTTGTGTGCCCACAGGACTGGTAACATCAAACTGTGTATTTGCACCCAGATAATTTAAAGTAGAACTGCAAACAGGCGTAGGCAAAGGATTTACCGTAATATTAATCGTAGGCGATTGCACCGGGTTTTGTGTAGGGCAGGTATAAGAACTGGTCAGTTCGCAATAAACCTGATCGCCATTGCTTAAGCCCGGAAGTACAATCGTAGGATTTGTTCCTGCAGAGTTTCCATTTACAAACCATTCAAACGTTGGATTATAACCACCCCAAACAGGTACTGCTGCAAACTCCACCACATCACCAAAACAGATATTATCCTGGTCAGCCGAAATAAATACTTCGGGCAAACGGAAAGGAACAATGTGAATTAAAAAGCTGTCAACCTTTGAGCGGCCACAGCACTCGGATGTTGTTTGCAGCGTTACCCAGTAATTGCCCACATTGGCAAAGGTATGCGCAGGTGCAGCAGCCGCAGAAGTATTGTTAGCACCCGAAGCAGGGTCGCCAAAATTCCAATCGTAAGCTAATACGTTAAACACCGAAGGAAATATAGCCGAGAAGTTTACAGGCTGCCCGGGGCAAGCGCTGTCGGGAGCAACTATCTCAGGAAGAAAAGGAGTGCCGTCAACAAAAACACCCGCAAAATCATTCAGGATAAAAGGAATTCCGTTACTCACCAGAGTAATATCATGTCTTCCGAAGGTGTTGTATTGTGTAGTTGTGCTTTGCCCGAAGGTGCTCAGCGGAACACTGCCACCATCAAAATACCATTGAATAATTCCGCTGGCATTGGTGCTGTAATCAATATCGTGCCAGGTGCAACCGGTGTTGGTAAGGAATACGTTGGGTTCTACCGGTGCATTCATATTGGTTTGTGCTACAGCAATGCCGTTAGGGTCTTCATATACTTCCTGACTAACACCGGGCGCACCGTTTCCGCCTGTGCCGCCACGACCAGCGTTGCCACCGTTTCCGCCATTACCACCACGACCAACCGTGCAGCCTGTTCCTCCACCTTGTCCGCCCTGACCGCCAAAGCCGCCAAAGCCACCGGGTATTCCGCCAAGCCCGCCCATTCCGGGAGCACCTGCTGTAACAATACAATCACTTATTTCACCGTTGGCGCCATTGGCATCT
The DNA here is from genome assembly GCA_050186075.1 of Bacteroidia bacterium. Taxonomy (GTDB): domain Bacteria; phylum Bacteroidota; class Bacteroidia; order SXHM01; family SXHM01; genus SXHM01. The sequence goes on from JBFWYU010000033.1 coordinate 23,299, forward strand.
ACATAAATACCAAATGAGCCTCCACCGCCCATTCCACCTGTAGCACCAAATCCACCTTGCCCGCCTTCGCCACCGCCACCACCTCCGGCACCTGAACCATTATCGTCAATTAAAGCACCACCGTGTGAGCCACCGCCACCACCACCACCGCCACCGCAGCCGTGTTCTCCATCTACTCCGTTCTGTCCGTCACCGGGAATAAAAAAACCGCCTGTATGGGCAGGAATACCATCTGCTCCGTTAGCACCATCTAAACCATCACCGCCATCGGTACCTGCACCGCCATGTGTAATAACTCCGGCTGTGCATGAGCCTATAAAAAAGCAAACCGATGAAGGTAAGGCATTGGTATTACCCTGTCCGCCTGTGCCGCCTGTGCCTGCGCATGGACCAAGTCCGGGTTGTCCGGGATTGGCATCAAACCCTTCTCCGGCATCAAAATCCCAGGGAGGCCATAATACCATCGGATCGCCTTCGGGAGCACCATCGCCACCATTACCACCGGGAAAACCGGCAGGAGTATTTCCGCCTGCACCACCGGCTGTGTTTCCGTTACCGCACTCGTTACCGCCTTGTCCGTCTGCTCCGTCTGCGCCATCAATACCGTTAACACCGGGAGCACCGTCATCACCATCCGTAGCATCTCCTGAATTTACTTTCAGTCGTGTAAGCTTGTAATCAGAACAGCCGCTCAGGTAAATACCGTAAGTGGTTACTCCGCTGCCCACTGCATCGGCAACGTTGATGGTTAAATCGTTGATGTTAAAGTTTGAAATTCCAACGCACGAAACAGCAACCAAACGGTTGGGCGCAGGCAATACGTTTAAGTTGTCGCGGTTAATGATGCTGGGCGTGCTGTTTGATTTTATCCAGGTTACCGGGTCAAAGCCTCCTTCAATAGTTACTCCGCTGATTAAGTCAATGGTAGTTGAGATATTATAATTACCTGCTGCCAACCATATCTGGTTGTTGGCAGGGCTTACCAATGTTAAAGCGTAGGTTAAACTTGCAGGTGTTGCCTGAGTTCCTGCGGCACCGGCATTAGCACCGTTGGGAGAAACGTAAACGATGTTACACTCCTGAGCGAATGATTGAATTGATAAAAGTGATAGAACGCAGATTGTTATGATTTTTATGGTTCTCACTGATTTCAACAAAACCGGAAAATCATAAAACATCTTAATAATCATAAAGATCAGCGTTCTATAAAATCTCATTTAGGATTAGCAATCAATTTGTGGTAAAACACCTGCCCTGCGTAATTTGTTCTCAAAAGATATACACCTGATTCTATACCTGCAACAGCGTGATTCATTCTGTGAACTCCTGCCAATGCCTCGCCCGAATAAATGGTTTCTACTTTTCTGCCGCGCACATCTTCCAGATATATCTCAAGCTGCCCGCTTGAAGGAACGTAGAATTCGATGTTAAGGTTGGCTGAGAACGGAACAGGATAAACATTTATTAAAGCAAAGTCTTTTACTGCATTGTTTTCATTTACGCCAACGTTCATGTAAACAAAGGCGGGAATAGTAAGACTGTCTTTGCAGCCATAGATATTGGTAACGGTCAATGTTACATCATACGAACCGTTATTGGCATAGATGTGCCAGGGGTTTTGTTCGGTTGAAGTACCGCCATCACCAAACTGCCAGTTCCAGGAATTGGCAGCAGACGAAGAGTTATCGGCAAAGAAAACGGTATCGCCCGCAACAGTAACGTTAGATGGGAAACACTGGAAGTTTGCTTCGGGTTCAGGGAACACAACAATCTGAGAAGTTACAAACACCGAATCATTTCCGTTTCCGCCAAAGGCCCACATGTTTACATCGTATGTACCGGGAGTGTTATACAGGTGCATGGGTTCAAAAGCTGCCGAAGTGGTTCCGTCACCAAAAGTCCAGAAATAAGTTACCGCATTAGTGCTTTGATTCAGGAACTGAACCTGCAGGGGCGAGCAGCCGCTGAACTTGGAAGCCGTGAAGGCAGCATTCAGATTACTTGATGTTACCACCACCGTTGAACAACTTGATGCACATCCGTTTGCATCTGTTACTTCAAGGTTTACCATATAGGTTCCGTCATTGATATAAATGTGTGCAACACTGTCGCCTGTGCCTTGTGTCTGGTCGCCAAAATCCCAACTGAAGGTGTAGGGAGCAAGCCCGCCCGAAACCACCTGTGAGTTGAAATAAGTAGGCTCGTCCGTTACAAACGAATCGGCTGCGCAGGTCAGTTGCGGAATATCAATTACCGTAACCACAATGGCATTGGAAGTATCTTTTTCGCCAACAGCACAGGCCAGTGATGACGTTACCACACAGGTTACCGCATCTCCATTGGCCAACGATGATGTGGTATAAGCAGGGCTGTTGGTTCCGCCCGATGCATTGGCTCCGTTTATCTGCCACTGATAGGTGGGTGAAATGCCTACGTAATCCGAAGTAGCCACAAACGTAACGTTGGTCTGGTCACAAATGGTGTTGACTGAATCCTCTGCGGTAGATTGAATAGAGATAATGGGCATCACAATGGAATCAACCACTACGGTAAAGGTATCGGGGAAAGAGATGCCGCAGCACTGGGTGTAGGTATTCATCACCACCGTGTAGTTTCCTGCGCTGTCAAACGGCACATTGCTGAAACTCTGAAAGGCAGGACCTGAAATAGATTGTGTATCGGTTTCGTTGTAAACGGTCCAGATATAACTGTCGGCAAGTATGGAAGCGCTGAAGCTGCCTGTTTCACCTTCACAGAGCGAATCACTATTGGAATTGATATTGGGCAAGGCAGTTGGCCCGTTGCGGAAAATATCAATGAAGCCTGTGAAGGTATATGCTATTCCATTAGCCACCATAGTAAATGTTTTGCGGCCCTGGGTAGAATAAGAACACTGCGCAGTAAGCCCGATGTAATTGGTTGGCGAAGATCCTGCGCCAAAATACCATTGTACCGTTCCGGTTGCGTTGGTGCTGAAATCAACAGGTGCATTGGTGCAGCCGCTGTAGCGAACTCTTACTACCGGTTGCAGCAGACTGTTTACATTCATTTCGGTAACAGGTGTTCCGCTTGGGTCCTGGTATAAATCATACGATACTCCATCAGAGCCTTTGCCTCCTACTCCACCGTTTCCGCCATTTCCGCCATCACCACCCTCACCTCCAGCGCCTACATCGCAGTTGAGCATTCCGCCTGCTGCACCGCCTTGTCCGCCCTGACCGCCTGCACCACCTTGTCCGCCAAGCCCGCCAATGCCGCCACTACCTGCCTGAAAGCTGCAATCCTGTATTATACCGCCTGCACCATTATCGTTGAGGTAAGCTGCAAATGAACCACCGCCACCCGAGCCGCCTGAGCCACCCTGTGCGCCCTGACCGCCTTCGCCACCTCCACCACCGCCCGAACCCGAGCCATTGGTATTCTGAATAAGATTAAATATCGTTTCGTAGAAAAGACCACCCTGTGAGCCACCACCGCCACCGCCACCACCGCCATAGCCATGAGTCCCTGCATCGCCTGTAGTGCCGTTTCCGGGAGTGTAATAACCGCTTGCAAAGGCATCTGTTCCGGGTATGCCGTAAGAGCCTTGTGTTCCGTCTGCACCTTGTGCGCCCGGTGAGCCATCGTTGGCAGGGGCACGGTCACACTCAACGGAAATAATCGTTGTAAAAATTCCGATGCCGCCATTGCCGCCAAAACCGCCACCTAATCCTGCACCGTTTAATCCGGGATAGCCGGGATAGGTTTCGCCATCGGCACTCCACTCGTAGTATTCTCCACGCTCACCACCATCACCGCCATTTCCTCCAGCAAAACTTCCGGGAAAAGTACCCGAACCGCCCACACCGCCTGCACGGCAGCAAGGGCCATCTTCATCTCCATTTTCGCCTTCGGTGCCTCCTGCGCCATTTACACCAGGTGTTCCGGCTGTGCCGTTGTTGCCTGCGCCTGCGTTTCCGGCAATAAATTTACAGCGTACTAATTTGTAGTTGCTGCAGTTGTTCATATACAGCGCGTAGGTAGAGGTGCCGTTGCCAAAGGCGTTGGTAACACGTATAGTTAAATCCTGTAAACGAAAATTGTTTACTCCGTTGCAATATACCGCCACCAGGCGCGAAGGATTGCTTTCTACATTAGAAGTGTTTCTCAGAATAATGCTGGCTGCGCCATTGCTCTTTTGCCAGTTTACATCGTAACCTCCATCCAACTCAACGCCTGAGGGTATGTTGATAGGGTTTGAAAGTGTATAGGTTCCTGATTGCAGCCAGATGCGTTTGTTGGCGGGGTTGGCAAGTGTTAATCCGTAAACTAAACTTGCAGGGTTTGTTTTGGTGCCGGCTGCGCCTACTGATACTCCGTTAGGGGTTACATAGACTACTCCACATTCCTGTGAAAAAGCGGCAGTGGGCAGTAGGCAGTACGGAGTGAATAATATGGAGGCAAACAGCGCAGGCGTGAGGAGAAAACGTAATTTAAACTTGAACATTTGCTGCGAAAAAACGGATGCTTTATTAAAACCGTTGCAATTTCAGCATTTTTTCAGAGGTGTGCAAGGGGTTGTTGATGAATTAATATCAACATAATGTGGTGGGAAAGTTATGAGTTAAATGCAGCCATTAGTTTTAACGGATAGTTTACCGGTATAAGGCTAATACGAATACCTGCCTTTAGCTGCGTCCCATTTCACCTCAACGCTTTTAAATCCGCTGCTGCAGGTGGTGCATTTGATAGCGTGGCTTCCCAAGTTTTCGGGGCCGGCAAAATCAGGGTTGGTAATGCGGAATATCGTTCCGTCCAGTTCAAACTCAATGGCTGCATTGATGTTACCGTATTTCAACTCAGGATTAGAGGGGTAAATAATATTGATATTTTTCATCACGGGGTGAATCAATACTTTGCCTTCTGCATTTTTAAGTCCGTAAAGGTTGTTCTCTTTATAAAACTCATAGGTGAGCATTTTGTCGCGCACCAATATTTTCTGCATAACAATGTTGCGGTCCTGAATTATTTCTCCAAAGTTTTCGGCAACCGCTTTTTTTAGTGTTACCTGATTTTGTTTTTCGGCAGCGACAGCTTCTTCATTGGCTTTTTGCTGTGCTATTATCCGTTCTTTTTCCTGTGCTTCTTTCAAGGCATTTTCAACAGCACGTTTTATTTCTTCAGCTTTCTTTACCTCGGCCTCTTCTCTGGATTTCTTCTCTGCTTCTGCATTTGCTTTTGCAAGTTCCTGCTCCTTTGCTTTTAGTTCTGCTTCCTGTTTAGCTTTCAACTCTGCCGCTTCTTTTGCTTTCAGTTCTGCTTCCTGCTTTGCCTTTTTCTCCGCTTCTGCTTTTGTGCGTGCTAATTCATCTTCCTTAGCTTTCTTTTCTGCTGCTGACTGTTGTTGTGCTTTCAGCTCCGCTTCCTTCAATGCTTTTTCTACGGCAAGTTTTACTGCTTCCACTTTTTTAGCCTCAGCTTCTTCTTTTGCCTGCTGCTCTGCTGCTGCATTTGCTTCGGCTTCCTGTTTAGCTTTCAGTTCGGCTGCTGCTTTTTCTTTACGCTCCTTTTCTGCGTTGGCCTTTGCGAGCTCTGCTTCCTGCTTTGCTTTTTGTGCTTCGGCTGCTGCTGCATCCATCGCTGATTTAGCTTGTTGCTCTGCTTCTTTCAGTGCTTTTTCAACGGCAGCTTTTATCTCTGTTTCTTTTTTTGCTTTTTGCTCAGCCTCTGCTGATGTCAATTGCTCGTTAGCTGCTTTTGCTTTGTCCAATGCCTCTCTTAAAGCATTTTGTGCAGCAAGTTTTTCCTGCTCTTCGTTTTTAGCTTTCAACTCGGCTGCTGCCTTAGCTTGCTCGGCCTGCTCGGCACGTTTGGTTTGCTCTGCGGCTTTTTGTTCAGCCGCTGCTCTTGCTTTTTGCTCGGCTTCCAGTTGCTTTTTAAGTGCTGCTATTTCTGCTTGTGCCGTTGCTAAAGCCGGAGTTTCTTTTACTGCAAGAGGCTCAACAGCTTTTACTACAGTTTCAGGTTTGGCTTCCTGTTTTTTCTCAACAACAGCAAGCACCTGAGGCTTTTCTTCTTCCTTAACCGGCTGCTTAGTTTCAACTGCCAGCACATTGCCCGAAAGCTCGTGGCCTACTAAATTGTAGCGCTGCTTTACGCCCTGCACTTCGGTTGCAAATTGAAAATTCTGCACAACTGTATCACGAATGATTTCCAGTTTATCAAACACCGGTGAGTTGTAATAAATGGTGGTGTTTTTATTATAAAAATCACCCTCGTAATACCATTTCCATTGGCTTCCTGTTTTAAGAGTCATCACCACATCGCTCTTTTCAAGGTTCACCTTTTCGGGTAAAAACTCCGTTACATTGCTGCCCAAAATTTCACCCGAAAGAGTAAACACATCCACTTTATTTCCTCGTGTTCCAACTATAAACTGAAAGCGCGGGCCATAGCTCCAGCGCTCGAACTTATCGTAGAACGGAAGTGCTAGCCAGGTGTTTTTAACCAAGGTGTCAACACGGGTGTTGTAATGAAAATTACGCTTCAGATAATTGACAGCCAGCGCACGCTCATAAACCTGTTTAAACTGCAAACCCCACTTACCACCGGTTTCGACAAGTTCAAACGGGTATAAATCAAACTCGAAAAACTTCTGGTCAATAGACCTCTTATCGGTCTGTGCCAGCAAGGCATTAGCCGAAAACAAAACAATAAAGAAGGAGAATAACCTGCGAGAGAAAAACATGGAAGTTGGCGGCAAATTTATTGTTTCAGCAGTTTAAGCCAAGAAGTTTTAGTTCTGTCGCTTACAAACAGGGTATAATAGCCGGGCTTCAGAAACGAGGCATTCATGGACCCGCTGTTCATCCCTTTGTAAATTAATTTACCTGTTGCATCCGTTATTTCTAATTGTGCATCGGAACCGAGGCCAGAAACAGTAAATGTTTCCAAAACAGGATTTGGAAAAACATAAAAAGCATTATTGGCTGCCACTGTCTCAATTCCCGAAATGGTATCACTGTATAAATGCAACGCATATTTAAAGCACGGGATAATGCTGTCTTCCGAAACAACGTGCCCGTTGAACATGCTGAAATCCCAGCGCCAGTCCCAGTAAAACCAAGGAATATCCATTGAGTCAGTTTTGTGTGTAAGAAACTCCATCCAGCGGCAACGACTTTCGGCCGGTGCATGTTCGCTCACGCCAAACTCACCCAGAAAAACGGGCATATCAAACGAATCTTTCCAGTGTATAACGCGCCTTACGCCTTCAAATAAAAACTGCTCGTAAAAATCATCGCCCTGCGTTGGAAACTCATTGCCTGTAGGATAATACGGCTCGTTCCAGACTAGACCCTGATGTGTGAAATTAATGGCATCGTAGCAATGCCAGGTATAAATAAGATTGGTGTCTTCCTGCGGACGGTATAAATCATAAGCCATTCCCCAGCTACCCAGCGGTGGTGAAGTAACTATGGTGTGCTGTGTGGTGTATTTGCGGATAGAGTCAATGGCTGTATTGAACAATAAATTCAGCGAATCCATGTCATTAAAAGCAATGGGCGGCTCGTTCAGAAGTTCAAAGAAATAATGTTCGGGGTCTAAATACTGATATTTTTTCGCCACTATTCCCCATAGTTTAGCAAAGCGGTCTTTGTGGCTACGCCAGTTTTCGTTAGTCAGTTCCCAACCGTGATGATTATCAATAATCAAATTCATACTCAGTTCATCGGCCCACTTGATAACACTGTCAATGCGCTGAAACAAAACGTGTGCTGTATCCACATCAAAGGGATAAACCGTATCGCTTATCTCTGCAAAGTTGATGGGCAGGCGCAAGGATTTTATTCCTGCATCTTTCATCAGTTGCAAATCGGCTTTGGTATAGCCTGTTTCGGTTGGCCAGTTGGTTTGCCAGGGCGCTTCCAACCAGTTGCTGATATTCATGCCGCGCTCAAACGATGCGCAGCGTTGGTGCGCTACTGTTTGCGCAAAGAGGTTATTAAAACCAACCGACAGGATAATAATGAGTAGTAGTTTTTTCATATTTTTCTATTTGCTATAAGCCGCAATCCGGTCTTTCACATTCTTGCGTATATCATACCAGAAAAGGTTGTAGTCAATGATGTGCATGTTTTTCAACAGGCGCAGCAGCGGCACTTTGGTTTCAACCCACAGAATAGTTCCTCCAAATCCGTTATCATGAATAACGGCATTGGTTTTATTTAAAAACCTGCGATTGAAATTTATTCCCATTGAACCAAGGCTCAAATCCTTTAAAGCTATATCCTTACTGAGCGACCAAACCAAAGGATTTAAACTTTGGGTGTGCAGACTGAATTTCCCTGTTGGTTCGTAACCTGCTTTGTAGCTCATCCACGAAATGTAACAGCCTGTTTCGGTTGCACTTTGGCACATGCGCAAGGTGGTATACATACTGTCGTTAATGGTAAAACCAATGGCATAAGCAGCCACTAATTGTTTGCTAAGTTCCTTGCCATCAAAATAATCTTTCAGCAGCCTGCGCGAGTGGCAAGTACCCTGACTGTGCGAGGCAATTATAAAAGGTCTACCATTGTTATAATTTTTCAGGTAGTATTCAAACGCTGCTTTCACATCTTCATAAGCAAGGTCAAGTGCTTTTTCGCCATCGGGCAAATCTTCGTAAAACACTTTTACAACTGCCTGCCTGTAGCGCGGAGCATATACACGGCAACTTTCGTTAAACACAGTTGCCTGGTAGCGCACCGGCTTGTTATCTACCTTGCGGTTTAGTTTTTTGTTGGCAACATCGGCATTCCATTTTTTGCCTTTGCCATACATGGTTGGATGAATGTAAAACACATCTACCGTTTTAAGCGAATCGCTTATCCATGTTTCACTTTTGGGTATCTTATCGGCTGCATCGCTGCGAAAGGGCAATGCCGACCAGTTTTGCTGCAGCGAATAATCGGGAGCCGGATAATGTATTTCGGTATCAAAAGGTTTTAAGCGTTGCGAAAATGAAAGTGCAGGAATGCAAAGCGCTAAAAGAAGCAGATGAAGTTTCACGGCAAAAAATTTATGCCCGCGAAGGTAATGAAAGCATACGCACAACGGTCTTGTCCGATTCAAAAGTAACATCTTCTTCGTCCAGCGCAAAAAGCGAAACCCATTTAAGGGTTATGTTATCTGTGGATTTGCCGATCAAAATCTGTTCGGTTGTAGCGCAACTTACACGGTAATAAATAGCCACCACCTGAAACTCAGGATTTATCTGCGAATGAATATAAAAATCAGTGGTATAATAATGTTCCAGCACGCTTACCTCCTGCCCTGTTTCTTCCCTGAACTCACGCACCACACAGTCGGCAGGACCTTCGCCAAACTCCAAACCACCTCCGGGAAATTTAGTGATGTGTCTGCCATTAACTACCTCATCAGCTAAAAGCACCTCGCTCTTATCATTAATAAGAATGCCGTAAACACGAATGGTGAACTTGGTGGGTTGCATAAACTACTGCTTTATAAACGCACGGTTCACCTCATCTTCAAAAACAACACGGTAATAGCCGGGCGAAAGTGTTTGCACATTTATCCCGATAGCTATCGGGACTTTTTCTGTTTTGCCGGATAAGATTATCCGTCCGGTGTAGTCAAGGATTTTGTAGCTCAGATTTTGAGTTGTGTTTTTGAGGTAGAGAAAATCTTGGGTGGGGTTGGGGAAGATTTCAAAATCAATTAAGTCCCGTTCATTAATACTTGTGGAATAATCGCAGTAAGGAACAACTCCCGTTTCATATAAATCAATAGCAGTATCACTATAACATCTCAAACCACCCATGTAGCCATGACAAATTCCATGTTGCGGAAAGAAGAAAAAGTTGCTCCCAATGCGTTCAATTATTTTACCGGGAAAATAATACGATGAAGGAGTGGATATATCTTGAATTTCATACGCACGCAAATTAACTCCATTTATATTTACCGAAGATGTATCAGTTACAATCATAGTCATATCATTCCCATATACCATTTCAACAACATGTGTATCCCCCGGCACAAGTGAAAAGTCATATAATACTGAAAACTGATGTGTTGTATCATTATAAAAATAGAATTTATTTGAATCAGAATAAACATAATTCACATAATTCAGTACTCTGCATCCGCTTAGTACCGGATTATAAAACAACTTACGACAATCTATCCCATCAATTATTGTATCGGAAACAGATTCCATAACCTTATAAGTTTGTTCTCCTGTCCATTCATTCGAAATTGTATATGTCCACTTCGCCCCCACCGGAGCCCAATCATTCTGAGCATCTGAGAACAAAGGCAAAAAGAAAATAAGTGGAAGTAGAATTCTTTTCATGGTTGTAAATATAAGAACAATTTGCATTTTTTTACCACATAGACACATAGGCGTCTATGTGGTTCAACTATTTTTATTCTCAACAAAATACGGAAGTATTATATCATAATACGGAAGATATAAAACACAATACGAAACATAAAAATAAAAAATGGAACTATATTTTAAAACATAAGAATACGTTATTAAAAATAACGGAAAATAATTAAATAAATAAGTAACTATAATATTGATAATCGGAAGAATAAATAATAAATATGGAAATAATATATACTATTAAGGAATAGTAATAAACAAACAGATTAATTTAATTCTTTTATTGATTTCATGTATTTTTATTCAAAAAAATGATATTTTAGTGCCCCATTATGGCAAAACGAATAAAACGAAACTATAAAAAGCCTGATTCGCAACTGTTGCAGCAGGCAGGCGTTATCCGCGCATTGCTTTACGGCACAGACGGCACCGATGGCGATCTTGCCACCTTTACCGCAGAGCTTCCCGATATTGACAGCACATGGTTGGCCTCATTTACCGCAGCAATAAATGATGCCGATGACGCTCCCGGTGATGATGAAGTAAAAACCAACCTGAAGCTAACCACCCGCGATGTGGTTAAAATGATGGAGCTTAGCCGCAAACGCATGGTAAGGCTTTACCGCTATGCCACGCTGGCCTATCCTGATGACAAGCAGGCGCGCGATAAGTTTGGCTACAAGCTGTTTAAAAAAGCACGTTTCAGTCAGCCTAAAATGCAGGAAGCCCTGCGGGTGGCCTACACCACTGCTGCAACCGAGCCCGAGCGAAGCCGGCTGATAACCGCAGGATATACGGCAGCATATATAACCGAACTCAATACACTTGCCGATGAACTTAATACCTTTAACCAAACCCAGGAAACAACAAAAATAAGCCGCCTTGAAGCAGCGATGCAACGCATTGTAAAACATAACAAGGTTTGGGATTTTATAAAAAATATAAACAGGGCAGCTAAAGTTGTATTTATTGAAAATGCGGCCAAACGCAAGCAATACCGGCTTAATCCTGAGCACAAGAAAAAGAAAGACGAATAATGCCCAGATGGGTTTTCAACAATAAAATCAAAACTTCCACGTTACTATTGAAAACCTATCTTTGCAAACCCATGAACAAAACCCGCGTTTTATTTCTTTTCGTTTCCCTTGCTGCACTGCTCTTCGCCTGCCGCAAAGACCCGCTTTCAACCGACCCTGCTGATAAATTAGAATTCTCATCCGACACCGTAATTTTCGATACCGTTTTCACCACTATCGGCAGCACCACCAAACGCCTGCTCATATATAACCCCAGCGATAAGCGTGTGGTTATTTCATCCATTCAATTGGCAGGTGGCTCGGCATCAAAGTTCAGACTGAATGTAGATGGCATTCCCGGAATTTCGCATCAGGATATTGAACTACAGGGAAAAGACAGTATGTTCCTTTTTGTGGAAGTTACGCTTGATCCTGCCGGACAAAACCTCCCGCTGTTAGTAACCGATTCTATATTATTTATGACCAACGGAAATCTACAGGATGTGGATTTAGTAGCTTACGGACAAGATGCGCATTTTTATTATCCAACTAATTATAGTGAGGCAATTGGAGCTTATTCCATTGTTGATTGCGATGATGTATGGACAGATGATAAACCATATGTTATTTATGGTATGCTGGTAATTGATACCGATTGCTCATTAGATATAATGGAAGGAGTTGATGTCTATTTACACAAAAACTCTACGCTTATGGCATACGAAGGGGGAACACTTCGAGTAAACGGACAACAGGGAAATCCTGTGACTTTTCAAGGTGATCGTTTAGAGCCATTTTATGATAATGTTCCAGGTCAATGGGAGCGGATATGGTTTTATGATGGGAGTATAAATAACAAAATTGATTATGCTATCATTAAAAATGGTAATAATGGAATTGTTGCAGCACCAAATGAAAGTACCAGTCCTAACGTTACTATTACCAACACTCAGGTATATCAAATGGCAGGTGTCTGCATAGTTGGACAAAATGCAATAATCAAAGCAGAAAACTCAGTTTTTGCTAATGGTGGACAGTTTTGCGGAGCATTTATTATTGGTGGTGATTATGATTTTCGCCACTGCACATTTGGCAATTATTACCAATATGGAAATCGTCAGACACCTAGCATACTGCTCAATAATTATTACGAAGATGAAAATGGCAATATTCAACTATTCGATCTAACCAACGCCTACTTCGGCAACTGCATCATCACAGGCAACCTTGAAAACGAAATTGGTTTTGATAGCAATACAGGAGCCTTGTTTAATTACCGCTTTCACCATACACTTCTACGCATTGACCCCGAAGTGAATACATCTGACATCACTTTTTTTGATAACATCATTAAAACCCAAAGCGACACATTCTTTGTTGACCAGGTAAACAATGATTTTCATCTGGATGCCTCATCACCTGCAATAGATGCCGGTAGTTTCAGCATCATGCTCTCCTCGCCCAGTTTGATTACAGACTTGGACGGTGTTGGAAGAAAGTTAGCGCCTGATATGGGAGCCTACGAAAGTCGGGAATAAAAAATGGGTAAGTCCCGATATCGCACCGCTACAACCGCCTACCCTTGCTACCTTCCGGTCCTGGGGGAGTTCAGCAGGAGCTGGTCGTATAGAACTTACCCGCTGCAAAGATACATTTGAAATCCGAAACAGGAAATTTGAAAGAGAAAAATTCTTTCAGACAAAAATTTATCTTTGCCGCAACCTAAATTCAAAATACGATGGAAAACAAACCAACTCCCTATAAAACCGCAATGAATTTCGGAGCACTGCTTGGTCTGGTGCTTATTGCCTACTCTGCATTATTATATGCATTTGACCAAACCACCAATCAGGCCCTGAGCTGGCTTAGTTATGTTTTTCTTGCCGGTGGAATAGTGCTTGGCACCAAAACTTACCGCGATAAAAACTTAGGTGGCTACATCACCTACAATCAGGCTTTGTGGACAGGCACGCTGATTGTATTTTTTGCAAGCTTTCTTTCCGCTTTCTATACCTACATTTTCACTTCATTCATTGACCCGGGAATGATTACCAAAATTCTGGAAGAAACAGAAATGAAAATGCTGGAAGAACAGAATATGGGCGAAGAAGAAGTAGAAATGGCCATGAAATATACCCGTATGTTTGTTACTCCCGGAATGATGACCATTACCGTTGTGTTGGCTACTACTATAATGGGCTTCATTATTTCGCTGATTACTTCAGCCATTCTGAAAAAGGAAAATCCAAATCAGTCGTTTGACAATGTAATTGATAACACATAGTCGCTTGGATATCTCAATCGTAATACCGCTTTACAACGAAGAAGAATCGCTTACCGAACTTTCGGCATGGATTGTTGATGCGCTTAAAAATACAAACCTTACTTACGAGGTTATTTTTGTAGATGACGGCAGCACCGATGCTTCGTGGAAGAAAGTGATGGAGATTTCGGCAAATGACTCGCGTTTCAAAGGCATAAAGTTTCGCAGAAACTATGGCAAATCTGCCGGACTGAATGTAGGTTTTGCAGAAGCTCAGGGCGATGTGGTAATCACCATGGATGCCGATTTGCAGGACAGTCCCGAAGAAATTCCTGCACTCTATAAAATGATAACCGAAGAAGGCTACGACCTTGTTTCGGGCTGGAAAAAGAAGCGTTACGACCCTATCACTAAAACAATTCCCACTAAATTATTCAACTGGGCAACACGCAAAATGTCGGGCATTCACCTGCACGATTTCAACTGCGGATTAAAAGCTTATCGCAAAGACCTGATTAAAACCATTGATGTGTATGGCGAAATGCACCGCTATATTCCGGTAATTTCAAAATGGGCAGGCTTCCGCAAAATAGGCGAAAAAGAAGTACAGCACCAGAAACGTAAATACGGAACCACTAAGTTTGGTTTAGAGCGCTTCATCAATGGCTTCCTTGATTTATTGGTAATTACGTTTGTTTCGCGCTTTGGCAAAAAACCCATGCACCTGTTCGGAACCTTGGGTACACTGAGTTTCTTTGGGGGCTTTATGATTGCCACTTACCTTGCTGTTGCCAAATTTGCTTTTCACGAATACAAAATGACCGAGCGTCCGCTTTTCTATTTCGGGCTGCTGGCAATGGTCATCGGCACACAACTTTTCCTCACCGGCTTTCTTGCCGAAATGGTTTCGCGCTCTGCGGCTGACAAAAACCATTATTTAGTGGAGACAAAGACAGGGTTAATAGTTTAACCGCAAAGACGCAAGGGGCGCAAAGATGAAAATCCAAAGTCAATGCACTTCATCTGTTTTAATGATTCGTCCTGCTTCGTTTGCATACAACGAAGAAACTGCCACCAATAATGTTTATCAAAAAAAGCCAGACAACACTGACAGCACTACCATTCAACAGCAAGCACTATTAGAGTTTGATGCCTTAGCACAAAAGCTGACCGATGCAGGAGTAAATGTTATTATAGCATCCGATACTCCCGAACCACGTAAACCGGATGCCATTTTTCCGAACAACTGGGTTTCATTTCATGAGGATGGCACTGTGATATTATATCCAATGTTCGCTAAAAGTCGCAGAGCAGAGCGCAGGAAAGATATTTTACAAACACTTGAAAAGCAACGCGGTTTTAGAATAACCGGCATACTTAATTTAACGCACTTTGAAAAGGAAGGCAAGTTCTTAGAAGGTACAGGCAGTCTGGTTTTAGACAGAGTAAACCAAATTGCTTATGCTTCTGTTTCAGAAAGAACATCGCCTGAGCTTATAAATAAATTTTGTCAGGAGTTTAACTACAAACCGCTACTATTCAATGCAACAGAAAACGGAATTCCTGTTTATCACACCAATGTTGTTTTATCTGTTTGTGACCAATTTGTGGTTATCTGCCTTGACTACATTTGTTCAATAACGGAAAAAGAAGAGTTGCTGAAAACATTCAGATTAACACAAAAGGAAGTTTTTACAATAAGCGCAAAACAAGCTTCCTCTTTTGCCGGAAACATGCTGGAATTGAACTCAAAGAAAGGAGAAAGCCTGCTTGTAATGTCTGCCACTGCTTATAATTCTCTTGACAAAGAGCAGCTATCCTTCCTGAATAAATACTGTAAAATCATCTATTCTACCCTCGATACCATTGAAAAATACGGGGGCGGAAGTGCACGGTGTATGCTCGCAGAAATATTCCTGCCCGGGAATTAAAACTGAAATCCAAATCACTTACATTTGCAAAAAAATTACAAACCGCGCAACGCGGATTTATCACTTAACTATTATTGCACATGAAACAGGTTTCTAAAATGGAAAACACCTACTCCGACCTCATTAACCAAACATTTGAGTTCCCGCAGGAAGGGTTTAGAGTAGAGGATAATGATCTTTACTTCCATGATATTAACCTGATGGACATTATTGAGCAATACGGAACACCTTTAAAGATAACCTACCTGCCTAAAATCAGTTCACAGATACAGAAAGCAAAAAGGCTTTTCAATGTAGCAATGGCAAAGGTTGACTATAAAGGTAAATACACCTATTGCTATTGCACTAAAAGTTCACACTTCTCGTTCATACTTGAAGAAGTGCTGAAAAACGATGTGCACTTAGAAACATCTTCAGCATTTGATATTCCTATTATAAAAAGTCTTTATAAAAGTGGGAAAATCAGCAAAGACACGTATATTGTTTGCAATGGATACAAACGTCCTGCTTACACTGAATATATTTCTGATCTGGTAAACTCAGGTTTTACTAATGTTATTCCTGTTCTGGATAACATGAATGAATTAGACTATTACAAAAAGAGTTTTAAAAAGAAATGTCAGATTGGTATTCGCATTGCATCGGAAGAAGAGCCTACGTTTGAGTTTTACACCTCACGTCTTGGTATTCGTTACCGTGATATTGTGCAATATTACAAAGACCACATTGAGAGCAACCCTAAGTTTGAACTCAAAATGTTGCACTTCTTTATTAACTCGGGAATAAAAGACAATGCATATTACTGGAGCGAATTAAATAAATGCCTGAGCGTTTATTGTGAACTGAAAAAGATTTGCCCTGAATTAAATTCTCTGAATATTGGTGGTGGTTTCCCCATCCGCACATCGCTCAACTTCCATTATGATTACGAATACATGACCGAGGAAATTGTTTCGAAAATCAAAAGCTATTGCGAAGAAAACGATGTGGATGAGCCTAATATTTTTACTGAATTCGGTTCATTTACAGTAAGTGAAAGTGGTGCTACCCTCTACTCTATTATTGACCAGAAGCTTCAAAATGATAACGAGTTGTGGTACATGATTGACAGTTCTTTTATCACCACATTGCCCGACATCTGGGGAATAAGCCACCGCTTTCTCATGCTCTCACTCAATAAATGGGATAAGGAATACCAACGCGTAAACCTTGGCGGATTAACCTGCGACAGCCTGGATTACTATAATTCAGAAGCTCACGTCAATCAGGTATTTTTACCAAAAACAGATAAGCAGGAACCGCTTTATATTGGCTTTTTCCACACTGGCGCTTATCAGGAATCGCTGGCCGGCTATGGCGGAACGCAGCACTGCCTGATACCAGCCCCAAAACACGTTATCATTAACCGCGATGAAGACGGAGAAATTACCACCAAGCTTTTTGCAAAGGAACAGAGTTATAAATCGATGTTGAAGATTTTGGGGTATTAGTTTCTATCTTTGCAGCAATGAAAAAAAATCTGCTGCTTATACTGTTTACTGTCTGCCTGCTGCATACTGCTAAAGCGCAATTCTCAAACGGCTGCATCGACTCTCTTTATATTAACCCTACTCCTATATGCGGTAGCGTATATGAGCCCATTTGCGCCTGCAACGGAAAAACATACCGCAACCAATGCTTTGCAACAAGCGATGGTGTAATTCCCGGACAGTTTTCTTTTGGTCCCTGCGAACCGTTGCATTTTTTCTTTTACCCAACGCTGGCAACAGATTACCTTAATATCAAAATAGCTACCAAAGCAGAGGCGCAGGTTAATCTTTACATATTTGATGTGTATGGAAACATCAAATTCTTTCAGGATTACTACATTGACTTTGCTCCTTTCATTTATCCTTTAGATAACTTTGATGTTTCAAATTTTGATAAAGGGGTTTACGTTTTGGTTATAGAAAGCCAAGGCTACTACCAATTAGAGAAATTTGTAAAAATTCATCACGGAGACAATTAAAATTTCTACTTTTAAACCTTTATTTAAAGTTGGTTTTCTTAGCTGATTTAACAAAATGCCTGTTGCCGAACTAAAAAATGATTCAAAGGAAACGGTGAAAAAGCTTTTCACTGATTACCTTGAAAAGCAAGGACACCGAAAAACACCGGAACGCTTTGCCATACTCAATGAAATCTATTCGCAGAACGACCACTTTGACATTGAATCGCTTTACCTGAAAATGAAGCAGAAGAACTACAGAGTAAGCCGCGCTACACTTTACAACACCATTGAACTTTTACTTGATGCAAAATTAGTTACCAAACACCAGTTCGGTAAAAACCTTGCCCGCTTTGAGAAATCATACAAATACCGTCAGCACGACCATTTGATTTGTGAAGATTGCGGTAAAGTTTTTGAATTTTGCGACCCGCGAATTCAACAGATACAAAACATGGCAGGCGAAGTACTTAATTTCAACATCAGCCATCATTCGCTAAACTTCTACGGAAATTGCAAAGTGCTTGCAACAAAAGGCAAATGCGAACAAAACCAGAATTAACAAACAGTTTAACCCATAACCTAAACCTTATATGAGTTTTACGCACACCATTTCAGAAAAACCAAACTACACACTTATTTCAGTTGAAGGACGGCTGATTGAAAAAAATGAAGCAGAAGGACTTATTACCGAAGTGGAAAACCTGATTGCAGGAGGAAAAAACAAATTCCTGATTGACGGCAAAACACTGGAATACATGAACAGTTCAGGGCTCGGAGTTTTATTACATATTTTGACTAAAGCCCGTAATTCAGGAGGAGAAGCCGTACTGTGTGAACTTTCAAAAAAAGTAAAACAACTCTTTATCATCACCAAGCTAACTTCCGTTTATTCGGTGGTTGACAGTTTCAGCGAAGCAGAACAGAAATTAAAATAATCTATTTATAAACCGGTACTTGTTTTTGGTTTTCCAATGACAAAAAAACCAATGACTATTGACCAAAATCAAATGAAAGCAGACGTATTATTAGGTCTTCAATGGGGAGACGAAGGGAAAGGGAAAATTGTTGACGTTCTTACGCCACACTACGATGTGATAGCCCGTTTTCAGGGCGGCCCCAATGCAGGCCACACACTCAAGTTTAATGAAACAAAGCATGTGCTGCACACTATTCCCAGCGGTATTTTCAGAGAAAACTGTATCAACATCATTGGCAACGGTGTAGTGATTGACCCTGTGGTTTTCAAGAAAGAAATTGACGCATTGGAGAAGTTCGGATTTGATATCCGCAAACGCCTTTTCATTTCACGCAAAGCCCACTTAATTCTTCCGACACATAAGTTTCTGGATGCAGCCTCTGAAAGCTCAAAAGGAAAAGAGAAAATCGGTTCAACACTGAAAGGTATCGGACCTACTTATATGGACAAAACAGGTCGCAACGGATTACGTGTAGGCGATATTGAAAGCCCTAAATTCAAAGAGAAATACACTTTCCTTAAAGACAAGCATGCGCAAATCCTGAGCTTTTATGATTTCAGTTACAACCTTGCCGAAGTAGAGGCTGCCTGGTTTGAAGGTATTGAACTACTGAAAAGTTTCACTCAAATCGACAGCGAAATTGTAATAAACCAATACCTGAACGAAGGCAAAAAGATACTGGCAGAAGGTGCTCAGGGTTCGTTGTTAGATATTGACTTCGGTTCTTACCCATTTGTTACTTCATCTAACACCATTTGTGCAGGAGCCTGCACAGGTCTTGGCATTGCACCTAACCGCACAGGCGAAGTAATTGGTATTTTCAAAGCCTACTGCACCCGTGTAGGAAGCGGTCCTTTTCCTACTGAATTGGAAAACGAAATTGGTGAACAGATGCGTCAGGTTGGTGCTGAGTTTGGTTCTACCACCGGCAGACCAAGACGCTGCGGCTGGTTGGATTTACCGGCTCTGAAATATGCTATCATGCTGAACGGAGCAACACAACTGATTATGATGAAGGCCGATGTATTAAGCGGTTTTGAGACCATCAGAGTGTGCACAGGCTACAACTACAACGGCAAAAACATCAGTTACCTGCCTTATGATATTTCGCCTGAACTGTTGCAACCGGTTTACACCGACCTGCCGGGTTGGAATGCTAAGTTAGATGACATCACTTCTATCAACGATATTCCTGAAGAACTTTCGGCTTACGTTGAATTTATTGAAAAGGAAACAGGTGTTCCCGTAAAAATTATTTCGGTTGGACCAGACAGAGGACAAACCCTCTTCAGAAACAACACCGAGAAAGTAGCGGTTTAAAATGAATAAAGTTGGCTTTTACTTCTCTATGCTACTTTGCGCAGG
This sequence comes from Bacteroidia bacterium, assembly GCA_050186075.1. Taxonomy (GTDB): domain Bacteria; phylum Bacteroidota; class Bacteroidia; order SXHM01; family SXHM01; genus SXHM01. The sequence continues at coordinate 43,216 of JBFWYU010000033.1, forward strand.
TATTTTCTTTTCCTGCAAAAAAGAAAACATGGGTGATTGTTTTAAAAGTACTGGCGATATAGCTATAGAATACAGAACACTTGAGGCTTTCGACACCATTCAGGCGCACGACAACATCAGCGTATTTCTTACTACCGATACTTTTTTTGAACTAAAAGTTGAAGCAGGAGAAAATCTTATTCCTCTGATAAAAACAGAAGTAAAAAACAATAAGCTCATCATAAAAAACGACAATACCTGCAACTGGGTGCGCAGCTTTACTACGCCTGTAAATGTGTATGTAACAATGCCTTCACCTGGCGGAATTATTAATGAAGGCACTGCTGCTATCACCAGTGTAAATGCTATAAAAGACCGCACACTTCTTATAAAAATGACCAGCTCAGGTGATATTAATCTGCAATTAGACATTCCTCATCTGCTTGGAAATCTTTCTGCATGTGAAGGCAATCTCAATCTCTCAGGAAACTGCGATTTATTTGAAGTGTTTTTTCTGGGAACATCCATTATTGAAGCCACTGATCTTTCTGTGGAAAGAGCCTATATCCAAACAACAGGAACTGGAGATTTTCATCTGAATGTGTCTGAAGAAATAGGTGCCGATATTGGATGGATTGGTAATGTATATTATAAAGGAAGTGCTGTTGAAGCCTATGCCAACTATACTTCCAGCGGAAGAATAATTAAAATCTGAAATCATGTTTGAAAGTTTAAGTGAGAAATTTGACAGGGCCTTTAAAATTTTAAAAGGTCAGGGAAGTATTACCGAAATAAATGTTGCCGAAACGCTGAAAGAAGTTCGCAAAGCATTGTTAGATGCTGACGTTAACTTCAAGATAGCCAAAACTTTTACCGATACGGTGAAAGAAAAAGCATTGGGACAAAACGTGCTTACAGCAGTTTCGCCCGGGCAGCTGATGGTAAAAATTACCCACGATGAGTTGGTGAAACTGATGGGCGGAAGCCGCACCGACATTAACATAGAGGGTAGCCCCGCTATTATTCTGGTTGCTGGGTTGCAGGGTTCGGGTAAAACAACCTTTACCGGAAAACTGGCGCTGCACCTGAAAAGCAAAAGACAAAAACATGTGTTGCTTACGGCTTGCGACATTTACCGCCCTGCCGCTATTGACCAATTGAAAGTATTGGGTGAACAGGTAGGCGTTGAAGTGTACAGCGAACCCGAAAACAAAAACGCAGTTCAGATTGCATTGAACGCTATAAAATTTGCAAAAGAAAATCACAAGAACGTTGTCATCATCGATACGGCCGGTCGCTTGGCTGTTGATGAAGAAATGATGAAAGAGATTGAGGCAGTTAAAAAAGCCGTTAATCCTTCGGAGACTCTGTTTGTGGTAGATTCCATGACCGGACAAGATGCCGTGAACACTGCCAAAACCTTTAACGAGCGTTTGAATTTTGACGGTGTTGTGCTTACCAAATTAGATGGTGATACTCGCGGTGGAGCTGCCCTGAGCATTCGCTCAACGGTTGACAAACCCATTAAGTTTGTTGGTTTGGGCGAGAAAATGGAGGCGTTGGATATTTTCTATCCCGAAAGGATGGCCGACCGTATTCTGGGAATGGGTGACATTGTATCGCTTGTAGAGCGTGCGCAGGAACAGTTTGACGAAGAAAAAGCAAAAGCACTTCAGAAGAAAATTGCAAAAGACACCTTTAATTTCAACGACTTTTTATCTCAACTGCAGCAGATAAAAAAGATGGGGAACATCAAAGACCTGGTGGGTATGATACCCGGCATGGGTAAAGCCATGAAAGATGTAGATATTAATGACGATGCTTTTAAAGGTATTGAAGCCATCATTCAATCTATGACCAAGGCAGAGCGCGAGAACCCTGCCCTGATAAACGGCAGCCGCAAAAACCGCATTGCTGCCGGAAGCGGAACCAATGTTACGGAAGTGAACAAACTGATTAAACAGTTTGAAGACACCCGCAAAATGATGAAGATGTTTCAGGACAAGAACGCAATGGCCAAGATGATGCGTAACATGCCTGCGGGAATGAAGAAGTAGGAATTTTCAAACACTGATTAGGACTACCTAAAATAAAAAGTCCCTCGTTATGGCGAGGGACTTTTTTTATAAGCGCAACCTGTGTTACGTTTTTTTTAGAGGCTGCTCTTATTGCTGCTGTTTGTTAACCAGGCAAACAACAGTATTACCTTTATGATACTTGTTATTCTTCGGCTAAGATAATATCAATTTCGTAATTCTGCAAATCCAGACCTTGATTTTGTACATTAAATTATGTCCTGAACGGTGCAGCAGTAACCCTCAAAATTCCCACAGAAGCATTCCCAACACTCCTATTTATGTTGTGACGGCCACAGAACAATTCCCAACGATGGGATTTACGTTGTGGTGGCCACAGAGCGATTCCCAATGCTCCGATTTACGTTGTGGCGGTGCAGGATGTCAATCCCAACGGTCCGATTGATGTTGTGGCGGCCACAGAAAGATTCCGACCTTGGGGATTTACGTTGTGGCGGCCACAGAGCTATTCCTACCTTTCCTAAAGTCGTTGTGATAGCCACAGAAGCATTCCGACCTTTAGGATATACGTTGATGCGTCCACATATCCATTCCTACCGTTCCTAAAGTGTTTGTGTGAGCCACAGATCAATTCCCAACGTTGGGA
>JBFWYU010000034.1:0-45756 GCA_050186075.1 Bacteroidia bacterium
CCTGCCGTTGCCGAGTTTGAGCCGGTACTGAATTGCGACAATCCCTACACCGTCACCTTCGATAACAATTCCATTGCAGCCAATACCTACACCTGGGATTTTGGTGACGGCTCGCCCCTCAGCACCGAGTTCGAACCCACCCACACCTATTTACTTCCCGGCTATTACGAGGTAGAACTTACCGTTACCAACGATACCACTTCCTGCATCCATTCCGAAATTGAAAACTTTACCATTACCGACCCCCTGGCCGCTTTTGTGGCCGCGAACTCATCGGGCTGCGGTCCGCTTACCGTAAACTTTACAGAAAGCTCCACCGATGCCGTAGCATGGTACTGGGATTTTGGCGATGGCAGCACCACCACCGAACAAAACCCCACACATATTTATACCGTGCAGGGAACCTACGATGTATCGCTTACCATTACCGACCTTAACGGCTGCTCCGATACCTTAATCAATCTTGACATGGTAGTGGTTACCGGCTCCATTCCCGATTTTGAAATTACATCAACCGCAGGTTGTGATTCACTGGCAGTAACGTTCAATGATATATCATCACCTCCCGGAAGTGTGCTCACCTGGAACTGGGATTTTGGCGATGGAGGAACTTCTACTCAACAGAACCCAACACATATTTACCAGAATGCAGGCCTGTATGATGTTTCACTTACCATCACCGATGACGCAGGATGTACCAACACCAGTGCTCAAAATGATTTTGTGAATTACATCCCCTATCCTACTCCAAATTTTGTGGCTTCGCAGATTGCGGCTTGCCCCAATCAGGATATAACATTCAATAACCTGTCGTCACCCGATGCGGTTAGTTTTGAATGGGATTTTGGTGATGGCGCTACTTCAACCGATACCACACCTACCCATGCTTATGCTGCTCCGGGCGTTTACACCGTTACGCTTGCTGCTGCCAACAGCAATGGCTGCGACAGCAGCACCACATTTTTAAATTACATTACGGTGGAAGAACCTACTGCATCGTTTTCGGCATTTCCTACCGTTGCCTTCTGTCCTCCTTTGCTGGTAAACTTCACCGACCTTTCGGTTGGAAACATTGTAGCCTGGAACTGGGACTTTGGCGATGGTTCGTTTTCAACCGTTCAGAATCCTGCACACGTTTACACCATTCCGGGTTTGTTTGATGTGCGCCTGATTATCACCAATTCTTTCGGCTGTGTTGATACAGTACTCATGCCCGGCATTATTAACCTTTCCGGCCCGAGCGGAACATTTTCGTTTGCCCCCGACTCGGCAGGCTGCCTGCCTTTCACTGTTACGTTTGAAGCAAGCTCAACCAACGCTACCACCTTTACCTGGGACTTTGGTGATGGTAACTTAGGCAACGGACAAATCGCAGCGCATCAATACACACAGTCGGGCAATTTCTTTCCTTCGCTTATTCTGCAGGATGCCAACGGCTGCAGCTTTGTTATTCCCGGAACAGGAAGCATAAGTGTTTCTCCTTTAGCAGTAGATGCCGGAGCCGATGTTGCTACCTGTGGCGGTGATTCGGTGCAACTCTCAGCCATTGGCGGAGCTATTTATGCATGGAACCCCACCACCGGACTCAGTAATCCGAATATTGCTAACCCGCTGGCCGCGCCTTCGGCTACCACTAAATACTATGTTACCGTTACCGATGGCGACTGCCAGAACATCGACTCAGTTACCGTTACCGTTGGCAACACCGCCACCGCAGCATTTAACTTTAACACAGTTTGCGCTGGCGACACCACCTTCTTCACCGACCTTTCGCTCAATGGTGGCGACAGCATTGTTACCTGGCAATGGGATTTAGGTGACGGGACTACTTCGCAACTGCAAAACCCTGCTCACCTCTATTCACAGGGCGGAACGTATGCTGTTGAACTATATGTAGCCACAACTAATGGCTGCGACAATGCAATTACTACCAATGTGATGGTTAACTCCAATCCGGTGGCAGCTTTCAGCGCACCCGATGTCTGTCTGAACGACACCAGCATTTTCACCGACCTGAGCACCATTGCCACCGGAAACATTGTTTCATGGAACTGGGATATGAGTGACGGAACCATTTTCTTCACACCAAATGCCGAACACTTTTTTGCAATCGACTCAACGTTTACGGTAAGTCTGGTGGTTACCGGCAACGGTGGTTGCAGCGACAGCATTGCACAAACCATTACCATTCATCCACTGCCGGCAGCTGATTTCAGCGTTGAAGATGTCTGCATCACGCAGGTTAGTATTTTCAGCGACAGCACCTCCATCAATAGCGGAAGCATTGCAGATTATCAGTGGACTTTCGGAAACGGAAATACATCCACTCTACAAAACCCAACACAGGTATATGTCTCACCGGGCACGTATACCGTTACCTTGTTAACCACATCCGACTTTGGTTGTGTTGACTCCACTTCGGGTTCTACTACCATTTTCCCTAACCCTGTCAGCAGCTTTGCCGCCAACTCTGATTCATCGTGTACTTACCCTGTTACAGTTGGCTTCAGCAACTCATCTACGGGAGCTACACTTTACAACTGGACCTTCGGCAATGGTGATAGCTCTGCAGTGTTCAACCCTTCGGTTGTTTACGATACATCAGGAAATTATTTGGTAACGCTGTTGGTTACCAATCCGTTTGGCTGCACCGATACCTCCTCTGCTATCTATAATGTATATCCTATTCCCCGCGCTGATTTCAGTGTTTCAGCAACAGAAGGTTGCCAGCCTCTGAGCATCACCTTCGACAGCGGCTTAAGCGAAAACGCATTAACCTATTCATGGACGTTTAACAACGGTAGCACCAGCACCGATGTTAATCCAACCACTGTTTATACCGATCCCGGTGTGTACGGTGTTAGCCTGACTGTTGTGGGCGAAGGTGGTTGCATTGATTCTGTTTCGTATGCCAACCTTATCACCGTTTTTGAAAACCCCACTGCCGCATTTGACTACCATGTGGTAAACGAGCCCAACATTGACGGCACAACCGAATTCACCAACCTTAGCTCGCCCATTATCAGCAGTCATTGGGACTTTGGTGATGGCGGCTCATCTAACGAAACGAATCCAACGCATCAGTTCGGCAACTATGGCGCCTACCCTGTTATGTTGATTGTTACCGATTTCAGGGGATGTATTGACACCGCCCTCTATAATATCTTTGTAGATTTCTTCAGCGGGCTGTGGGTTCCCAACGCATTTATTCCGCAGGGTGGTGAAGGGCATAATATTTTTCTGCCCAAAGGTACCGGACTTAAAACCTACCGTATGCAGATTTTTGACACCTGGGGCAACCTGCTCTTTGAAACCGATAAACTTGAAAACGGACAACCTGCCGAAGGCTGGAATGGTATCCACAAAGGAGAACTGCTTCCGCAAAATGCCTATGTATGGCATATAACAGCTCGTTTCGGTGACGGCAAACTGTGGCAGGGCAAGGTCTATGAAAACGGGCAGCGCAGCACAACAGGAAGTGTTACATTGTTGAGGTAATTACCTCACCAGTGTAACATGACCGATGAAATCCTGATTACGTTTGTGGTTATCGCGCACAAAAATGCGCCATACATACACATCGGGCGGAGCTATCTCGCCCTTGGCGCGTATGGTACCGTCCCAACCTACTAAGGGCTCAAAACTTTCAAACACCTGTGATCCCCAGCGGCTGAAGATGCGCAATTCGTAATCGCTCCAGCCAATTCCGGAAGGCATAAATACATCGTTTACCCCGTTGCCGTCAGGCGTAAAAGCATTGGGCACATAAATGGTAAACGAGGGTAAAATAACCAACGTATGTTCTATGGTATCGCTACAGCCGTATTGATTAAGCACCTCTAAGGTAACGGTAAACAGGCCGGTGTCGGCATAACTGTAAACAGGGTTTTGCAGGGTTGAGCCATCACCGGTACCAAACTGCCAGTTCCATTGCACAGGCTCACCACCGGATAAATCAATAAAGGTAATTTCGGGATACAGAATTTCGGTAACCGTTGGTGTAAACGCAAACTCAGGAAAGGGTTTGGGATGCACGGTAATAAAATCGCTGCGGTTAAGCGTGGTGCTGCAACCGTTGTCGGAAGTAACGGTTAATGTTACATCGAACAAGCCTGCATTTTCCAGAGTGTAAGTAGTGTTTTGCTGCGAAGACGAAAACAGGTTTTCAATTTTCCAGTCCCATGCAACGTTGTTGCCGGTGGCAATACTGCTCAGGTCGGTAAGTGCAACCAGAAGCGGCATGCAGCCTGCATCGGGCACAGCTTCAAAATCAACTACCGGCAAAGGATGTACCATTACGGGTTTTGTAACACTGTCTAAACAACCCTGATCCGAAACAATGTTTAACTGCACTGTGTAGCTGCCCGCTGCCTGATAGGTATGTGAGGGATTTTGCGCGGCAATAAAAGAGGCATCGCCAAAGTTCCAGTTCCATGTTGTTATGCCTCCTGATGTTACGGTGCTCTGGTCGGTGAAGGTTGTTGACAGTCCTTCGCAAACAGCGGTGCCTGTAAAGTCAGCCACCGGCAAAGGATATACAATTACGGGTGCTGAAAACATGCTGGTGCAGCCGTTGTCAGAGCTAACGGTAAGTGTTACGGTGCGGGTGCCGGCAGTGGCGTAGGTATGCGTGGGGCTTTGGGTGTTGTCGGTTCCGGCATCACCAAAACTCCAATCCCACGATGCAATGGTTCCCGAGGTTACTGTGCTTTGGTCGGTGAATACGTTGGCAACATTCAGACATTCATTCGTTGCTGTAAAGTCAGCCACTGCACCCGGAAAAACAGTTACGGTTAACAAGGTATCATCGGTGCATCCTCCTGTTGAAGTAACAGAAAGCAATACATCAAAGGTGCCGTCAGCCGGAAAAGTGTGTGAAGCATTTTGGGTGATATATTCGGTGCTTCCGTTGTCCATTACATCCCATGCCCAATCGGTTATTACAGAAGGATTGGCAACCGAAGAAAGGTCGGTAAATACATTGGCTTGCGTAACACAAACATCCGTTGCCGAGAACTCTGCCACAGGTGTAGGATTAACAAAAACGGCTTTGGTAGTATCGTGTGTGCAACCGTTATTGGTGGTTACGGCAAGGTTTACATTGTAAGTTGCAGATGTGACATAGGTATGTGCAGGATTTTGCATATTGCTGGTTGGCGAAGCATCATCAAAATCCCATATACATCCGTTAACCGAGCCTGATGAAACTGTACTTTGGTTGGTAAAAACACCCTGCACGTTGGGACAAAAATCAGTTGTGGTAAAATCAGCTACAGGCAATGGATATACCACTACGTTGTCGGTAAACACGGTAGCATTGTTACAACCCTGATCAGAAGTAACATTGAGTGTTACAGAGTAGGTTCCGTCAGCAGCATAGGTATTGGACGGGCTTTGCGAAACAGAAGTATTGCTGTCGCCAAAATTCCAGTCCCATGTAGTAATAGTACCCGAAGAAACGGTGGAGGCATCGGTAAAGGTATTGGCAACATTCAGGCACTCATCCGTAGCAGTGAAACTTGCCACCGGCAAGGGATGTACGGTAACTGGAACAAGGGTTGTATCGGTGCAGCCTTCATCGGTAACGGTAATTAACCTTATGTTATAAGTGCCATCAGTTGTATATGTATGCGAAGGATTTTGAGTATTATCGGTTCCTCCGTCACCAAAGTTCCAGTCCCAGGTTGTTATACTTCCTGATGAAGCGGTGGAGTTATCCGTAAACTGTGCAGCTACGTTGGTGCAAACACCGTTTACCAATACATCGTTACCTACACCACTTGCCGCGCTGAAGGTTGTTACAGGATTGGCGCTGATGGTTGCTGTTCCGGTATAGGTTCGGCAGAAGGCATCGTTCACTACATACGTATAAGTACCTGCGGGCAGGTTGCTGAGACTGGAAGTAGTTTCGCCACCCGGACTCCACAAATAGGTATAAGGACCAATACCTCCGGTTGGTGTTATGGTTACTGTTCCCGTTCCGTCACAAGCGGTATTGGTAGTGGCTATCAAAGCTGCAGGGGCAGTGCAGGCAATATTTACAGAGGCCAGAAAACCTTCACCGCAAACAAGAAACTCACCATTGGCGCCCAGTATAATGTCGTAAATAACACCTGGTGCAGGCGTGGTTGACTGATAAACCAGCAACGAATCAAACATCACCATTCCGTTTTGCGAACCAGCATAAACATTTCCGCAGTAGTCAACTGCAATACCGCTGCACATCATGCGTGCGCCATTAGGCACAGCAACACTGTTCTGAAAGGTAAGCGTAGTTTTATTAAATCTTCTGATAGATGCTCCGTCATAGATATAGAGGTAAGGACCACTAACCACCAGGCCATTAATACCATGAAAAAGATTAGGCCCGTAGGTTGGATTAGGGGCATACCCCACTCCTACCGGCTCGGCTTCTGATAGTAGAAATCCGCTTTGTACGGAAAGTGAAGGAGTAAAATTTGAGTTAGTTTTTCGTAAAAGATTGGTAGGGGCATTTGCTGTTCCTACTCCAAAAGTTACGTGCAGCGAATACATATCACCATTGCAATCGGTAGCAATACCGCGGGTTTCTTCACCATAAATAATTTGGTTGCTGATTGCACCTGTATTGGTATCAAACCTGCCTACGTTATGACCGGGAGATGTATTAAAATAACCACCTGCCGTGAGTACAGTTTTTGAGTAATCAAAGGCTAACCTCCATTCCTCTACCAGTCCTGCAAACGACCATTGCTGCACTCCGCTAGGGTCAAGCTTTTGTCTTTTACCTGCAGGGTAACCACCAATGATATAAGTATTTCCGGGATTATCAACAGCAATATCACCCAGAAATGTAGAAGTTGTTACATAGGTCCATTGCAACACCCCTGCAGCATTATATTTCTGCACCTGATAATTGGTGGTACTTCCGTGAACAAACACATTCCCTGAACCATCTTCCTGTATGTCAAATGCACGGTTTGCTGCAGGAAAAGTAGTTGCGGTAATCCAAGGATCTATTACAATTCCCTCCGAAGAAGAAATACCTTCCTGCTCAAATTCAAACTTTACCTTAGTGCCATCAATGCTATACTTTACGGGGACATCCGAGTTTGATACGGCAGTAAATGCATTGGGTGCATGGTCAGTAAGATTTCCGAATATGCTTTTGATAAGCAGGTTCCCGTTTTCATCCAATGCTAAATTTTCTGCACCTGTTAGTTCAAATGCAATTTCAGGAATAACCACTCCGGGCTGAACAATGAACTTATATTTTATTCCGCCCTCTTCAGGAAATTCAAACGCTGCATCTACACCGGGATAAAGGTTTTTGTAAACTAATTTCTTGTACGCAGGAACAAAGTTATATTGAGCACTATCAACAAAACAGGCGTAGTTGTAGTATTCGTGTACTTTGTCTTCAACAATTACCTGAGCATCCGGATTTGCATTCAAAAATTTAAAATTCACAGGATGCCACAGCGTTTTATACTTCTCCTGATGTGGCGCTTTTTTGTCTTTATAATTCTTCCTTTCTATCGGCACATATTCAGGAAACTGAAATGTTATTCCCGATTGCGTGAAATAGGCAAAGAACTCAGGGTTTTCAACGGCATAGTGAATAGGTTCGGTGAACATCATTTTGCGGTCGCCTGCACGCTGGGTAAACTGTCCGCGCTCTTCAATAAATACTTTGTTTGAAAATGGCTTGGAAACAAAGCTGCGCTGTTTTTGCTGCGCGAATGATGTAAAAAAGCATCCTGCCAGCAGAAAAGAAACAAGCGATGTGCGTAGAAATTTCATCAAATAGCTATTTGCATTTCAGTGAATTATGCAAATATAAGATAATCTGATAAAAACAGGATTAAGACCATGCAATCATGGCAATGGAAATAATGGCCAAAGCAATACCCGTCCAGTTAAGCGGACTTAGTTTTTCACGAAAAATAAAGAATGCCGAAAGTGCACTGGCAGCAACTATTCCCATATTGTTGAGCGGAAATACAACGGAGCTTTCAAAACCTTCCATTCGCAAGGCTTTGAAAAGAAAATAGAGTGAAGCATAGTTAGGTATACCGAGCAGAATACCCCACCAGATGCTTTTGGTTTCAAACTTTGCTTTGTCTGTAAAAATGGTAAACAGCAAGTATAAAAGCCCTGCACTACCTGCAACTAAAAACGCAAGTGAGCAGAACAAATTGGCTTCACTCTCCTGTATGTAATTCTTTTCAACGTATTTAAAATAGGTATCCAGAAAGCCGCTGCCAAAGAAAAGCAGCACCGGAAGAAAAAGATATTTCTTCTCTACTTCATGTTTTTCTTTTTTGACGGAAGCCATTATAATTGCCACACACGCAAGAATAATTCCGGCAACTTTCAGAAAAGTCATGCTATCGTTGTAAAGAAAAACTGCAGCAATCACAGGAATAATCATGCACATTTTAAAAGCAACGGTGGCGATTGTGATACCTACTTTCTGAGTAGAAATGCCAAGGATATTAAACATAGCGATAAACATCAGTCCAAACACAAACACACTAAAGAACCAGGGCTTTTCAGGAATTTCAGCAAGCGGAATGCTCATGCCATCAAACACAAAACCCATGATGGCAGCCGTGAAATAATTAAACACAATTGCCTGCGAAATACTCACGTTCCACTTGCCGAAAAGTTTAAAAATAAGAACTAATGAAGTGGAAGAAAGTATGCTTAGGAGGAGATAAAACAAGTGCTACTTTTTAAAATAATATAGTTTATTACTATCAATATTGTCAACGCTTACGGGTTCTGCATTCAACTTTGGCCCAGCAACACCATTAGGGATAAAGGTATCTGAAATAAATACGCGCGCCTCGTCCCAAAAATCCTCATCAATAAAACTTTGTAACAATTTGCTGCCGCCTTCCACTATCACTGATTGAATTTGCTTTTCGTGCAACACACTCATCACCTGTAGCAAAACATCCTTTTCAAAATCAATACTTATATACGTTGTGGTATTTTTTGCGTCTTTCTTCCTAGAAGTAAAAACAAGAGTAGATTGCGAGCCATCAAACAAATTAAGGTTTTCAGTAAGTTCAAGATTTTTATCCAACACCATCCGCAACGGATTTTTACCGCTTACTAAACGAACATCCAGCCGCGGATTATCCAAACGTGCTGTGTTTGTCCCTACCATTATGGCCTGCTCTTCGCTACGCCACTTGTGCAACAAACGCCTTGAATGTTCGTTGCTTATTTGCAAAGCGGGCTCAGTGTTATCTTTTCTTTTCCTGTCAATAAACCCATCGGCTGTTTGTGCCCATTTCAGAATAATATAAGGTCGCTTCTGCTCATAAAAGGTGAAGAAACGTTTATTCAGTTTACGAGCTTCTTTCTCCATAATACCTATAATCACTTCTACTCCTGCCCTCTTCAGCTTTTCAACTCCTTTGCCGGCAACAAGAGGATTTGTATCACTGCAACCTATTACAACTTTTTTAATCCCGCTCTCAATAATCAGATCAGAACAAGGCGGTGTTTTTCCGTGATGTGAACAGGGTTCAAGACTTACATACAGCGTTGCATCTTTTAAAAGCGCTTTATTTTTTACAGAGTTAATGGCATTTACTTCGGCATGGGCATCACCGTAATTGGCATGAAACCCTTCACCAATAATTTTATCATCGAGAACAACAACACAACCCACCATTGGATTAGGAGCAACATTACCCAACCCATTGGCGGCAAGCTGCAAACAGCGTTGTATATATTTCTCCTGTTCATTCACGCTGCCAAAATACGACAACAATTTGTTTTCTTTGCAAGATGAAACTAACATGGCTTTGCAAAAAGTTTGAAGACCTTAGCAATAATGAGCTTTATGATGCAATGGTATTGCGACAGGAAGTTTTTGTGGTAGAACAAAATTGCCCTTACCTTGATGCAGATGGGAAAGACAAACAATCATGGCATCTATTGGGTTATGACGAAAACAAAAAACTTGCAGCGTATGCACGCATTGTATTTCCTGGAGTTAGTTACAAAGAAGTTGCAATCGGACGAGTAATAACTTCTCAAGATCACCGCAGAACAGGAGCGGGAAAGGAGCTGATGCGCGAAGCGCTTAAAGCTATTGAAACTCTTTACGGCAAAGTTCCTGTGCGTATTTCGGCACAAACTTATCTGGTAAAATTTTATTCTGAGTTTGGTTTTGTATCAACAGGCAAGGAATATCTTGAAGATGATATTCCGCATACGGAAATGCTTCTGTAACTTTTGTTATCTCTTATTCAGTTCATAATAAAACTGATCTTTAACTTTTATTCCTCTAATGTAATAACGTTTAGTCTTATGCTTAAACGTCAATTGTACTTCATCGGGTTTGTTAAATTTTATTTTCAAATCGCTCTTGTATTTTATAGGGTCAATAGGTCCGCCTTTTATCATTTCAGAGAAATACACAAGTCGGTAATCATTTGAATTTACTTTTTCCAACATTGTATAATTATCCTTTGGCGCAATTTGATTACGGTTGGTAAATAATATTATTTCGTCTTTTAAATCTGCAACTTCTCTTGAAGCATAAACTGTATCAAATTGTATCTCATTAATTCCATTCATAATTGATATATGAGGTTTAAAAATCAGGGCTATACTAATAGTATCATTTACTTTTAACTTTTCAAGCTGATTCAACTCTTTGCCTTCTGCATAAAAACCGGCACAATCACCTGTTAGCAACAACTGCGAATTAACAGTTGCTGTTGTGGCGGCAAAGCCTGTTCTGTCTGATTTAAATACTATGGTAGTAGTATCATCAGGGAAAGAAAGTTCAAGATTACAATAAGGTAGAATTTTGCCTTTATCATCGTAAGTAGTAACGCTTATAAAAATGCTGGTCTGGGCAATTAATGCAAAAGGCAAAAAAAACTGCAACAGAAGAACTAATCTCATACAATAAAACGCTAAGATTGACAAGAGAAATTATTTTTTCTCTTCTTTATCCTCATTCTCAAAATCCAGCCGCTCAATGTTATTCATGTTGCGCAGTATCCATGCCTGCCGGCCGGCTACATATGGTCCGGGCTTTGAAGCCGACCATTTGCGCGGATTAGGAAGCGTGGCAGCAATTGATGCCGCTTCGGCACGTGAAAGTTTTTTTGCGGATTTTTTAAAATGATATTGAGCAGCAGCTTCTGCACCATACACACCATCACCCATTTCCACTACATTCAGGTAAACTTCCAGTATGCGTTGTTTGCTCCAGAAAATTTCAATCAGTCCTGTGAAATAAACTTCAAAACCCTTGCGAACCCAGGTGCGCGAAGGCCAGAGAAAAACATTTTTTGCCGTTTGCTGACTGATGGTGCTGGCACCTTTCATCTTTTTGCGCTTGCTTTTTTTCTCGTTGTTCTTTAATGCTTTTTCAATGGCAGTAAAATCAAAACCGTAGTGATCAAGAAATAATTGGTCTTCAGCAGCTACCACTGCCAGAGGCAAGGCCGGAGAAATTCCATCATAAGAAACCCAATCTTTTTTCAGCTTCATATCCTTGCCATCCTGCTTCTGTTCTACGCAACGGATAATCATCAATGGCGTAACAGGCACCGGAACAAAGCGGTAAATAATAGTAAGCCCTATGGAAATGATAAAAAACCACATTATGGTTTTTAAAACAAACTTGAGGACTTTGAGGAGGAAGAACATTTTGTGATATCGTCATTGCGAGGGAGGCACGACCGAAGCAATCTCATCTAACAACAGATTGCTTCGCTGCGCTCGCAATGACGGTTAATTACTGTTTCATAATATTCCCAATGGCATTATCGTAGCTGTTTTTATAGTCTGCAAGGCTGCCAAAATTTTCTTCATCAATTAATAGGTTACCATCAGCTTTGACTTCACCAAGCAGCGTGAATTCCGCCCCTGAAGCAGAAAGCAACTCCACCAATTTCTCCTGGTTCCCGGGTTTTACCGAAACCACTACCCTGCTTTGCGCTTCGCCAAAGAGGAAAGCATCTTTACGGAAATCGCTGTCGGTATCTATTTTAAAACCTAAATTATTTGGCATTGCAGATTCCAAAAGCGTGATGAACAAACCGCCATCAGAACAATCGTGTGCGCTTTCCAAAAGCTTATTTACGATAAGCGATTTAATAACCTGTTGCAGTGCGTATTCTTTTTCCAGGTCAAAATAAGGTGCGGGAGAATTTTTAACTCCTACAAAAGAATACAGGTATTCAGAAGAAGAAATATCGTTCTTGCTTTCACCGATTAAGTAAATCAAATCACCGGCATTTTTAAAGTTTAAAGATGTGCGGGTGTTTTTATCTTCCAGCAATCCAAGCATACCAATGGTTGGCGTAGGGAAAACAGGTTCTGTTTTATTGTTAATGGTGCTTTGGTTGTAGAAGCTAACGTTCCCGCCTGTTACAGCCGTATCAAACTTGCGGCAGGCAGCGCCCATACCTTTTATGGCACCTGCAAATTGCCAGTAAACTTCAGGGCTGTAAGGGTTACCAAAGTTCAGGCAGTTGGTGATGGCCAAAGGTTCGCCACCGCTGCAAACAATATTACGCGCAGCTTCTGATACTGCGATGGCAGTGCCTATTTCAGGGTCAGCATTGATGTAACGTGAGTTGCAATCAACCGTCAATGCAATTGCTTCATCCGTATCTTTAATGTTTACAATAGCAGCATCGGAAGGCGTATTGGTGCTCATATTCACCGTTCCAACCATTGAATCATATTGCTCATATACCCACTTTTTGGATGCAATGTTAGGATGACCGGCAAGGTGCTTTGCAACTGCTTTCAAATCTTTTGGCTCAGCAACCTGGTCAATGTTGAACTTTTTAGACTCAGCATAATATGCAGGCTCTTTGGTTTCGCGCTGGTAAACCGGTGCACCACCGCCCAACACTAAATCCCAAGCAGGAACATCAGCAACCAGTTCGCCTTGCATATAATATTTCAAGCGTTTTTCAGTACTTACTTCACCGATCTGAACGCAATTCAAATCCCATTTTTCAAACACGGCATTCACTTCTTCCTCACGTCCTTTCTGCACAACAATCAACATACGTTCCTGTGATTCGCTCAACAGAATTTCAAACGGCACCATGTGTTTCTGGCGCATCGGCACTTTGTCTAACCAGATGATCATTCCGTGTTCGCCTTTAGCCGACATCTCGGAAGTAGAGCAGGTAATTCCCGCAGCACCCATGTCCTGCATACCCACTACAGCGCCTGTTTTAATCACTTCCAATGTTGCTTCCAGCAAAAGCTTTTCCTGGAAAGGATCACCCACCTGCACTGCAGGAATTTTTTCGTTGGATGCTTCTGTAATATCTTCCGAAGCAAAAGTAGCCCCGTGAATTCCATCTTTACCTGTTGAAGAACCAACAATAAAAACAGGATTTCCTGCACCGTAAGAAATAGCTGAAATGGTTTCACCCACTTTCACAATTCCAGCCGACATGGCATTTACCAATGGATTTTGGTTATAGCAATCATCAAAGAAAACTTCACCTCCAACGGTAGGTATACCAAAAGCATTTCCGTAATCACCAATTCCTTTTACGACACCTTTCATCAGCCATTTAGTGCGTTCAGTGGTCGGGTTTCCGAAACGCAATGAATTGAGTTGCGCAATCGGGCGGGCACCCATGGTAAAAATATCTCTGTTAATTCCTCCAACACCAGTTGCAGCGCCTTGATAAGGCTCCAAAGCTGAAGGGTGATTATGCGATTCAATTTTAAAAGCACAGGCCAGTCCGTGACCAATATCAACCAGTCCGGCATTTTCTTCTCCAGCTTCTACCAAAGTTCTCTTTCCTTTTCGTGGTAAGGTTTTCAGTAAGGTGATGGAGTTTTTATACGAACAATGTTCGCTCCACATCACCGAGAAAATGCTCAGCTCGGTAAAGTTGGGTGTGCGACCTAATATGGTTTTTATTTTCTCAAATTCTTCAGGAAGAAGTCCGAGTTTTTTTGCGGTTTCTACAGTTGGTAAAGCGGTTTCGGTGTGGGTGTGACTCATTGTACATTTATTATTAAGCGGCAAAAGTAATCATATATCTTTGCTTTTTATATGTCGGTTTTACTGGAAATTTTATTGGTCACTGCTTACGCCTCGTTGTTCATTTTCCTCATCTCGAAAATGAAGTTCTTCGAGTGCGAAGGGATAAGCCGCAGAGCTATACAAGGAGTATTTATTCTTAAAATCTTCTTCGGCATTTTGCTCTACCTAGTTTACACCTTTTATTATACCGACCGCAGCACCGCAGACATCTACAAATATTTTGACGATAGCAAGGTGCTATTTGATGCTTTGTTTACTAAACCGCAGGATTACTTTCAAATGCTCTTTGGCATCGGAAACGACACGCCCTATTTTGATGTCTATTACAACCAAATGAATCATTGGTATCGCGAATACGACAGCAATCTGTATAACGACAGCCACACGATCATCCGTTTCAATGCAGTTATTCGGTTGTTCTCAATGGGGGTTTACAATGTGCACACCGTTTTTATGTGTTTTCTTTCATTGCTTGGACTGACTGCTATTTATAAAACATTTATTCCTGTGATGAAAGAGAAAAGTCTATTACTCTTTGGAGCGGTCTTTCTAATTCCTTCAGTATTATTCTGGGGTTCGGGAGTTTTGAAAGAAGGATTACTTTTTTTCGGATTGGGTTTTCTTGTTTACTATTCACACAAAGTAATCCATAGTGAGTGGAATTTGAAAAGCATCTTCTGGATCTTATTTTCTATTGTACTTCTGGCATTAACTAAGTTCTATGTAGCTATTGCTTTAATTCCAGCACTGGTTGCCAATTACTGGATTGAGAAAACAGACAATAGAAATGTTCTGAAAAAATATATTGCTTCCTATATACTCCTCTTTTCGGCAGGGCTTTTTGTAACCAATGCCCTTCAGGTTCTGGTTCAGAAGCAGAAAGATTTCATCAGCCTTGCCAATGGCGGAACTTACCTGCAACGCATCACGTCAGAAAAAATAGACACCGTTTATATTGCTTCAGGCTTGCATGAGCAAATGGATATTAACCGAAAAACAAAAGAAGTAGAAATTACCGGAAAGATTGATTACTGCAGAGTTTGGCAAAATGGAAAACTGGGAAAAGAAACAGAATTTGTAGGAGCCAAGAATTTTAAAGAAACAGAATATCGTCTTTTGCTTGATTACGGAAAAACCGGCAGCACCATTGAAATACAAAAACTGGAACCGAACATTCTTAGCTTCCTGAAAGCTACACCCAAAGCGCTTTACAATACTTTCTTCCGTCCCTTCTTTTTTGAATCATTGTCGCCCTTCATACTGATGACAGGCTTTGAAAATTTATTTATTCTGATACTGACTATTGCTGCAATTACTTTCGCTGACAAAAAAGTATTCAGAGAAAAAATGTTCTGGCTTTGCTTGTTTTTTACAGTTGTAATTTATGCATTGACAGGTTTGATAACGCCCGTTATTGGCGCCATTGTGCGTTACAAAATTGCTGCGCTGCCATTGCTATTGATTGCTCTATTTATGTTGATTGATAAAGATAAACTGACAACAAAAATTCCTTACACCAAAAGATTTATCGGATGAATTTAAATTCCAGACGCGACTTAGTTTTCATCACCCTTGCAGGATTCTTTATTACCAATGCAATTGTTGCCGAATTAATTGGCGGCAAACTTTTTCAGGTTGGGCCATTCGTACAAAGCATCGGCATTATGTTGTGGCCGGTTGTATTTCTTACTACCGATTTAGTTAATGAATATTATGGCCCGCAAGGTGTGCGCAGACTAACCCTGCTAACTGTCTCACTAATTGGTTATACATTTATTTTACTGGCCCTTGCCATGCTCGTCACGGCAACTCCGTTTTCTCCTGTTTCAGGCGAAGCATTTCAAACTGTATTCGGGCAATCACTCTGGATAATTATAGGAAGCATCACCGCTTTCCTTACTTCGCAATTAGTGGATGTTTCTGTTTTCTGGGCATTAAGAAATAAAACCGGAAAGAAAATGATCTGGCTGCGGGCAACAGGTTCTACTGTAGTTTCGCAACTGCTTGATACGTTTATCGTGCAGGGAATTGCATTTGTAATTCCGGGCGTATGGACAGTTGATGAATATCTTAAGAATGCCTCAGCAGGTTATGTTTTCAAACTCGGAGTTGCTGTTGCAATTACACCACTTATTTACCTGTTACACTTCTTAATTGACCGCTACATTGGAGAAAAGGAAAGCGAAAAACTTGTTAAAAGTACTGCTGAAGAAGCATTACATCACAAAGTGCAGGACTGATTTTAAAACTGCGCTATTAACCATTCCGCAATTTTAAAGAAAACCATAAAGGTCATTATACCGGAAACAATAAGTTTTACAACCATGCCTGCCATGGTTCCTATAAATGTTCCCAGCCCTGAACCTATTGCATCTGAAAGTTTTTTGCCGGCATACATATCTCCAAGAATTGCACCTGCCAACAATCCGGTAATCATGCCAACAGGTGTAAGAAACGTTCCCACCAGCATTCCGATGATACTTCCGTAAATGCCTTGTTTAGTTGCACCAAAAACTTTGGCTCCCCACACAGGAATTATATAATCTAGAACAGTAACTATAATAGTGATAACTGCAAAAAAAATAAGCGTAGTAGTTCCGAAAGGTTTCCATGCCCACTGCACCAGCAGCAGGGCAACATAGCTTAAGGGTGGACCGGGAATCGCAGGCAGCACACAACCTAGTAAACCGGCAAATAACAATAAGATGGCAAGAATAATTAAGACAGCTTCCATAGTTTAGATTTTTATCAAATGTCGTTTAAAACAATAGGTTCTCAAAATTAATAAGTCATAAATAATTAAATCTTTGAACCTCTATGTAAAAGTTTGCAGGTATATCCTGAACCTTCAGAACCTATATGCAAAAGTTTGCAGGTGTATCCTGAACGTTCAGAACCTATATGCATAAGTGTGTAAGTATATCCTGAACCTTCAGAACTTATATACATAAGTGTGTAGGTATATCCTGAACGTTCAGAACCTATATACACAAGTGTGTAGATGTATTCTGAAGCTTCAGAACCTATATGCATAAGTGTGTAGGTACATCCTGAACGTTCAGAACCTATATGTAAAAGTTTACAATGCCTTTATGTCAGATTTTGCACGCTCAGAAACAATTAATTACGCCAAAAAGTCTGATTACAGCTATTGCTATTAAAAATCTGTAATTCTTAGGTTAATACTATTTTTGCCAGCCTTCTTCATGCAAAAGAAATTTCTATCCAATCTTATTCTCCTTGTTTTCCTTAACCTGCTGGTAAAGCCGTTCTGGATTTTCGTGGAAATAAATGTGCAGAACGCAACCGGCACCGAGCAGTACGGAATGTATTTCGCCTTGCTTAATCTTTCACTGATCATCAACTTTCTGCTTGACCTTGGCATCACTAATTACAATAACCGAAACATAGCTCAGAATCATCATCTGCTTCAAAAACATTTATCAGGTATTATTTTGCTGCGCTTTCTTTTAGCTGCTGTTTATTTTTTGATAGTGATGGCAATTGGATTGATATTAGGATATTCAAAATCCCAGCTTTTCATATTGATTCTGTTAGGATTTAACCAGTTTCTGATTGCCTTTACACAATACCTGCGCAGCAATATTTCGGGTTTGCATCTTTTTAAAACCGATAGCCTTTTATCGGTTACGGACAGATTGCTGATGATTGTTTTTGTCTGTGCTTTGTTGTGGGGAAATTTTACTGACGAAAAATTTCAGATTGAATGGTTTGTTTATGCACAGACTGCCGCATACCTTATTACCACATTCATTGCATTAGCAGTTGTTCTTCAGAAATCCGGAAAACTGGAACTCAACTGGAACACTTCATTTTTTAAAGCCATCCTGAAACAAAGTTTTCCTTACGCCCTGCTTATTCTTCTCATGTTTATCTATACCCGCAGCGATGCAATTTTACTGGAACGCATGCTGGAAGAGGGCGAAAAAGAAAGCGGAATTTATGCTCAGGCTTTTCGCTTGCTGGATGTGGTAAACATGTTTGGCTTTCTTTTCGCGGGTTTGTTGTTACCCTTGTTTTCTAAAATGCTTAAGAACAATGAATCTGTAAAAGAACTTACCGGCTTGTCCTTTCGCTTAATTATGGCACCTGCAATCGCTATTGTTTTTACTTGTCTGTTTTTCAACTTCGATATTATGCAATTGCTTTATAAAGAGCATACCGAAATTTCAGCAAAACTATTGCCAGTGTTGATGGCATCCATCATTCCTATTTGTTCAGGCTTTGTATTTGGAACATTATTAACAGCACATGGCAAACTGGATGAATTGAATCGCATTGCTATGATGGCAGTGGGAATAAATATCATTCTCAATCTTCAGTTAATTCCTGATTACAAGGCACAAGGTGCGGCTACTTCTGCATTAATAACCCAACTATTAAATGCAGTTTTCCAGATTATTGTTGTTAGAAAAACATTCAACTGGAATATAGATTGGCGATTAATCTTAAGCCTTGTGCTATTCACTGTATTGACGTTTACAAGCGGGTGGTTTCTCTCCAACCTTGAGAACAGGTTGATTGGTATTGCAGCGATGACGGGCATTTCCATCATACTTGCCTTTGCAACACGGCTTATCAGCATAAAAGGTATTTTTGCAATCCTTAAAGAAAAAGACGCATAAATGACATTTACCGGAACAGAGAACTACATCGCTTCACGCGAATTACAGATAGCAGTTAATGCTGCAGTATTACTCGAAAAGCCTTTATTGGTGAAAGGTGAGCCCGGCACAGGAAAAACCTTGCTGGCCCATGAAATTGCTGATGCCATGAAAAAGAAAATCATCACCTGGCACATAAAATCGACTACCAAAGCGCAACAGGGATTATATGAATACGATGCCGTTTCACGCCTACGCGATTCCCAATTAGGCTCTGAAAAAGTGCATGACATTGCCAACTACATCAAAAAAGGAAAACTATGGGAAGCCTTTGATGCCGATGAACAAGTGGTTTTATTGATTGATGAAATCGACAAAGCCGATATTGAATTCCCAAACGACTTGTTGCTGGAATTAGACAAGATGGAGTTCTATTGCTACGAATTACAAAAAACAATAAAAGCTAAAATACGTCCCATTGTTATCATCACATCCAATAACGAAAAGGAATTGCCGGATGCGTTTTTGAGAAGATGTTTGTTTCACTATATCCGCTTCCCTGACCGCAGCCTGATGCAGCAGATTATTGATGTACACTATCCCGGCTTGCAGGAAGAACTAGTGGACAATGCTATGAACATTTTCTATCGCCTGCGCGAGATGAAAGGAATTAAAAAACGCCCGGGCACAAGTGAACTTCTTGATTGGATTAAATTACTGACAATGGAAACCTTGCAGGAAGGTGAACTAAAAAGCGTTGATCTTAAAACAAAATATCCGCCTCACATCAGTGCTTTACTAAAAAATGAGCACGATTGGGAAACGCTTTACAATCCTAATCGGAGGTATTAACCGAGAATTTCTTTTCGCGCTGCCGCCATTTTTGCAGGCAACTGAAACGTGATGATATGCCAGAACATTACAAAGTCAGAACCCAAGCTGTAAAGCGGGTACTGAAAAGTAGCTGGCTTATTTTTCTCAAAAGCAAAATGACCAACCCATGCAAAACCATATCCTGCAAAGGGAATTGCGGCAAAAAATCTCCAATCAAGCGTGTAAAGAAACGTGAAGAAAAGACCAATCACTATACCTGTGCCAATAAAATGAAGCGTTCTGCAAACAGTATCCTGATGCTCGGTAAGGTAGTAAGGATAAAATGCCCAGAAGGTTTTGTATTTTTTTTCGCTTGACATATCTTGAATATTTATGGGTTAATATGTTTTAACTTTTGTTTTTGTCAGTCCCTCAAGTATTGAAGTAGTAATGGATAAAATTACGCTAAATAGCAGTGCCCACCAGAAACCATCCACAATAAAGCCATCAATCAGTTTACTTGCCAACAAAATTATTCCGGCATTGATTACAAGTAAAAACAATCCAAGTGTGAAAATGGTAAAGGGTATCGTAAGTAAAACCAAAACAGGCTTTAAAAATGTATTGAGAAAAGCCAACACAATAGCTATCAACAAAGCATTAGTAAAATTAGTAACATCTATACCTGACAACAACCAGTCTGTAAAGAAAACAGCTAACCCCGATATAAGCAGCTTTAATATAATCTGTGCGAATGAACTTTTTTGCATAACGACACAAATGTAAAAACATTTTTAATCAGCATCTTTGCGCCCGTTATGAAAAAAGCCTACCTGCAAATGCACATTGCCATCTTCCTCTGGGGCTTTACCGGAATATTGGGCAGGCTGATAGAATTGCAGGAAGGGTTGCTCGTTTGGTATCGCATGATTATTACCATTATCGCGCTGTTTGCGCTGATTAAATACAATGGCGAATTCAAAGAAATATCGTGGAAAGAATTTAAAAGCGTTGGCTTTGTAGGTGCGCTGATTGCCATTCACTGGGTTACTTTTTACGGTGCAATTAAATATTCAAACATATCCATTGCGCTCAGTTGCTTTTCTTCCACCGCTTTATTCACTGCTTTTATTGAACCCTTTATGAATAAACGCAGAATAAGTAAAGCTGAAATATTTTTCGGGCTTGTAACCATTGCCGGCATTTATCTGATATTTTATTTTCAGAAATTGTATGCAACCGGAATTATTCTGGCGCTCATAAGTTCTGCTTTGTGTTCCGTTTTTACAATTAAAAACAAAGACTTAGTTGGCACACACTCACCCGGAAATCTTTTGTTTTATGAACTATTGAGCGGCATTGTAGTTCTTACATTTTTGCTGCCACTTTATTTGTGGGCATTTCCTACCGACAGGTATTTTCCTGATGCAAGCGACTGGCTGTATCTGGCTATTTTAAGTCTTGCGTGTACGGTGTTTGCATTACGCATTTCTTATAAAGCATTACAGAAAGTCACTCCTTTTACCATGAACCTTTCCGTAAATCTTGAACCTGTTTATGGAATTATTCTGGCCTTTCTTGTTTTCCACGAAGAGAAGGATTTGAACGCTGGGTTCTATGCAGGAACTTCGCTGATTATTTTATCTGTTGTAGTTCACTCGCTTTACAGATTCAGGAGTGTTAGAAAAGAAAGAAAACTAAAAGAAGCGTAAAGCCGCTTCATTTAATTTCGCTATCGCCAAAGGAATATTCCAGTTTTTTGCATTTCTACGCTCTACATAATTTGAAACAGCACGCAACTGTAATGCCGGAATTTTAAACTGATTGCAGACATAAAAAAACGCTGCGCCCTCCATGCTTTCAACATCAGGATTATAAAGCTCAACTACTTTTGAAATGCTCTTTTTGTTTCCGTGAACAGTATTTACGGTTACGCCTTTTACTTTTTTATATTTCCTCAAAACGGGAGATACAAACTTCTTTGCTGGTTTCAGAAACACATCTTTCTTATCCGCAAATTTCATATCAGATAGTTTCAGAAAACTATCGCCATCTTCTGCACCTAATTCTGAGAAAATGTCTTCTGTGATATTCACCACCTCTCCTATTTTCAGATCTCGGTCAAAACTTCCGCAAATACCAAGATTCAAAGCTAAATCATACTTCTTGCTTGAAAGTGCTTTTGTAAGACTGAACGTAGTGGCCACCATTCCAACACCTGTAATTAAAACATCGGGCTTGAACTTTAAAGCTTTCAGTTTGTTAAGCAAGGGTTCAATTTCACGCTTTGTTGCAGCTACAATCAAAATGTTCATCGCGCAAAAGTAGGATAAACCTGAAATTTAAGGGTATTTCTATCTTTGGGCACTTATTATAAAACATGGTCTATATAACACGAAGAGAACATTTCAATTCGGCACATAAATTAAACGTGCCCGAATGGAGTGAAGAAAAAAATCAGGAAGTATTTGGCAAATGTGCTAATCCCAACTGGCACGGGCATAATTACGAACTGGAAGTAACCGTAAAAGGTGAACCCGATTCTGTTACCGGTTTTGTAATCAATCTTAAAGATTTAAGCACTATTCTGCGCACAAAAATCACCGACAAACTTGACCACAAGAACATGAACATGGATGTGGATTTCATGCATGGAGTTCAGCCATCAACCGAAAATGTGGCAGTAAAAATATGGGAGCAGATATACAACGATATAAAAGCGCTTGGTGCTGAACTGCACTGCGTAAAAGTAAAAGAAACAGAAAATAATTCAGTAGAATACTATGGCTAACCACGATGAAGATTTGGATTTCGGCTACAAAAAAATAGACCGATACAATTTAAAAACCACCAAAAAACTTTCTAAAAACTACCTGAATGTTTTAGAGGGAATTGGAGAAAACACCGAACGCGAAGGTTTATTAAAAACACCGGAACGTGTAGCAAAAGCCATGCAGTATCTTACGCATGGCTACGAATTGGAGCCGGAAGAAATACTTCGTTCTGCCATGTTTAAAGAAAACCACAATCAGATGGTGATTGTGAAAGATATTGAACTTTACTCGCTGTGCGAACACCATTTACTTCCTTTTTTCGGCAAGGCACATATTGCCTACATACCCAACGGACACATTGTTGGGTTAAGTAAACTCCCCCGCATTGTAGATGCCTTTGCAAGACGCTTACAAGTGCAGGAACGCCTTACCGACCAGATACGCGATTGCCTGCAAAAAACCTTAAACCCGCATGGAGTTGCTGTAGTTATTGAAGCATCGCACCTGTGCATGCAAATGCGCGGAATACAAAAACAGAATTCAGTTACTACTACATCTGCATTTACAGGAGAGTTTTTAAATGAAACTACCCGAGCAGAATTTATTAGTTTAATTTCAGCAAAACTGCACTAAATGAAAGCATACATTTTTCCCGGGCAAGGTTCACAATTTCCCGGTATGGCAAAAGATATTTACGAGCGCTCGGCAGAGGCCAAACAACTCTTTGAAAGAGCCAATGAAGTGCTTGGATTTCGTATTACCGACATCATGTTCTCAGGAACGGATGAAGAACTGAAACAAACCAAAGTAACACAGCCTGCCATTTTTCTGCACTCTGTTATTCTTGCTAAAACTTTAGGTGAAACATTTCAACCGCAAATGGTGGCAGGCCATTCGCTGGGTGAGTTTTCTGCGCTGACAGCTATTGGCGTATTGAGCTTTGAAGATGGATTGACACTGGTTTCAAAACGTGCACAGGCCATGCAGAAAGCCTGCGAAGCAACACCAAGTACCATGGCAGCTATACTTGGACTGGAAGATGAAGTGGTGGAACGTATTTGTGCAGAAATCACCGAAGAAGTGGTGGTTCCGGCCAACTATAATTCACCCGGACAATTGGTTATTTCAGGTTCATTAAAAGGAATTGAAATTGCCTGCGAAAAACTGAAAACAGCAGGAGCAAAACGCGCTTTGGTCCTTAATGTTGGCGGTGCATTTCACTCGCCACTGATGCAACCCGCAAAAGAAGAATTGCAACAAGCCATTGAATCAACCATGTTCAATACACCTCCATGTCCTGTTTACCAGAATGTGAGTGCAACGCCTATATTAAATGCACTTCACATCAAAGCAAATCTTATTCTTCAACTTACTGCGCCAGTAAAATGGACACAAACCATGAAACAGATGCTGAATGACGGTGCTACTTCTTTCACAGAAGTTGGTCCTGGTGCAGTATTGCAAGGTTTGGTGAAGAAGGTGAACAGAGAGGTGGTTACTGCTTCGGCATCTTAAAATGTTACGCATTTTATTTTTGATTTTTATTACAGTTTGCACTTATCAAAAATCTGTTGCGCAGGATTTTTTACCCTCCGAAAAATTCATAACGCTTACCCCTAAAGAGTATGAACAGAAGCTAAATGCAATTGAGAACAAATTGATTATTGATGTAAGAACAAAAGGAGAATACAAAAAAGCACACATTAAAGACGCACAGAATATCAGTTACCTCGGATCAACCTTTGCCGAGAAGGCAGCAGAATTAGATAATACCAAACCGGTTTTTATATATTGCGAAACAGCACACCGAAGTCCATTGGCAGCAAGAATACTTTCCAATCTTGGATTTAAAGAAATTTATGATTTACAGTTCGGTTTCGAGAACTGGCGAAATCTGAAAATGCCGATGGAAAGGTAAATTACCTTCCTCCGAAATTCAGGTTCAGTCCTACTGTGAAAAAGTTAATATCATAACCAACCTCACCAAAAACACCTAAGCCCGGTTTGAAGTAATAGCAGGCTCCTACAAAGCCTCCAAAGTGAGGGTAAACGCTGCTGTAATCATCCTTGTTATTCGGGTCATCACCATCATCGTAAATATTAAACCTTACACCGGCAGAAGCTCCCGCATAGGTATCTAATTTATCTACGCCCCAGTTATGATGCCATGCGCTGCGTGCAGCGATAATAAAATTATGCCACGCGTAGTTGTAATTGCTACCCCAAATATATCCGTAGCGATACCTTTGGAAAGTATATCCAAATGTGCCACCCAAAGTAACCACACCTGGTCCTGCCTTCCATAATCCTACTTCATAATTAATTTTTACTCCGGGCGAAAAGCCTGAATAACCATAGTAACGGTTAGCCATACCAAAGCCAAATCCAAGAACGTTTGTTCCTTTAACTACAGGTCCGTCAGCCACTGCTGATGAAGAAGCTAAAAGGCTTACAATTATTGCTATAAAACTGATTTTTGAGATTATATTTTTCATGATTTCAATATTAAATTTCGGGGCGAAATTATTCAAAAATGCAAATCTGAACTTTGCAAGTTATTAACTTTCATTTTTGAATAATTATCTAATTTTGACCAAACAAACAAAAAACAAAACCATGAAAAAAGTAATCATTATCCTTTTTACATTTCTTTCATCCTTCAATCTTTTCGGGCAATCCAAAGAAGCAAGTTTTACCATCGGTGTAATGGGTATGGGTAAAAACACCTGGCTGCTAAACAAGAATATTTTTGACCGCCCCAACAGTGAGCAGGAAGTTGAAGCCTCTCTGGGAACAAGTTTTGGAATAAACATGAGTATCTATTTCACACAAAATGTTGGTATCGGATTAGATGTGCTTTATGCAACACACAATCAAAAATTCAATGGAACAACTGACATACTTACCAAAACACCTTACAATTCAAAAATTCATTTTTCAAGTATTGATATTCCTCTTTACCTGCGACTGAGCACTAACGGTGGCGCTTATTTTGAATTAGGTTCTTACTTCAGTATGATTACAGGAGCTGATTACTCCCAGGAATCATCGCTTTCAATTTTTAACGGAAGCAAAGACATCAAGGCATTTACTTCAGGCTTCAATGCAGCACCATTGCTTGGTCTGGGAATTGACATCAACCTAACTGACAACCTTATTCTGTCACCGGGATTGCGTTTTTCATATGGATTGTCTGATGTTGCAGGTGTGGACGGGCAAGGCGTTGAGTTGACAAATACATTTACGTATATCTCCCTTTTACGGATTTAAGTTTGCAAGATAAACCAATAAACACTAAGAAAAGACAATGAATATTATAAAAATAACTAAAGATTTTAATACTCAGGCAAAATGCCTGAAATATCTGGAAAAAGTGCGATGGGGAAAAGTCGTAACATGCCCTTATTGCGATTCAAAAGACACCAGAACGAATAAGAATGAAGCAGGGCGGCACTCTTGCAGAAACTGTAAAAGGTCGTTTTCGCCACTTATTGACACTATTTTTGAAGATACACGCTTCCCATTACCTAAATTTTTCCTGCTTATTGCTTTAATGCTAAACAGTAAAAAGGGCGTTTCGGCAAAGGAAATGCAACGCCATTTGGAAGTAAGTTATAAAACGGCTTACTATGCTGAAATGCGTGTAAGGGTTGGCATGTTGCAACCAAACACAAAATTGCATGGCATACTTGAAATGGATGAATCATATTTTACAAGCGTTAAAAAGCATCCGCAAAATGAAGAAAAGAATATAGCCAATTTAGCTACCGTAAAATTGAAAAGAGGCAGGGGCAGTCAGAATAAAATTTCTGTTGCTGGAATAGTAGAAAGAAAAGGAAATATTAAGACTAAAGTTATAGAAAAACTTACCAAAAGAAACCTGCTTTATTTCTTAAAAAAATCTGCAAAAGAAGATGATTCAATTTTGATTACTGACGGCTTTTCTTCATACCGCCAATTATCGGATTATATTGAACATTTAACTATCAATCATTCAAAGGAATTCAGCAAAGGTTTAACGCATGTTAATACTATTGAAGGTTTTTGGAGCTATGTTAAAAACGGCATACGGGGCAGCTACAAATCAATTAGCCCAAAGTATTTACCGCTATACTTGGTAGAGTATGAATGGAAATACAATAACAGGGATTTTAAAGGCGACCAGTTTGAACACTTTATAAAAAACGCGCTGAAAACCGAAAAGGAATTAGAGCATTGGAAAGCGGAATCGGCTGAAAAGGTAAAGGAGGTGGCGTATGAGTAAGGAAAAATTTAAGAAGATAGCCCCTGTGTGTATGTTCTTTGGCGTTCAAACTAAATTTGAAACAAAATCAATCGAAGAAATTGCTAATAATATTAAACTCATACATAATCAATTTACGCAGGCTAATACAAATATGTCGGTAGATGTAGAAAAATTATCCGATAAAACTTCATAACACTTTATGCAATCATTTACAATTTGTTCACAATCGTTATATGTTTCTTCCCAAATTTTTTCTAATTCAGGGAATGTAGATATGTTAAATCTAAAATCAAAAAATTGCATTTCTTGTTCTGCGTTTCCTATTGACCTTAAAACAATAATAAATCTTCCTGCTCCAAATACGCAATACGACATAGGGTTAATTGCCAATTTAGTGTCTATGTATAAATTATACATATCCTCTAATTTACCCCTGTTATCCTCTATTTTATCTGCATCCCTTGTGATACCCCAATTTATTTTCGTATCAATTTTATCTACCCAAAAAATTGGCTTATCCCATTTTGCATTTTTATATAGCCTTGTAAGTTCATCCATAATTTCAATTTTAAATCAAAATTATAATAAAATCCTTAAAAGGGAGATACACGTACATTTAAATACCCGACCTACGAAAAGACACATACACTCAGCGGTGGTTTAATGGTTGGATTAGTTTACCGATTTGATATTTAAGCCTTGCACGTAAACGATTACCTCACTAAAGACGAGATAAAACAGCTTTTAAAAAAGTCTGATTTAAAAGCCGCATCAGAGTTTTTGCATACCTGGTTCTGGATTTCCTTTGCCTTTGCTTTGGCCGGCTTTTTTCCAAATCCATTCACCATTATTATTGCCATGTTTATTTTGGGCGGCAAGCAGTTGGCCTGCGCCATTCTGATGCACGATTGCTCGCACCGCAGCATGTTTAATTCTAATAAAGCAAATGATTTCTGGGGCAACTGGCTGGGCGGCTATCCAATTTTGCACGACACCATTCGTTACCGCCCTTATCATTTAACCCATCATGTTAAGACCGGAACTGCTGAAGACCCTGACCTTTCACTTACCAAAGGCTACCCTGCTTCGGTGGCAAGTTTTATCAGAAAAGTAGTACGTGATTTATTGGGTGCAAGCGGAATTAAAGGACACATCGGTGTGTTAGCCATGCACTTTGGTATTCTTAAATACGAGTTGGGAGGACACGTTGAAAAGATCAGTCAGAAAGGAAGAAGCATTGGCGATATTATTACCACCTCTTTTAAAAACCTTGCAGGACCAATTGCTGCTAATCTTATTCTGTTCTCAATTCTCTGGCTTGCCGGAGCTCCCTGGTTGTACCTATTATGGATAGGTTCGTTGCTTACTACTTATAATTTTTCGTTGCGCATACGTTCTATTGCCGAGCACAGCGTTGTTCCCGACCAGCTGGACGATAGGAAGAACACACGCACCACTTACGCCAATTTCATTGAGAAGATATTGTTTGCGCCCCATCATGTAAACTACCATGCCGAACATCATTTACTCATGACCGTTCCGAGTTATAACCTGCCTGTTATGCACCAACTCATTAAAGAACGTGGCTATTTCAGAGATGGGGGTTTGCTTGAAAATAATTATGTGAGCATAATTAAACTCGCCATCAGGAAGTAATTTTCGTTTTTCTTTGCGTTCTTTGCGCCTTAGCGGTAAAATGAACTACAATCCGGACGATACCATCATTGCACTCTCCACTCCTCCGGGAAGCGGAGCCATTGCGGTTTTGCGCCTTTCTGGAAGCAAGGCTTTTGAGTTTACAAATAAGGTTTTCCGTTCTGCTTCGGCTAAAGATTTTTCTTCTTTTAAAAGTCACACGCTGCACTTCGGAAGTATTTATGAAGGTGATGAATTACTGGACGAAGTGGTGATCAGTCTTTTTAAAAATCCAAATTCGTTTACGGGCGAAGATGTAGTGGAAATTTCCTGTCACGGCTCGGCATACATTCAGCAGCGGCTGTTTCAGTTGTTTATAAAACAGGGCGCGCGCGTTGCCAATCCCGGTGAATATACCATGCGCGCTTTTATGAACGGGCGCATGGATTTATCGCAGGCAGAGGCGGTGGCTGACTTAGTTGCTTCTTCATCGGAAGCATCACATCGTATTGCGCTGCAACAAATGCGTGGTGGTTTTTCGGGTGAAATAAAAGAATTGCGCGAGCAACTGATTCATTTTGCTTCCATGATTGAACTGGAACTGGATTTCAGTGAAGAAGATGTGCAGTTTGCAAACAGAAATGAGTTAAAGGAATTAGTCTCCAATCTCATCTCGCACATCTCACATCTTGCTTCTTCTTTCGCGTTGGGCAATGTTATTAAAAACGGAATTCCTGTTGTTATTGCAGGCGAACCCAACGCAGGTAAATCAACGCTACTTAATGTGCTGCTAAACGAAGAACGCGCCATTGTTTCAGATATTCCCGGAACAACACGCGATACAATTGAAGACGAAATAACGCTTGACGGCATTCGTTTTCGTTTTATTGATACTGCCGGAATTCGCGAAACAAGTGACAAAATAGAATCACTCGGAATAGACCGCACCTTTGAAAAAATAAACACCTCGGCAATTGTTATTCTGCTGTTTGATGCAACACTTTCGGATGCAGCAAAATTAGACGCAGCCATTAAAGCAGTAAAAGAGAAAACCGGTGAAAGCACAAAGGTTTTAGTGGTTGCCAACAAAAGCGATTTAGGAAATGAAGCAGAACTTCGCACAAAATTCCAAAACCGTGAAGACCTGATTTTTATTTCGGCAAAACAAAAAGTAAATATTGAAGGACTGAAAAGCAAACTGCTTGAGTTTGCTAACGCCAGTCTGCTGCACAGCAACCAGACTATTGTTACCAACGTGCGCCACTTCGAGGCGTTGAATAACGCCAATGTTGCACTGAAAAATGTTTACTCAGGTTTAGAGAAAAAGATAACAGGCGACTTGCTTGCTGTTGAAATCCGCAGAGCGTTATATCACCTTTCAGAAATACTGGGTCAGGTTACTACCGAAGACCTTTTGGGGTCTATCTTCAGCCGGTTTTGTATCGGTAAATAAAATTACGGCTTCACAAATTTCAAAATCTCGGTTTCGTAAATGGACTGTGTTACCGAAATGTCGCCATTCTTGAAATAGAATATGCCACCCCATCCGTAGCTTTTCTTTTCATAAACGGTAACCTGTCCCGAGCGGTTCATTACATAACGTTTGATGGTGCAGTCTTTTTCTTTCAACGTTTCTTCGGTTAGTCCTTCGGGATAAATACGGGCAAGGTCGCTCAGGAATTGTGCCCTGCGATCGGCCTCACTCAGGCCTGCATTTTTAGCTTTGAGCTGTGCATCAGCAAACTGCTGTTTACGATCTTCAGTATCAAATACCTTTTCCTGTGCTGCTGCGTTGGCTGCATCCTGCGCTTTTTTGCGGGCTGCTGCTTCTGCCTCTTCGCGCAGGCGCTTTGCTTCGGCCTGCTTCAGGGCCTCTTCCATTTGTTTCATCAAGGCGGCTTCTTCGGCTGCTTTGCGGTCGGCTTCGGCTTTGGCTTTAGCTTCAGCTTCCAGTCTCAGACGCTTTTCATTTTCCTTGCGTTCAAATTCGGCTTCTGCAGCGGCTGCTGCTTTTGCTTTAGCCTCTGCTTCGGCTTTCAGTCGTTGCTCTTCGGCAATTCTGGCTGCTTCGGCTTTTGCTTTGGCATCCGCTTCTTCTTTCAGGCGTTTTTGTTCGGCCAAACGCTTTTCCTCTTCCAGTTTGGCAGCAGCAGCAGCGGCAGCGGCTTTCTTTTCTTCCTCTATGCGTTTTTGTTCAGCAATGCGTTTTTCCTCTTCCAGTTTGGCGGCTGCGGCTGCGGCAGCAGCGGCTTTCTTTTCTTCTTCTATGCGGTTTTGTTCGGCAATGCGTTTTTCCTCTTCCAGTTTGGCGGCAGCAGCGGCTGCGGCAGCAGCTTTCTTTTCTTCTTCAATTTTTTTGGCTTCGGCATCGCGCTTTTCCTGCTCCATTTTGGCAGCGGCAGCTGCGGCTTCAGCCGCTTTCTTTTCTTCCAGTAAACGTACTTCTTCTTTTGCACGCCTTTCCTGTTCTGCGGCTGCAGCAGCTTCTGCGGCTGCTATTTTTTTAGCTTCTTCAGCTTTCTGTATTTCCAGAATACGCTTCTCTTCGGCAGCAGCTGCAGCAGCGGCAACTTCAGCCGCTTTCTTTTCTTCTTCTATGCGCTTTTCTTCAATGATCCGTTTTTCTTCTGCTTCGGCAGCAGCAGCAGCGGCAGCAATAGCAGCCTGCTTTTCTTCTTCAATACGCTTTTCCTCCTGTATGCGTTTTTCTTCGGCAGCAGCTGCGGCAGCTGCAACCTCGGCAGCTTTCTTTTCTTCGGCTACACGTATTTCTTCGGCCACCCGTTTTTCTTCTTCAATACGCGCCTGTTCTGCTTTTGCCCGCGCTTCTTCTTCGGCTTTTTTCTTTTCTACATTTTCTTTGTGGGCATACACCGCATTTTTGTTGGAGGGCGCTTTTTGCTCGGGCTTGGAAGTGGTGAAATCAATTCCAAAGAAATTGAAGCCGCCTTTTTTCTCGTCTTCTATGAGGTCAATTTTTTCGGCTGCCTCGGGAACGGGTTCAAACACCAGACTGAACTCGTGAGTAAGACCTTTGTACTGCATTACCTGCTTATTAGGGCAATACTTAATGTTGTTTGCCTTGATGAGTTTATACTTGGCACCCGAATACAGGTCGCGGATGAAGAACTGGTCGCCAATGCAGAAGCCGCCTTCAAACTTTACATCGTTATGATTGGTGTAGCGGAAATGAACGATGGTATTGGATTTAGTGTTTTCAATTTTCACGATTTCCATGGCGCTTGATTCCTTGGCGGTGTAGGAAGGGTTGAAAATAGAATCGCGCTGCGGTTTTGCAACGGCAACGGCTTCGGGTATGGCAAGGTACTCGTCTTTCCACTCGCCTTCAAACAGGGTGCTGTCGGCATTGTAGTACTGGCCTTTTCCGTTTTTGCCTTTATTCCACTCACCGGTAAAAAATGATTTGTTGGCAAAGGTCATGGTGCCCTGTCCCTGACGAATGTCTTCTTTAAAACTGCCGGTGTAGGTTTCGCCTGTGGTCCAGGTAAAGGTTCCCTGCCCGTCCATTTTATCGTTCTTAAATTCGCCAGTATATTTTTCGCCTGATTTGTAGAAGAAGGTTCCCTGCCCGTTTTGTGCATCGTCTTTCCAATCGCCTTCGTATTTATCGCCATTGGGATAATTATAGGTTCCCTTTCCGCTTTTCTTGCCTTCTTTCCACTCGCCTGTGTATTTGCGGCCATCGGTGTAAGTCATGGTGCCCTGCCCGTTCTGGCGGCCTTCTTTAAACTCTCCAGTATATTTTTGTCCATCGGGCCAGGTGATGGTAGCAGTACCGTTCAGCTTTCCGCGGGCCCACTCGCCTTCGTATTTGCGGCCATCCATGTAGGTCATAACGCCCTGCCCCGATTCTTTCCCGTTGCTGAAGTTGCCCACGTATTTCTGTCCATCGGCCCAGGTCATAACACCTTGTCCGTTTTGCTGATTAAAATCCCATGCTCCTGTATATCTGCGGCCATCGGCCCAGGTCATAACACCTTGTCCTTTCTTTTGTCCGCCTGCCCAATCGCCTTCGTATTTTCTTCCATCAGGAAAAGTGGCATTTCCTTTTCCGCTGCGCTGGTCGTCTTTCCACTCGCCACTGTAGGTTTCGCCATCAAAATAGGTCATTTCGCCTTTGCCGTTCTTTTTGCCGTCAACCCAGTCGCCTACATATTTTTCGCCATTGGGCCAGGTAAACGTTCCTTTGCCGTTCTTCTTATCGCCTGCCCAGTCGCCTTCGTATTTCTGTAAATCCTGAAGAACGCTTACACCTTTGCCTACACGCTTGCCGTCAACAAAGGAGCCGGTATATTTTTCACCGCTGGGATAAACAAAAGTGCCTTCACCGTTTTTGCAGTCGCCTGTAATGCAGCCTGATTGTGAGAAGGTGAGAAGGTGAGAGAGTATGAGTGTAAAAAGGAGTAACAGTTTCTTCATGGCCAAAAAGCGCAGAGTGGTTAATGCCTTGCAAACCTACTATTAAATGTTAAAAAATGAAATGCCTGCGAGATTAAATTTCGGTTTAAAAAAACAGGGCAGGCAATGGTTCATTTATTTCACAAAACGTTAACAGTGTGCTTAGCCTATACGTTGGCATTTAATTAGTTTTGCAGCCTATGAAACAATTGCTTTTTACAGCCCTGCTCTTTTGCTGCGCAGGTGCTTTTGCACAAGACAAAAAAACGGGTGACAAGAGTTTTGTGATTATGTCGTATAATGTTGAGAACCTGTATGACACCATTAACGACCCCGACAAAGACGATGAAGAGTTTTTGCCCGCAGGCAAACAAAAGTGGACGGGCGAACGCTACACCAAAAAACTGGAACAACTCTCGAAAGTGATTGCAGCGCTGAACTCAAAAAATCTTCCGGCTGTAATAGGCTTGTATGAAATAGAGAACAGCACAGTAGTAAAAGACCTGGGCGCAACTGCGCTGCTTAAAAAAGGAAAATACGGAGTGGTGCAGTACGATAGTCCCGACAAGCGCGGCATTGATGTAGCCATGCTTTACCGCAAAGACAGGCTGAGCATACTCAGCAGCAAAGCCTTGTACGTGCGCCTTCCCGAGGAGCCGCCCTACCCTACCCGCGACATACTGTATGTAAAAGCCAAAGCCGGAAAAACTGATACGTTACACTTGTTTTTTAACCACTGGCCATCACGCAGAAGCGGGGCCGATGAAAGCGAGAAAAACCGCATGGCAGCAGCTACGGTAGTGCGCCACGCTGTTGATTCCATTTTTAAAACTTCGCCTGCGGCACGCATCATTATTATGGGCGATTTCAATGATTATCCCGATAACAACAGTATTGTAAAAACGCTGGGGGCGGATACTATTTTCCAAGCCGGTAAAACAAGCGGTTTGTTTAATCTTACGTATGTGCATGAAAAGAAAAATGAGGGTACCTATAATTACAAAGGCGACTGGGGTATGCTGGACCAGTTTATTGTTTCGTATCCCGTTTTAAACGCTACAGGACTGCATGTAAACAAAGATGCTGCTAAAATTCTGAAAGAACAATGGATGCTGTATACCAACAAAGAAACGCAGGAAAGCAAGCCCAACGCCACCTACGGAGGCGAGAAATATTACGGAGGCTACAGCGATCATTTGCCTATTTATATGGAGCTGTTTAAAAATTAGAAAACAGCCCATAACAGGCCGCTCCTACGGAGCTAATTACGTTATGCATTTTCATTTTCTACAAACAGGTCGCCTCTAACGAGGCTTTGCAGCCCCATCGGGGCTACCTGTTTGTAGAACAGATATAACGTTTACAATTTTTAGCTCCGTAGGAGCGGCCTACCTCTTGTTGTTTTAAGCGTTATTGTAAATTAGCCAACGATTTGATGTCCATATACTATGCAACAGCAAAACATTCTTGACGAGCCCGACAAGCAGGGAAAACCAACTCAGAGGCCGCTATCTGTCTGGGTCAGGATTATCGCCAGCGGGCTTGGTGCAGGTATGATGTCAGAGATTATTCATATTTCAACTGGCGACCCTGACAGACCAAGGCCTGAGGGAAGCAATGGATTAACCTTTGTGGTTTTTGTGCTTATTTTTATTGTGCTTACCTTTTTTGTAAACAGGCAGAAGAAAAAAGAGAGTTAAAAAATGACAGATAACAAAGACAAACTCATTTCAAGGATGACCAATGCTATAATCGGGTTGTTCCTAATCATTGTTGCATTAGTTATTTTCTGTATTTACTTATTGTTTCTTAAGCAGGGTGATACAGGACAAATTAAGTGTGGTGGTGCTGTGCCCCCAATAGATACACCGGTTAATAGTGAGAATGCAAAAGGAGAAAAGTTGTTTAAGCAAAACTGTTCTACCTGTCACCGACTGGACGATAAAAAACTAACAGGGCCCGGTCTCAAAGATGTTTTTGACAGGGCTCCATCCGAAGAATGGGTTTATCATTTCATTTTGAATTCGGATAGCATGATTAAGGCAAAAGACCCTTATTCGTTAAAAATAGCTGAAGAATGGGGAGACTTAAAAATGACTTCATTTACTTATTTAAGAGAAGAGGAAATAAGAGAGATAATGAAATACATACGTTCTTCCGGACCAATTGCAATGCCTGCAACTCAATGAAAAAAACAATCCTCTTTTTCTTTTTAGCGGTTGCCGGGCATAATCTCTATGCCCAAAATATATTAGATGCTGTTTATAGTTTGACTGCCGCAAACAATACATTACTAAAAGGGATTGTAATTGACGCAACAACATACCAACGGGTTGACAGCGTATTAATTATTGTAACTGGCAGTGATGGCAGTGCAAGAGAATTCTATTCTGATGCAGCAGGTAATTTTACATTTTTGACACAATTGTCTGAGTATAAAATCTATCTCAAAAAGGGAAATTATATAAACGAGGAACACGAGATAGAAATCAAACATCAACCTGATACACTGGAGCGCATTTACTATCTTGAAAGGGAGAAATTTTATTTTTATAGTGAAGTAAATAATACTGTGCTGACATGGGACAAGGATACTGCGGGAATTTTTGTGAATACGGAAGGTGAGTATCAACCTGACATGAAACAAAAAAACGGCCTGCTATGTGAAGTAGAAGTATTGACCATAGGTGATACATTAATTAACTGCATCACAAAAAAAGATTTTTTTAGCAAATATACCGATACAGAAAAGGGCATTAAAACTGAAATAGTCGGAACTGTTTCGGTAACACTTTTAGATTCTGTTCAGGTGGAAGAAGAAAATTATCCGGGTAATTTTTATACAGAGTATACATACAGGGTTAATGTTAAAACAGTAAATAACTTATCTGTTTCTTTTGAACCTCCGCAGCGTGGCAAGTACGCATATGCCCATATAAAGGAAGCTTATTTCTTCCCAAAAAGCAGAAAGTGGTATTTATATGCAACGTATTCTTCCCGTTTCGAAAGTATTGAACATTCCGGTCAGTTATTTTATGAAGGTTGGTATTTGGCTGAATGAATAGTATGACAAAAGAAGCTGCGCTTATAATTTGTATGGTCATTGCGGTTTCGGGTTGCCGAAACAATTCTAAGCAGGAAGGGGAAGAGTTGGTTTCAGCAGATTCCCGTATTGACTCAGCTTGTACTATGTATATAATGTATTCCCCGACTGCAACGGGCAATTATATGTTCAAAGTTTCAAGTTCGGGTGCGTGTCAATCATTAACCAAAGAAGTTTTTCTGAAAGAATATAATATGCTACTTAAGGAGCACCGGGATGATATAACCCTTAAAACCGGCAAGATCGTTTTCGATTACTATTCATTTAAACAAGATTCAATATTCATTGATGAACTTATTAGAATAACAGACTTTCATTTTAAAACTAAGAGTGCAGTAACAGAGAATTCAGAAGAGCGGATAGTTATTGAAACTGAAAATTAATCACCTCACAACACCCCCTCACTATCCTTCCAATTAGCGCTAAGGTTAACCGACATGGTTATGGTAAATCCCAGCTCCTTCATAATCTTCCCTTTTTTTTCGCTGCATAGCGGGAGTTTACCCAATTCAACATTCGAACCGAGGTTTGATGTTTGATAAATAAAAAAGGAACGAAGAAAAATCTTCGTTCCTTTTTTTTGCAAAGCGGGCAAGCTCCTGTTACGAGATATGAACCACCCTTACCGTAGTCCAGCCGCTGCTGTTGGCAGGGGTGGTGTGATTAACCCAACGAAAAAAACAGTAAAGTGTTTTTCCCGCTGCCGAAGCACCAAAGGGCACTGTAAAAATTGATTTTTTGCTGAAATGAGTGAGCTGGCAATCATCAGCCGAAGCAGGCGCGGCAGGCGCAGCAGCCGAACCGCCCGAAGGTGTTCCGGGTGTGGGTGTGCCTGAACCACCTCCCGATGCAGGGGCAGCAGCAGGGTTTATAATAATGTATTTCATTTCAATGCCATCGGCCAGAGGATGGCGGCTGGCGCGGGTTGCATCCTGCGTTACACGCACACGAAACTGTACCATACCCCCACCTACTGATTTGCCATCTGCTACGGGTATATCCGTAATAGCTCCGCGTGTGGTGCGGGTGGTATCGCGCAGGGGCAGGTTAAGCGTGCTGCGGTCCGTAGCATTCAATACACTTTCAGGAATATCATCATAAATGGTGCGCAGGGTGTCTTCAATTAATTCGCGCAGATCATCACGCTCACCACGGTTTTGCTTGGTGCTGGTAGCTGCACTCTGGCTCAGGGGAAAAAGAGTATCCCAGCTGGTTTTGTGTGTGTTTAAGTCGCTAAGGTTGGCAGACGAAATACCCAGCCGTGTTGTATTGGCGGGCAGTACAAGGTAATTGAATACCAGGTTAAAATAGGTGTTGAACGAATCGTTGGTTTCAGGAAATGGACCGCGTGTTGGCATGATGTTTTGGGGTTTTAATTGTTAATTATCAGGGGTAGTTAAAAGGTTATGCAAAAATTACATTGATATTATGTGTTCGGGCTATAGATTGAATTAACCGATAAGGGTCTATGGTTTCTTTGTTATAAAATACCCATCTTTCGTTAGGGCATTGATTAGTAAGAGCGCAGAATTTATACAACATAATAATCTGCGGGTCGCCAGATTTAAGCATTTGTTTGGGATAGAAACGATGATTGGTTCGGCAATCATTATTATTAAGTATTTTTTTGTCAAGTGCCTCACTTACATCTGCTTTAAAAGCCAGGCACATTTTTGTATACCCGTTCATAGTGTTTTGATTTTGGTGGTGCTAAATAAGTGCAATCCTTTTTTCAATCACAGCTTATTATAAGCCGAATAAAACCCTTGCAGCAAGCCAACTTCAGATTTTAAGAACGTGCATTTAAAAGCAGTTGTGTGCTAAAAAAACGGTCGGCAAGGAATAATAAGCGGATGCAGAAACTAATTAAGAAGTCATGTGAACTAAGCTTACAGTCATGACTTCTAAGTAAAAAGTCGTGACTTTTAAACAAGAAGTCATGACTACTAAATAAGAAGTCGTGACTTCCATTCTTCCGGTCACGACTTCTAAACAAAAAGTCATGACTTTAAAACCTCCAGTCATGACTTCTCAGTAAAAAGTCATGACTTTTAGGTTTCGGGAGGTATGCGGAAAGTAAAAAGTCATGACTTCTAAGTAAGAAGTCGTGACTTCTAAGTTAAAAGTCATGACCGGAGGTTTGGTAGTCATGACCGGAGGTTTGGTTTTTATGACTTCTTAGTAAGAAGTGGGGACTTTAAGAGTACTACTATTCATTAGGGCTTGCAATTGCACAAGCTCAGTGATACTTTACTTGGCAACTATGACTTTCTCTGTTTTGACAGCTTGACCGTTTTCATCAAACACTTGCAGCACATATAAACCCTGTGACAAATTGCCGACATACAGTTTATTGCTTTTGGTCTCTGCGCAAGTTTGACCAACTGCATCGCACAGCTTTATGTAAGCAGGACTATAACCGCTGACAGTTATTTCGGATGTAGTAGGGTTTGGATATATCTTAATTCTATTATCAGTTTCATTTACTCCTACATGTGTATCTAATGCTATCACCGATACATCATCAATAAAATAGTATGATTTATATCTATTTCCGTCTTCTTCTCCTACTGTAGAAACAAATAATGTATCGCTTTCGCTATCGTCATTAAAATTACCAATAGTCATATATTTTTCTCCACCTGTATTGCTAATTAATGTATCGCTAATTAACATCCACTCTGTTTTATTTGTCAATGGATAATCAGGAGTGCTGATAATCTGAGGAATAGAATCAAATTTTTGCATATCATTTCTCGTAATTGCTGTTTTTGAAAAGAAAGCGCCTAATGAACTGATAGCGTAACCCATTTCGTCAGGTAAATTCACATAAAACTTAATCAAATACGCTTTATTCCTGCTAATCGTATCTGTTAATTCAACCTGTATATACTCTCGTATATTATGGTTAACATATTGAAAAGTATAAAACCCTGTATAGGCATCTCCTGAATGTGCTTCTTGGAAGCCAAGTGCAGTTTCAGGAACATACATATTAGAATTTATTGCACACGCATTATAATAGTCAGGCGAAGCAAATGTTGGATTAGTCCATGGGGTAGCATAATAGATTTGATTTTGTGTATTAGGACAATTTGTAAATGCTTCAAAACTTCCATTCGGGACAAGATTTACTTGCGCTTTTAAAGAAACAGCATAACACATAATAAAAATGACAGGGAGGTAACGCATAAAACAAAGGTAGAATATTTCCGTGCTTAGCGGAATGTTCCTTTTTGGGATCTATGCTAAGCGGCATTAGCCCCCTAAAACACCATCTTAAACCCCACCCCATAAGGCGTGGCCGATAGGGAGTAACTCATTTTTGAAAAGCGCTTGTAATTGCTTTTATAAATAAAGTAAAACGAGGTATCAAACAGCAACAGAAAAGCGCCTTGGAACACCATTGATTTTCCGTAGCCGTCTAATATATCGGGGTTCTTTTTCAGTCTGGGCGAATAGTAATCCAGGGCCATACCGCTGCCAATATATACCACATCCAAAAACATGTTCATCAGCATCAGGCGTTCTATTTTTTGTTGTCCGTTACTAAGGGTAAGCAGGTCGTAATTATTAAAATCTTTGCGGTAAACACTTGCCAGTCCAAAGCCGGCAATGGTGGCATTTACCACATTCCAGTAGATGTTCATGTGGTAAAAATATTTGTTGTAGGGTGCGCTGGGGTTATCCATCAGCGCAAACGAAGTGGCAAAATTGGCAACGCTCCAGCTTGCCAGTGTTATGTGCATAGCGCGCTGTGTTTTTTTATTGCGCATATTGTAAGTATCAAAGGCCACTTTGTTTTGCGCTGAAGTATTTTCAAACGCAAACAGGGCAAGCACAAAAAACAGGAGTATCTTTTTCATAAAATTTAAGCGGCTTTTAAAAAAAATGATCGGAATTATTGATGGCAAAACTACAATTGAACCACATAGACACATAGAACACATAAGAAAGGCACATAGAATTCTATGTGAAACACTATGTTCCCTATGTGCCTATGTGGTAAAAAAATTAATGAACATTATTGCCAACACTATATAATCTCGAAATCTAAAACTTTCGACATCTAACTTCCAACCCCTCCAACTTCTAACATCCATTTTCAAAAGTATTAATTTTTAGCTTTGTCAATCTTAAACTCAAAAACACACTATGTATAATCAAGGCATGTTGCGCGATGATGCGCTGAAAGGAAAAACCATTTTAGTAACCGGAGGCGGCACAGGACTTGGCCGCGCCATGAGCAAATATTTTTTAGAGTTGGGCGCTAACGTAATTATTGCCAGCCGCAAACTGCCGGTAATAGAAAAAGCCGCAAAAGAATTGCAGGACGAAACAGGAGGCAATGTACTCGGTCTTTCGTGCGATGTGCGCAACTACGAGGATGTGGAGAAAATGGTAGCTGCCGGAATTGCAAAATTCGGGAAGATTGATGTGCTGGTAAATAATGCAGCGGGAAACTTTGTTAGTCCCACCGAGCGTTTGAGCCACCGCGCCATTGATACAATCGTTGACATTGTATTGCGCGGCTCCTATAACTGCACCCTTGCCTTAGGCAAAATATGGATTGCCGAAAAACAAAAAGCTTCGGTACTGAGCATTGTAACAACCTATGCCTGGACAGGCTCGGGCTATGTAGTTCCTTCAGCTATGGCAAAAGCAGGGGTTTTAGCAATGACCCGTTCCTTAGCCGCAGAATGGGGCCGCAACGGAATTCGTTTGAACGCCATTGCACCCGGACCATTTCCGACTGAAGGTGCTTTTAGCCGTTTGTTTCCTGAGGAAGTATCGAAAATGATGGACCCGAAAACAAAAATTCCGTTGGGCCGCTATGGCGAATTGCCTGAACTGGCAAACCTTGCCGCTTATTTAGTGTCAGATTTCTCTTCGTATGTAAACGGTGAAGTTGTTACCATTGACGGTGGTGAATGGCTCTACGGTGGCGGAGAATTCAACATGTTCAGTCATATACCAAAAGAAATGTGGGACATGCTGGAACAGGCCATCCGCACCACCAATAAAAAGTCAAAAGAATAACTGATAGAAGCACCAAATAGCAAATAGCAAAAAACAAATAATAAGTATCAAAAAACAAATAAAAATTCAATTTTAAAATTTCAAAAAGCAAATCAACACTAGTTTCGAAATTTATGATTTGTACGATTGTAATTTATTTGAATTTTGTTTTTTGTGATTTGTAATTTAAGATAAAATGAAACAATACCACGACCTCATGCGCCATGTGCTGGAAACCGGCACAAAAAAAGAAGACC
The DNA here is from genome assembly GCA_050186075.1 of Bacteroidia bacterium. Lineage (GTDB taxonomy): Bacteria > Bacteroidota > Bacteroidia > SXHM01 > SXHM01 > SXHM01. The sequence goes on from JBFWYU010000034.1 coordinate 40,936, forward strand.
GCACCGGCACCGGAACACAAAGCGTGTTCGGCTACCAGATGCGTTTTAATTTAGAAGAAGGCTTTCCGCTGCTGACCACTAAAAAGCTGCATATACGTTCTATTATTCATGAGCTGCTGTGGTTTCTGCAAGGCGATACCAATATCAAATACCTGAAAGATAACAACGTTTCCATTTGGGATGAGTGGGCCGATGAAAACGGAAATCTTGGTCCTGTTTACGGCTACCAGTGGCGCAGCTGGCAGGCTCCTGACGGCAGAGTGATTGACCAGATTACCAATCTGATTAACATGATTAAGAAGAACCCTGATTCACGCAGACTGATTGTAAGTGCATGGAACCCGGCTGATGTGGATAAAATGGCTTTGCCGCCCTGCCACACCATGTTTCAGTTTTATGTAGCCAACGGAAGATTGAGTTGCCAGTTGTATCAGCGCAGTGCCGATATTTTTCTGGGTGTGCCGTTTAACATTGCATCGTATGCCTTGCTTACCATGATGGTAGCGCAGGTCTGCGATTTAAAACCCGGTGATTTTGTGCACACCTTTGGTGATGCACATTTGTACTCAAACCATATTGAACAAACCAAACTGCAACTGAGCCGCGATTTTCGTCCGCTGCCAACTATGAAAATAAACCCTGCGGTAAAAGATATTTTCGGATTTAAAATTGAAGATTTTACGCTGGAGAATTACGATCCGCATCCACATATAAAAGCTGCTGTTGCAGTATAAATAATGTACCCTACCCTCTACGACCTTTTCCTCGACCTTTTTGGTATCAGCCTTCCGTTTTTAAAAATTGTGCAGACATTCGGTTTCTGTGTAGCCATGGCCTTTCTTGGCGCGGCATGGACGCTAACCCTTGAAATGAAACGCAAAGAAAAGCTGGGCGTTATGGGCGAAATACAAATACGAAAATACTGGAAAGGAAGACCGTTTCCGGCTTCGGAATATATCTCCTCTGTTGCCATAGGTTTGGTAATGGGCTACAAGTTTGTGCCCATGCTCACACAGTTCAGCGAGGTTGTAAAAAATCCGCAGGACTATTTTCTTTCTCTAGAAGGAAGTGTGTTGGGTGCTGTTATCGGTGCTGTGTTGGCAGGTGTTTTAAAATTCTGGGAAGACAAACAGCAACGCCTTGAAAAACCTGAGCAGGTAGAAGAAACCGTTTATCCGCATCAGCACATTGGCACCATCACCATCATTGCTGCCATTGCAGGAATATTGGGCGCAAAGGTTTTTCACAACCTTGAAAACTTAGATGAGTTTTGGGCCGACCCGCTGGATGCTATTATTTCGTTCAGCGGATTAAGCTTTTACGGAGGGTTGATTATTGCTGCCTATTTTGTTATACGTTATGCACGCAAAAACAAAATAAAATTGCTGGCTATCTGTGATGCCAACGCACCGGGACTTATCCTTGCTTACGGCATCGGGCGCATCGGTTGCCAGGTGGCCGGTGATGGCGACTGGGGACTTCCTAACGACAATCCTAAACCTGATTGGTTAAGCTGGGCACCTGACTGGTTGTGGGCTTATAACTATCCTAACAACGTGCTGCACCTTGACCTGAAAAAAGACTTTGCTTCTATGGGCCTCGAAAGCATTACCGGCTATGCCTACCCTACTCCAATTTATGAAATACTGATGTCGTTTTTGATTTTCGGAATTCTGTGGGGGATCCGCAAAAAAATAACCACACCGGGAATGATGTTCAGCATTTATTTAATCCTGATTTCAATTGAGCGTTTGATTATTGAGAGCATCCGCATTAATACTACTTACAATATTTTCGGCCACAAGATTACGCAGGCACAATTGCTGTCGGTTATATTGATTTCAATAGGAAGTTTTGGAATCTGGTATCTGAGAAAAAATCCAAAAAAGCTGGCAGAACTTTAGCCTGCAAGTTCCCTTTCTTTCACCGTTTTACCCGGATAAACTTTCAGTGCTTCGCTCAGGCATTTCATAGCTGCGGCAAGGTCTGTAAGGTTAAGTACATAACCAATGCGAACTTCGTCTAATCCCAACTTAGAAGCATAGAACCCGGTAGCGGGTGCAAGCATCACCGTTTGGTTTTCGTAATGAAATTCTTCCAGCAGCCAGCGGCAAAAGGTATCTGAGTTATCAATCGGCAAACGCGCAATTACATAAAATGCACCTGTTGGTTTTGGGCAAAAAGCACCCGGCATTTTATTGATTTCATTCACCACTAAATCTCTGCGCTGCACATATTCTGCAATTACTTCATCAAAATACTCGTGCGGTGTTTCTAATGATGCTTCGCCCAGAATTTGTCCCAATGATGGCGGACTTAAACGCGCCTGAGCAAATTTTAAAGCAGTCGTCATCACTTCTTTGTTCTTGGAAATCATCACACCAATTCTTGCTCCGCAGGCACTGTAGCGTTTAGAAATAGAATCAATAAGAATAACGTTCTGCTCTATTCCCGCTAAGTTCATAGCAGAAAAATGTTTTTTGCCGTCATAACAAAACTCACGGTAAACTTCATCCGAAAAAAGATAGAGGTCGTGTTTCTTTACAATATCACGCAAGGCATTCAACTCACCTTCTGAATACAAATACCCTGTCGGGTTATTGGGGTTGCAAATGAGAATAGCCTTTGTCTTTGGAGTAATTGCTTTTTCAAATTCCTCAACCGGAGGCAATGCAAAACCATTTTCAATAGAAGATGTAACCGCTTTTATCACAGCACCTGCAGCTGTTGCAAAGCCAAGATAATTCGCATAAAAAGGTTCGGTGGTAATTATTTCATCACCCGGATTCAGGCAGGTCATCAGCGCAAACGAAATGGCTTCCGAACCACCTGTGGTAATCAGCATCTCATCAAAGCCGGCATCAATACCAATTCCTTTATAGTAGTCCGAAAGTTTTCTGCGGTAGCTTTCGTTTCCTGCCGAGTGGCTGTATTCTAAAACTTTCAGGTCAAGATTTTTTATTTTCTGAATAGCAAGTTCAGGTGTTTTAATATCGGGCTGCCCGATGTTAAGGTGATAAACTTTACGGCCTTTCTTTTTAGCTACTTCTGAATAAGGAACTAATTTACGGATTGGCGACTCGGGCATTGCTTTGCCCTTAATAGAGATTGTTGGCATGGTGCAAAAATAAAAAAATCCCTCCGCCTGAGGCGGAGGGATTTTTCTCATATCGGTTTGACAAATTTTAGTTGCCTACAGGAGTAGCTCCTTCAGTAACTTTATTTACAGGAACACCTTCGTCAGCAGGTAGTGGCTCAACTTTACCTTTGATAGTAAGTTTAATATCTTCTGCGCTTCCGTTAGATTTAATAGTAACCGTTTTAGTGAAAGGCCCGATACGTTTTACATCGTAGTGAACTTTAATATCACCGCTTTCTCCTGGACCGAATGGTTGATTCAAAGGAGCTTTAGGCACTGTGCAACCGCAAGAACCTGTTGCAGAAGTAAGAATCAATGGCTGGCTTCCTGAGTTTGTGAATTTGAAAACACAGTCACCTGATGGTCCGCTGTCCGGATCCTGCATGATTGTTCCGTAATCATGCTCCATTTTATCAAAAGTGATTTTTGTTGTAGGAGCAGGGTTTGGAGTTGTTACTTGCGCATTTGCAAACGAAAGCGCTCCTACAAACATTGCGATTGAAAGGATTGATTTTTTCATTGTTGTAATTTATTGTTTAGGGTTATTGTTCCTGTTTTGTTGCGTCAAAGTTAGACATATAATTTTCCCGACCATGTTAACGAGTTGTTAAAAATAGTAAACAGATATTTTTAGCCCGATTAAACCTAACTGAAAATCATCAGTCATAGAGGCGTTACAAGTAATCACTAATCTTAATTTCAAACAACATGAACACTATAAAACAAAGACTGATTGCAGCAATTATGCTTTTTGCAGCAACAGCATTTCTCTTCACTTCTTGCAAAAGAGACAACCTTGATGAAAGCATGCGCTCAGCGGAAGACAATGCGCTGGCAGAAGTAAATTTCAGTGATGCACAATCCATTGCTGATGAGGCCGCAGGCGGAAATATGACTTCCTACAAATCAGATAATACAGACGGCATCCTGAGCACTTGCGCCACCATTACACACGATACACTTTCTGACCCGCGTGTACTAACCATTGATTTTGGTGATGTGAACTGCACCTGCAATGACGGGCGTCAGCGCAGAGGAACTATCATTGTTACCTACACCGGTCCATACCGCGAGCCCGGACACGTTCACACCATTACTTTTGACAACTACTTTGTGAACGACAATCAGGTATTGGGAACAAAAACCGTTACCAACAATGGCTATAACAATGACGGCAGCCTTTATTATTCCATTGAAGTGGACGGAAGTATTATCCGAGCCAACAATGAAGGAACTATCACCTTTGTATCAAGCCGCGAGCGAGAATGGGTTGAAGGCGAAAGCACTCCTGAAAGAAATGATGATGTTTATCTTGTTACCGGAACTGCAAGCGGCACCAACTCGGAAGGTGGTTCATTTACTGCAACTATAACAAGTGCCTTACGCAGAACTGTTGCCTGCCACCAGTTTGTAAGCGGAACAGCAGAAGTAACTCCTGCCAATCGACCAACCCGCTACATTGATTTTGGTGACGGGAGTTGCGATAATCAGGCAACTGTTACCGTAAACGGAAACGAACATATTATTCAACTGCACTAAGGTTGATTATGAATTGAAATGGCTGAGAAATCAGGGAAGTAAAACAACCTTGTATTTCTCGGCCATTTTTTTTAGTTGCTCGTTGCTGACAGCATGAATATTTTCGCTGCCGTGGCGGTTTTCAACAGTGACTACAAAAACCT
>JBFWYU010000035.1:0-45527 GCA_050186075.1 Bacteroidia bacterium
ATAGTCAGGTATGGTGCTTTGTAGAATTTTTGTTGCTTAATTACATTGCATTAATTTATTATTAATATTGTGCATTGAAATGTTCACCGATAAAAACAAAATTATAGTTATACCCTTCCTGCTTTTAGCAGGAGCAGTTATCGGTTTTTTTATGCGTGGGTTTTTTGACAAAATGTTTGATGCAGCAATACGCCCTCCCCAATTTATTTTTGAAATTTCGCAAACCAAAGAGGTGAGGGCAGGGGGCTATGAGTTTATTAATCCGCTGCTGGAGTGCGTTAATTTTAATCCCATACGCGGTGGAGCTTTAATAACGCTGGAGGGCGAGTTAAAGGCATATATTGAACAAGCACTGAAAAATAATAAGGCACAACATGTTTCAGTATATTTTCGTGACCTTAATAACGGGCCTTGGGTGGGTATTGATGAAGACGAAAAATATTCGCCTGCCAGTTTGCTTAAGGTTCCGGTAGCTATAGCTGCTATGAAAAGGGCAGAAGTTGATCCATATTTTTTGCAAAAAACAGTTGAGTTTCAAAATGCTTTATCAACTGATGCATTGCCTGATAAGAACGACACTGTTTATATCAATAAAGGCAAACTGTATAAAATTGCTGAGTTGGTTGAATACATGGTAGCCGGCTCAGATAATGAAGCGATGATGCTTGTGCTTAAAAATACAGGCGAAGGTTTAACCGGTAAGGTTATGGCCGATCTTGGTATTAAAAAATCCGACTCGGACGATAAGAATGATTTTGTTTCTGTGCGCGAATATTCATCCATGTTTCGTTTATTGTTTAATGCCACATACTTAAGCAAAGAAAAATCGAATCAGTTGTTGGGTATGATGAGTAAATCAAAGTATACAGATGGGCTGGTAGCGGGTGTGCCCGCTTCAGTTAAGGTAGCCCATAAGTTTGGTGAGCGGGCTTTTGATAATACAACTACACGCCAGTTGCATGATTGCGGTATTGTTTACTTACCCCAATCGCCCTATTTATTGTGTGTAATGACCAGAGGTGATGATTTTAATGAACTGAAAACCATTGTTTCCGACATCTCAGCAATTGTATATACTAAAGTGAGTGAGGTAAGTCCACCTCAAAACTAACATAACTTTAGCGTTGCGGTGTGTAAGGTATTTCGGCCTGCCAGTTAAAGCGCAGTTTTTCATCAGTTAATATACTTCGACTTTTTTTTACTACAAAGCCCGTATCAGTTATTTCACTGATATAATATCCCTCATTACTTGAAACGGGTGTAACCAATATAAAAGGTTTTTTACCGTTAAGTGCTTTGGTAAATTCTTTGCTGAATACTATAAGCGTATCATTTATCCCGGTGCCGTTTTCTTTCCACATAAAGGGAAGTGTGGGAGTTGGGCTTTTTAATGTTGTTGTTTTTTCGGCTTCTTGCTTTGTATTATTTGCAAAATTTTGCTGAGCTATTGCAAGATGGTTTAATACAAGCAATGCAACTGAAATGAGTAGGTTTTTTTTCATGGTTTTTAAATTTTTGTTTGAGTTCATGAATGTTAAACTACTGCAAATTAAATGTATTTTAATCTTATTTTAATGTTTTTTGTAAAAATATTTCTTCAGCTCATAACAGGTCTGCATAGGGTAAATGCTGCTGAAAGCCTTATGCATAAAGGGTTTTAGTATTTAAAATCGGTAAATGGTATAGGATTAAGGTATGAATAGACTAAATAGTTGTTTGAATTAATGAAATAGGCCTACGATGTTGCTTCCGACAGCTATTTTCTTGCTTCCGAATGCTTTAAAATGGCTTCCGACAACTACGGGATAGCTTCCGTATGCTTCTTTTTGGCTTGCAACGCCTTGATTGTTGCTTGCTACTGCTAATTAATAGCCTGCAAATACTGTATTATAGCTTCCTGCTGTTTTGCTGAGATTTCCTATTGCTATTCCCATAGTTTTGGGCGCATACTTTTCACTTGCGATTAAAAATTTAGTACTAATTAAGTTTTGTGTTTTAATTTCATTTTAATATGTTTGCCCAACGTTTCACTTTTAAAAATTAAAATAGATGAAAGCCATTGAACGCGATTACGACTTAACCGACCCCATTCTCGGCCTAAAATGTCAGGATGTAATTGACAGCATAGACCGCGATATACTTGAATTTACCGAGCGCGGTTTTACCCCGGCAAAACGCACCGAATTTGATGACAAAACCACCGCTTTTATGGGTATGCCCAGTGATAACTACCTGCTGGGACAGAAGCAAATAAAAACTCAGGAAAAAGATGAAGCACGTGCCCTGTGCGAAAAGAAAATACGCACTGTGCTTACAGCCGTTGAAAATGTGTGGGGTGTAAGAAGTGCCGAATATGCGCTGTTTACTGAAGACAAAAGCCTTTCGCTTCTTACCGATCCTCAGTTGCTGCGCTTTATGGAAGACTTTGCCGACAGCACTGAAGAATACCTTGCCGACCTTGCCACCGAAGGAATAGATGCCACCGATGTAACCGAATTGCGCGACCTGCGCACCGAATTTAATGATGCTCTTAAAGCCCAAACAGTAGCCGAAAAAGCCCGTAATACCGGCAACAACGGACGTATAAAAGCCGGCAATGAATTATATAAACTGGCAGTAAAATACTGCAACACCGGAAAAGACATTTGGTACGGAACGGATGAAAGCAAATACAACGATTACGTTATTTATGATACCCCAAGCGGCAATCCGCCACCTGCCACCGGGCTGGCCGAACTTAGCGGTGAGGTAAGGCGCACAGATGTAGATGAACCAATAGCAGGAGCATCTTTAATGCTGATGCCCGGAGCACTGCCCGTAACCACCGACCCCAACGGGCTATACGTAATGCCAAACATACCCCCTGCGGACTATACACTTAGTTGCACAGCACCTGGCTTTGTGTCACAAAGCCGCCCTGTAACACTGGCGGCAGATGAAATGAGAGTGGAAAATTTTGGCCTCACGCCATTATAAAACAATGTTGGCTGGTTTTAAAAGTTTGTATGGGCAAAGTAGATGGCCCCGTTGGCAAGCAATTAAAACCGCCAACATTAATTAAAAACCCAATAAGGTTTTTAAGAGTTGGCAGGGTTTGCGGTTTTTTTAACCAATTGTTTTCCGCAAACCCTGACCAACCACAAAAAAATATAAACCCCATTGTCCGAGTTCGTCCCCGGGCAATCCCCGGATTATTCAGTTGAAATATCATTGTTTAATCCGGGGTAATTTTATAAAAAAAGAAAAAATGGCACATCGTATATTAATATTTGTAAGCGAAGTGCTGGCAATGCACTCCATCAAGCCACTGATAACCCGCCTCAAACAAGATACTGCAATTGAGGTCAACATAATTCATGATGGTTTTTGCACCGAAGAAATAAACAAACACAATATAGATTACACATTAATAGAAGCCCCCTTTGCCGAAAATGTAAAACCGTTTTTAGAAAATTGTGATTTAATAATAAGTGGAAAATCATACGCACAATTATCGGAATTGGAGTTGCTGGCACTTTCAAAAGAACTGCAAATTCCCTACTACATGCTTATACCCGATATAGGCGGTGAAATAGCCCTGGCAAAACTTACCGATTTCAGAACAGGAGAATTATTGTTGCCCGACAAAATATTTATTGCCGATAAATGCACCCACGAATATTTAATCAATCACAGTGTTCCGAACGAATTAATTGTCCCTACCGGCAGCCCTCATTTTGATAAACTTTATAAACGAATAGAACAAGGAATTTCGGATCCGGTAAAAAATCTTATCGTTTATATTTCAACCCCCTTTGAACTGGATTATGAGCGCGGAATACTCAACGCCTGCTACAAACAAAGCAGGTTTATCCGCGAAATAAAGGCCGCTTCAGACGAATTAAGCCTGAAAATTATTGCCAAACGGCATACACAAATAAACGCAGATTTGTTTGCCGGAATTACCATGTATGAAGGTGATATAGTTCCCCTGCTCATGCAAGCCTGCGTGGTGGTAGGTTCTTACTCAACCGGATTGATAGAAGCTGCGGTAATGGGCATACCTGTAATAAGCTACCAGCCCTGGACCGATAATATACGCCAAGATGTTTTTACCGAGCGCATACCCATTACTAAAAGCTATAAACAGTTTGTAGCTAAAATAAAAAGTGCTTTAAGTTTTGAAAGAAGCGAAGCAGAAGAAATAACCTATAACCCGGGTAAGTCGCTTGCTGTTATTATCCGGCATATCTATTCGGAAATAAAATCATAGCATCACCGATTTTACCCAACTATATCTACAAGCCTTCGTTACACCTGTTTTCTCCCCCCCCCCCAATTTATTGATGTTAAAGAATTTTAAAAGCTTTATCCTGTTATTGCTGCTAACAGGAAACGTAGTATCCTTTGCATCAGTAAACTATTCGCGAACCATAGCAGTTCTTGACCTCACCGTCAATAATTCAGAAACCAGCGGAGGCGAATTATTTTCAATAACACATATACTGAAAGTAGCAGGGTTACCTTTTATAATAACCAGCGATGTTGATACGGCAATTCAATACCGTGTAGTTATAGCTTCTTCAAAATTAGAAGAAGCTACACTAAACACCGTTGAAAAAGATGCATTAATCAGCTATGTATCAAACGGAGGTTGCCTGATAGCACCCATGGTAAGAGATTCATATTTGTTTTCACTTTTTGGTATTTCAGCTACAGACCTTACCCCCGAACATTTCAATATTTCGTTTGATATGTCGCTCAACCATCCCGCATTCCGTTGGCTCAATGATTCGCTTGAGCAAACCATTAGTTTGGGTGATACTTCACAGTTTTCCGAGTTTTTAAATACCCTCAGTTATGAGGTTTCAGACGCTGTTTCATTGGCAGTGTATAACGATACTACATCCGCAATTACCACTAATACGTATGGCTCAGGCGAAACCTATGCGCTCGGTTTTCCATTCAAAAGCCTTATTGCCGTTAACCAAACCAACCGCGATTATGAAGCCCAGCGCATTTCATCCAATGGATTTGAGCCCGGCAGCGATGCAGTAATTTTACTAATCAAAGCCATTTGCACCAAAGCCCTGTCCAACGCGGTGTGGCTGCACACCAGTCCTTACGAAAGTCGCTCAACCCTTATGGTTACACACGATGTAGATGCCACAACAGCTTTTGACACCATGCAGTATTATGCCGATTATGAACATACCATCGGACTTTCGGCAACCTATATGATTACAACGCATTATATTGATGACGGCTGCATGGCTGATTATTTTAAACCGGCTAATTATCCGAAAGTGCAGTATTTACTTGACAAGGGACATAAATTAGCGAGCCACTCAGTAGGTCATTTTGTTGATTTTGGTAACGAAACAATTGCACCAATAGGCATACTCGGAAATACTACCTCCAATTACCTTCCTTATGATTCGTGTAACGCCTCTCCAACTATCGGTTCAACCGTTTTAGGTGAAACCGAAGTTTCTAAAAATCTTCTTGAACAAATATTCGGGGTTACCATTCATACCTTCAGAGCAGGACATTTAGCATTCAATGATAAACTTACCAATGCCCTTGACACGCTGGGCTATCAATACAACACAACGGTTTCGGCAAGCGATGTGCTTACTAATTTTCCTTTTCAATCCTATAAAGACCGGGTAAGCATCGGTTCATTATCCGATATTATTGAAATTCCACTAACTATTTCTGATGTTTTTAATGATGAATCAATATCAGCCGAAAATTATCACGAAAAAGTTGCTGTATGGTTAGATGTGATTTTAAGAAATAAAGCGAATTATGCACCCAATGTATTGCTTATTCACCCAACGCGATTGTTTAAACTTGATGCCGAACAGGAATTAATAGAACAACTGTCCGATGATATAATGGTTTGCGATTTTGAAACCTATGCAGATTTCTGGAAACGCAGAAACGAAATAGAATTTCAAACACAGTTAAGCAATGATACACTAACGGTAATTATTCCCAATACGCTGATGCCGCTTGATTCTGCAATCAGCTTTATAGTTGACAACGGACAAAACCTTGCAATGATTAAAGCGCAGGATAATTCAGGAAATCCAATTGCCGTAATTCAATCCGATTGGGACGATAACGGAGTTATTATTCACTTTGATTACTATACTCCTGTGTCTATTGTTCCCTCGAACATTGCAGAAAATGAAACAACTTTGAATTGCTATCCCAATCCATTTACAAATGAAATTACAGTTGAGGTGAATGTGAGTAGTCAGAGTCAGGTTAATCTATCCATCCATAATTTAATGGGGAATACAATACAAAATTTCAACACTGAAACGTTATATCCCGGAACACATCTGTATAAATGGAACCCCGAATACCTTGCAAGTGGCATATATATTTGCCGACTTACGGTCAATAACAGAACGCTGTTTAAAAAGATTTCATTCAGCAAATAAACCGGTGTTCCAAAATCTATTTACCAGGTTAATATTAGCAAAAATATAAAGAGTGAAACAATAAGTGCTGTTATGGTAAATACAATGTTTTCCAATCGCTGTTGTTTTCGCTTGTAATCGGTCCAATTACCCCTACTCATATTTATTTTATAAAAATTACAATCAACTTTATAATAATTACTCCAACAGCAATTGCCACAACTATCCCTGATATATTTTTTTCAAATTTGTTTTCCGGTTCATTATTTTCTTCGCCCATACTGCTTATTATTTTAGATCAGGCTCGGCATAAAAAAACATTTTTAATGCAATCAACACTAATACTACTGCAAACACTTTGCGTAAAATATCTTCCGATAGAGCAACAGCAGAACTGCTGCCAAAATAACTTCCTATGAAAAAACCGATACAAATAGTTGCAGCAGTTTTAATGTCAACAAATCCCTGATTATAATAGTTCCATGCAGCCAGTAATCCTATTGGCGGAACCAGCAGAGCAAGTGTTGTACCTTGTGCACTATGTTGGCTAAAGCCGAATATAAATATAAGTGCAGGAACAATTATTACTCCGCCACCTATACCAATAAGTCCGCTGAAATAGCCCGCCATTATACCTAAAATGAGTAAGCCTGCAATAATTAGTAGTGTCATTTTTTTATTGTTTTTTATTATTTTGTTTTCCATTCCTCATTTTTAGTAAAAACCTCTCTGTAGTCGCAACGTTTGCACCTGCGTTTTTTAATGTATGAATCTTTTCTGTTGTTATACTCAAGGTATGTTTTATAACCCCATTTATGACCTAACAATTTGCAGATAATTTGCTTTACCCGATTCATAGATATATCAGAGTTAGTATAAAAATATAATTGCAAATATTCCAACAACACAAATACCAATCAATACCAATAAAGTGGTTATAAGTAGTTCAAAATATTTCTGATTTTCTTTATCTTTTTCGGTGAACACTCTTCTTTGAAATTTATTAATAGCTTAGTAACCTGATGATTTGCGCCAAAAATAACATTAAAATGAAATTAAAATTAATAATTTCGGCTGTTATCAAATAAAAACTGATTACAAAAGATATGCACGAAGTTTTAGAACATTTTGTCCGCGAGTTTCAATTGCCACTGAAAAACCCTGTGTTGGTTTTTTCGCTCATACTATTTATTATTCTTCTTTCGCCTATTATGCTGCGCAGGTTTAATATTCCCGGAATAATTGTGCTAATTATTTCGGGAGTAATTATTGGTCCGCATGGTTTTTACCTACTCGAAAATAATTCGGCAGTAGATTTATTCTCCACCATAGGCCTGCTCTACATCATGTTTATAGCCGGCCTGGAACTTGATCTGCACGAGTTCAGGGTAAATAAAAACAAGAGTTTGGTTTTTGGGTTGTTCACTTTTGCATTGCCGCTTATAATTGGTTTTCCGGTATGCCATTATTTACTCGGATATGATTTCAATGCAAGTTTTTTAACAGCCAGTATGTTTGCAACTCACACTTTGGTTGCCTATCCACTGGTTAGCAAATGGGGCATTTCAAAAAATCAGGCGGTAGCAGTTACTGTTGGCGGAACAATATTGACCGATACTGCTGTGCTTATTATTCTTGCCGTAGTAATGGGTAACAGCAAAGGCACACTTAATCAGGAGTTTTGGATTAGGTTAGGTGTATCGTTTGCCATTTTTTCAGTTATCATGTTTGCCGTAATTCCGCGCTTTGCAAAATGGTTTTTCAGTAAATTGGAAAGTGAAAAGCACTCCCATTACATTTTTGTACTGTCAGTAGTTTTTTTTGCTGCCTTTCTTGCCGAGGCAGCCGGACTGGAACCCATCATCGGTGCATTTGCAGCCGGACTTGCTCTTAATCCCCTTGTTCCGCATTCATCTCCATTGATGAACAGGATTGAATTTATAGGCAATGCACTTTTTATTCCGCTCTTTCTTATTTCGGTAGGCATGCTGGTAGATGTAAGTGTTATTTTCAGCGGCTATATGGCTATAGTTATTGCCCTAACGCTATCGGCAGTTGCCTTATTCGGAAAATGGCTGGCAGCAATGTTTACACAACTTATTTTTAGATATTCAAAAGCACAAGGGCAACTTATTTTCGGATTAAGCAGCGCACACGCTGCAGCCACGCTTGCCGTTATCATGGTGGGTTACAAAGCCGGAATTCTTGACGAGAATATTTTGAACGGAACCATTATCCTTATCTTAATTACCTGCATAGTGGCTTCGCTTGCTACCGAAAAAGCAGCCAAACAAATTGTTGCCGCTTCTGAAAATAATGAAACAAATGTGTACGAAACAGCGCAACCCAAACACGAACATATTTTGGTTCCGCTCGCAAACATTGCCAACATGGGTAAGTTGCTTGATTTTGCTTTGTTGATTAAAGATAAAAAGTCAACGCAGCCTATTTCTATTCTTTCGGTTGTTCCCAATAATGAAGAGGCAGAAGAGAACATTCTTAAATCGAAAAATAAACTGGATGAATACAGTAAACAAGCATCAGCATCAGAGGCAGAGGTTACTTTTATGGCAGCTATTGACCATAATATTGCCAACGGAATAAGCCGCACAGCCCGCGAAATAATGGCAGATGTTGTCATCATCGGCTGGCCCACTACGCGCGGAATGATGGATCATTTAATGGGCGTGAAAATGGAAAACATTCTTTCGTTTTCTGACAAAAATATTTTTATCAGCGATTTTGTAAAACCTTTAGTGGTTCACAAATCATTGATTTTGCTCACTTCTCCGCTGGCAGAAAAGGAGCAGGGTTTTAGTTTCTGGTTACGGAAAGTTGCAAAGCTCTCGCAGGAACTAAGTATTCCGGTAAAGCATTTCGGGAATAAAACTACTCAGACTGCCATTGATAAAGCCAAGAAAGAGGTCTTACTTAATTTTTCAATTGATTTTACAGAACTGACAGAATGGGATGATTTTGAAATTGTTTCGTGCGAATTGAAGGAGGATGATTTGTTGGTTGTAATATCATCACGAAAACACTCCGTTTCTTACAACGATGAAATGGATGATATTCCAACCCGATTAGAAAAACATTTTGCCACAAACAATAAAATAATTGTTTACCCGCAGCAATAGATTTTAATAAAAAAGCCATGCGTCTTTGGCGTATGGCTTTTTTATTAAAGTAAGGCAATAACGATTTATTGCTCAGTAAGGCGTTTGAAATAATTTACAAACCCCATCATCTCTCCAAGGTTCGAGATTTTAATTTTACCCATCATCACTGCCATTTGGGGATTGGTGCGGCCAAGCTCCACATCTTCGTAGTCCGTAGCTTTTGCACGCACTACGCACTTAGCTTCACCGTTCAGGCCTTCTTCAACGGTGCAAACGCCATCTACTACAATAGCCGTAAAATGTCCTCCGGTTTCGCCTTCAATCTCGAAGTGAAAACGGGTGTTTACGCCTTGTGCTTTATCGGCTTTAAAACGTTCAGGTAGTGATTTAATAATTTCTGATGCTTTCTCCATTTTTTTTGATTTTTGATTGTTATTGGAATTGTTTGAGTTGTTTGAAATGTTTGTTGTTTGTGGTTGGCTGCTAACTTCTGACTGTTGACTTGGATCTTCTGACTTTTGACTTTCGCCTTTTGACTTAGAATAAGCCGATTTATACTGCACATCATCAATCACAATTTTGGCAAGAATTTCTTTCATGATTTCTGATGTTCCGCCCACAATTGTTCCTACCCGTGCATCGCGATACATACGTGCAATGGTATATTCTTCCATGTAGCCGTAGCCGCCAAAACATTGCAGGCATTCGTCAGCTACTTTTTTGCCCAGTTCGGTGGCCAGCAGCTTTATCATGCTGCATTCTTTCACCGCCATTTCGCCCTTGCTGTAAAGCCATGCCGCCTGATATACCAATTGGCGAGCTGCTTCTATCTCCGTAGCAAGGTCCACTAATTTGTGGCGCAAAACCTGAAATTTTTTAATCGGGCGGCCAAATGCCTCGCGCTCGGCAATATATTTTAAGGTTAGTTCTAAGCAATGTTGTGCACCGGCAACGCCACCAATTCCTGCCACCAATCTTTCCAACTGAAAGCTTTCCATGATGTAATAGAAGCCTTTGTTTTCTTCGCCAATTAAATTAGAGGCAGGTACACGCACGTTGTCAAAAAACAGTTCGGCAGTATCGCTGCTGTGCCAGCCCATTTTTTTCAGTTTGTTGGTTTTAAATCCCGGAATGTTTTGGTCAACCATAATCAGGCTGATGCCACTCATTCCCTGTTCGGGTGCGGTTTTGCAGGCAAGTGTTACAAAGTCGCCATAATATCCGTTGGTGATAAAAGTTTTGGAGCCGTTGATGATGTATTCATCGCCCACACGCACAGCCGTAGTTTTTATAGCCGCTACATCCGAACCTGCGTTGGGCTCAGAGATAGCCAGTGAGCCCCAGGCCTCACCGCTGATTGCTTTGGGTAAATATTTTTTCTTGAGTTCTGCGCTGCCGGCTTTCAGCAAATGCGCGGTAGCCATGTATTGATGAACACCGTGTGCAGCGGCAAAGCCGCCCATGGTGCTGCGTGCAGTTTCTTCCAGCAGAACTACCGTGTTGAAAAAGTCAGCATTGGTTCCTCCGTACTCTTCCGGAAAATTAATTCCCAGAAAACCAAGGTCACCCATCCGTTTCCAGATAGCTTTATCAATCTGTTGTTTTTCTTCCCACTCGTTAGCGCGCGGCACAACTTCAGTTTCTATAAACTGGCGCACACTCTGGCGGAAAAGCTCGTGTTCTTCGGTGAAATATATGGAAGCCAAGATGTTTTAGTAATTAGTAATTTGATTATTGCTGCCAACTGCCGCTGCGAACTTCTTTACTCTCCTAAAACAGATTTCACCACTTTGTAGTCAACGGCATTGGCAAGTTTTACCAAAATATCTTTGCTTTCAATGTTATTACCTTCTACTTTTATAACACCTGCACCGGCAATAACCGTAACACTTCCGTTTTTACGGTTGCTATCAAATCGTTCAAGTGCGCGGTATTCAGCAACTTTTATAGGAGCTGTTTTTTGTCCCTCCATTCCCGGCATTGCATAAGCTGGTGCAGGATTTTCACTCGCAGCATTGGCATGAGCCGAAGCTACTTCATTTGCCCACATGGTGTTGTTGGTAATGGTAATGCTGATTGACGGATCGCCAAAACCACCCGGCATACCTGGCATTGCAGGTGGAGGTGTCATACCCGCAGCAGGCGCAGCCGTTGTTCCAGGAGTTCCGGGAGTAGTTGCATTTGTTACAGCCGATTCCGGTTTTTTAAGTGATGGATTAGTGTAGGTGCGCACTGCGCTTACTTCGCCTTGTCCCATCATGGGCATAGGCATTCCAGCTCCTCTTTCGGTGGGCGGGTTTTGATTCCAGCCTTCTGCTGTTTTGGGCATAGCAGCAACTAATTGATTGCTGAAAAGCTTTACGGTTTCTTCCTTCGCTTTTGCAATGGACACAAGTGCATCCTGATATTTTTTTGCTTTCAGGCTCTCCGTTGCTTTTGCAAGATTTTTTTCTGCTTCAGCGCTTTCGCTGGTTTGTGAAAACGATGCTGAATAAACAAACAGCATCGAGGCAAAAAGAATAATTTTTTTCATAGTCATTTTGTTTTAAAACTTTAGGGGCAGCGAAGATAAGGTTTTCAGTAAAAATCTGCGATATATTTTACTTTTGCCGCAGAAACAAGAAAGATGACAAACGAAGAGTTAATAACAAAAGCAAAACAGTGGCTTAATCCTGTATATGACGAGGAAACACGCAACCGTGTGCAGTGGCTGATTGATAATGACCCGAAAGAACTGGATGAAAGTTTTTACCGCGACCTTGAATTCGGAACGGGCGGTTTGCGTGGCATTATGGGTGTGGGCACCAACCGCATGAATATATATACTGTTGCAATGGCTACACAGGGCTTGTGCAACTACCTGAAAAAAACATATCCCGGTGAATTGCTGAAAGCTGCTGTTGCTTATGATTCGCGCAACAACAGTGCATTATTTGCCCGCAAAACTGCCGAAATATTTTCAGCTAACGGTTTTATGGTTTACCTGTTTGAAGAGTTGCGCCCCACACCGCAATTGTCTTTTGCCATCAGGCATTATGCCTGCCATACAGGTGTTGTTGTTACCGCTTCACACAATCCCAAAGAATACAATGGTTATAAAGTTTACTGGAATGATGGCGGACAGTTGGTTGCGCCTCACGATAAAAATATTATTGCCGAAGTGCAGGCTATTAAAGGAATTGAGGATGTGAACTCTGATGCAGTTGAGAAAATTATTCTCACCGTTAAAGACGATATTGATGCAGCTTACATTGAAAAGATGAAACTGCTTTCGCTTTCACCGGAAGCAATTCAGCGGCAAAGCAATTTAAAAATTGTTTACACTTCATTGCATGGAACCGGAATTACGCTTGCTCCGCGTTTGTTAAATGAATATGGTTTTACTAATGTATTGACCGTTGCAGAGCAGGATAAACCCGATGGTAATTTTCCAACTGTTCATTCGCCTAATCCCGAAGAACCTGCCGCACTTGCACTCGCACTAAAAAAAGCAGAAGCCGAAAATGCTGATTTGGTAATGGGCACCGACCCTGATTCCGACCGTGTAGGAATTGCAGTAAAAGACAACAACGATAAATTTATTTTGCTCAACGGAAATCAAACGGGTTCGTTGTTGGTTTACTATTTACTGCGCAGATGGAGCGAACTTGGCAAACTTGACGGCAAACAGTTCGTTGCCAAGACAATTGTTACCACTTCGCTCATTGAAAAGATTGCCGGCACTTACAAAGTGGATTGTTATGATGTGCTTACCGGTTTTAAATTCATTGCCGAACTGATTAAAAACTTAGAAGGTAAAAAGCAATTTATAGGTGGGGGAGAGGAGAGCTACGGTTATCTTGCCGGTGATTTTGTGCGCGACAAAGATGCTATTCTTTCCTGTGCTTTGATTGCTGAAATGACTGCATGGGCAAAGGATAACGGCAAAACTTTATATAATTTGCTGATTGATGTTTACCTTGAGTTTGGTTTCTACAAAGAGGGTTTACTCTCGCTCACCAAAAAAGGAAAAGAAGGCTCGGAAGAAATCAGTCGCATGATGGAACAATTCAGAACTGCACCACCAACAGAATTAGATAACTCAAAAGTATTGCTCGCAAAGGATTATAAAAACAACACAATTAAAAATACAGCAACCAATAGTGTAACCGAAACAGGTTTACCTAAATCGGATGTAATGCAGTTTGTGTGCGAAAACGGAACAGTAGTAACCGTGCGTCCTTCAGGAACAGAACCTAAGATAAAATTCTATTTCAGCATTTGCGGTCACTTGCAAACCCGAGATGATTTTGAAAAAGAAAATGCTGGGCTGGATGCGAGGATTGAGAATTTGAAGAAGGCGTTTGCTTAGTAAAATCTAAGGCTTCATCAATTCCTTCAGGCTATTGTTGAATGCTTCATAGCCTTTATATCCAACAAATACATTTCCGTTTAAGATAAACGTTGGTGTTCCTGTTATGTGCAGTCTGTCGCCTTCGCTGTTATCCTGCATGATGCTTTCCATCATTTTTGGATTTGCTAATTCTTTTTTCAGATCTTCTTCATTTATCCCGGTTTTAATTGCTGCCTCAACAATTGCGACAGAATCTTCGGGCGATTCGGAATAATACAACTTTTGCAATGCTGCATATTTATTTAATGGTATTCCGGCTTCTGTAATTTTAGCCATCAGCATTGCTTTTTTATCAGCTGGGTTCACAAAATTCATGAATACTATTTTCAGTTTTCCTGTGTTCACATAGTTTGTCAGCAGGCTGTCAAATTCTTCAGTATAAAAATCACGACAAAATCCGCAGCTGTAACGGCTGAAAATAATTAACTCATTTTTTGCATCTGCTTTACCATAAATAAATTTGTCGCTGTATCTTACCGATACCACACTGTTTTTGGCAACAGCTTTTTGCCCACTGTCGCTCATGGGCTTACCGCTTTCGTTTTTTGGTTGTCTTATAAACAGCATACCCACCAGAAATAAGGTGATTATCTGAACAAGGAATAAAATCTTAAACTGATTGGAGTTCATGTTTCTGTTGTTTAATATAGTTTAGGAATAAAACGATACTTTACTTTTTTGCAATAAGCTATGTAATCGGGGTCTTGTCTCAGGTGGCGTTCTTCTGTAACAGCGCGTAGGAAATATAAGAACGACCAGCCTGTCATGTATAAGATGGCTTCGGGTTTGTCAATCATAATCGGCAATAATGAAAGCCACCAGAATAAGTTTTTTGCAATGTATGCCGGGTGTCTGATAACTGCGTAAACTCCATGCGATACAATTCCTCTGTTAGTCAGGTTGGAACATTTCCACCCTAAGTTAAAAGATGCTGCTGTGTAGATGAATAAAAATGAAATCATTGTTATGCGAAGCGCAAAAGTAAGGTAGTCGTTGCCTGCTTCAGGATGGTCGTGATAAAGTGCGGGGATAAAATTTGCTGTAATGTTATTTATGGGAGGATAACACAGCAAAGCCACAGCCCAGCCGGCAAATGTAGTTTCAACCGATTTTATGGTATTGCCCAATGCATCGGAATAAATCAGATAGCCGAAAAGAAAAAATACAGTATCAATAAAAAAGCAAGCTCCGATAAGAAAAGGATAAACGGTGTAATTGAAATCAGAAATAAAATTACCCGAAAGGTTGTGGTTGCTTGAAAAGATGTAATTGTTGAGGAATAAAAAATTGCTTACCGTAAATTGAAGCATGAGTGGCACATAGAAAATCTTTACCAGAACAATAAAGAAAGCGTGTTTACGCTTAATGTTATCGTCAGCAATGCTATTGTCTGTGTTCAGTTTTTTATAGCTGTTATAGACAAAAGCAAATGCTTCGCGGCTTGTGGAGATATAGTCCTCTTTATTATGAAGTTTTTCGAAAAGCGCTGAAACAAGGGATGCCAGAAAAAGGCATAAAGCCAGCACCGGCAAAAAGTCGTGTACTCTGGCAGAGATTACATCACTGAAATAAGGTGCATAGCCGTAGAGTAAATATCCGCAAGCAATAACCAACGTATCAGCAAAAACAGATTGTGCTGATAACGGTAGCTTTACCTTGTATTTATATGCGCTCATTCATTTGCCGGAATGAAGCATCCAAAATGCAATGCAGGTTGTTTACTGCAATTCCCATTGCAGGCAACCACCTGAAGTAATTGTAAAAGAACCCGGACCCCATGTGTAAGAACTGCACTCAGCAGTATAGCTGTATTGTCCGGGGTTGAGTGTAAATGTTGCACAACCTGATGCTCCGCAATCTGAAATGCCGCTTGTGTAGTACTGGCTGATGTAAGCAGTTCCGTACCCACTCACAGTAACTGAAATACTTCCGCAACTCCAGTCGGTCTGAGTGTAAAAAGTTACCTGTCCGGGTGTACTACCTGATGATGAACCACTGCTGGATGTGCTTCCTGATGATGAACTTCCTCCTGACGAAGCGCAGGTCCCGGAGTTTGCACAGTCGGCATAGGTATCGTAGCAATAGGGGCTTGCATCACATGAGTACTGTGAAGGGCTGCATCCTGTAACATTTGTTGTGCAACTGTTAGAACCTCCTGATGATGAACCGCTGGAAGTGCTCCCTGATGAAGTACTTCCTGATGAAGAGCTTCCGCCTGAAGAAGCGCAGGTTCCTGAGTTGGCACAATCCGCATAAGTATCGTAGCAATATGCACTTGCATCGCATGAATATTGTGATGCACTGCAACCTGTTACATTGGTAGTGCAGGTATTAGAACCTCCTGAAGAAGAACTACCTGATGATGTGCTTCCTGAAGATGTGCTGCCCCCTGAAGAAGATGAGTGCCATGATTCTTCAAACTGGCATGCAGAACCATAATATCCGTAATCACATTCGCAATCACCTTTTTCGCAGGTGCCGTGATTACACTCAACATCTTTACATTTATCACAAGCTGGAAGCAGGAATAATGAACTGATAATCATTATTGCAAATAGTAAGTTTGTTTTCATGGGTATTGTATATGATTAATTATGGTTTTGATTAGTTGGTAAATTAAAGGAGAATAATTCATTCTAACAACATATTGAATTAATAATATTGTTAAAGTTGTTGCTTGTTAAAATGGTGTTAAGCCACTTCGATGACTTAAAGGAATTTGGAATACTATTTAGCTTAGTTTTTCTATTGCCTCAGCAAGTGACAGCGCATATTGCTCACCGTTGCTCATGTTTTTAAGTGCCACAATTCTTTTTTCCATTTCGTCTTTTCCGGCTGTTATTACAAACGGAATTTTCTTGGCATCGGCATATGCAAACTGTTTCTTCAGTTTTGCAGCATCAGGATATAATTCGGTATTGATACCTGCCTCGCGCAGTTGTCGTGCAATTTGCAAAGCGTAGTTTTCTTCAGCTTCACCAAAATTGATGACCAATACTTTGGTGGATGCCGAAGCAGAATCAGGAAACAATTTCAGTTCTTCCAACACATCATAAATCCTGTCGGCACCAAACGAAATACCCACTCCCGAAACATCGGGCAAACCAAAAATGCCTGTCAGGTCATCGTATCTGCCGCCACCGCAAATACTGCCGGTAAAGGTGCTGTTGGGTTCATTTACTTTTACTTCTATGATTGCACCGGTATAGTAGTTGAGGCCGCGGGCAAGGGTTATATCCAGTTCGACATTCGACTCCCGATAGCTATCGGGACGATTTTTAACATTTGATATTTTTCCGAAAACATATTCTAATTCCTCAATTCCTTTTTTACCAACATCCGAATCTGCAAGCAGCTTTTTCAGTAAGTCAAGTTTCTCGTTGTTATTGCCTTTAAAAGAAATTAGTGGTTGAAGTTTTATCAGTGCTGTCTGAGAAATGCCTTTCTCCTGCAACTCTTTGTTTACGCCATCTGCACCGATTTTATCCAATTTGTCAATGGCAACGGTGATGTCAATAATCTTTTCTTTTTCACCAATCACTTCAGCAATACCACTCAGTATTTTCCGGTTGTTGATTTTGATAGTAACACCAACTCCCAACTTAGAAAACACTTCATCAATAATCTGAATTAACTCAACCTCATTCAATAGCGAATTGCTTCCAATCACATCCGCATCGCATTGATAAAACTCGCGGTATCTTCCTTTCTGTGGCCGGTCTGCACGCCATACTGGTTGTATCTGGTAACGCTTAAATGGAAAAGTAATTTCGTTGCGGTGCATGACAACGTATCTAGCAAATGGTACGGTTAAATCATAACGAAGAGCTTTTTCAGAAATGATGGGCGTTATTCCTTTAGATACTGTTTCAGTATCATAAACACTTAAACCGGTTTCCTCATCAATCTTTTTCGGATAGTTTTCAATTAGTGCTCCTGGTGACAGTGAATTCATAAAGTTGCCACTATTCAGAATTTTAAAAATCAATCTATCTCCTTCCTCCCCATATTTCCCCATCAGCGTTTCGGTATTTTCCATGGATGGTGTTTCAATGGGCAAATAGCCGTAGCGTTGATAAACCGAACGTATGGTGTCAAAAATATAATTGCGTTTCACCATTTCTGCCGGTGAAAAATCGCGCGTGCCTTTTGGTATAGAGGGTTTCATTTTTTGTATTGCGCAAAAATAGAATTTAATTTAAGGCTAAAAGGTTTGCCACAGATTCACAGATTAAGAAATAACCAAGCACAACCAATCTGTGAATCTGTGGCAATTATTTACTTCTCCACTTTATAAACCTCCGTCCACGCATTGCGCTTTTCAAAGCGCTCCAGCAGTTTCAGGCGTTTGGTGGTTTTCAAAAACTCGTAGTTCTCTTTGTCTTCCACGTTTGAGAAAACAACGTATTCGGTTTTGTCGGTAAACTTACCCTCTACATTGCTGAATTTGTTGTCTTCCGCAACATAGCCAGAATAAGGATTCTCCATGTAACGCTCCATCAGAAAATAGCCATAAAAAATATTTTCGTGCAGACCATTTTCCTGACAATAAGCAATCGCTTTCTGATGTGTTTCCACTGCATCGGCATAACCAAGGTTGTGGTCTGAATTGGTACGTTTGTTTATTTCCTGCCACTGTAAACCGGCTACTACCACCAATGCCACCCAGGGCACCCAGTTAAAATCAAATGCTTTGTTTATACTGAATGCAAACAGCAACGAAAGCATAGGAATAAGCATCATCGTGTAGCGGTCTGAATAAAAATTGAGGCAACTGAAAATAAGGTAAACAAAGCAGTGCAGCAGCAGAACCAACACAGCCTTGCTTTCGTTTTGCTCCAGTGTTCTTCCGCTGAAAGGCACAACCAGCAAAGCAATAATGGTAGAAAAGGTAAGCAGATTGCGTCCCTGATAAATAAAGACATAAGCAGCATAGCGTTCTAATTGGTTAAGCACTTTTTCTGGGGTATTTGAAATCAAACCGATGTGCTCCGGGAAAAAGAACCAACCGTGAATCATGTTTTGGTAAACAAAAAATGCAACGAATGGCATTAACGGCAGCGAAATGATAATAGAGTTCACAAAAAACTTTTTCCACTTTTTGCCATCGCTTGAAAACAATGCTTCCAACAAAGTCCATAGCAGGAGCGTGGCAATAACGGTCAGTCCTGATTCTTTGGTGAACAGTGTCAGGATTCCTGCCAACACATAAAGAATGCGCTTGTTGTCTAAGTAAAAATAAAACGTAAGCAGCGAGAAGAGGGCCAGCATAACTTCGGGTAACAATAAACCGCTCTGTGCTAAAAATATCGGTTGCAGTGCCAACACAAAGGCAGCTGTAAATCCTGCTTTGTCGCTCAGAAAAATCTTTTTGCCAAACAGATAAACTGCAACAAACAACAACAACGAAAGAAACAAAGGAAAGAGATGCCCAACTGTTGTTGATGTTCCGAATGCTGTCATCCATGCAGCACCTAAAAAGTGAAACAGTAAAGGATGTCCGCGCGAAAGTTCAGGAGGAAGTGCATCCGGCAAAATGCCCAGCTTTGTAGCTTCCATCGTTCGGATGGCAGGACCATACACCCATGCTTCATCCCAGTAATAAGGTAGTGATAGAAAAGGAATTTTAACGCCCACAAAAACAATAATTACCAGCAGCAGGCCGGTGAAGAAGGGGTTGTTTTTTAGGTAGTCAATCATTTTTTTACATCCGTCATTGCGAGGGAGGAACGACCGAAGCAATCTTATAATTTAAAGATTGCTTCGCTATCGCTCGCAATGACGATTACTATTTACACCACTAACTTTTTATAACGCAATCTGTGTGGTGTAGCATCACCCATGCGTTTCTTACGGTTTTCTTCATATTCAGTGTAGCCGCCCTCAAAATAATATACTTCTGAATTTCCTTCAAAGGCAAGAATGTGTGTGCAGATACGGTCTAAAAACCAACGGTCGTGAGATATAATCACCGCACAACCTGCAAAACTTTCCAGACCTTCCTCTAATGCACGCAGTGTGTTTACGTCAATATCGTTGGTAGGCTCATCCAGCAGCAATACGTTGGCTTCCTGTTTCAAGGTCATAGCAAGGTGCAGGCGGTTACGTTCACCTCCCGATAGTATTTTCACTTTCTTACCCTGATCGGTTCCGTTAAAGTTGAAACGCGATACGTAGGCACGGGAGTTAATACTCTTGTTACCCATTTCGATAATTTCGTTTCCTCCGGAGATGGTTTCCCAAACAGTTTTCTCAGGGTCAATTTCTGCGTGGGCCTGGTCAACATAAGCTACTTTTACAGTTTCGCCCACTTTAAATTGTCCTTTGTCGGGCTTCTCCTGTCCCATAATTAAACGGAACAAGGTTGTTTTACCCGCACCGTTCGGACCAATGATTCCAACAATTCCGGCAGGCGGTAATTTGAAATTAAGGTTCTCGTATAACAACTTATCACCGTATGCTTTTGAAACATTGATGGCTTCAATAACCTCGTTACCCAAACGCGGGCCGTTAGGAATAAAAATCTCCAGTTTTTCCTCTTTTGTTTTCACATCTTCGCTCATCATCCGGTCATAAGCCTGTAGCCTTGCCTTTTGCTTTGCCTGTCTTCCTTTTGGTCCCATGCGAACCCATTCTAACTCACGCGCAAGCGTCTTCTGCCGTTTGCTCTCGGTCTTTTCCTCCTGTGCCAGACGTTTTCCTTTTTGTTCCAGCCACGATGAATAATTTCCTTTCCACGGAATGCCCTCACCACGGTCAAGTTCTAATATCCATCCGGCAACATTATCAAGGAAATACCTGTCGTGGGTAATTGCTATAACAGTGCCTTTGTAGTTTTTTAAATGTTGCTCTAACCAGTCAATTGATTCGGCATCCAGGTGGTTGGTTGGCTCATCCAGCAGCAGAATTTCCGGTTCCTGCAACAGCAAACGGCACAGCGCAATTCTTCTTCTTTCACCGCCCGACATGGTTCCTACTAATTGGTCGCCTTCAGGGCAACGCAACGCATCCATGGCGCGTTCAATTTTGCTGTCCAGTTCCCACAGGTTGTGCTGGTCAATCAAATCATTCAGTTGTCCCTGTCTGGTGATGAGTTTGTCCATCGCTTCATCGCTCATGGGTTCGGCAAATTTGTTGTTCACCTCTTCGTATTCTTTCAGGATATCGGCCAATTCCTGCACACCTTCCATCACAATTTCCTTTGCCGTTTTTTTGTCGTCTAATTTTGGTTCCTGTTCTAAGTAACCAACTTTGTATCCTGGCGAAAAAGCTACTTCACCGTCAAATGATTTTTCAACGCCTGCAATGATTTTCAGTAAGGTCGATTTACCCGAACCGTTAAGACCGATGATACCGATCTTTGCGCCATAATAGAAAGAGATGTAAATGTCTTTCAGTACTTGTTTTTGAGGAGGAAAAGTCTTGCTGACTTTCACCATCGAGAAAATTATTTTTTTATCGTCTGCTGCCATGTTTTAATTTATTAGTCGTCATTGCGAGCAAAGCGAAGCAATCTTTCAATTATGAGATTGCTTCGGTTGTACCTCCCTCGCAATGACGGAAGTTTTTCAAGCGTGCAAATATCGTAAAATAGGTTTCACTCCGCAGGGAAAAATAGCGGATGTTTTTCGTTGTATTTACGCAGGTATAGAAAGAGCATATCTTTCTTCTGTGATTTTTTCAGTGCGTTGAATTCTTCAAACAATCGCTGGTCGCGCTGCAAAATGTTTTCCATGTTTTCCTGCGTAAAATCCATGGTGCGTCCGGTTTTGTAGTCCAGTATCATTTGCCGCATTTCCTGTGTGGTGGTTGGCATGCTGCCGGGCCCGTAGTATGGATTCATAAACGGACTGTTCATGCCGTTGTAATAAACCGTTATGGTGGCCACAAAATGCGAGATGCTGCCCAACACCGCTATACGGTTGTAATCATTTTCAACACGAACAAAAACAGTTCCGTTACGCGAAAAGCCCCACACATTTTCAGTACTCAGTGTTTGCACTGTGTCGTTTACATCTTTGTAACTGAACGTCTTTTCGTCAAGAATACTCGGCAAAAACTCGGTGTCGGATTTATCCAGTTTGCTGATGATGGAGTTTTTGGGAATGGGATTGTTATTCTTAAACTGTTCAAAGTTTAAATATACTCCTTCACGAAACTCAAAGCCGGGTGCGTATTGCATTACTTCTTGCGCTGATGCTTGCAGAAATGGAATAATGAAAAGAAGAAGCAGGCAAGGGGATTTCATTCCTGCAAAAGTAAGAAGAGTTTTTACCATAGAGCCGCTCGCTGCCCGAGATTTCTAATTTCTCCTCAGCGCTTCATATTTCCAATCAGCCCCCCCCCACCTCTAACTTCCATCCTCCAACTTCCAACCTCACCCAACCCTCGTCACCACCCACCCAGAGCCATCTAAAGTCTTTCCGCTGCTAAACTTCATGTTGGCAGTCTTCTCCACCCTGCGTATAAATGTACTTAGCGGTTTACCCTTCCAGTTAAAATCTTTTTTCTCCACCAGCACTATTTCGCCCACTCGCATCGCTACTAATTGGTGGCGAAGTAAACTTCCCTTGCCTGCCGGCACAACTTTAATGTTAGCAGCCTCTTCTTTCGTTAATGATTTCACGTTTTCTTACTTATAAGGTTAATAAATACGTTTCCTTTCTAAGTATCTAACGCATAAAATCCCATATTATTTTGTCCCGGCTCTATCTTCTTCTTGCCCCTCTCCATATTCGCCTTACCCATCTCCACATCCCTATTACCCTTGCTCACCTCCGCCTTACCCATATACACATAGGTCTTACATACCTGCATTACGGTCTTACACAGCTACACATAGGTCTTACACAGCTACACATAGGTCTTACACCTATGCACAACTCTTGAACACCTCTGCACAACTCTTCAACAAAGTCCTGTATCTGTCTTCCACCTTTTCATAACGCTCGGCTCCTTTCCGCCATTCCTGATAACCACACTTATCCCGGTCAGTCCCCGTCCATCCTCATCCTGATCAGTATCAATCCTTGCCAACCACCGCTTCATGTTTGTGCCCTGAAGTTTCGCATACTTACGCCTCCCCATCTCCTTACTCCAACCTCTGTGTACCTCTGTGCAATACCTCCTTCCCCCTCTGTGTAAGTTTTTCACTCAAAACTTTCCCAACTTTCCCGAAAATTCAACCCTCCAACTATTATCTTTGCACCCATGCAAGAAACCATCCTAATCCTTGATTTCGGTTCCCAATACACCCAGCTTATTGCCCGCAGAATACGCGAACTCAATGTCTATTGTGAAATTCATCCCTACAATCATTTCCCTGAAATAACACCCTTTGTAAAAGGCGTTATCCTTTCCGGAAGCCCATATTCCGTGCTCGACAAAGAAGCATTGAAACCCGATTTAACCACTATAAAAGGCAAACTCCCCTTACTTGGTTTATGCTACGGAGCACAATATTTAGCCCACAGCGGAGGCGGAAAAGTACTACCTTCTAAAATACGTGAATATGGAAGAGCAAACCTTTCCTTTGTTGACCATAGCGAAAAACTTTTTAAAGATGTTCACACCAGTTCACAAGTCTGGATGTCGCATGGTGATACCGTTTCTGAATTACCTGAAGGAGGAAAACTCATTGCCAGCACCCACGATATTAAAGTGGCGGCCTATTCCATTGAAGGCGAAACAACCTATGGAATACAGTTCCACCCCGAAGTAACCCACAGCACCGATGGCGGAAAAATCCTGAAAAACTTTGTGGTGGACATTTGCGGTTGTCATCAGAGCTGGACACCCGATTCATTCATTGAAACAACTGTATCTGAACTTAAACAAAAAGTAGGAAACGATAAAGTAGTGCTTGGTCTTTCGGGCGGTGTTGATTCAAGCGTAGCGGCTATGTTGCTTCACAAAGCAATCGGCAAAAACCTGTATTGCATTTTTGTTGATAACGGTTTGCTCCGTAAAAACGAATTCGAAAGCGTATTGCAGAGCTACGAAGAAATGGGCTTGAACGTAAAAGGCGTAGATGCCAAAATGGAATTCCTTACCGAACTCAAAGGCATCAGCGATCCCGAAAAGAAACGTAAAACCATTGGCCGTGTCTTCATTGAAATATTCGACAAAGAAGCCCACCTTATTGAGGATGTAAAATGGCTTGCACAGGGAACCATTTATCCCGATGTTATTGAATCTGTTTCCGTAAAAGGACCTTCGGCTACCATAAAGTCTCACCACAATGTGGGAGGTCTTCCTGATTTTATGAAACTTAAAGTTGTGGAGCCTTTAAACACCTTGTTCAAAGACGAGGTACGCAAAGTAGGTCGCGCACTTCAAATCCCCGAAAATATTCTTAACCGTCATCCTTTCCCCGGTCCCGGATTAGCCATTCGTATTCTTGGTGACATCACCGAAGAGAAAGTGCGCATTCTTCAGGAAGTGGACTACATCTTTATCAATGGTTTAAAAACCAGCGGACTTTACAACGATGTGTGGCAGGCCGGAGCAATCTTTCTTCCCGTGCAAAGCGTTGGCGTAATGGGCGATGAGCGCACCTACGAAAATGCAGTCTGCCTCCGTGCCGTAACCTCACACGATGGTATGACTGCCGACTGGTGTCATCTTCCCTATGAGTTCCTCGGAAAAATCTCCAACGAAATCATCAACAAAGTAAAAGGTATCAACCGTGTGGTGTACGACATCAGCTCAAAACCACCTGCTACTATTGAATGGGAATGATTGTTGTTTATAAGAAAAGCATGAAGTTTTTTTTACCACAGAGCCACAGAGCTACGGAGGGATATTTTAGGTTATACCTGAAAACTCTGCGCCTTTGCGCCTCTGCGGTGAACCTCTCTGTAATAACTCTGTGCCTCTGTGCCTCTGTGGTGAATCCTCTCCACGCGCAAACCGTTGAAGTAACCAAGTCAACCCGCATCGAAAAAATAGAAGGCAAAGAATACTATATCCACAAAATCATAAAAGGACAAACACTCTATTCGGTAAGCAAAGCCTACAATGTGCTAATCAGTGAAATTGTTTTTGAAAACCCCGAAGCCATTGATGGTATAAAACCCGATATGGAACTTAGAATTCCGGTTGCATCCTCATCAACAGCAGTTGTTCCCGAAAACAATAAGCCGATTAACATCAACGGAAAATACAGAGTTCATGCAGTTGAAAAAGGGCAAACCTTATATGCTATTTCTAAACTCTATAACGTTACAATTGAAGAAATAAAACAGGCTAATCCTGAAATGCCGGAGGCTTTGAGTCTGGGTCTGCAACTGAATATTCCTGTTGAACAATTACTGAAACCCGAAGAAACCGTTTACACATCAGCAGTTATTGAAAACCTGAAAGATACCACAACCGCTACTGTCGATGACAGTAAAATTAGTATGGTATTATTACTTCCGCTTTACCTGAGCGAGAATGATAACAGTTACCGCGATACTGTAAAATCCAATTACAGCGAAAGCATCTATGCAAAATCACTGAATGGATTGGAGTTTTACGAAGGTGCATTACTTGCCGTTGATTCACTCTCAAACAAAGGTGTAAAAGCGGTTATCCATGCATTTGATATTCCCGATAGCATTGCATTAGCAAAGGTGCTGCGCAATCCTGTTCTGAAGAGTGCTGATGTAATTATAGGTCCTTTTCAGGGAAAAAGATTTGAAGCAGTAGCAGCTTTTGCAAAAGAAAATAACATCGTTTGTGTTAGTCCGGTACTTAAAAAAAGCGACATAGCGCAGAATAATCCCTTAGTTAATAAAGTGCTGCCTTCTGATGAAATTCAGGTACACCAGATGGGTGAATATATCGGTCGCTTTAATTGTAAAAAGAACATCATCATTATGCACTCGGGCAACAGCGACTCGCTGTTAATAGAAAAGTTAAAGGCCGGAATAAAAAGCCGCTGCGATTCGGCAAAGCTGCATGTAATCAATACCAAAGGCAGAGGTGTTAAACTGGTTGATTCGCTTATCCAGCCCAATGTGGAGAATATTGTAATGGCTTTTTCGCGTGATGAAAGTTATGTAAGCCGTTTGGTACTTCACCTCGAAAAAAAGAACAACAAACAACGGGTAGTTACCTTGTTCGGATTAAATGAATGGCAGGATTTCGAAAATATTGAAGTAGAGTATTTTCAGAATCTGAATTTGCATTTGCCGGTTGATTTGTTTGTAGATTACAGCCGCCCGGAAGTCAGGGGTTTCCTCAAAAAGTTTCGTGAGAAATACCTTGCAGAGCCCGGCAAGTATTGCTACCTGGGCTACGATGTAACCATGTATTATCTGCAAATGCTGAATAAGTACGGCAGAAACTTTTACCAACGTCCCGAAACAATTCATGCAACCGGTTTGCAAAGTAGTTTTGATTTTAAGAAACTTGGAGATGGCGGGTTGGAGAATCAAAATACCTTTATTCTGAATTACAACGATTACCGCTTGGTAAAAGTAAACTGATGCTCGCCAAAGAAGAAATTGCTGATTGGTTAAAAGGTTTGCAGAGTATAATATGCTCTGCACTTGAACAGGCTGACGGGGCAGGTAAATTCAGCAAAGAAGAGTGGAAGCGAAGCGAAGGGGGAGGAGGCATAACACGCATTCTTCAAAACGGAAATGTGATTGAAAAAGGTGGAGTAAACTTCTCTGCCGTTTCTGGAAAATTGCCCGAGAAAATATCAGACGCTTTAAATCTGCCGCTTTGTGATTTTTTTGCAACAGGGGTTTCCATTGTTATTCATCCGCATAACCCACATGTGCCCATCATCCACATGAATGTAAGGTATTTTGAAACCTCCTCGCAGGTTAACCTGCTGAAGAAAGGTGCCGGCAGACATGCCTGGTGGTTCGGTGGGGGCATAGACCTGACACCGCATTACGTAAATGCAGAAGATGCCACCTTCTTTCATACAGCATTAAAGAAAACCTGTGACCAATTTGATGTAACCTATTATCCCAAATTTAAGAACTGGGCAGATGATTATTTCTTTATCCCGCACCGAAACGAAACAAGGGGAGTGGGAGGGATATTCTTTGATAGACTGATCTCACCAGGTAAGGACGAAGCTTTTGAATTTATAAAAGCCGTAGGTAAAACCTTTGCTCCTGTTTATACCGAACTGATGAGGCGCAACAGCGCAAAACCATTTACCGAAAAAGAGAAGCAATGGCAGCTTATCCGCAGAGGACGATATGTTGAGTTCAATCTTGTTTATGATAAAGGCACCAAGTTTGGATTGGATACTAACGGCAGAATAGAATCAATTCTGATGAGTTTGCCTGCGCTTGCTTCATGGCAATATAACTTTACCCCTGAAACAGGAAGTGCGGAAGAAAAAACATTAAGCCTTTTGAAAAAAGGAGTGGAGTGGGCTTAGTTATTTGCCCACTATCACTCGCTCTGTAAAATTTCGTTCTGCTGTTCTTGCCTCTACAAAATACACCCCGGCTTCCACATTGCTGATGTCAATAGTAATGGTTCCGTTTGTTCCATTGCTTGCAACTTTTCTAACAAGTTCGCCAAGCGCATTGTAAATCATAATATCCGAGATGGCGGTGTTGCACCCAATACTAAACACTCCATAGTTCGGATTTGGATATACATTGAATCTAATTCCATCAGCAGTTGCAGTATCTACACCCGTAGTTATATAGGTATAGTCATCTGAAAATGCAGTGCACCCATTTGCATCCGTAATTTCAACCGAGTAAACTCCGTCTTCAGTTGGTGTGTATTCCTGATTATTTGCTCCTGATATTGCTGTGAAATTAAAGTACCATTGATAAGAGGAAGCAGGACTCGAAATTAGCATTCCTCCATTGTCGGTAATTACAGGTGCAACAGGAACGTTAACCGTAACTGTAACCTGATCGCTGGCATTTCCGCAAGTGCTGGTTGATGTGAGCGAATAACTTTCCGTTACGCTTGGTGTAACAGTTATAGATGCAGTTGTTTCACCGGTTGACCATAAAAATGTTCCGCTGCCTGATGCATTGAGCGTTACGCTTTCTCCTTCACACAGTTCAGCATCAGCACCTGCATCCACTGTTGGTGTTGTTCCAATGGTAACTTCTATATTGTCAGAGGCACTGCCGCAACTGTTGCTCGCTGTAACGGTGTAGGTTGTGTTTACAGTAGGACTAACGGTTATAGATGCAGTTGTTTCACCTCCCGGTGACCATAATAAATCACCAACAACACTGGAAGTTCCTAGCGTTATAGCATCTCCCGGACATACATTTTGGTCAGCCGAAGCGTTAACGGCTGCCGCAGGTGTGATTGAAATCGTAACATCATCAGTTGCTGTTCCGCAACTGTTGGTAGCCGTTGCAGTATAGGTTGTTGCTGAAGTAGGGCTTACTGTAATAGACGAAGTAGTTGCTCCTACCGGTGTCCATAAAATAGTGCCAACCAATCCAGATGCTGAAAGCGTTATTGGGCTTCCTGAGCAAATGCTTTGGTCGTTTGAAACAGTAACCGCAGGGTTAGGATTGATAGTAGCTGTTACAGGAACCCGTGCAGTTGAGCAGCCCGGTTGTGATACTTCCCAATCATAGAAGAAATAGTAATAACCGGGAGTTCCTGCGCTGCTGCCTGTAATGGAAACCACGCCCGGTAATGTAAACGGATACACCGTGCTGGCATTGTTACGGTAAAGATTAGGAGTGCCGTTTATTCCCAGTTGATATTGTGATCCGGGTGTAATGGCAAAATTCAATGTAACTCTACTTTCTCCGTCAGGAATATTGGCAACTAAACTTTGTAAAACTGTTCCACCGCTGTTTCGTAATTCAATGGTGCGGTTACCCGCTCCGCTGGCATAAACCTTAACCGAAACTAATGTAAAGTTACTGATGCAGTCAAACTTCAGGTGCTGGTTACCTGTAAAATTTCCGCCTGTTCCAAAGGTGTTATCTGCAGGTCCAACATATAATGAGGGCATTATTATATCTGTTCCTACATAATAAGTTGTGGTGCTTGTTAATGAAGGTGTAATGAATGTTGTGCCTGTATTTACAAGATTGCCACCTGATTGTGCATCGTACCAGTTTAAATCAGATGTTCCACTTGCCTGCAAAGTAACCGTGCCTGTTCCGCAGCGAGATGAACTGACTACACTTGGAGCAGCAGTTATGGTAGCTGTTACCTGTGCACGTTCAGAGATACATGGTGCAGTTAAAATTTCCCAATCATAAAACGAGTAGTAATATTGGTCTCCTGCAGTGCTGCCTGTGATAGAAACCACTCCGGCAATGGTATATGGATAGGCTGTTCCTCCTGCATTATTTCTGTACAGGTTTGCATTTGCTGTTACGCCCAGTTGCAGATTAGTTCCCGCAGGAACGTTGAAGTTTAGTATTACCCGGCTGGTGCCATCTGGTATATTTACTGTTGTACTTTGCAGCACTGTTCCACCGCTGTTACGTAACTCTATTGTTCTGTTGGCTGTTCCTGTAGCATAAACCAAAACAGATGCGAGGGTGAAGGGGGTGTAGGCAGTAAATACCTGCGACTGTGTTCCGTTAAAATAACCGCCTCCGCCAAAGGTGTTGTCAGCAGGACCTACGTACTGGCTTGTTGAAGGAACCGATTCTTCAACATAATAATTGGTAGTGGTGCCTAATGATGGTGTGGTGTAGGTTGTTCCTGTTGTTAAAGCGGTACCACCAGTTGGTGCTGCATACCAGCTCAGTGTTCCTCCCGAGAGGGCAGAAGCAGCAAGTGAAACTGTTCCGGGGTCGCAACGGAAGCCTGAAGTTACAGCAGGTGCAGATGGTTTATCAATAGTTACCAATGCATTTCTTATTAAAGTATTGCTTCCGAAATTATTGGTGGATGTAAGTGTTACAGTATATACTCCGTCTGCAGTGTAGGTGTGCGAGGGGTTTTGTGATGTTGATGTTGAACCGTCACCAAAATCCCAAAGCCAGGAGGAAGGAGTGGGGTTTGAATTATCTGTAAAGGCAACTATTCCTGAACAACTTGTTGTTGGTGTTGCAGAAAAGTTTACTACCGGAGGGGAGTTAGGAATAACACATGACCAGTTTAGTGCAAATCCGGAATAATTCAGATTCACATCAGATGTTTGGCGGATAGTAATTGAACCGGTTGAGGATGTGATTGCATTGCCGTTGTTAGGTAATGTATTCCCGTCATACTGACCTAAAAGCGGGCTTGCGGTTGTAGGTCCATCGTATACATAGATATAATCATAGCCACTTTCTAAATTGAATGAGGTAAAGTTTATCGATACTGAGGTTGCGCCAGGAGGAGCTATTGTCATGGATATATCGTCCTGATCGGTATAGTTGGATGTCGGTCCTCCGTTGTCATACATGATGCCCGTGCATGAGGTTTGATTTCCTCCTGTACCAAGAATTGCAACACAAGGATTGTTAGCGTTTACGCTGATATAATTTGTTTTTACTTCATTATCGTTTCCGCAACTTCCTCCGTCAGCTGTTAGTGTAACAGTATAATTTCCGAATGAAGTATAGGTGTGCGATGGGTTAGTTGATGTGCTGGTGTTGCCATCACCAAAGTTCCATGTAAATGTTCCGGCATTAGTACTCAGGTTTGTGAAGTTAACGGTGAATGGAATACTGCATCCTGCTGTAATTCCCGCTGTGAAGTCTGAAGTAACGGTTGCATTAAATACTCCGCCAACTCCAACTGCATGCCATGCATTGGTTGTTGAAATAACTTGTTGAGTGCAGGCTCCGAACAAATCAATGGCAGATTGAATTGCATAAAACCGTGCATCAGCATAATCAGAAGACGAGCCAAGGTAAACGGTAAGATTACGGTAGGCAATTCGAGATGCATCAGTAATTCCGATGGCTGTAACATTGTATGCATTTCCTAAATCATTGGTTCCTGAACCACCAACTGTAAGTCTGTAAAACCAATGGTTTTGTACACCGCTGTTGGTGTGCACACCTCCGTTGTCACCTGTTCCTGTGTACCAGTTGGTGCCGTTATAAGTGTCGGGGTCCCCATACGTATTTGGGTTGCTCATGCTGCGCAATGTTGCACCGATGTCTTCACCCATCAGCCAGTCGGCTTGTCCGGGTGTTGTGTAAAACTCAATAGCTGCTCCGAAAATATCGCTGAATGATTCATTCAGTGCACCTGATTCATTTTGATAAACAAGTCCGGCAGAGTTTTCTGTAACACCATGCGTTAGTTCATGCCCCACAATATCCAATGAAACTAAGGGGTTATTATTATCCCCATCACCAAAGGTCATTCGGGTTCCGTCCCAGAAAGCATTGAAATAATTTACATCATAATGTACATAAGCAAGCATCAACATTCCGTTTCCGTCAATACCGTTGCGACTGTGCTGTGCAAGAAAATAGTCGTAAGTCATTTCCAATCCCCAGTGTGCATCGGTTGCATATTGGTCAAGGTCAGCATTTACGTTATTCCAGTTGTTATTTGCATCCGTAAAGTCAACAGAGTTGCCGTAACTTGTTCCGGTGTTCATGTCATACGTTTGCACACCGTTTCCGCGTGTAGTTTCGCGCAAACGATAGCTTCCGCCAAAACTGTCTGCAATTATGTTTTGTGTTCCGCTGTATCCTGTAACTGCTGTTCCGGGAGAGTTTGCTGTGTGAATATGGTTGTGAACAAACAGTATATTTCCGTTTTCTGCATCTACATAAATGTCGTTTCTTGACATGGGTTCATGCGCATAGATATCAAACTTCCATGCTTTGCGCATCCCGCCTTTGTAGTTGCCATCAGCAGCATACCAAACCAATTCTCCTTTTGGAAAGTAGCTTTCAAAACCATGCATGTGTTGAAGATGTTTTTCTTCTTCCTCAATTTCCCATTTATAGGTTGTTGCACCAATGTGTTGAAGAGCATAATTAAGCGCAGCAGATTCATTGAGAGAAACGTTGTAGTCAGCAGTAGAAAATCCGGCTATTCTTCCGTTAAATGAAATTACTCTTCCGTTTATACTGTGTGAATTAAGCACAGCACCTTCAACCGGAAGGCCTTTGTAATGTTGCTGGTAGCGGGTATGCGTGTAGCCCAATTCATCTTTATTGGTTTGGTACGAAACCAATTCAACCGATTTGTCTTTTTCAAACAAAACTTTGCTTGTCCATAAAACAAAACCCGAAAGCGGTATTTCGTTTCCGGGTTTCATTTTCACGTAATCAGGCATTTCCGAATAACGTGTGTAGCGAATATGTTCAGCGCCTCTGATATATTTCTCAGCTTCAGCATTAAAATATTCCTGAGCAGAAGTGGTTAGAATGTTAGAAAGTAAGAGCGTGATAAAGAGAAGTAGATTTTTTTTCATGCTGAAGTTTTGATGAAAACTGTTGTTTGATTTTGCGGCAATTTAGAAACTATTTTTACTTGGTAAAATAATATCCGTTGAAACTAATTAACAGGCGATGAAATGTTTTGTTCAGCAGATTTTTTTTAATAAACTATTTGCATAAACAAAAATGTATTTTACATTTGAAGCCACAAACCCATAAAACCAAAAACTCATGAAAATTGTATTACGAATTTTAGCTGTACTGGTCTTGCTGATAGCAGGACTGGTAGTTTACGTGCAAGTTGCATGGAACAAAAAATTTGAAGCACCTTATCCGGATATTAAAGCAAGTACGGATTCGGCTGTTATTGCCCGCGGAAAGTATCTTGCTTATGGCCCGGCACACTGCGGTACCTGTCACGTTCCAATGGATAAGATTATGGATGTAGAAGGCGGTGAACTTATTCCACTAAGTGGCGGTTGGGAACTGGATATTCCACCCGGTGAGATGCACGCACCTAATCTTACCCCTGATATGGAAACAGGTATAGGTAAATTGACTGACGGAGAGCTTGCCCGCACACTCAGATACATGGTAGGTAGTGACGGAAGATGTATTTTTCCGTTTATGCCTTTTGCTGAAATGAGCGATGCAGACGTAACTGCTATTGTATCTTATCTGCGTTCACAACCGGCAGTAAAACATGAAGTGAAAAAAACAGAGATGAAATTTCTTGGAAAAGCGTTACTGACTTTCGGGGCTATTAAACCTACTGGAACAAAAGGTACGCCTCCTAAATCTGTGGTTATTGATTCCACAGCAGAGTATGGCAAATACCTTGCAAACTCTGTGGCAAACTGTTTGGGATGCCATACCAACAGAGATATGAAAACAGGCGAATTTACAGGAGCTCCTTTTGCAGGTGGATTTGCGTTGCCTCCCGATCCTGCATTGTCAGATGGGAATACGTATGTAAGTCCTAACCTGACTCCTGATCCTGAAACCGGACACATCTATAATTGGGATGAGCAAACTTTTATCAATCGCTTTAAAGCAGGCAGAGTTTATAAAGGTTCTGCAATGCCCTGGGGCGCATTTTCAAGAATTAATGATTTGGAGTTAAAGGCAATTTACCGTTATCTGAAATCGTTAGAGCCCGTGAAAAATAAAGTTCCTAAAATTGTTTACGGTCCGGGTGAAGCATTGCCTGAAAGCTAAACCTTTAAAAAAAACTGTTGAAAGAAAAGCGTCACGCCTAAGGCGTGACGCTTTTTTATTCTCTATTTTTACGGTCTAAGAAAGAAAAATCATGGATAAAATAATTCTTCATATCACCACCCGCCACGAGTGGGAGGCCGCATTAAAGCAAGGCTTTTATAAACCCGAGATGTTTGATGTGGAAGATTTTATTCATTGTTCAACCTTCGAGCAGGTGGTGGATACTGCCAATAAGTTTTTTAAAGACGAGCCAGATCTTGTTTTGCTTTGTATTAATTTTAAAAAGGTAAAAGGCAAAATTGTTTATGAAAATTTAGTGGGTGGAGAAAAAATGTATCCCCATATTTACGCTCCTTTGAATACTGATGCTGTGGAGCGTGTAATTGATTTTCATCCTGCTTCAGATGGACATTTTCAATATCCGGAAGCATTAAATATGCTCTTTTCATAGGTAACTCAGAGAATTTCTGAGGTATCTCAGAGAAATTCTGAGGCATCTCAGAGAAGTTGTGAGGTATCTCAGAGAAGTTCTGAGGTATCTCAGAGAAGTTCTGAGGTATCTCAGAGAAATTCTGAGGTATCTCAGAGAAGTTCTGAGGTATCTCAGAGAAATTCTGAGGCATCTCAGAGAAGTTCTGAGGCATCTCAGCAAAGTTCTGAGGTATCTCAGCAAAATTCTGAGGCATCTCAGAGAAGTTCTGAAGTATCTCAGAAAAGTTGTGAGGTACCACAGAAATCATACTCAAATATTATAAAGCTGTTAATTGATAAATTTTAAACGCTTTTATACTTTGCAGTCTCTCCATTTCAACCTACTTTTGAACCCGTGAACAATCCCAACTATTTAGAGGAGCTTAACGATAACCAGCGGGCTGCTGTAGAATGCACCGAAGGCCCGGTGATGATTATTGCCGGTGCAGGATCGGGCAAAACGAGGGTTCTTACATATCGCATTGCACACCTGCTTAATAAAGGCATAGATGCGTTTAATATTCTTGCCCTTACCTTTACCAACAAAGCTGCACGCGAAATGCGTAACAGAATTGAAACCATTATTGGCAGCAGCGAAGCCCGCAATTTGTGGATGGGTACTTTTCACAGTGTGTTTGCAAAAATTCTGCGCTTTGAAGCAGAGAAAATAGGATACCCGAATAACTTCACTATTTACGATACAGACGATTCTAAAAGTCTGATTAAAAGTATTCTCAAGGAAAACAATCTGGACGAAAAAGTTTATAAACCCGGCATGGTGCTGAGCAGAATTTCTGCTGCCAAAAGCAGTTTGATTTCCCCACAGGTATACATGAATGATGCAGAAGCAATTTCGCATGACCGTAGCAGTGGAAAACCTTTACTTGGAGAGATTTATTTGAAATACAACACGCGCTGCTTTAATTCAGGCGCAATGGATTTTGATGATTTATTGTTTAACAC
Source organism: Bacteroidia bacterium (assembly GCA_050186075.1). GTDB lineage: Bacteria > Bacteroidota > Bacteroidia > SXHM01 > SXHM01 > SXHM01. The sequence continues at coordinate 34,871 of JBFWYU010000035.1, forward strand.
AAATGTATTGCTGCGTGATTTTCCTGATGTGCTTTACAAGTACCAGAATAAGTTCAAATACATTTTGGTAGATGAGTATCAGGATACCAATTTTTCGCAGTATGTGATTGTGCGCAAACTGGCTTCGCTGTTTGAAAATATTTGCGTGGTTGGCGATGATGCACAAAGTATCTACGCATTCCGTGGAGCCAATATTCAGAATATTTTAAATTTTGAAAAGGATTATCCTGATTTACATACGTTCAAATTAGAGCAGAATTACCGCAGCAGCAAAGTAATTGTAAATGCTGCCAACAGTATTATTTCTAACAACAAAGAGCAGTTAGACAAAACAGTATGGACGCATAATGAGGAAGGTGCAAAAATAAAAGTAATGCGTGCGCTTACCGACAATGAAGAAGGCGCTTTGGTTGCCAATTCCATCTTTACAACAAAAATGAATCATCAGCGCAGAGATAAGGAGTTTGCTATTCTTTATCGTACCAATGCACAAAGCCGCGCGATGGAGGAGGCTTTGCGTAAACTGAATATTCCTTATCGCATTTATGGAGGACTTTCGTTTTATAAGCGCAAAGAGATAAAGGATTTACTGGCGTATTTTCGTTTGGCTATTAATCCAAATGACGAAGAAGCGTTAAAGCGTGTCATCAATTATCCGATGCGCGGCATTGGACAAACAACGGTTGAGAAAATAATTCTTGCCGCCAATGAACAAGGCAAACGTATCTGGGAAATAATGGAAAATCCCTTGCTGCTTAGCAGTGTTATCAGCGGCAGTACAGCATCCAAAATTGATTCATTTGTAACCATGATTCGTAGTTACAATCTTGAACTGAAAACAAAAAGTGCTTATGAATTAGCTGAAAGGATTGCCATGACTTCGGGCATTTTGCGCGACCTTAGCGAAGATAAAACGCCTGAAGGAGTGAGCCGCACCGAAAATATTCAGGAGCTGATGAATGGTATTCGCGAGTTTTCTGAAACCGAAGCACCTGACGAAAACGGTGAAGCAATTACCCGTTTAAGAACTCTGGATGAATTTACTCAAGACATTGCGTTGCTCACCGATGCTGATGAAAAGGATAAAGAGAATTTAGACACCGTTTCGCTGATGACCATTCACAGCGCAAAAGGTTTGGAGTTTCCGTTTGTGTATGTGGTGGGTTTGGAAGAAAATCTTTTTCCTTCGCAGCTTTCGCTTAACTCGCGCAGTGATTTAGAGGAGGAGCGCAGGTTGTTTTATGTAGCACTTACGCGTGCCGAGAAGCAAGCGTTTTTAACGTACTCTGCTTCGCGCTATCGTTGGGGAAACCTTACAAGCTGCGAACCTTCGCGTTTTTTGGAAGAAATTGATGCACAATATTTAGAGTTTGAAGGCTTTGACCGCAAAGCACCCAAACCTGCAAACGACCATCAGTATAATGATCTGGATTGGGAAAATTTCCGCAGACCACAGAGCAGCGGAAATGGCAATGGTTACAGTCAGTATAAAGCTAAGCCTTCTGCATCAAAACCAGCCTATACACCGCCTGTTGTTCCAAAGAATTTAGTGAATGTGAACAAGGCCTCTTCAGCCTCTTTTACTGCAGATGATGCCGAAGCAATTATGAAACTGCAATCGGGTATGCAGGTGGAGCACGAAAAATTCGGAATTGGAAAAGTATTAAATGTGGAAGGAATGCTGCCCAATAAGAAGGCCACTGTATTTTTTGAAGGAGTAGGGCAGAAGCAATTGTTACTAAAATTCGCAAAACTTAAAATCATAAACTAATGAAATATATTCTGCCATTTATTCTGTTCTGCTCTGTGTCTGCATTGGCGCAAGACGGACAAAACTACGACTACAACAAAAACATACAAGTAAATGCAGACAGTGATCCGGTTTATCCGGCCGGAGAAAATGCAATGTATGAGTTGGTATTTAATAAAATTGAATTTCCGCGCGAGAAAATTAACGGTGAATCCATGATTAATTTTGATGTAAATCCTGACAGCACCTTGAGCGGTTTTTCAATCATCAAAGAAGTTGGTTACGGCATTGACCAGAGCATTATCAATATATTAAAACAACTGAAATTTTCACCGGGAACAATTAACGGAAAACCTGTTGTGAAAAATATGGTGCTCAGTTTTCCGATAGAAACGGAATAATTATTCCGCGCTGATTACATCAGGAGAGAATAGGTTATCGGCCTCAATGGCATTCAGGTTTTCGCTTCCTACACTCCATCCGATTGGACTTGTGCCGGCTAAATGAGCAGTCGGGTACCACGCAAAAGATAACTCTACAAAGTTAAGTGCAAGTTTGCTGTGACTTAAACGAAGCCCTGTGCCAAAACCCTGGAAAACGCGGCTTTTAAAGAGCGATGAAATATGATCGTGTTGTCCCACAACTCCAAAGCTGGCAAAGAAAAATGCGTTGGATTTAAAACCAAGCACAACCAATGGGTCATAAACAACGGTTTCTAAGCGTATGCTTAAACCTTTTGCGCCAACCAGCGGTCCGGGCTGGTCATACTTTGCGCCCTGCAATCCTTTAAAGCTATAGTTTTCGGCCTGTGGTTTCCGGATGCCGAAAGTGCCGTCCACTCTGATAAATTCACGTACGCCCCAACCTTCTGCTAATTTTAATTGCGGTGTTATATAGCGTATGGTTGCATCAATTACTCCTTTGCTGTAACCGTAATTTGAGATATAATTCCCGCTGTTTAGCTGCGCAAAAAGATAACCGCCTTTGCGGAATAATTTTCCGTAGTTGATATTCAATCCTAAATAACAATGTGTGCGGTAAATTTCCTGATAGTTCATGCCGCCTGTGATGGAAAAATTTACTCCTTTAGGTAAATACTCACTGTTTCCGAAGTAATAAATATAGCGTGTCTGATAATAATCCAGGTTGGCAATTCCTATGCTAGCCAGAACATATCCATTGTTTTTAAATGGGCTGTAAGTATCAGATGAAGGTGCGCTGCCATATACTTTGCGGTAAGCGCGAATGGAAGTAATCAGTCGCGAGTACTTCGACATTTTTTCAATGAAGCCAACCTTGAATGAACGCGCCAGCCAGATATCCTGATAATTAAATCTCAGTTTTTCGCGGTGCAGATCGTTATTGAAAAAAGTGTAGTCGGTGTTCCAGAATGATTCAACGCGGGCAGCCCATTTGTCTTCCAGCAAAACAAAGTTGCGCTCAAATTCAAAACCATAACGTTGACGGTATTTGTCAATCTCTGCATTTCCCGAAAGATTGAAACGTGTACGAAAAAGATTGGGTATGGAATAATGGCTTCTGAACGTAACCGGATTCTTTAAATCATAATTAAATGAAACACTGGAACCAAAACGATGCCCTAGGTTGAGGAAATTATTCAGGTTAAAGCCAAGGAAAAAGCGGCCTTCCCACAAGCCGGTTGCAATGGCAAGCGATTGATTGTCCTGAACAACTACGGTAACTTTTACATCATCCGTTCCGGGAATTTCATCTACCACAATCAAGGCATCGTTGTAGTTTCCGTTCTGGCGCAGGTTGCGCTGACAGTCAACCAACACAGAAGGCTCGAGCCAATCTTTTTCACGAAAAAGTAAAAGTTTCTTCACGTTGCGCCATCCGCTGCGGCTGTGTATTTTATTTACAATCAGTTCGCGGTGGGGTAGTGTGTCAAGCGTTGCAGGATTAAGGCTTGTGCCCGCAGGATTTATAACGCGGATATTGATTTCTTTGATGGTACGGCAGGCATACTTTTTAAAATATTCCAGTTCTTGCTCGCGCGATTTGCCTTCCTGTGCAATTGTATTAAAACTTTGCAGCGTGAATAAACACAACAAAAACGAAACAAGAATTAATTTCCGTTGTGTAAAATTCATTTATCCTTTAGGCGTAAAGTTTAGGGGAAGCCAAATGTAAAAATCTGTTTCTGCTTTTGAAAGAAAAGTTTTTCGGTGAATTAATACGTTGCGTTGCCGATTGTATGCTGTCGTTTATCGAAAACAAAAAAGCCCCTCGCCTAAGGCAAGGGGCTTTTCATCAACTCATCAGCTAATTATTTTTTCTCGTCTTTTACTTCCTCAAAGTCAACATCTGTAGCTTCCTGACTTCCTGCACCTGAAGATTGCGTATTGTCAGCTCCTGCATCGGAACCACCTTGAGGTTGTCCCTGAGTTGCTTTATACATTTCTTCCGAAGCGGCAGTCCATGCAGTGTTCAATGTTGCCATTGCGCTGTCAATTCCAGCAAGGTTGCGTGTTTCGTGTGCTTTCTTCAATTCAGCAAGAGCGCTTTCAATCGGAGCTTTTTTATCAGCAGGCAATTTGTCGCCAAACTCTTTCAGTTGTTTTTCGGTTTGGAAAATCAAGGCATCAGCCTGATTGATTTTATCTGCTTCTTCTTTTGCTTTGCGATCGGCTTCAGCATTTGCTTCGGCTTCGCGTTTCATTTTCTTAATCTCCTCGTCAGTTAAACCTGATTGTGCTTCAATTCTGATTTGTTGAGATTTTCCGGTTGCTTTATCTTTTGCACTCACATGCAGAATACCGTTTGCATCAATATCAAAGGTTACTTCAATCTGTGGCACACCGCGTGGTGCCGGTGGAATTCCATCTAAGTGGAAGCGACCAAGAGGACGGTTGTCTTTTGCCATCGGGCGCTCACCTTGAAGGATATGGATTTCTACTGAAGGCTGGTTGTCGCTTGCAGTTGAGAAGGTTTCTGATTTTTTACTTGGTATGGTTGTATTTGATTCAATCAGTTTGGTGAATACACCGCCCATTGTTTCGATACCCAACGAAAGTGGAGTAACATCCAACAGCAATACATCTTTCACTTCACCGGTCAATACACCACCCTGTATTGCAGCACCTACAGCCACTACTTCATCGGGGTTTACACCTTTTGAAGGAGCTTTGCCGAAGAATTTCTGAACTGCATCTACAATTGCCGGAATACGGGTTGAACCACCTACCAAAATCACTTCATCAATATCGCTGGTTGAATAACCTGCGTTTTTCAATGCGCTTTGGCAAGGTGCAATGGTGCGTTTAATCAAATCGTCAACCAAGGCTTCAAATTTTGCGCGGCTCAATGTGCGCACCAAGTGTTTAGGAATTCCGTCAACAGGCATGATGTATGGCAAGTTGATTTCGGTTGAAGTAGAGCTTGATAACTCAATCTTCGCTTTCTCTGCAGCTTCTTTCAAACGTTGCAAAGCCATAGGGTCTTTAGTCAGGTCAAGGTTTCCGTTTTCGTTTTTGAATTCGGCAACCAGCCAGTCAATAATCTTCTGGTCGAAGTCATCACCACCTAAGTGTGTATCACCATCGGTTGATTTTACTTCAAATACACCTTCTCCCAGTTCAAGAACTGAAACGTCATGTGTTCCGCCACCGCAGTCAAACACTACGATTTTCATGTCTTTGTTTTTCTTGTCAAGACCATAAGCCAATGCTGCTGCAGTAGGCTCGTTGATAATTCTGCGCACTTTAAGACCCGCAATCTCACCTGCTTCTTTGGTAGCCTGACGTTGTGAGTCATTAAAGTATGCCGGAACGGTAATAACCGCTTCGGTTACTTCCTGCCCCAGATAATCTTCGGCAGTTTTTTTCATTTTCTGCAAAATCATTGCAGATATTTCCTGTGCTGTGTAGTTGCGGTCGTCAATCTGCACACGGGGTGTGTTGTTGTCGCCTTTCACTACTTTGTATGGCATGCGTTTTATTTCGCCTGTTACTTCATCGTAGGTGTGTCCCATAAAACGTTTGATTGAACTGATCGTTTTTGTTGGGTTGGTTATCGCCTGACGTTTTGCAGGGTCTCCTACTTTGCGTTCGCCTTTGTCAATAAAAGCTACGATGGATGGTGTGGTTCTGCGCCCTTCGCTGTTGGGTATAACAACGGGTTCGTTACCTTCCATTACCGATACGCAAGAGTTGGTTGTTCCTAAGTCTATTCCTATTACTTTACTCATTTTGATTTTGTATTAATTGTTTGTGTTGGTTTTTAAAATCGGTTTGCCCATGTCAATGACTGTGCCATGCGGCAATTTTAAACCAATTGCGCAATTATGGCATAAATGGTTTTAGAAACCGGAATTTTTACTGACAGGGGGTGACAAAAAGGCGGAAAAGGTTAATGGATTTATTTCAAACCTATTTTAGGTCCCATGAAGGTTGATGGGTTTTGAAAAATCTAAATGCTGGTGTATTAACGTGCTCGATTGCTATGAGGTTGAAATGCAGATTTACAAGGTTCTGGTAGTTACTACCAAGATCGCGCATGTCGTTGTCTGTTTTTTCATAATACCAGTTTATAATCACTTCGCTTTCGGCATCCAGTGATTTTAGTTCAAGCAATACATCTAAGATTGATTTGTATGAACTTGTGTTAAAATAGGTCAGCTTAAAGTATACAATAGTTTGCAGCAGCGGGTTCTTTTTATACTCAGTAATAGCATAAAGCAGGGGCTTGTAAAATTCAACGGCATTTACAGTGAATGAATTACCTTGGATAATCAATTCACCTGTTTCTGTATCAAATTCTATGGTAGGTTTATTATAGGAGCCGATTATTTTTAGCATAATCTCTGAGCTGTATTATACGCTTATAATCTTATAGCAGGTTTTTGAGAAATGGTTACTGATTATCGACAAAGAGCAGATTTAGCTCAATTTGTCTTGTTCAATGCCTCCCAGCGATTGATTCTACCTCAAGGTAAACTAACTCTACCTCAAGGTAAACTGATTCTATCCTGAGGTAAAATGGTTTTACCACGCGCAAAAACGATTCTCTCTTAAGGTAAAATGGTTTTACCCCTAACAAAAATGATTCTCCCCCAAGATATAATGGTGATACCCCGGGCAAAAATGATTCTACCCTGAGGTAAATTGATTCTACCCTGAGGTAAACTGATTCTACCCCCGAGGTAAACTGATTCTACCCCCGAGGTAAATCGATTCTACCCTGAGGTAAATTGATTCTACCCTAGCGTAAATTCATTCTACCCTGAGCAAAAATGGTTTTAAAAGGACACTATTCTGATGGAATTAAGCAGCCTAATCGTTCTCCTGTTCAAATCCCAACACACTGGTATAGGGCCCTTCTCTAAGTTCAAGAATGGATTTAACGCTCAGGCTTTTATTCAAAACCGAGTTGCTGGTGCGTGAAGAGAAAATACCCAATCCGTTTTCAATATTGGTGTAAACCGGTTTGTCGAGCAACACCCCCGAAGCAGCGGGTTTGTTTATTTCAATGTAGTTGTACAATTCTTCGCCACCCACGTTGATGAAAATATCAATATGGTCGTCTGCATTTCCATCGGGCTCGGTATCCACAAGTCCGCGGCCAATAAGGCGTTTGTAATTTGTCGGAATAGTATCAACTATAGAGCCTACATAACTGAAAAAGTTTTCGCCTTCAATATTAATCTGAATAACGCTTTCGCTTTCGTCTGCTACATACTGGCTTTGTTTCCAGCGAATTTCGTGGAGTGTGGTGTCGTTAGATGCATTTATTTCGCGGTAGTAAAACACAATGGTTACTTCATAAAGCTTTCCGTTGCCGGCAGGTGCAAACTTTACGCTGTAGCTGCTGTAGGCATCGTTGTTTCCTATAAAACTTATTTTGCTTTGTGGTGATGCGCTGGGTTGGCTTACGGTAAAACTTTTTACAATGGGAGCTTCAGCTGTAACGATGTTTCCTGTAGCCTCATTTATTGCCTTAATGCGGTATATTTTAGTCTGATCAAGCGTTTCGGTTGTTTTCCAAAGTTTTTGCAATGGATTTCCAATACTGCCAAATACACCGGTATCGTTCACCATCTCTAAAGCTACTGTTGTTTCTTCCAACAAAAAGGAGTCAACTGCTGTGCCCGCTTCTGTAAGTTCAATTAGTCGTACTGTAAGACTGTCATAATTTATAGAATCATTCTCATGTCCCATCTTAATAGCATCCGCATCACCTAAGTAGGCTTTGTTTATGCGGATATAATGCGTGGCATCGTTTTTATCAAGAATACCATAAACAACAGGGATTTCTTTCCAGTCGCCCGTTACATCAAAATCGGTTTCGCACGCAGAAAGCAGCAGTATACAGAGTAGCGACACAACATATTGTGTCCGAGAAGAAGTAGTTTTTTTCATTGAGCGGCAAATGTATGTAAAAAGAGTGCAGAGGTGCAGCGAAAAAAAAGGATAATTATACAAGTCTTATCGTTGGCAGACTTGTATAATTATCCTGTACTTGAATTAATTTGTTCTTCTCCAGAAAATAACCGCTACGTTGGTAGGGCGCGTTTCGGTGCCTGCATTAAAGGTTCCGCTAACGTTACCCACCGAAAAGTTGTTGGTATGCGCATGGTCGGGAACGGTATGCGTATGCGATGCACTTGCGCCATAAGAAGCTCTGCGTTTTATCCAGTGGCGATGAGCATACATATCTACGTTGTGAGCATGGTTGCCGTCTGCGTTTATGGTATGGTTGTGATTCATACAGCCATCGTTCAATCTTCCCATAAAATTACCAACAGTGTGTTGCCCGTTCCAGCCAGATCCGCATTGTGTAGCAGAATTTCCCATATTTAAATCAGCAGCATCATCTCCAAGGTTATCATCATAGGGAATATAAATGTTGCTACTGTAAACATTGGCACCTGAAGTAGCACCACCATGACTATGCGTGCCGGCCGCCTGACTTCCTATTGTTGTATAAACTGTTGTAGTGCCCGGAGCGCCTCCCCACCAGAAATAGTTATCGCTGATGGTGTTTCCGTTACCATCGCCATTACCATAACTGCCCGAATAGTCGTAATACTGTGAGCCGTCATTGCTCCACCATCCGCCCCAGTCATGTGTATGGTCTGCGCTTTCGGTTCCGGTTACAATTGCACCGGCACCATTAATACCCCCGCTGATGGAATGCTGGTGTTGCTCCATAGATTGTGTTTGTATGGTTCCGGTAAGTGCCCCCGTCTGAGTTACGTTTGCATTGCCGCCTCTAGCCCTTATAAACTGTCCGTCCTGAATATCGGTTGCCACCCAGGTTGTGTTTGGATATAAGTTTTGCGGAGTTTGAGCCTGTGCCCACTGAATATAAGTAGAGCCGATTGGAGGGGTGTTGATATTATACCAGTTGGTTCCGTCAAAATATTCCATGCTTCCGTATTGCGTGTTCCAGCGGAAGGTTCCTGCAGCCGCTCCCGATGGGCGTTGCGCTATGGTTCCTGCAGGAGGCGTTATACCATCTGTGCCGTTAACGTTAAGCGTAACATTGGGGTTGGTTGTGTTAATTCCAATCTGAGTTCCGCTTTGATACAGTACTGAATTACACATAGTGGTTGAATTCGTAAACATGGTGATGTAGTTGGCAGCAGCAGTTCCGCAGATACTTCCGGGTCCGGTTGGCCCTGTGGGGCCGGCTGCACCATCAGCACCTGATGGTCCTGCAGTTCCTGAAGGGCCTGTTGGACCTGCAGATCCCGATGGGCCGGCCGGGCCGGTAGAGCCCTGACTGCCCTGTAAACCCTGCGGACCTGTTGGGCCGGCTGCACCCTGAGGTCCGGCAGGCCCAGCAGGACCTTGTGAACCGGCAGGTCCGGCACTTCCTGTTGGTCCTGTTGGTCCCTGATTACCGCTTAATCCTGTTGGTCCGAGTGAGCCCGGATTTCCAGTTGGCCCAGTTGGCCCCTGAATACCCTGAGTTCCTGCACCGGTTGGTCCCGCAGGACCTGTAGGGCCCGTTGTTCCGTTAGTTCCGTCAGCACCTGAAGGCCCCATTGGGCCTGTAGCGCCTGTAGTTCCAACGCCTGTAGGCCCGGCAGGTCCTGTAGCACCATTAGCACCTGTCGGACCCGCTGGTCCTGTAGCTCCGGTAGTTCCCACACCGGTTGGTCCCGCAGGGCCTGTAGCACCATTAGCACCTGTAGGTCCTGCTGCTCCTGTAGCCCCCGTAGTTCCCACACCTGTAGGTCCTGCAGGTCCTGTTGGCCCTGTTACACCATTTATACCATCAGCGCCTGATGGGCCTGTTGCTCCTGTAGTTCCCACACCTGTAGGTCCGACAGGTCCTGTTGCACCAATCGTTCCGTTTATGCCGTCCGCACCGGAAGGCCCAGTTGGACCGGCTGCTCCTGTGGCACCTGTAGTACCAGCGCCTGTGGGGCCTGTAGGTCCTGTTGCACCGTCTGTTCCGTTTATACCATTTGTTCCGTCCGCACCGGAAGGCCCAGTTGGACCGGCTGCTCCTGTGGCACCTGTAGTACCAGCGCCTGTGGGGCCTGTAGGTCCTGTTGCACCGTCTGTTCCGTTTATACCATTAACTCCGTCAGCACCTGAAGGTCCTGTTGGACCGGCTGCTCCTGTGGCACCTGTAGTTCCAATGCCTGTAGGTCCGGTAGGTCCTGTTGCACCGTCAGTGCCGTTTATACCATTTGTTCCGTCCGCACCGGAAGGTCCTGTTGGACCGACTGCTCCTGTGGCACCAGTAGTTCCAATGCCTGTGGGGCCTGTAGGTCCTGTTGCACCGTCAGTTCCGTTTATACCATTAACTCCGTCAACACCTGAAGGTCCTGTTGGACCGGCTGCTCCCGTAGCACCTGTAGTTCCAACGCCTGTAGGGCCTGTAGGTCCTGTTGTACCGTCAGTTCCGTTTATACCATTAACTCCGTCAGCA
>JBFWYU010000036.1:0-44164 GCA_050186075.1 Bacteroidia bacterium
ATGACAACAAAAGAAGAAGCATATAAAGTAGTAGCCAACTTGGTTGAACGCTTTAACGAGCAATATGCATCTTACAAAAAGTCCGACTATAATGAGACACTAACAAGGCGCGACTTCATAGACCCTTTTTTCAAAGCCCTTGGTTGGGACATTGATAACCAAAACGGATATGCAGAATCTTACCGCGAGGTAATTCACGAAGACAAAATAAAAATTGGCAAGGCTACCAAAGCCCCTGACTACTCGTTCAGGCTTGTGGGTGGCAAGCGGCTATTCTTTGTAGAAGCAAAGAAGCCCAGCGTAGTAGTTAAGGACGAAATACAACCTGCTTACCAAGTCCGCAGATACGGCTGGAGTGCCAAGCTACCCGTTAGCATCATCACCGACTTTGAAGAATTTGCAATCTACGACTGCACCAAAAAGCCAAACCCCACCGACAAGGCATCAGTTGCACGTATTAAATACCTCACCTTCCGCGACTACTTAAACGAGTTTGAGTTTCTTTGGGACACCTTCAGCAAAGAGCGGGTGCTCAAAGGCAGCTTTGATACGTTCGTGCAAGGCAACCTGAATAAAAAAGGCACTGCAACCGTTGATAAAGAGTTCTTGCTATCGCTTGACAGTTGGCGCACTTTACTGGCTGAAAACATTGCTAAAAGCAATAAAGAACTTGACGAAGACGAAATCAATTTTGCAGTTCAGCAAACAATTGACCGACTTATCTTCCTGCGTATTGCCGAAGACAGAGGCGTTGAGCCTTACGGGAACCTGCAACAATGCGTCATAGCGAGCACAGCGAAGCAATCTGATAATTTATTTTACCAAAACCTTTTTCATCAGTTTCAGGAAGCCGATGACAAATACAATTCCGGACTTTTTGATTTCAAAAAAGATAAAATCAGTAAATCCCTTTCCATTGATAACAAGGTTTTAAAAACCATTATTAATGAATTGTATTACCCTTTAAGCCCTTATGAGTTCTCCGTTTTATCAGTTGAGATTTTAGGAAGTGCTTACGAACAATTCCTTGGTAAACAAATCAGGATTGACAAAGCCCACCGCGCTCACATTGAATTGAAACCCGAAGTGCGCAAAGCAGGTGGCGTTTACTATACGCCTCAGTATGTGGTCGAATACATTGTAAAGAACACCGTTGGCAAACTCATTGAAAACAAAACACCAAAAGACATAAGCAAAATAAAAATTGTTGACCCTGCCTGCGGCAGTGGCAGTTTCCTTATTGGTGCTTATCAGTATTTGTTAGACTGGCACCTTGCTTATTACACACAAAAACCTGCCGAAGCCAAAAAAGCTAAAGCACTTACCGATACAGGTGCGCTCTCAACCTCAATCAAAAAACAAATCCTGCTCAATAATATTTATGGAGTTGACATTGATACTAATGCAGTAGAAGTTACCAAACTTTCACTTCTGCTTAAATGTATGGAAGGCGAAACCCAGGCATCTATCAAGAATCAATTTACAATGTTTAATGAGCGCGTGTTGCCTTCACTTGAAAACAATATAAAAAGCGGTAACAGTTTAATTGATGTTGATTATTATGATGGCAATCTGTTTGAAACCGAGAAAAAGATTAAACCATTTAACTGGAAAAAAGCATTTCCCGAAGTTTTTAAAATCAAACCACCTGACCCCAATCAGCAATTAAAATATCATGTAAAAAAGGTAGCGGCACTTCAGGATGAAGCAGAGCAATTGATTGAAAAAATAAAAGGAAAAGTGGAAGAGCCAGTTGTTGAGTATGGCAGTGCCAGTGGCTTCGATGTGGTCATAGGTAATCCCCCTTACGTTAGACAGGAGTTATTAGGGGAGCAGAAAATTTATTTTGAAACACATTACCGTGTCTATCATGGAATGGCGGATTTGTATAGCTATTTTATTGAGAAAGGAATCGGGCTACTTAACAACAATGGAATTTTTGGAATAATTGTAGCCAATAAATGGATGCGAAGTAATTATGGTGAACCGTTGCGGAAATGGTTAAAGCAACAAACCATCCATGAAATTATTGATTTTGGTGATTTGCCTGTTTTTGAAACAGCTACTACTTATCCTTGTATTCTTATTGCTGGCAAGCCAACAACAAATAGCAACAGCATTGATATTACCAATGTAAAAACACTTGCTTTTAATTCCTTGCAAAATTATGTAGCACAAAACCGCGACCTTGTAAATAAAAACAGTTTAGTTGACATCGGTTGGAATCTTGCTTCTGAAACAGAAAACAATCTTTTAGCTAAGCTCAAAAAAAACACCACCACGCTTGGCGAATATGTGAAAAGTAAAATTTATTATGGAATAAAAACAGGATTGAATGAGGCATTTATAATTGACGAGACAACCAAAAACCAACTTATAAAAGAAGATAAGCAGAGTGCTGAAATTATTAAACCATTTTTGGCAGGACGTGATATTAAAAGGTATCAACAACCAATAAGCAACAAATACTTAATTTTCACAAAAAGAGGAATTGAAATTGATAAGTACCCTGCAATCAAAAATTATTTACAACAATTTAAAAAGCAACTTACACCGAAGCCAAATGATTTAAAAGAAGGTAAAGGAGAGGGAAGAAAACCCGGTTCATATAAATGGTATGAAATGCAGGATGCAGTTGATTATTTTGAGGAGTTTGAAAAACCAAAAATTATGTTGCCGGATATTGCGTTAAGGATGCAGGCTCTATATGATGACAAGAATTTCTATTGTGTAAATACAGCATACATTATCCCCGTAGACGATAAATTCTTATTGGGCATTTTGAATTCAAATCTTGTTCACTATTACTATTCTAAAGTCAGCAGTTCTATTCGCGGTGGGTATTTCAGGTTTATAAGGCAGTATTTAGAAACAATACCAATTTCAAAAGAGAAGAAATTCAAAAACGAGATTTCAAAATTGGTTGACCAACTTCTAAATCTTAACCAAGAAAAATCAGAAGCAAAACTTGAATCCAAAATCACCCAACTACAAGGCAAGATTGATTTTTGCGAAAACAAAATCAACCAACTCGTCTACCAACTTTATGAGTTGACAGCAGAGGAAATAAAAATTGTAGAAGGGAAATAATGACTAGGCGAATCTTATACATATCAGTTATTCTATTAGTAGCAGTGATTTTGGTATTCTCCTTAAATCCTGAGTTACGCTTTCATTCAAAAGTTATTTTCGAAAGAGTTGCAAAGTGGTTATACCCAAGCAATGATGATAGAAATGCTGACCTGCTTAAAATACTATTGAGTGTTGTAGCAGGTTTCGGAGTATTAATAAGTATTTATGTTTCCTTGTGGCGGGCAAAAACAACCGAAGAAAGTGTCAGATTGCAAGGTGAAGCCATAAATAAACAAGCAGAACAAATTCAACTTGCTGCAAAATCTCAAATAGACGAAAGATTTTCAAATGCCATTGAACACTTAGGCTCTGATAAGGAACCAGTTTTACTTGGAGGAATTGCAGAACTACATCAAATAGCCAAAGAAAACCAAACAGCTTATGCAGAAGTTGTATTTAATATTTTGTGCAGCTACATTCGTTCAAACACAAGTGTCATAGATAAAAAAGCAAAGGACTTTAATCACACAGCAATCCAAACGATTATTGATTATCTGTTTAAAGTAAACCCTAAAGCTGAGAACCCATACAAAGGACTAATCGCAGATTTAAATCATTCAAACTTATCAGGTAAAAATCTTAACGATTGCAACCTAAATAGTTCAAATCTTTCGTTTTGCCATCTACCTGATTTAGAAAATGTAGAATTAAACAGTGCTGATATTAGTTGTGCTAAATTTTTTCTATCAAAGCTTCACAATGTAAATCTTACTAATGCTAAGGCACACAATACAAATTTTTTTATATCGCAACTTAAAGATGTATCTTTTGAAAATTGCAAAGAACTTTTAACTGTTCATTTTACTGACTCGGAACTTAAAAATGTAAACTTTGACAATACCAAGATTTACGGTTCATCATTTATTTCTTCTCATCTCTCTCAAGTGAGTTTCAATAATTGTGAGGTTATGTCAACATCGTTTGCTTGCTCAATTCTTTCAAAAACAGATTTCATAACGACTAAAGCAATGTTTCAGCTTGATTTTCGTGCTTCCGCTTTCACTGATGTTACTTTCAAATCTTTCATAAGTAGGTCAAAATTTAATGGATGTGATAGAACATTTGAAAATTATAGATTCCATATACATAATCGTCTTAAATCAAGAACTGGGCAAAAAGCAGATGTAAGTTCGATAAATTACAATACAACATTATTCGATAATTGTCAGACAGAAGTTTTAACTCAAACAGATGTTGATGAAATCACAGAACTTCATACTAAACTAATAAGCGACAATAAAATGAGCTAAAAACATATTGTTGCTCGTGGTATTGGTTAGAGTGAAATAGTTAAGTTTTTTGAATTGGGAATTGGGCTAATTTTGTGCTGTAATTATGCAACATTATTCTTGATTATTGTTTGTAGCAACCAGAATTTTATCCCTTTAAAATGAATATCATTAATTACTTAATAGAAAACAAAGAGTTCCTTTTCTCAGGCATTGGAGTCTCTCTTCTTGGGTTTATTATTCCATTCATTTTAAAAAAGCTACAGAAGAAGAAGCAAAAAACTGATATTGACAATTCAGAAAGCCACAACATTCCTTTTACAAATAACATCAAAGCTGAAAAAGTAAATTTCAATCAAACTATAATCAGCCATTCAAAAACTGGAGATATACATTCAGATAGCACGAGTTCACCAGTTATGGTGAAAACAAATAATCCGGAGTTGCTAAAGATTAAGGATAAGTATTTCAATGATAAAAATGAGCTCAGAGTTTTTCTTTTTGAGAAACTTGCAGAGGCTAGAAACACAAAATTACAATTAGAAGTCCGACACATTACCGATGCTGCAGAAGATGAGATACAAATCAAACATGACAAAGCAGTTAGTGAAATTGAGAAGTTAGAAGAAGAAGGAATTATTCGTTTTGAAAAAGAACGACAAGAAGTATTAAGTCCATATACAAGAATAAAATTGACAGAAAAATACTTTGCAGCAATAGAATAGGTTCCCATAATTCTCCTCTGCTCTGGATGTTCCTTTTCCTCGCTGAGCGCAAATTACCACACAGTATAAATGTTTAAAAGTTTGTTTAAAACTATAAACGATACTATAAATAGGCATATAACTATTTCCTCTCTTTGTAATTATATGTCAAGACCGCATCAGATTTTCTCTCTTCATACCATCTTTGAATTTGGCAAGCACACAGGTAAGACCTTGGTACAAGTGATTCGTACCGACCCGGGTTATATTAGATGGGGTATAAGTCAGCAGCCCGATGAAATCACTAATGAAACTGCAGATTACGTTATTGCAATAGACAATAATGCAATGAATTTTTTAGAGCGCATGTATCCTAATTTATTGAGTAGTTACGTTAAAGAATTTAACTCCTGCAATTATAATCGTCTATCAAAAGGTAGTGAACCAATAAAACTCTCTGATTTTCTGAGCCTGATAAAAGTCAGAAATTAATTACAATTTTCACCTTTCTGTTCACCCCCCCTGCTGGGCCTAATGTTCAGCGCGTGCGGTTCAGCTATCCCTTCCACGCTTGCTCCTCAGCAAAGCCGCGCTTCGTTTAACTCAACTTAACAAAGATAAATCAACTGCTGGCACAGTTCATTTTACACTCCCGAAAAGAAATGAAATAGTACTTCATTTTTCTTTAGCTCAAGCAATCTCAGTGTTTAGATTAATTATAAATAATCATACTCAGCCAATCTGAATATAAACCTGTTTTAGAAAAATATAGTTTTGCATTTACAAACCACTTTTATTAAAAAAATATGAGCAAACATTCTCTCATCTACATTACAGTTTTAATGCTACTGCTGATAAACGCACATGCACAAACCCCCGTTTTTCAATGGGCAAATACTATAAATGCCCCCATCGGAAGTGTTGGTTTTTCAAAAGTAGCAGTACACAGCGATGGCAGCATTTATTCTGCCGGCACTTTGGATACTTTAACTGATTATGACCCGGAATCAGAAACATTTTCTCTTGAAGGAAAACACCAGATTTATTTTACCAAAACCAATGCAGCAGGAACTGCTGTCTGGTCAAAAGTAATTGGTTCTGATGCCGTGTTATCTTCCATTTATCAATTTGGATTGAGTTACGGTACAGGTTATTCAGGATATAATCAAAAGAAAAACTATGTATCATCCGTTGCGGTAGATGCTTCAGGAAACCTTTATGCATTTGGTTATTTCAGCAGCGACTCTATAGACTTTGATCCCGGACCCGGAACTTATTATTTAAATCAGCAGGGAGGACCGTTAGGGTATTTTACAAGTTTCAACGGTGGTATGTTTCTTCTTAAATTAGATGCAGCCGGAAACTTTGCGTGGGTAAAAGGTTGGGCAGGAAATGTTATGATGCTTCAGAGTTTTATACCCTCTAAAATGGTTCTTGACCAGCAAGGAAATATTTATACAACGGGAGCATTCATTACACTGCCTCTTATTTCTTCTGATCTTGTTGATATTGGAGGTCCGATAGATTTTGACCCCGGATCGGGAGTGGTTAATTTAGAGTCAACAATTGGTTCAAACCCGCAAAGCCCCGGCAGCGATATTTTTGTCTGCAAATTAAATTCATCAGGTGATTTGATTTGGGCAAAAGCAATAGGCGGTGAAGATAACGATCAGGGAACTGCTATAGGCGTTGATGCCTCAGGCAATGTTTATGTAAATGGTGAATTCAATGGCACCGTTGATTTTGACAATGGCCAGGGAACCTCAGCCATAACATCCAATGGCGAGAATGATATTTTTATGTTGAAACTAAATTCGTCCGGAAATTTTATCTGGGTTAAGCGAACAGGAGGATTAGATGTTGATGTGCCATCTGATTTAGTACTTGATGCAGGAGGCAATATGCTTAGCTTTGGATTGATTACCGGCAGCGTTGATATTGATCCCGGTCCTGGATTGATGGTTTACTTTGTTCCCGACCCTGCCAATCCTTACCGAACATTTATACAAAAGTTAGATCCCGATGGTAATTTTATGTGGGGACTGGCCGGTGTTTTTGCATACCAGACAACCAATGCTGCAATTGATGGTTCAGGAAATATCCACGTTATCAGCAATCATTATGACCCCAACGGAACTGTTGATATTGATCCGGGTGGCACAGAACGCTACCTGCAAACGGGAGCTACAGGCAGCATTCTCATCAGCAAATTTAATGCAACCGGAACTATGCTCTGGGCAGGACAGGTTGAATGTCCGGAAGGCGTTAACCAAAAATGGGGAATTGCTACAGGTCCCAATGGCGCTGTGGTTGCAGGCGGTTCCTTCTACGGAACAGGAGCAGCAGATTTAGATCCAACCACAGGTATATCAACAGGAACAGGAAGCGGAACAGAAACAGCTTTTGTTCTGAAGTTATCAAATCCCTGCGCTACTGCGGGAACAGATGTTGTTACCACAAACTGTCCCACCTATACATGGATTGACGGAATAACCTATACATCATCAAATAACACCGCAACATATACGCTTACAGGAAGCAATAATTGCGACAGCATTATTACACTTAACCTCACGCTGCTAAGTCCGCCTGTTGGAACAGATGCCGTATTGTCTTGTGGTCCTTACACCTGGATGGACGGCAATACCTATACCGCCAGCAATAACACGGCAACTTTTACAATACCCAACGGCAGCTTCAGCGGTTGCGACAGCATTGTGCAACTGAACCTCACCATCAATGCAAACACAGATTTGTATGTGGATAGTTCACGCGTTGCTTCAGGCAATGGCAGCAGCTGGGCAACAGCATTTAAAACCGTTTCCGAAGCGTTAGCTGTTGCTACATCCTGTACAGATATTCATGTAGCAAAGGGAACTTATTATCCTTCCGGTATACAAAACAGCAGCGACCGCGATAGTGCACTCGCCATTTTATCAGGAGGCATTAAGTTATTGGGCGGATACCCTTCGGGAGGCGGTGTGCGTAATCCTCAAATTAATAAAGTTTACCTGGACGGAGATATTGGCACTGCTGGAAACAATACCGATAACAGTTATCACATATTGGTCATAGCAGGTATTTCAGCTAATACTGATAGTGTGGTTGTAGATGGCTTTACAATCCGTAATGCTAATGCTGACGGAGGAAGCAGCAATAAAGTTTACAACGGACATAATGTGCAACGGAATTGGGGTGCAGTTATCGCCATGCAAAATTCCTTAGGCAGCAGACTAGCTATCCGCAACTGTAGTATTATCAATAATACAGCAGCAGCTAACGGAGGCGGTATGTTCAACTGGGCTTCATCGCTTACGTTGAGCCATTGCATATTTTCAGGAAACACAGCAGGCTCAGGTGGCGGAGGTATGTATGGTTTTGCCGCATCACCTGTTATTAATAACTGTCTCTTTTCGGGCAACACTGCTTCCAATGGTGGCGGATTAAATGCTTCAGGTTCCTCTTCACCGGTTATCAGTAACTGCACATTTGCAGGAAACACAGGTTCATCAAGTGGTGGTGGTGTGTACAACAATTCGTCATCCTCACAAATTAATAACTGCATACTATGGGGAAACAATACCGGCATAGCTCATAACGTTACAACGCCAACCGTGAGCTATTCAACTGTGCAGGGCGGTTATACCGGAACAGCCAACCTGAGCAGCGACCCCTTATTTACTAATTCAGGAAATGGTGATTACTCATTGCAGGCAAACAGCCCGGCCATTAACAGTGGTAATGTTACAGGAAGTGCAGCAGGGCTTGATCTGGCAGGCAACCCGCGTCTCGCAGGTTATGTAATTGATCGCGGAGCCTATGAAAGCAGTGTTGTTTCACCCAATGTTTTGCACGTTGACAATGTGAATGGTAATGATGCCAACAGCGGCTATTCATGGGCAAATGCGCATAAAACACTTGCCAAATCATTAACCGTTGCCGCTGATGCATGGTATGTTGACAGCATATTAATTGCAACCGGAACCTATTATCCTACCGGGCAACAAAACGGAACTGACCGTGACAGTGCTTTCACTATTTTGCGTGGAAGACTGAAAGTGTTGGGCGGTTATCCCACAGGAGGCGGAACAAGAAACCCTGCTGCTAATCCGGTATATCTGGATGGAAACATAGGCAGTGCAGGCACCGGTTCCGACAACAGTTATCACGTATTGGTTATAGCAGGAATTTCTGCTGATGCTGATAGTGTAGTGATGGACGGTTTGACCTTCCGCAATGGAAACGCTGACGGAGGAAGCAGCAATAAAGTTTATAACGGATTAAATGTGCAGCGCAACTGGGCATCTGTAGTTACCATGCAAAATGCATTAGCAGGAAAACTGGCTATACGCAACTGCACGTTCAGCAACAATAATGCAACCGCCAATGGCGGAGGCTTGTTCAACTGGGGTTCATCGTTCACATTAAGCCAATGTGTTTTTTCAGGAAACACAGCAGGTTCAGCAGGTGGTGGTTTATATAATTTCTCTGCTACTTCAATAGTGCAGAACTGTTTATTTACAGGGAACACAGCAAGCACCGGAGGCGGTATTAATATTTCCAATTCAAGTGAACCGCAGATTATTGGCTGCACCTTTTCAGGCAATACTGCAACAGCAGGTGCAAGCAATGGCGGTGCTATCTATAACAATACTTCATCTGCTGCAATCCGCAACAGTATTCTGTGGGGCAACAGTTCAGAAATTGGAATTAATGTGGCCACTCCTTCTGTAAGTTATTCCATTGTTCAGGGGGGGTATTCAGGCACAAGCAATCTTAACACTAATCCATTATTCACAAATTCAGGAACCGGTGACTATACACTGCAGTCATCAAGCCCGGCAATCAACAATGGCGATAACTCGTTTATCTCTTCTGCTGATTTAGCAGGAAACGCACGTGTAACAGGACTTGTAGTTGACCGTGGCGCCTATGAAAGCAATGTGGTTTCGCCCAATGTTTTGCATGTCGACAATGTTAACGGCAACGATAACAATGATGGTTATTCGTGGGGCAGCGCTCATAAAACGCTATCTAAATCTCTCAGTGTTGTGCTGGATGGAAACATTTTTATTGACAGCATTCTGGTAGCTGCCGGAACGTATTATCCTACAGGGCAACAAAACGGCATTAACCGCGATAGTTCATTTGCAATACTTCGCGGTGGTATTAAACTTCTTGGGGGTTATCCTTCGGGTGGGGGTGTGCGCAACCCTGCTGCCAATCCTGTTTATTTAGACGGAAACATCGCTAACAGCAGCGACAGCATTGATAACAGTTATCATATTATGGTAATTGCAGGTCTGGATTTTTATGCTGACAGTGTTGTGGTAGATGGTTTTACTTTCCGCAACGGGCTTGCCAACGGAACGGGGGATAAAGTATATAACGGACAACTCATGGGCAGACAATTTGCCGGAGGACTGATTGCTATTAACAATTACAACGGAGAAAGAACCGTTGTGCGCAACTGCAAATTCACAGACAATGTTGCCTCTCTTGGTGCGGGCATGGTTTCTTACGGAACATCCACGCAAATTGATGAGTGTGAATTTACAGCTAACAATGCAGTAGTAAACGGGGCAGGAATTTATGTGGAAGGTGGTTTGCCAAAAATCAGTAACAGTATTTTCTCAGACAATGCAGCTGTTGTTGGTGGTGGAGGGATGTATAATGTAACCGGAGTTCCGGTAATAGTTAACTGTTTGTTTTCAGGCAACACGGCAGGCAACAACGGAGGAGGAATAACCAATCTTTATAACGCTCCTGCTTTTGTTATTAATTCCACGTTCTCAGGAAATGCAGCTGCTAATGGAGGGGGCATACGCAATGGCAGTAGTGCGAAAATCCGCAACTGTATTATCTGGGGTAACAGTTCATCTGTTCTCAATGCCGGAGGCACACCCGAAATAACCTATTCCATTGTGGAAGGAGGTTATACAGGAACAGGCAACTTAAATTCCGACCCGCTTTTTGTGAATGCACCATCTTATACAAGTGCACCATTCAGCGGAGGTGACTACACACTGCAAAGTGGAAGTCCTGCAATCAACAGTGGCGACACAGTGGATGTCAGCCGGTTTTTGCCATCTGTTGACTTAGCGGGAAACATTCGTATTGAAGAAGTAATTATTGACCGGGGGGCTTATGAAAGCATGACAACCGTCAACGTTGAAATTAATGATCCTGATTTATTTTCATCAATTTATCCCAATCCGAATAATGGAAAATTTACGGTGGTATTTAACGATGACCAAACCTGCGAAACCGTGATTACCGATATAGTTGGGAAAATTATTTCAGCAAGTGTGATGGTTGGAAAATCACATGATTTCGATTTAAGTGATGAGCCTGCAGGAATGTATTTTATGCGGATAAATACAATCAATCAGTCTGAAGCAATTACGTTGAAGATTATTATTGCGAAGTAGTAGCTGTAATTTTTAGTTTTTGTCTTTACCCCCATTTGGGCTTAGTCTGAGTTGAGCGTAGAGTCCCGCTACGCTTACTTTAACCGGCATCCTGCAGCTTTTATAGACGTATAACTAAGCGCAGGCTGCTCCTGCCCTCCTCCGTCTTACCTCCTTCTTCCTCTGTGTAACAATACCCGCCAACTCAACTCAATCCCTTTCCCTACATTCTCTCATTGTCAAATTAACTAATTGACAAATTATTTCCCCCTCCACACAATAAATAATAATCTCCCCCGTTATCATAAGTAGAGACCACATAATAATAGCTGCAAAAATTATTTTTCAATCCACACAATAAACAAATACACATCACCGTTAATAATAATAGAAACACCTCAATCCCCTTTACTGTTAGGAGAGGGTTAGGGTGAGGTAATAAAAGCACACCAATGAATTCCCAAAGATTAGACCATAGTGAAGCATACGAGTTAGAGCGCCCTCCTCCTGCTATCAGGCTTGTATAAACTGCCTCAGGCAGTAAGCCCCATTAAATAACAACGTAAACTAATTCACTAAATAATTTAATCTTCTAATACTAATTACAATGACTATTAATCAGCGCAACAAGCTGAATATGTATATTACAGTACTTCAGTTTTTAGCACAGAACGCCACTGTATGGGCAACACTTCTTGCCTTTGGCGATGCAGTAACATTATTAACAAACAAAGTAGGGCAGCTTCAGGCTCAGGTAGCCATACAATCCATGCAGATTGTCGGTTATGCCGCGGCCAAAAAAGGTAAAAAGAACGACCTTGTCACTAAGCTGTTGGTGGTAACAGGTGCACTTAAAGCCTATGCCACTGTTATCAACGATCCGGTCCTCTTTGCTTTTGCCGATTTCACAAAATCAGAATTAAAAAAGCAGGGCGACAACATCCTCACCCAAACAGCCAACAACATCCACAGCAAAGCAACTTCGCTGCTGGCTTCTCTGGGTTCTTATGGCATTACTGTCGGCTTGCTCGATACACTTCAGTTAACCATCACCGACTATGCAAACTTTGTGGAAAGTCCGCGTCTTGCCCGCATAGCAAAGAAAACAGCAACAGCTAACATCAAATCGTTAATCAAAGAAATTGATGAGTTGCTCAAAACCGTTTTGGATATGCTCATCGTGCAGTTCAAAATAACAGCCGCAGATTTCTTCACCGGCTATAACTCGGCCCGCGAAATCATTGACCTTGGTCATCATCACCTGCCTTTTATTTTAACAGGTACTATAAACAGCGGTCAGATTTTAAATGTCATTAACTTCACAAATCCACGCTGGGCAGTTGGTGTAACGTTTAAAATAAAGAATACAAGTACAAGTTCTGCAACTACAGGCCTGTATTTCTATCCTGCCAATGCTGCCGGTGATGCCTGGTCAGGTCAGGGCTCTTTCCTCATGCCCGGTCAGGAAGAAACGCATACACTCACCGCTGCAGAATTTAAGAACTTCCTTAACGTGCAGAATCAAAGCGGAAATGAAGGAACCTTTGAAATTACAATCCTGTAGACAGCAAACTAGTGTGTATCCGCTTTGCTACACTTCGCTCACAAAAGAAAAAGCCACGCAATTTTGCGTGGCTTTTTCTTTTGCTGATAATAAAAGCGCTTAATGGCTTTCTTCCTCCCCCGGAGCCATCGGCTCAGTTTGCGGAGTAAAGTCACCTGCTTTGCCGGGTTTGTTATAGTCATAAGGCCAACGGTGTACTTCCGGTATTTTACCCGGCCAGTTACCGTGGATATGCTCAACAGGTGCAGTCCATTCCAGCGTAGTGCTGCCCCATGGATTTTGAGGAGCCTTGGTTCCGCGGAAAATACTGTAGAAAAAGTTAAAGAAGAAGATAAACTGTGCAGCAGCACCCAGTATAGCAAACATACTGATCATCTGGTTGATGTCCGTAAACTGGTCAAACAGCGGAAAGTTCGTGTTCTCATAATACCTGCGGGGAATACCGGCCAATCCTAAAAAGTGCATCGGAAAGAATACACCGTACATAGAAGTAATAGTAAGCCAGAAGTGAGCATAACCCAAATTCTTGTTCAGCATTTTACCATACATACGCGGAAACCAGTGATATACACCTGCAAACATCCCGAATATAGCCGAAGCACCCATTACAATGTGGAAGTGTGCAACCACAAAATACGTATCGTGCAGGTTAATATCCAATGCTGCATCGGCAAGAATAATACCTGTTAAACCTCCGGTGATGAAGGTAGAAACCATACCGATAGCAAACAGCATAGCAGGCGTGAAAACAATATTTCCCTTCCACAGCGTAGCCAGGTAGTTAAATACCTTAACCGCAGATGGTATAGCAACCAGAATAGTAGTGAAAACGAATACCGAACCTAAGAAAGGGTTCATCCCCGTAACATACATATGGTGACCCCATACAATAAATGAAAGGAATGCAATCGCAAGAATAGACCCGATCATCGCTTTGTAACCAAAGATAGGTTTGCGTGAGTTGGTGGCAATAATCTCAGAGTTAATACCCAATGCAGGTAAAAGAATAATGTAAACCTCAGGGTGTCCTAAGAACCAGAACAGGTGTTGAAACAGAATAGGACTTCCTCCGGTGTGCTCCAGAGCCATACCACCGATGTTAATATCGCTCAGGTAAAAGCTCGTACCAAAGCTGCGGTCAAAAATCAACAGCAGTGCAGCAGCAAAAAGAACAGGAAACGAAAGAACCCCCAGAATAGCAGTAACCAAAAACGCCCAGATAGTAAGCGGCAGTCTGGTCATGGCCATACCTTTGGTACGCAGGTTAATAACCGTAACAATGTAGTTCAAACCACCCAATAATGCAGACACAATGAATAATGACATACTTACTAACCAAAGCGTCATACCCATTCCCGAGCCCGGCATAGCCTGAGGCAGGGCGCTCAGTGGAGGATAAACCGTCCAACCCGCAGAAGCAGGTCCTCCGGTTACAAACAGCGACCCGATCATAATAACACTTGAAATAAAGAAGAACCAGTATGAAAGCATGTTCAGAAATCCCGAAGCCATATCCCTCGCCCCGATCTGAAAAGGAATAAGCAGATTACTGAACGTTCCGCTCAGTCCGCCCGTTAATACAAAGAATACAATGATAGTTCCGTGAATAGTAACCAATGCAAGGTACATATCCGGTGTCATTACTCCACCCGGAGCCCATCTTCCCAAAAACGTTTCAAGGATAGGAAAACTTTGTCCCGGCCATCCCAGTTGAAGACGGAAGAAAGTAGACATAAACATAGCTATGCAGCCCATGATGATAGCAGTTATCAAAAACTGCTTCGAAATCATTTTATGATCCTGACTGAACACATACTTAGAGATAAACGTCTCCTCGTGGTGGTGTCCGTGATCGTGGCTGTGGTCGTGATGTGCGTGAGTATCGTGTGACATGTTCAGATAGTGTTTTCTTCTGTTAAATTCTTTAATTAGTGTTTGGTTGCGTCAGCAGTAACGGCATGAACCTTTGCGCTGTCCGCAGGAGCTGCAAGCGAATCGGTTTTTACTTCAACCGCTGCTGCAGGTGCAGCAGCTTTCAGTTCCTCAGCAACTGTCTTTTTGCTTCCCAACCACTGGCGGAATGATGTTTCATCTTCAACAATAATGTTCATCTGCATGTTAAAGTGCGATGCACCGCAAATCTTGTTGCACAAAAGAATGTAATCAAATTTATCATTTGCGGTTTCCACTCTCATTTCCTCAGTTGTTTTAATAGGCTTGAAGTGAAACTGTGTGGTCATCCCCGGAACACAGTTCATCTGTGCGCGGAAGTGCGGCATGTAAGCACTGTGAATTACATCACGTGAGTGAAATTTGAAAATTACTTCTTTACCTACAGGCAGGTGAAACTCATTACGCACTAAAATATCGTCACCCGATTGAGGATCGGTGTAGTCAATACCCAATGCATTGTTTCCGTCAACCATACGGAAACTTGCTTTCCCTAACTGATTATCATCACCGGCATAGCGAGCTACCCAGTCAAACTGCTTTGCATACAATTCAATAACCATAACATCATCCTGAACCGGTGCTACAATCTGGTTCCATTTGCTGATACCGTAAACAATAATTGTAGAAAGAACCGCAGCAGGAATCAAAGTCCAGATTAACTCCAGCTTCGTGCTGTGTGCAAAAAACACAGGTTTGTGTTCTTTCTTGAAATAGTATTTAGCCGCAAATAATATAAGCAGAACGTGTGTGATAAAAAATGCAATACCAAGAATTACCCAGTTGAATTTAAAGAGCGTATCAATAGCAACTCCGTGTTCTGAAGCCGCAGAAGGCAACAATTTGTCTTTCATGATGTAAGTCATATAGAACACCATAAAAACAAATGCTGAGCCCATGATTAAGAGTAGCAGCGAGTGAGTTTTGTTGTCGCTGTTATTAACAGCGTTAACATCAGTGCCGCGCAACTGAGCCGACAATTCAAATATTCTGATGATGCGTCCGAACGTGATTAAACCGAGAACGATTACAAGAAAGGTGAGAAAACTAATCATGTTGAATGTTTAAAGTCTAAAGTTTAATGTTTTCTTAAATAAAGCCTGATTACTAAATATGATGATGAGCTGCCTCGTCCACAAACGGATGGTTCTTTGGAACAAGTGCTGCTTTGGTAAGCGCATTCAGTGTTACATAACCAAATAATCCTGCAAACCCTACAAACATTCCGATTTCAAGTAAACCGATACCGTAATTTGCTTTTACTGTTCCAGGCATAATCATCAGGTACACATCTAACCAGTGTCCGCAAATAATAGCAACACCAGCCACTACCAGAAAACTTAGGTTACGTTTTGCATCTCTGGACATCAGCACAAGGAAAGGGAAGATAAAATTGATAACCAGATTAGTTACCCAAAGCACTTTGTAATTCTCCCATCTGTCCTGAAAGTAAGTTACCTCTTCAGGAATGTTAGCATACCAGATTAACAAGAATTGTGAAGTCCATAAGTAAGTCCAGAACACGCTTATTCCGAACATGAATTTACCTAAGTCATGAAAGTGGTTTTCATTGATGTGCTGGAAATATCCGTTACGTTTCAGGTGAATACTGATAAGTGTAATAGTAGTTAAACCGGTTACAAACATTCCTGCAAACACATACCATCCGAACAAGGTGCTGAACCAGTGCGGGTCAACCGACATTACCCAATCCCAGGCCATGGTAGAAGATGTTACCGCAAAGAAAACCAAAAACCATCCGGATGCGTTCATGTTTTTTCTGTGTCTCACTTCATCACCTTGTAAATCCTCAGCCAATGAACGTTTGCGGAAAAACCAGGTGAAGAAAATCCACCCCAGTAAATATACAAGAGCACGGGCAAAAAAGAAAGGCTTGTTGAGGTATCCTGATTTGCCGGCAATAATTTCATCAAAATGCGGGTTCGCGATACTATCAGTTGGAGCAGCTTTTTCATAACTTGCTGCATATAAATCATGCTCAGGACCAACAGGGAATTTTGCTTCGCTTACATATTTATCAGCAGCAGGTGCTGCTTCAGCGTGAGTAGCATCGTGTCCATGTCCTTCTGCTGCAGGGGCAGCATCGTGATGCTCTGTATGAGCTGCATGGTGTTGTAATCCTTCTTCGTAAGTGCGTAAATCCTGAACGGTAGTTTTTTCTGTTACCAGATAATCATCCATCCAGTGATAAATGTGATTAACATGAAATGCTGAACCTGCAAGAACAATCAGTACCACCAATCCACCGATAGGCAGGTATTGACCCATTGCCTCAGGAACCCTTTTTAAACCGGCACTCCAACCTGCTTCTGCAGCATATTGGATGGCCACAAACAATGTTCCTGCCAGCGCAATGAAGGTAAAGAATAAACCGTTTACCAGCAGGTTAGCCCAAATCCTTTGCCCTTCAATTCCGGCAACAAAAGCGTA
The DNA here is from genome assembly GCA_050186075.1 of Bacteroidia bacterium. Lineage (GTDB taxonomy): Bacteria > Bacteroidota > Bacteroidia > SXHM01 > SXHM01 > SXHM01. The sequence goes on from JBFWYU010000036.1 coordinate 17,441, forward strand.
GATAAGACCTACAACTCCTAACCCCATCATTCCGAAGAGTATGTTCCTGGTATTTTTTGTCAGCGTGTAATTCATCGTGAACTATTTATTTTTTTACTGTAGAGTAGATTTTTACTGTTTTTGCAAAGTCTGAACGTAGTGTGTTATTTTCCATCTTTCTTCTTTGTTCAGTTGCGAAGCATGTGGACCCATCATATTTACGCCATAAGTAATGGTGTGAAATATTTTTCCGGGAGTTAAATCTTTCATTGCACCACCTCTTGAAGACATTCCTGCAGAGTAAGATGGAGGAGGAGGGAAACCACCGGCTGTAACCGTTTTCCCGTCAGCCTGACCGGTTGCTCCGTGGCAGTGTGTACAGTATTTTTCATACAACACTTTTCCGTCAGCAAGTATTGCCGGTGTAAGTTCAATCGGATTAGTCAGTTCAACCCCTGCTCTTTCGTAATCTTCTTTTGTATCCGCATAAGCAAAAGGCATATTGTTGATAGCGCTTACTGCATAAGGGTGTTCTCCGCGTGTGATAGTTCCTTCAACCGGTTTACGTGCAGTCATACCATCTGCAAAATTCGGGTTCACCGAATACGTTTCGTATGATGGTGAGCGATACATGTCGGGCATATATTCGTAGCCCGGGCTGTTGGGGTCTGTTTTCATGCACGAAGAAAGAGCAACCATAAAACCAAATGTTATGGCTGTCATGGAGGTCGTGCTGTATTTTCCTATTTTCATATCCTGTTTAAAGATTTGAGTATTCTGTTACGCTTCTTTCTCTGTAATTTCAATAGCTCCGGTTGAACTCAAGATTGATTTGATTTCTTCCGCAGTTTTTTTATTGTCACCTGTGTTAATCTGAACCATGAATTTATCATCCGTTGTTCTGTTGTCAGGATTGTGAGGTTGCTGACCGGGATAAAGTCTGTTTACAATAAGATAAGTAAGCGCCATTCCGTGAGCTGCACAAAATACAGTCATCTCAAAACTTACAGGTACAAAAGCCGGTAAGTTCATGTAAAAGAACTGACTTGGTTTACCTCCGATATCCATCGGCCAGTCAATAATAAGCATGTAGCCCATCATCAGCCAGGCCAGTGAAAGACCGGTTGCTCCGTAAACAAATGCGCCAATAGACAGTCGGGTGCGCGGAACACCAATAACAGGGTCAATACCGTGAATAGGAAAAGGTGAGAAAACGTCTTTAATCCTTACTCCTTTGCTCACCAGATCTTTGGCTGATTTCAGGAGGATTTCCTCGTCATCAAACAATCCGTAAATTACTTTTTTACTCATTCTTCTGCGGGTTATTATTTTTTGTATTTATCTCCTGATGATTTCAAGATAGATTTCAATTCGGCCATTGCAATTACAGGGAATGTGCGGCAGAACAAAAGGAACAGGGTAAAGAAAATTCCTATGGTTCCGACAAAAATACCAATATCAACAAATGTAGGGTGGAACATTACCCAGCTTGATGGCAGGTAATCGCGGTGCAGTGATGTTACGATAATCACAAAACGCTCGAACCACATACCGATGTTAACGAAAATAGAGATGATAAAGGTTGCTACAAAACTTCTGCGGATTTTTTTAATCCAGAAAAGTTGTGGTGTGATAACGTTGCAGGTCATCATACTCCAGTATGCCCACCAGTATGGTCCGCTTGCACGGTTAAGGAAAGCATATTGCTCATACTCAACACCTGAGTACCAGGATATGAACAACTCTGTCAGGTAAGCAACACCCACAATAGAACCCGTAAGGATGATGATTTTATTCATCGACTCAACGTGGTTCACCGTAATGTAATGCTCAAGGTTTAAAGTTTTACGTGCAATCAGCATCAAGGTCAATACCATCGCAAATCCTGAGAAGATAGCACCGGCAACGAAGTAAGGTGGGAAGATGGTGGTGTGCCAACCCGGAATTACCGAAGTAGCGAAGTCCATCGATACAATGGTGTGAACCGAAAGTACCAGTGGTGTTGAAAGGCCTGCAAGAACTAATGAAAGTTCTTCAAAACGGTGCCATTGTCTTGCGCTTCCGCTCCAGCCGAAACTAAGAACGTTGTAAATCTTCTGTTGTAATGGTTTGCCCATACGTGCAAATTTGTCGCGCACTGTTGCAAAGTCAGGAACCAGACCTAAATACCAGAAAACCAATGATACCGTGAAGTATGTTGAAATCGCAAATACGTCCCAAAGTAGAGGTGAGTTAAAGTTCACCCAAAGAGAACCAAACTGATTTGGTAGTGGAAGTACCCAGTAAGCCAGCCAAACACGACCCATGTGAAACACCGGAAAAAGGGCTGCGCAGATTACCGCAAAAATAGTCATCGCCTCTGCTGAACGGTTGATAGACATCCTCCATTTCTGACGGAACAGTAAAAGAACGGCAGAGATAAGGGTTCCTGCGTGACCGATACCGATCCACCAAACGAAGTTGGTGATATCCCATGCCCAACCTACCGTTTTGTTTGATCCCCAAACTCCGATACCTGTACCTACGGTGTAAGCAAGGCATCCTACTCCCCATAACATGGTGATGAAAGATACTGTAAATGCCATCCACCAGTATTTGTTAGCTTTTCCTGCAATAGGATAGGTAATATCTTCCGTAACCTGGTGATAGTCCTTTTTCCCTAGTATGAGTGGCTCGCGGATATGTGCTTCGTGACTTGCCATATTGTTTAAACTTGTTTTCTTTTTAGTATTCGTTTTAACCCTGAGCGTAGTCGAAGGGCGTTATTCGTTTATGTTATGCTGATTCTTTAACGTTTCTCACTTTAGTCTGGTAATACACATTCGGCTGTGTTCCTACTTCTTCAAGAAGGTTGTAGCTTCTGTCATCTTTAGAAAGTTTGCTTACCAATGTTGTTTCGTCATTCAGGTCACCAAATGTGATGGCGTGTGTAGGACATGCTGAAGCGCAGGCTGTTTGAATATCCCCGTCTTTAATTTTTCTGCCTTCTTTTTTAGCAGTCAGTTTTCCTGCCTGGATTTGCTGAACGCAAAGTGAGCATTTTTCCATAACCCCTCTTGAACGTACTACTACATCAGGATTAAGAACCATTTTGCCCAAGTCATCATTCATGTTGAAATCAAACTGCTCGTTGTCTGAATATTTAAACCAGTTAAATCTTCTTACTTTATAAGGACAGTTGTTTGCGCAGTAACGTGTTCCGATGCAACGGTTGTAGGCCATCATGTTCAGACCTTCCAGACTGTGTGTTGTAGCAGCAACAGGGCAAACCGTTTCGCAAGGTGCGTGGTTGCAATGCTGACACATCAACGGTTGGAAAGAAACCTGAGGATTTTCAGAGGCAGCTTCCATTTCGGTGAATTTGTCAATCGCACCAATTCCTTTTTCAGCTGCAACTTCTTCAGTCATATCACTGCTGTAGTAGCGGTCAATACGCAGCCAGTGCATTTCACGGCTTCTGCGTACTTCGTCTTTACCAACAACGGCAACGTTGTTCTCAGAAGTACAACTTGTTACGCAAGATCCGCAACCGATACAAGAATTCAAATCAATTGACAAACCCCACAAGTGACCTAATTTAAGATCGTGGTCGCGCCACAGGTTAATATCTTTAACCGGTTGTTTGCCGTGGTTAGTGGTTTGTAATTTTACTTGCGGATTTCCTGATTTAGGATCTTTCAGGTATTCCGTAAGTGTTGTTTCTTTAACAATTGCTTCTCTGCCCATCAGGGTGTGGTGGGTTTGAGTAGCAGCAATCTGATATTTTTCGCCTGTACCTTTTACGGTTACATCGTAAGCAGCATACGTTGCATTTCCGTCAACAACAGAAACAAACTTGTATGCGTTTGCTCCTATACCGTCAGCAGTTTTACCTGCTGCTGTTCTTCCGTAACCTAAAGCCAAACCAACAGTTCCGTATTTCTGACCGGGTTGCGGGAATGCCGGTGCTTTTATAGTTACACCGTTTACGGTAACTTCAACTACATCAGCATTGTCATCACCTCTTTCCAAACGGCTTAGCCCAAGTTCAGCCATTTGTTTTGGCGACATGGTAACATAGTTATCCCAGGTTACTTTTGAAATAGGATCTGGTAACTCCTGCAACCAAGGGTTGTTTGCCTGTGAACCATCTCCCAAACCTGTTTTTATATAAACCTGAAGTTCTGTTGCACCTGCAGCTACACCTTTTCTTACTGCGGCAGCAGCCGAAGAAATATCAGTTGCCGGAGCAGCCGGTGTTTCTGTTGTTGCAGCAACTGCAGCAGGTTTAACCGGCTCAGCAGCTACCTGTGCAACAGGAACTGAATAAAAACCATCGTGCAGGCTCGCTTCCCAGGAAGCACCTGTTGTAGTTTGCCAGTTTGCTTTTAAATAATCGTGGTAAGAAGTTTCAATTCCTGCCCATTTCAGAAGACTTTCCTGTGCCTGACGTGTGTCGAACAAAGGAGAAATTGTAGGTTGACCTAAGCTGTATTGTCCTTTTTTAGGATTTGCATCGTTCCATGATTCCAAGTAATGGTTATCAGGACAAACATAATCCACTAATGAAGCAGTTTCGTCTTCGCGGTCAGCAAAAGATATTTTCAGTTTCACTTTTTCAAGTGCCGAAACAAATTTTTCACCGTAAGTATATGCCGGATTTACACCATATAATATAACAGCATCAACCGAACCACTTGCCATTTCAGCAACCAAAGCGGCTACTTTAGCATCGTCACCTTGTTTCAGATAAACAGGAGTTGCAGTGTCAATTGTGTTTCCGTAGTTGCCTAATAATTCGTTGATGGCATTTACTACTACCTGAACGTTAGTATCGTTGCTTCCGCAAACTACCAGACTTCCTTTTGCAGCCAATAGTTCAGCAGCAGCTTCCTGTATTTTTTCTTTGTATTCGTCCGCAATGCCTGCTTCGTAAGTAGCAGCGCCTTTTGCTTTTGCTATAATATTATAAAGTGCTAAAACAGCTAATCCTTGTTCAGAAGGTTTTATTGCAACACGCACATCTGCGTTTGAACCTGTAACCGAAAGGGTGGTTTCAAACTGAAAATGGCGTGACATTTTTCCGTTTTTCGGATTTCTTGTTTGTCCGTATTGTCCTGCATATTCAACAGAGGCAAGCCAGTTAACCAAGAAGTCTGCGCCAAAGCTTACAATCACTTCGGCATTTTCAAAATGATAGTCAGGAATAATTGCCGAACCAAAATTTGCCTGATTAGCTTTCAGAATTCCTGAATAAGAAACAGCATCGTAAGTAACCTGTTCAGTTCCGGGATATTTTGCGGCAAAATCAGCAATTGCTTTTTTAGTAGTTGGGCTGATAATAGAATTGCTCAGAATTCTGATCTTCCCGCTTTTTGCAGCAATAGCTTCTAATTGTGATTTGATGGCTTTATCAACCTCTGCCCATGTTGCGGCAGTTTTCTTTGCCAATGGATTTTTAAGTCTTGCAGAGTCATAAAGAGAAAGAACCGATGAGTTGATACGGGCATTAACTGCTCCCTTGGTAACGGGAGAAAGTTTATTTCCTTCTATTTTAATAGGACGACCTTCACGTGTTTTTACCAGAATACTGGCGTAATCATTTCCGTCAGCAAAGGTAGATGCATACCAGTTGGCAATACCCGGAGTAATTTCCTCAGGTTTGTTCAGGTAAGGGATAGCTTTGTTTACAGGAGTTTCACAGGCTGCAATGGTTGCGGCTGTAACACCGAATCCAAGAAATTTCAGGAAATCCCTGCGGTTGGTGGAAGTATCGGCAAGTGCATCGTTGCCAAGGAACTCTACATTCGTTTGCTCAGGAAATTCGTTTTCAGCCGATTTTCTGAACTCGGGAGTGTTTTCAAGTTCCTCTATTCCTTTCCAGTATTTTTTTACTTTGGTCATATTAATATGGAGCTTATTCTATAATTAGTAATGACATTTTGCGCACTCAAGTCCGCCCATTTTTTCAACGGTAATGGGTTGTCCTTTAAACTTGTCTTTGTAAGTGGCATGTATGTAGTCGTAGTAACCGTTTCCGTTTCCGGCTGTTTGCACTTCGGTTGTGCGGTGACATTCAATACACCAACCCATAGTCAATGGTGAATGTTGTTTTGCAACTGTCATTGAGTCAATAGCACCGTGACAGGTTTTACATTCCTGTTTTCCGGCAACGGTGTGCTGGCTGTGGTTAAAGTAAACGTGATCAGGCAGGTTGTGAACTTTTACCCATTGAATAGGTTTTGGATTGTTGCCGTATTTTCCGGTGTTTGGATCGTAATCCAAAGCAGCATAAATTTTTGCAATCTCTTTGGTTCCGGTAATTTTACCTTCCTGAACCGCTTTGTGACAGTTCATACAAACGTTGGCAGAAGGTATACCGGCAGTTTTTCCTTTTTCAGCACCTGAGTGACAGTAAACGCAGTTGATTCCGTTTTGTCCTGCGTGTATCTGGTGCGAGAAAGCAATTGGTTGTTCAGGCTGATATCCTTGATAAACACCAATGCCCATCAAAGCATCCCATCCTATTTTTGAAATCCATAAGAAACCGATGATAACACCCAAGGCAACAATACCTTTGTTGTGTGCCATCCAGTATTTTATTTCGCCCCATGTGCCTAATTCAGCAGGAGCAGGCAAACCGTCTTTTTCGTTTACCAGTGTTTGCAGTGAGCGTTTTACTCCTGAAAGTACATTAATTAAGATTAAGAACAGGATGGTAAGACCAAGTAACACATATAACATAGTGTTGCCTTTTGGCGCTTGCGCAGGTTCAGCACCCGGTGCGGTTGCTACCGGTGCAGGTGCTGCAGGCGGTCCTGCTTTAATTACAGCAATAATAGCTTTCAGTTCCTCATCAGAAAGGTGTGCGAACGATGACATCGGAACTTTTCCGAAATCATTGTAAACCTTGTTGGCATAGGCATCACCGCTTTTGCGCAACTCTTCGTTGTTTTTAATCCATTTGTAAAGCCACTCTTCGGCCGGTTGAGGAACACGGTCAAAAACGCCTTTCAGACCGGGTCCGGTTAGCTTCTTGTCGTCCAGTCGGTGACAGGCAGAGCAGTTTTGTTTAAAAAGCTTCTCTCCGTCAACGGCTTTTGCAGTAAAAGAAAATGTTAGAAAAAAGAGGAAAAAGAGAGGAAAAAATACCTTGGTTAGTTTAGTGTGCATCAGGCATTTAACATTCATATTGCTGGGGTTTCTGATGAATAAGCAGTGTAGAAAAAGGGCTTTTTTAGCCGGTGCAAAAATAGAAGAAGAATGAATGTGTGTGAAAAAAGTTCATAAAAATTGTTAATTTAGAACAGTTCTAAATAACGTATTTTTAACACATGAATTTTGACCGGTTTGTTTGGCACTTTTGCAGTCATTTTTAGAAATGAAAAGCAGAAATTAAAAATCCTGAACCCCCATATTGCAAGAGGGTTTAGCTCCTGATGAAAAATTTTTTTTCGGCAACCCAACCATTGCCCAAAATCTTACGTGTAGCAGAAAGCAGATTGTGTTTTGCCGTTTTTTATACCTTTATTGGTTAAATGAACATTGAACAGGAACTCTTACGGCAGTGTATTGATAAGGAACGCAAGGCGCAGTTTGCTTTGTATAAACAGCTGTATAGTTTTCTGATGAGTATTTGTATCCGTTATTGCAACAACCGCGAAGATGCCCAAAGCCTTTTGAATTTGGGTTATCTTAAACTGCTGAATAATCTGGAGAAATACAGACACGAAATTCCTTTTGGGCTGTGGGCAAGACGTGTGATGATCAACACCATTATTGATGAATACCGCAAAAACAAAAAAGAAAAAGAGCTTTTAGAGTATCATGATTTTACCGACCGCAGAGAGGATGAAACGCTGGTAGAAATAAACGATGCGGTAAAACGCATGGATGCGCAGGAAATTCAACGGCATATTGATAAACTGCCGAATGTGAGCAAAAAAGTATTCAATCTTTTTGTGGTAGATGGTTTCGGGCATAAAGAAATAGCCGAAATGCTGGGCATAACCGAAGGAACCAGTAAATGGCATCTGAACAATGCCCGCGAAAAACTGAAAGCAACAATTTCGGGAGTGGAAGTTTCGTTAAAAGTAAAAACAGCATGAGTAAAGAAAAAGAAACCGAAAAAATCATCAACGACAAGCTCAACAGCCGTGAGTTTGCCTTTGATGAGAAAGCATGGGCAGGCATGGAAACCCTGCTTGATGCTCAGGAAAAGAAACGCAGATTTGGGTTTTGGTGGTATTTCTCTGCTTCAATGTTTGTGGTTTTAGTAGCAGGAGCGACTTTGTTTTTTATGCCTGCAACAGATAAAATGGAGAAAAAAGCAGGGTTGGCAACGGCTACCAACCAAAGGGCAACGGCTGACAACGCGTTGGCAACGGTTCACAACTCAACGGCAACTGCTGCCAACCAGACGGCAACGACTGACAACACGTTGGTAACGGTTCACAACTCAACGGCAACTACTGCCAACCAGTTGGCAACGACTCCCAATCAATTGGCAAGCGCTGCCAACCAATCGGTAACGACTGCCAACTCGTTGGCAATGATTGACAACCAGTCGGCAACGGCTGCCAACCAGTTGGCAACCTCTTCCAGTGAGGCGGTAATTACTCCAATAGAACTTGTAGCTACCCCGATTGTGATAGAAGCAATCCCGAACGAGGTTGCAACTGTCTTTACTGCTATGGGAACCACCCCAACTGAATTGATAGTGGGTCCAAATAATGAAAATCAATCAGACTCAACCAAAACAGCTGAACAAACACTTTTAACCGAAACAGCTAAAAACCCTCTTACCGCACCCGGAAAAGAAACTAAAAATGCCTGGGGTGTTATGGCCGGGGTGGGATATTGGTTTCCGTATCAATCAACACTAGATGCAACAGATACAAAAGGTGTAATTGGTTTTACAGGGGGTATTTATTACCAAAGAGCATTCAGTAAACATATTGAACTTGGTTTAAGCGCAGTTTATTCAAGCAGAGGAGCACTTAATTATGATAAAACGATTACCAATTCTGAATTTGGTTTTGGTATTGAAAGTGATAAGACCACAATTGCTCCTCAAACGCTACATTATTTAAACATTCCTCTGTACTTGAGATTTAATATCACACGGAGAAGCCATCTTTTAGTTGGGGCTTCTTATTATCAGTTGTTCGCTACAACTTCTAAGGTAACCCGTACAACCGAAAACAGTTTCGGAGTTATTGAAAGCAACACTGAAAAGCAAACAGGTGAACATGTGGGCTTCCGCAAAAATGATGTTGCAGCTTTTATAGGTTATGAGTTAACACTGTTTGATAGAATGAATGCAGGTTTGCAGTTCAGCTATGGTTTTTATGACAATACTTTGAATGCTTATCATCCTGATTATTCAGGAGGTGTAGACAAAAACATCTCCCTCCAACTCCAACTCAAATACGATTTAATCCGTCATTGATTGTATGATAAAACGTTACAAGAAAAAATTTCTCGCAAAGGCGCAAAGACGCAAAGTTGTTAATCTTTCTCTGCGCCTTTGCGCCTTTGCGAGCATACTTCTTTTCTCCTGCAACAAACACGATGACCCCAATCCAATTGACACCACTCCCGTATTTTTCATCAACGCAACACTGGATAATTCGGAACTGGAAATAAATGCCGGTGAAAATAATTACTACATGTTCTCGTCTTACACACTTGACAGCAACGATGTTTTCAACTTTTCAGGCGAGTTTAAAAAAACAGATTGCAACGCTGCGGTTTGCACCAATTCCCTCCGCATACGGTTTAACAATTACAAAGCCGATGCAGTGCCCTCCTCGGCAATTGATGCCGGAAGTTTTCCGTTAACCTATCTTCCTTTTGCTGTTCCGGGCGGAGTGCCGGCCAGTTACAGCGTAAAATTTACTCCGCTTACTACGGGCGGTCAACCCCAAAGCTTTTTATGGGATTTTGGTGATGGCACAACTTCTACCGATGGAAGCCCCACGCATATTTATGCCAACACAGGCATTTACGAAGTGGGACTTACCGTAACCTATCAATCGGGTTGCAGCAGTAATATCAGTAACCCGCTTAATCTGGGTGTGTCGGCACTTTCCTGCGATGCAGGTTTTATTCTTTCTTCGGTGGATGTAAATACCGTTACGCTTACTTCCAATCCGGGCGGCACAGCACCCTGGACTTATGACTGGGAATTTGGTGATGGCTCTCCGCACGACAACAGCGCCAATCCAACTCACACGTTTGCCAATCCGGGAGTTTATCAGGTTTGTCTTACAACGGTGAGCAGCGACAGTTGCACTAACACCCGCTGCCTCAATGTTGCCACCGAAAACCCGGGCGAATGTTCTATCCGTTATTCAGCCACCACCACTACTCTCTCCAATCCGTTCAATCTTTCAACTGTGGAGGTGGAATGGACCGATGCCGCAGGAGTGCAATACACCTCCAACAATGCAGCACAGCCCACTTCCAGCTATTTTAAGATAAACAGTGTGGAGGAGTATGAAACTAATGAAAACGGAGAGAAAACAAAAAAACTGAATCTCAGTTTAAACTGCACTTTATATAATGGAACTAATACTATAAAACTTGAAAATGCGGAGGCTACAATAGCGGTGGCTTATCCATAAATAAAATATCTGTACCCAACCTTTCTCAAAACATCAACGTGTATATCACCGAAACCAAATCACAAATAAAATGAAACATCTTTTCTCAACCCTCACACTCATCTTCGCAGCAGCAATTACAAGCTTTGCCTGCGTAGGCGAATTTACCTATACCGTTACCGGTAACACTGTAACTTTTCATGGAAATTCAGATACTCCTGAAGTAACGTATCACTGGAATTTTGGTGACCAACATGATGCCAACGGACAAAACGTAACGCATACCTATACACTTTACCCCGAGCATTACAATGTATGCCTTACCATTTCTGACGGACAAGGCTGCACCGATGATTATTGTGTAAATATTTTTGTGCAGACAGGTCCAACCTGCGAGGCGTTCTTTGAAACGGAGGCAGTCTGTCTGGGCACAACTACTCATTTTACAGATGGCTCTGCAACAAATGTAGGCACCGTAAATTCATGGTTATGGAGTTTTGGTGATGGAGTTCATTCAGAGCTTCAAAACCCGGAACATACTTACGCCATTTCAGGGGCGTATGAAGTTTGTCTTACTATTGAAACTAGCGAAGGCTGCACTGATGAGTATTGCCGCAACGTAGTGGCTTTGCCTTTACCTAATACCCTTTTTATTGCTCAGAATAATGTAGTGGGCGAAACCGTTCATGTGAACAATGAAACAACCATCAGCAATGGAAGTATTGCAAGTTACACATGGCATTGGGGCGATGGTTCAACTACTTCAAACGTTTCAGACCCTACACATGTTTACAGTGAGCCCGGCACATATAACATTTGCCTTGTTGCTGTTTCAAACGAAGGTTGTGTTGATGAATATTGCCATGAAATAGTGATTGAACCAGTTCCTTCTGAATGTCAGGCATCATTTACCTATGCAGTAAACAATAACACAGTAACCTTTGAATCAGGCAATACACAACCTAACGAATATTACCACTGGATTTTTGGTGATGGAACGGATGCAAACGGAACCAATGTTTCACATACGTACACTGTTTTTCCTGAGCACTATAATGTTTGTGCAATTCTCATAAACACCATTACCGGCTGCCGCGACACTGTTTGCCAGACCATTTTTATTGAAGGTAGCGGCAGCAGCGGAACCTGCGAAGCATTTTTTGAATACGATATTGATAACAACTTAGTCCATTTCTTCGGAGTGTCAAGCGCAGATGGCTCCACCTATCACTGGAGTTTTGGCGATGACGAGCATAGCGGTCAACAAAATCCGAATCACGATTACGCCTTGTTTCCCGAACATTACAGCGTTTGCCTAACCATTGTAACTCCCGATGGCTGCACCGACACTTATTGCGAAACCGTTTTTGTTGAAGGCGGCAGTACCGGCAGCAATTGCGAGGCAAGCATCGAATATGTAATGGATGGTAACAATGTTCATTTCTTCGGGCATTCAACCGAAGACAATGTGGATTACATCTGGAATTTTGGCGATGGACATAACGGAACAGGACAAGACCCGTGGCACACCTACACGCAGTTTCCCGAACATTATGAAGTATGTTTAATAATCGGAAACAACAACATCGGCTGCCGCGATACCGTTTGCGAAACAATTTATGTTCACGAAGGGGTGCAATGCAGCGCAGATTTCACATATACCATTACCGGAAACGAAGTGCATTTTGCAGCACCTTCCAATACTGACGGCACGCATTACCTCTGGAGCTTTGGTGATGGTTCACATGCAGACGGGCATCATCCTAATCATGCGTATGAATTATTTCCTGAGCATTACGAAGTGTGCCTCACTGTTACCAACTCTGCTACAGGTTGCAGCGAAACACATTGCGAAACTATTTTCATTGAAGCACAAAACACGCAGCATTTTGCCATTGAAGGAACCATTTATGCCGGACAGCATTATGCCGATGAAGGCCATGTTTACCTTATTCATTACAATGCCGATTTAGGTTTGCTGGAAGAGGTGGCAACAGCGCCTATCGGCACAAACGGACATTATGTTTTCACCAACGTTGCGGCAGGAAATTATTTTCTGAAAGCTGCATTGGGCGAAGGCTCTTTGTATTACGAACACTGGTTGCCAACTTATTTTGAGCATGAGTTGTTCTGGTATCAGGCAAATGTGGTAAGTGTTACTGCCAACCTTAACCGCAACATTCATTTAATTGAAGGCAACAATCCCGGAGGTCCCGGTTTTGTGGGCGGATTGGTATCCGAAGGTGCCAATAAAACTTCAGGCCCTGGCGATCCTGTTGAAGGCGTTCAGATTATGCTGCTTACCATGAATGACGAACCCGTGCAATATGTTTATACCAATGCTGCCGGAGAGTTTTCATTTGAAGGGGTGGCTTACGGAACTTACAAAGTATATGGCGAAGTGCTGAACCTTAATACAATTCCTGCTATTGTAACCATCAGCGCTCCCGAGCCAAGTGTTGACAATATTGGCCTGTTGGTAACTTCTTCTGAAGTAACAACAGGTGTTTACGAACCTGCTGTTATTAATGAATCTGCAGTTGGCGAGTTGTTCCCAAATCCAACTAATGGCGATGCCGCGGTAAACATCAGTTTATCAAATGATGCACGTGTTGCAATTCGTTTGTTTGATATTGCAGGACGACAAGTGTATGCCAACATCCTGAATCTCGGTGCAGGCATACAGCAAATTAATTTGCCTGTGTCGGCTTTGAATGCAGGCATTTACAGCCTCAGCCTGTCAGATGAAAAATCAAATACAATGGTTACAAGAAAATTAGTGAAGACAGAATAAACTCTTTCCCTGTTGTTGTGTGACCCCTGCCGTTTGGACTAAAACTTCGGCAGGGGTTTTTGCTTCCTGATTTTTAAGCTATAACTTTAAGCCGTGCAAATTCAAATTGTGTAATGGCTAAATTAGTTCTCGACTGGAAAGATGAGCAGGAAGATTCCTTTACGCTCATTGGCATTTCGTGCCACCAGAAAGATTACCGGCTTTGCTGGGAACTGAACAAAATACTGGAATTGGAGTTACAAAAAGAAGAAGATATTCCCGGACCGAGTGAGGATATTTCATTCTCTCGCTACTATTATAACAACGAAGATTTTTTGCAGGATTTTTATCTGCTTACCAACAAAATCGGAAAAATATTTTTTGCACCTGAATTAAAACAGGCTGATTATATCCTGCAGATATATGGCTTACGTAATGAATACGAAGTTGATGAGTTAGTGCAAAAAATAATCAGTATTGAAAGCGTGCTTACCGCTTCTGTTTTCGATACCGAGAAACTGAAATACGGCCACCCGCTTTTTTACACAGCTATACCTAAAAAGAAAAAAGAAGGTCACGAAGATTTGCTCGCAGCCTTCAGAAAAAAAAAATAAAATGAACTACAACAAAACAAAAATTGTCGCCACCATCGGACCTGCTTCTTCATCGTATGAAGCGTTGAAAGAAATGGCAGAAGCAGGAATGAATATTTGTCGCCTTAATTTTTCGCACGGAGCGCATGAGGTGCATAAAGCAGTGGTTGACAACATCCGCAAACTAAATACCGAAAAGCCCTACAACATTGGCATCATAGCCGATCTGCAAGGACCAAAAATCCGTATCGGGATGATGGAGAAAAACAGTGCAGGCGCAGATGAAATTACCTTGGTAACTGGTAATGAAATTACCTTCACCACTAAAGAAACAATCGGCACCAAAGAGAAATTATATATCACCTATCAGCAGTTTCCTGCTGATGTAAAAGTAGACGATAAGATATTAATCAACGATGGAAAAATTGCTTTGCGTGTGCTTGAAACTGATCGTGTGAGTGAAGTAAAAGCATTGGTTACACATGGCGGAATTCTTTCATCCAAAAAAGGAGTAAATCTCCCAAACACCAAAATTTCATTGCCTTGTCTTACTGATAAAGACAAGAAAGATTTAGAGTTTGCATTGAGCCAGGATGTGGAGTGGATTGGGCTTTCGTTTGTGCGTTCGGGTGAAGACATTATTGAACTGAAACACTTAATTGCTAATCAGGGAAAGAATACGAAAGTAATTGCCAAGATTGAAAAGCCCGAAGCTATACAAGACATTGACAGCATCATTCAGGAAACCGATGCAATCATGGTGGCACGCGGTGATTTGGGTGTTGAGGTTCCGATGCAGAAAGTTCCGGTGATACAAAAACTGATTGTGAAAAAATGTTTGGAAGCGGCAAAGCCTGTAATCATTGCAACGCAGATGATGGAGAGTATGATTACCGGAATCAGTCCTTCACGCGCTGAGGTAAATGATGTTGCCAACTCCGTAATGGATGGTGCAGATGCGCTGATGCTGAGTGGTGAAACTTCCGTAGGTGATCATCCTGCAAAAGTAGTGGAAGCCATGCGCACCATTATTGAATACATTGAAGGATTTGAAGACATTTATAATCGTGAACACTTACCTGTTCCCGGTACCGACAGATTTATTTCTGATTCGATTTGCTACAATGCAAGTTTGATTGCCAAGCAAACAAACGCTGCTGCTATCATCACCATGACACACAGTGGCTACACAGCTTTCCGTGTTTCCAGTCACCGACCCGATACCAACATTTTAATTTTCACCGACAACCAAAGCATATTAAACATGCTGAATTTAGTTTGGGGTGTGCGCGGTTTTTACTACGATAAATATGTGAGCACCGACCATACCATTGCAGACATAAAACTACGCCTGAAAAAAATGGGATTGGTAAAAGAAAAAGACATCATCATCAACATTGCCAGTATTCCTATCAGCGAACGCGGGCAATCGAATATGATTAAAGTAAGCTACGTGAATTAAATTCATGTTGT
The DNA here is from genome assembly GCA_050186075.1 of Bacteroidia bacterium. Lineage (GTDB taxonomy): Bacteria > Bacteroidota > Bacteroidia > SXHM01 > SXHM01 > SXHM01. The sequence continues at coordinate 32,845 of JBFWYU010000036.1, forward strand.
CATGCTGAGCGTAGTCGAAGCATTTTTATAATGGCCCTTCGACTGCGCTCAGGGTGACAATCAGAGCACATTGCGCTTCAACTCCGGAAAAACTTTCGAAACTTTATTGAGAATGTAGTCGCCATAGGTTCCTTCAAATGAATGAACGTTGGCTTTATCCCAGCGCTCAGCACTATCATCTTCTGTTGGTCGCGAAAGAGTTTCAATTCTTTTTGGAATGGTATCAAATCCGGGATCAAAAAACAACGGAAACGACAATCTGCTTTTGCCTGATTTATTGAGCACACGATGAGGTGTGGATCGATACAAACCGCCTGTCATCCGATCGAGCATATCACCAATGTTGCAGATAAATGTGTTTTCAAGTGGTGGTGCTTCTATCCATTGTCCGCGTGATTTAACCTGCAAGCCGCCAACAGCATCTTGTTTTAAAATGGTGAGTAAGCCATAATCGGTGTGTTCGCCAACACCCCAGTTTAGTTGGTCGGGATTTGTAATCCCGACCTGTCCCGGATAATGAAAAATGCGAAAAAGTATCAGCGGATCTTTGGTGTAGCGTGAATAAAAATAATCTGAATCAAGGCTTAAGCTAAGCGCTACCGCTTTCATAACAACATGCCCTATTTGTGTAACTTCATCAATGTATTGTAATACTGTTTCGCGGAGCTCTTCCGGCTTTTCGGGAAAAAGATTTTGACCGTGCATGGGTGTTCCTGCAAGAACTTGCGGATTGTTTTGATCCAACTCTGTTCCAAAATAAATTCCTTCTTTAATATCAGGTTTACCTGAAGTTAATTCACCGCCAACAGAAAAAAAACCACGCCACGCTTTTCCTCCCAATTGCATGGATATTTTAAGTTTTTCTTCTTCCGGCAGTTTGAAGAATTCATGACTTAGGCTTTCTATTTTCTCTTGCAGTTCTTCGCTAACACCATGCCCTGAAATGTAGAAAAAACCGTGTTCGCGACAGGCGGTATTTATTTGCTGTGCAATTATAGCTGCTGCAATTGTGTCTGTTTCTTTTTCGCGCAGTGGGCTAATATCAATAACAGGGATTTCCGGTTTAGATGTCATATCGTTTTGTTCCTTCCGTTTCTAAAATTAAATCAGCACCGTAAGCCAATGATGGAGTCATATAACCGGTTTTGAAATTTCCGTTCAGCACTTTTTCTGCAATGTTTACAGATGTTGCAGCAGTGAGTGTGTAGCCTTCCAAAGTTTTTAATCCTGCTGATTTCTTTTCACCTTTTGCGTTTTCCACTTCACCATAAAACATACTATGGCCGTTCTTCCGTTCTGTTTCATCAGGGCCCGGTTTGCGTTTATTTACTTGTGCTTTCAGGTATTTCTGCACCAACGAAGTGGATAATAACCAACCGATGTAATTCCCCATTTTCATGGATTTTACCATGGAAGGCGAAGCGGACATATAGGTTTCAATATTCGGAATGCCGGTGCTGTAATATGCTGTTGAAACATCACCCCAGGGAATAGTGGCACATAGTATTTTCTTTTCACCGAAAGGAAATTCCTGCACATGATGCGCGTTCTTAACATTTGTAATCTTTCCATCTTTACGCACTGCTCCGCCTGCTCCAAGGTTTTCAATCATGGTTAATGAAGTGCCCCTCGACATTCTTCCCAATGTTGTAAATGCAAGTTTCAAACTTGTTGCATCGGGTAATTGTTTTTTCAAATAAGCAGCCAGACAATCACTCGGAACAACATCAAAACCGGTTCCGGGCATCAGCATTATACCTGCTTTTTTTGCAGCCTCATTTTTTGCAGCCGCTCCTTCAAATACTCCTATTTCACCGGTGATATCCAGGTAATGTGTGCCTGTTTGCAGACAGGCATTTATCATCTGTTTAAATGTATGTGCAAACGGTCCGGCACAATGCAGTAAAACTTTTTTGCCTTGCAAAGCAGCAAGAAGTTTTTCTTTTTCATTCACATCAAACACGGAATATTCCAGTCCGAAACGATTGGCAAGTGCTTTCAGCTTTGCTTCGTTTCGGCCTGCCAGTAAAGGTTTCCATCCTTTCTTCACTGCGTTTTGGGTTATCAGTTCACCGGTGTAGCCGTAGGCTCCGTAAATCAGTAAAGGGCTTTGTTCCATCTGTATTAATTTGGATACAAAAATGGTTTATTATTTTTATGGCATCAAAATTGTTTTTCCTGAGCCAAACAAAATACTTCCTAAACATGAAAACATTCAAAAATAAAATAACCGTTCTTGCATTTACAATTGCCGTTGCACTTTCGTCTTGTACTACTGAAGATCTGAATTTTGATGACCGTGATGATTTTACCGGAAACTGGATTTGCCAGGAAAACAGTACTCAACTCGGAACATCCTCTTACAACGTGAGCATTTCAAAATCGCTAACCGACAGCACCGCTATTTTAATCAGCAACTTCTATAATTTGGGTTCCTCAAATTCGGCAAAAGCTATTGTTGATGGCAATACTATAACAATAAACCCTCAGTTGGTTGACAATTTAAACGTTGCCGGAAGCGGCACACTCACAGGTACACAAATCAATCTTAGTTACACTGTTTCCGCAGGCGGAACAGATAATGTTACTGCGGTTTACAGCAAATAAAGTACAGTCTATCTCGCAATTATCAGTTTGCTGTTTCGGTATACAATTCCCGGTTCTGAACGCACGAAGTAAATTCCGTTTGCAAAGCCTGAAATGTCAACTTCAACATTTTGGATGTTTGCGTTAATTTGTTTTTCAAAAATCACACTTCCCAGCGCATCAATTATTCTCAGCATCTGGGATTTAGTTTCAGCAACAGGAAGAGTTATCATCACTTTGTTAGTTGCAGGGTTTGGGTATATTGAATAACCCGCATCAGTTTCATTTTCGGCAATATCTACTAAACTGCAATTAGTAAGTAATTCAGAATTTGTTCCGTCCAGATCCATAGAATAAATATTAACTATTCCGCTCGAAGCAATATAGGTATAGTAAAGTTTGTTCAACGTTGGATGATAACATGCCTGATAAAACCAGTCAGCTGTTGTTGAAGTGGTAATGCGGTTCCAGTTTGAACCATCCGTATCTGCAATAATAAGGTCGCTGCCATTATTATAGCCTACATATTCTGTAGTCAGAAAAATCATTTTTGAGCCATCGGGACTAAAGTGAAGATTTGCTTCAGCAATACCAAATGAATTGGCCGGTGTAATATCAACCCAGTTACTTCCGTTCAAATCCATCATCACAAGGTGGTCATCTGCATTGTATCCGGCCTGAAAATATATTTTATCGCCAGCAAGATTGTATTTGGGTGCACTTTGCCAATTAGCCCCGCCCTGATTTGTTATTTGCAAACGGTTATTTCCATCTGCATCCATTGTAAATATTTCGGGATATTGTTCGTTATCCCATGCTGCAAAAACTATCTTTTGTCCATCAGGAGAAAAGTTAGGTGAGCCATCATACACACTGTTGGTGGTAAGCTGCAAAAGATTACTTCCGTCATTATTAATGACATAAATCTCAGCACTTCCGTTGTAGTCACCATGTTGAAAAATAATCTTAGAACCATCGGGGCTCACCGAAGGATACAATTTGTTTCCTGCAGAATTGGTGAGCCTGAGTGTATTGGAAAAGCCGTCAATATCTGTTCGATACAATTCATAATTTCCACCATCTCTGTCGGAAACAAAATACAGATACATACCATCAGGAGAGACTTCTGCCCAATAGTTATTACAGGTTTGAGCCATTACACTGCTGAATGGGAACAAGAGAAATGCAAGTTTGATAAAGGTTTTCATGGAGTTAGATTTTTTGGTAAAAGTATTGCCATCGCTAGCAACAGAAACTGATTTTAGTCAACGTTGCACTTGATACTAATCATCAGTACAGCTTTATTCCTTCTAAAGATTTACTTACTTTTGAACCCCATAACCAATAACCCCACTCAATGAAAAAACTATTTACATTCTTTATGGCAGCGGCAATTTTTGCAAGCTGCACTAACAAAGAACAGGAAGAAAAACTAAAACAACTTGAAGCCGAAAATCTTAAACTGCAGGAGCAGATTGGTGGTGACGCCAATACCATCAATGATTTTGTAAATGCTTACAACGAGATACAATATAACCTCGACAGCATAAAAGCGAAGGAAGGAATTATTACCGCCAACACTGCAAACGGAGTGGAGATGGGTGCCGACCGTAAAGAACAGATCACACAGGACATTCAGTTGATTTATGAGTTGTCGCTGAAAAACAGAAAAAAGATTGACGAGTTACAGAAAAAACTGAAAGACGAAAAAGGGTATACCGGCAATCTGAAAAAAATGATTGAAAATCTGGAAAAGCAATTGGCTGAGCGCGATGCACAGATTAATGTACTGAAAGATGAATTGGCAAAATTAGATATCGTTGTTGAAAATCTTACGGCACAGGTTGATATGCTTGCTACCGAAAGTGAACAGAAATCAAAAGTGATTGAAGAAAAAATAAGTGAACTCAACACTGGCTATTACATCATTGGCACCGAAAAAAATCTGAAAGAAGCAAAGATTATTACCAAAGAAGGTGGCTTCATAGGCATGGGAAAAACAGCCAACATCAACAAAGATTTTGAAGAAGGTGCGTTCAATAAAATTGACATTACCAAAACCAGCACAGTTGTTCTTAACAGCAAAAAAGCAAAAATTGTTACTGATCATCCCTCAACATCCTATACCTTACACGGGGATAAAAAGCATGCCGACAGCCTGACGATTAATGATTACAAGGCTTTCTGGCGTTCGTCTAAATACCTGGTTATTGTTGCAGAGTAAATTGTTTGTTGTTCGGGATTTATAATCCCGACCTTTTTTATGAGCGACATTTCCCACATCCTAAATCACCTTGGCGAAGAGCGCGAAAAATATTTCGGCTCGGTTTCGCCTCCTATTTTTCAGAGCAGCAATTTCTGCTTTAGCACTGTTGCCGAAATGCGCGATGCATTAAAGAATGAAGACAGCGTTCCGTTTTATACACGCGGTGTTAATCCTACTGTTAGTATTCTACGCGAAAAAGTTGCAGCATTAGAAGGCGCAGAAGATGCTTTGATTTTCGGAAGCGGAAGTGCAGCTATGGCTGCCGGTGTGATGAGTTCGGTAAAAGGTGGTGAACACGTTATTTGCGTAAAAAAGCCTTACAGCTGGACTTACAAGTTACTTAATAAAATGCTCGTTAAGTATGGTGTTGAGAGCACAATGGTTGATGGAACAGACATTGAAAACTTTCGTTCTGCAATAAAGCCCAACACCAAACTTATTATTTTGGAAAGCCCGAATTCGGTAACGTTTGAAATGCAGGACATACGTGCGGTAGCTGCATTGGCAAAGCAACACAACATTACCACGCTGATTGATAATAGTTACGCCACACCCATTTTTCAGCGACCGATTGAAATGGGAATTGATATGACGGTACACAGTGCCAGCAAATATTTTGGTGGTCATAGTGATATTGTTGCAGGAGTTTTAACAGGCAGCAAAAAGAAAATAGCTGAAATTTTTCAGGATGAGTTTATGACGTTGGGAGGTATCATTTCTCCTAACGATGCCTGGCTGATGCTGCTTGGTTTGCGCACCTTGAAAATTCGTGTTGAACGCACCAATGCAACTGCTGCAAAGGTTGTTGAATTCATGGAAAACCATCCGAAAGTGAATAAAGTGTTTTTCCCTTTCTCAAAAAGTAATCCGCAATATGAACTGGCTAAATCACAGATGAGCGGAACAGGTGGAATGTTTTCTGCTCAACTGAAAGCAAAAGATATTCCTTCGGTTGAAGCGTTCTGTAATTCATTGAAACGCTTTCTTCTTGCCTGCTCGTGGGGCGGACACGAGTCATTAATTTTTCCAACCTGCACATTGTATGATTCGCAGAATTACGGAACAACTGAACTTCCGTGGAATCACATACGTTTTTATGTGGGACTGGAAGAGCCCGAAGAAATAATTGAGGATTTAAAACAGGCGTTAGAGAAAATCTAATTCACTTCTTCTTTTACAGCAATCATTTTCACCGGCTTGAAGTTGCATGAAAAATCTGCTGTTCCGCCAAGTGTGGAATGATTGTCTAAGTTTTTGCGCTTGTGCGAAATAATCTGCAACTCCAGCTCACCCTTTGCTAAGGTATCGGTTGCAGTTCCGGGTATCTGAAAAAACTTATCGGTATTTGATTCGGCATAAAAACTGAGTGAGCGGTTTTCTTTATCGCGGATTAGAATTTCAAAATTATCAACAGGGTCGCCACCTGAGAATGAAAAAGGAACGGATAGCGTTTTGCCTAAATGAAAAGTATCTTGTTGTTGCTGAAAGGTTGCGTTTCCTGCCTCAAATAATTCGGTTAATATAATTCCATCTTTGTCGGTATAAACTAATTCAACTTTATTGGCAGGACAACCTAAAGGTCCTTCGTTGCGGTAATAAGCACCGCCAAATAAAAGTTTTCCCTCAGTCAAATCAACTCCGTTTGCTGTAATTTTTGCAGGTGAACTTAATGTGAGTGTAGTTCCGTTATCGCCTGCAAAGCGGAACACAGCGCTTGCGGAAGCGGAAGCGGTCGCTTCATCAATGTTTATTTCGTATTTGCGGTAAATCTGGTCTTGTGCCACATCTTTGGAGTTTCCGGTTTCGTTGCTTTGGCAGGCAGTGAAAATTACTGCAATCAGAATGGATAATCCTAAAAGGTTTTTCATCGGAGTTGATTTATGGTTAGGAACAAAAATAACTAATTTCGCCCAAAATTTAAACTATGGCACGCACCGATCTTTTTCAGGCTCCCGATTATTATCTTGTTGATGACCTGCTTACTGACGAACAAAAACTGATACGCGATTCGGTTCGCGCATGGGTGAAAAAAGAAGTTTCGCCTATTATTGAAGAGGCTTGCCAGACGGCAACGTTTCCGAAACACCTGATTAAAGGTTTGGCAAGTGTTGGTGCTTTTGGCCCGTACATTCCAACTGAATACGGTGGTGCAGGATTAGACCAGATTTCGTACGGATTGATTATGCAGGAACTGGAGCGTGGCGATTCAGGAATTCGTTCTACGGCTTCGGTGCAAAGCTCGCTGGTGATGTATCCTATTTTTACGTACGGCTCAGAAGAGCAGAAACGTAAATACCTTCCCAAGCTTGCCGCAGGCGAAATGATGGGTTGCTTTGGTTTGACTGAACCGGATCATGGTTCTAATCCTTCAGGAATGATCACTAATTTTAAAGATGCAGGCGACCATGTGATTCTGAACGGTGCAAAAATGTGGATATCCAATGCGCCTTTTGCGGATATAGCTGTTGTTTGGGCAAAAAATGAACACGGTGTAATACACGGTTTAGTTGTAGAACGCGGAATGGAAGGTTTTACTACTCCCGAAACACACGGCAAATGGTCGCTGCGTGCATCTGCAACGGGTGAATTGGTTTTTGATAACGTAAAAGTTCCGAAAGAAAATATTTTCCCGAATGTAAAAGGATTGAAAGGGCCGCTTGGCTGCTTGAATTCTGCACGCTACGGAATTTCCTGGGGTGTAATTGGTGCGGCAATGGATTGCTATGATGCAGCATTGCGTTATTCCAAACAGCGTATTCAATTCGGCAAACCGATTGGCGCTTTTCAGTTGCAGCAAAAAAAGTTAGCGGAGATGATTACCGAAATTACCAAGGCACAATTACTGAGCTGGAGATTGGGCGTTTTGAAAAACGAACACCGTGCTACGCCTCAACAGATTTCAATGGCCAAACGCAATAATGTGAACATGGCCTTGGAGATTACACGCAACGCCCGACAAATGTTAGGCGGTATGGGTATCACAGGAGAGTATCCTGTTATGCGCCACATGATGAATTTGGAGTCGGTGGTAACGTATGAAGGCACACACGACATTCATTTGCTGATAACAGGAATGGATGTTACAGGCTTTAATGCGTTTGAATAAGAAGACCAAATTATTTAGTCAGGGTTAATCAAAAGGATGCGTATGTTTGCGCCCCTTTTGAAAAAACACGTATGAAACGCATTACCGATTACCGTAAACTATTTGGCATAACAAAGGAAGCCACCCTTGCTGAGTTAAAAACCATTTACCGCAACTTAATGAAAGAGTGGCATCCTGATAAATTTCAGGATCCTGCTGCGCATGCCGAAGTGGAATTAAAGAGCAAAGAGATTATTGAGGCGTATCATTTTCTGGTAAGTCTTTCGCCTGAAACACATTTGCAGTATAAAGAAGAATATACTGCCACTATCACTACTTCGGGCATTGATGATTTCCGCTATAAAGGTGTAACATTGACCGTTATTTTTACCGATGGCAGTGCGTATGAATATTTTGGTGTGCAAAAAAACACATACAACAAACTGATTAATTCAGACAACCGCATACGTTTTGCAAGAAGGCATATTTTTGAAAGTTATCCATACCGGAAAACGACTAAAGCTTCGGAGAAGGAGTAGCGTCACTGTGGTTGCAATGACGGTTTTATTATTCAGCTTCTTTTTTCCTGAAATCTAAATTATAAGTAAGTGAAGCCTGCAAGGTATGGTTGCGCTCTGCTTTTATTCCGTCTGTTTTTATAACATACTGGTTAAGGTAGCCCAACTGCACATTTACATTTTTGCTGAACATCCATCCCAGAGCAAGATATAGTCGGTTCTGGTCTAATACATTTTTACCAATTCCTGCACCAAAACCGAGAAACACTTCGTCATAGAGTGAAACAAACAAGGTGTTTTTTTGCATTTCTTTTTTGGTAAGAGGAACTGAAACAAGGAAGCGGTAACGAGCACGGTTGCGATAATTATACTTGTCGTGTTCATACTCAGCTGCACTATTTAGTTTTTTTGCTTCCACAAAACGTTGCTCAAAACGAAAACGGTGATTGAAATTAAAGCGTCCGGCTTTTTGTGTAAGGATCAATTGTTGCCATATACGATGTTCGTTAAAGGTATAAGCCACCGGCTGGCTGCCGTAGGGATAGGTAACAATCCATCCGTAACCGGCAGTAAGTTGCGGACCTTGTTTGGTATAATAATCAACACCGAGGCGCAGCAGTGATTGCTGCCAGTTAACTGCAACATCGTTTCTGCGCCATTGATATTCGGTATGAATTCCCCAGCGGTCGGTAAGACGGTGATTGCCGAAATACATAAACCATCCGTGTGCCTGTGTTGAGATTTGTTTTTGTGCAAAAGAAGGTGTTGCTAAGAAAAGAAAACACCCGAACAGAAGTGACAGATATTTTTTCATGATGCAATTTTTTTCAGTTTACGTGCAGCAAGTTCATGGTTAGATAATGCGCGGTGATTTTCAAATCCGCAGAGCACAAATTTACCACCTTCGTTTTCATAATCGTGTTGATAGTGGTGCAGATTTTCCATTACGGTATGGTCAATCAGATTGGCATTTGAAAAATCAACACACACTCTTTTTCCGCGCGGAAGCAGGTCTAATGATTTTTTCAATTTTATGTAATTACTGAAAACAGCGGAGTGGAAAACATCAATTGTGAATTCGGTTTCTTCATCGTTTTTGGTTACGGTAAACATGGGTTTAAACATGTATTTGAGTGGTAACCCATTTATCAAATGTGTAATCAGTTTTACGGCAATGCCAACTCCAATACCAACTAATAAATCGGTAGCCAGAGTTGTAAAAATTGTTACCAGAAAAATCATCAACTGTTCTTTGCCTACTAAATAGGTTTTGTAAAATTCTTTTGGCGAAGCCAGGCGAAACCCTGTGTAGATAAGCATGGCAGCCAATGCAGCCAAAGGAATCTGGTGAATGAGCATCGGGAAGAATACCACAAAAATCAACAGAAATAATCCATGAAAAACATTTGACCACCATGTTTTTGCTCCGTTGTTGATGTTGGCAGAACTACGCACAATTTCAGAAATCATAGGCAAACCACCAATGAAACCTGCAAGCGTATTTCCTATACCAACGCCTAACAAATCGCGGTTCATATTTGATTTGCGTTTGTAAGGATCAAGTGTGTCAATTGCTTTTGAACTCAGCAATGATTCTAAGCTGCCTACTAAAGCAAACATGATGATGTATTTGATGGAAGTACCGGAAAATAGTTGCGAGAAATCCGGGAAAGTAATAGCTGAGAAAAGACTGTCGGGCAGCGTTACCAGAAACTTCGGCCCTAAACTGTATTCGTGATTATCAAGGAATAAATAGGTATGTGCATGTTCCAGATCAAAGTATCTGCCCAACGGAATAGCTACTAAAATAACTACCAGCGGAGCAGGAATCATTTTTACATATTTATTATTAATCAGCGGTAATCCGAATAAAATTATCAGACTGATGAAACCGATAACAGCAATTTCGGGGTTCATGTTTAAAAGGCCGTTGGGAATTTCTTTCAGCAGGTGAAGCGTTTCTTTTGCTTCGGGTTTAACACCTACTAATGTGAAAACCTGTTTTGCAGCAATAATAATTCCGATAGCTGCCAACATACCATGTACGGCAGCAGATGGAAAAAAATCTGCGAGCACACCCGACTTTACCAGGCCGAACGCAATTTGCAGCAACCCTGCAATTACAATTGTTGCCAATGCAAGTTTATAACCTAGCATGGGATCCCCATTGCCTAAGTCCTGCACGGCACCGAGAGCAATTACAATCAGTCCGGCAGCAGGACCTTTGATAGTTAAGTTTGAGCCTCCAAAAAAGCTGACAACAATTCCGCCAATAATAGCAGTAAAGATTCCGGCAACGGGAGGAAAGCCGCTTGCCATAGAAATGCCAAGACACAAGGGCAAAGCAATAAGAAACACAAGAAAACCTGAAAGTATATCGGCTTTCCAGTTTTGTTTCAGGCCTGCAAGACCATTTTCTGGTATAAATAATTTAATACGATTCATAAGATATAATTTAGCTGCAGCGCAGCAGTTAATAATAGAGTTGAGTAATGGATTTTTCCGCTTTCAGTAAAAGCAGCGGATAATTATCAGACGCGGATTTTTCGCGTTAAAAGAAATATCCGGTAAGAGAAAATACACGGAGCAGTTATAAAAAGCAAATTGCTTTTGCAGGAGTTGAAAATAAATAACAACGCATTTTGTGAGCGGAAGAGAAAAGGATAGAATGAAAGTTTGTCATCATCTTCAACGTCTTCTTCTTCACAGAAATTCAATAGAAATACTTCTCCAGGAATTTGATTTTTTTCAGGTGAAGTCAATAATTTTTCGTTTGCTTTTCCTGGCTTATGAAACTCTTGTGCATTTGCAAAAGGCAAACCCAACGAAGAAAATAAAACGATGAAAGCTAATGTCAGAGCCAGC
>JBFWYU010000037.1:0-43782 GCA_050186075.1 Bacteroidia bacterium
ACCCCTTTTTTTAATATCCATACGCCCGTGCATAATAACTCTATCGGGTGTGTATAATAGCTATCCCCCCTTTGTATAATACCTATCCGTCTGTGCATAATACCACTATCGGGTGTGTATAATAGCTATCCCCCCTGTGTGTAATACCTATCCGTTTGTGCATAATACCTCTATCGGGTGTGTATAATAGCTATCCCCCCTATGTATAATAACCATCCGTCTGTGCATAATAGCTATCCCCACTGTGTTTAATAACCATCCGCCTCAGCATAATAACCATCCCCCCTCACCCTGAATACCTTTCTATTTGTAAATCAATATAATACGAAAATGCTTTGCGTCCTCTCTCCTTTGCGCTAAACTAATCAGTACCTGCCTCAGGCAAGAGAAACTTCCTTTGCTTAACCACGGACAGGTGTGTTAAGAAACTGCCGAACTACGCTCCTGAATATACAGTTCCACCAACCTGGGCAACGCATAGTTCTCCAACTCGTTCAGGTTTGCTTTTATCAGGTTTTTATTTTTCAAAGGCTTTTCAATTTCCAATTCTATAAAGCGTGCATGAAGGTGCTGATGCGATAAAATATGTTTGTAGGACTTTGAAACCGAACGGACATGGATTTTATTTTTTTCGAGCAGGGTTTTAAATTCAGGAGTGTTTAGAATTTCATTTTCGCTAAGCTTTTCTTTTGTTTCAATCAGCGGAAAATCATACAGTCCTTTCCAGATGTCTTTTCCGGTGCGCTGGTTCAGGTAAACGGTATTCTTATACTGAATAACCAGGTAATTGAAATACCTTGCTCTTACTGCCGTTTTCTTTGCTTTTACAGGAAGTTTATCAATCTGTTTTTCAGCAAAGGCATAACATGAATGTTGTAATGGACAAACGCTGCAATCGGGATTTACGGGCTTGCATTGAATAGCCCCGAACTCCATTACCGCCTGATTGTAGGTGCCGGGATTTTTTTCGTCAATTAATTGGTTGGCAAGGGTTGAAAATTTCTTCTTGCCCTCGGTGCTGTCAATGGCATCTTTAATTCCAAAGTAGCGCGAGAGCAGGCGGTAAACATTGCCATCTACCACCGCATGTGGCAGTTCAAAAGCCAGCGAAGCAATGGCTGCTGCGGTGTAAGCTCCAATGCCTTTCAGTTTCAACAGTTCATTGTGATCGGCAGGGAATTTTCCTTTGTGCAGTTCGGTTACCTGCTTTGCGGTGGTATGCAGGTTTCTTGCCCGTGAATAATAGCCCAGTCCCTGCCACAGTTTCAGCACTTTGTTCTCCTCTGCCTTTGCCAGGCTTTTTACATCGGGAAAGTTTTCAGCGAAGGCTAAATAATAAGGCATTCCCTGATCAACGCGGGTTTGCTGCAAAATAATTTCAGAAAGCCAGATAAGGTATGGGTCGTTGGTATTGCGCCAGGGAAGATGGCGTTTATGGACGTTGTACCATTTTATAAGGGTTTTGCCAAAGGCAGAAGTATCTTGTTTTTCGGGAGGCATATTGGGGATGCGAAAGTATTTAAATCTGTGAATCGGTGGCAAAAAACAACATTTCGGTATTTCAAAATAATAAATACCTTTGCAGCCCTTAAAAAATTACACACACAACATAATTAATTAAAACACAACAACAAACGTATGACTAAAGCAGAGATTGTAAACGAGATTGCAGGTAAAACAGGAATTGAAAAAGCACAAGTTCAAACAGTGGTGGAGGCATTTATGAAATCTGTAAGAACTTCTATGACAGCAGGAACAAATGTTTACCTGAGAGGTTTCGGAAGCTTTATTGTAAAGAAAAGAGCACAAAAAACCGGCAGAATTATTTCTAAAAACACTACCGTTATTATTCCGGAGCATTATATCCCTGCATTTAAACCGGCAAAAACTTTTGCTGATAAAGTGAAGAAAAACGTTAAGGTAGCAGGTAAATAATCTCCCCTTTTAAACTCATTTAACCAACCGTTTAGTTTATAAGATTTAGAGTTGACTAGCAAGTGGCAAATAGTAGCATTGACAAGCGTAGCTGCGCTTGGTGCGGTAATTTACTTTGCCGACAAAGTGCCTGCTAAAGATTCTGCTGAACACAAGCACGAAGAAGCCGCTGAGGTTGGGAAAATTGACTTTCTTTCGGAAGCTAAGAAGCTGACATCAGGCCCGGAATCAGAAGCGGTTGCACAGCTTGAAAATCTTGCTGCTGCTGCCCGTAATAAGGAGCAGAAAGTTCAGTTGCTTGACTCGCTTGTAAAACTTTGGGACGATAATCGTAAGCCAACTGCTTCGGCAGTGGTGAGCCAGCAACTGGCCGAAGCCAGCGGTAAAGCAAGCGACTGGTATGCTGCTGCCGACAGGTATATGGTGGCAACCCGGTTTGTAAAAGAAGAAGCTCAGAAGAAGCAGTTGTATGAAAGTGCTACCACAGCTTTTGAAAAAACCTTGCAATTAGAACCTGAGAACCTGGATGCAAAAGCAGGTCTTGGAGTTGCTATGGTAGAAAGTGCAGGACTTACCGGGCAGCCACCCATGCAAGGGATTGGTTTGCTGCGTGAAGTGGTTGCCAAAGATTCAACACACATTAATGCCCAGCTTAACCTCGGTTATTTTGCTATTCAAAGCGGACAGTTTGATAAAGCGCTAGCCCGTTTTGAAACCGTAAAAAGAGTGAAACCCGACTTTATAGAAGTGAACCTTTACATTGCCGACACTTACGAGAAAATGGGTAACAATAAAGAGGCAATAAAAAATCTTGAGGTGTATAAATCCAAACTCAGCGACCCTGTGCTTGTAGTTGAGGTGGATAAATACATTAATGAACTTAAAAGTAAATAAGCACAAAGAAATTTAACGCCAAGCAGCAATGTGAGGCAAATGTTTAACAATTAAAATATAATAGCATGCCAAGCGGTAAAAAAAGAAAAAGGCATAAAATGGCCACCCACAAACGTAAAAAACGTTTGAGAAAAAACAGACATAAGAAGAAAGGTAAATAGTCTGTAATTTACGCTGGCAGGGGATTTCCCCGCACACTCTTCCCTGTTGCATCATATGCACACAGGGAAGAGTGTATTTACTCATTTAATCTTATTCCGTGAATTACGATCTTGTAATATCATCGTCTTCGTCTGAAGCTGTAATAGCTTTGCTGAAAGACAAACAGCTTGTTGAGTTGCATAAGCAGCGCAGCAGCAACAACTTTTCTGTGGGCGATATTTACCTTGGTAAGGTGAAGAAAATTATGCCCGGACTGAATGCCGCGTTTGTAAACATCGGCTACGAAAAGGATGCCTTTCTGCATTATTTGGATTTAGGTCCGCAGATGAATTCGTTTGTGAAATTTACGCAACAGGTTCAGTCGGGAAAACAAAACAGCTCAAGGCTGGATTATGTGCGTCCTGAGAAAGACATTAACAAAGGCGGCAAAATTGATGACATTGTAAAAAGCGGCCAGCAGATTTTGGTGCAGGTTGCCAAAGAGCCTATTTCAACAAAAGGTCCGCGCATAACTTCTGAGATTTCAATTGCAGGGCGATACATTGTTCTTCTGCCTTTTAACGACAAAGTTTCTGTTTCGCAAAAAATAAAAAGTTCGGAAGAAAGAGACCGCCTGAAAAAAATCATCAGCGATATAAAGCCTAAAAATTTTGGTGTTATCATCCGCACTGTTGCCGAACATAAAAAGGTAGAAGAGTTGGATGCCGACATGAAGGATCTGATGAAAAAGTGGAACACCTGCTTTGAGCAACTGAAAAAAGCAAATGCACCGCAGCGTGTGTTGGGCGAGCTTGACCGCACATCCGCTTTATTGCGTGATATTCTGAATCCGGATTTCAACAATATCTACACTGACGATCCGAAAGTTCTGGAAGAAGTGAAAAACTACCTTCATGCCAAAGCTCCCGAGAAAGAAAGTATTGCCAAATTATACTCAGGGAAGACTTCCATCTTTGAGCATTTCGGAATTGAAAAGCAGATAAAAGCATCTTTCGGAAAAACAGTAACATTCAAAAGTGGCGCTTATCTGGTAATTGAGCACACCGAAGCCCTGCACGTAATTGATGTTAATAGCGGACACCGTGCAAAATCTGATAATGATCAGGAGACCAATGCGCTTGATTGCAACCTGGAAGCTGCAAAAGAAATTGCACGCCAGTTGCGTTTGCGCGATATGGGCGGTATTATAGTTGTAGATTTTATTGACCTTCATAAAGCCGATAACCGCAAACTTCTTTTTGAGAAGATGCGTGACGAAATGAAGGATGATAAGGCAAAACATAACATTCTTCCTCCTACAAAATTCGGTTTGGTGCAAATTACACGCCAGCGTGTGCGCCCCGAAATGAATATTGAAACACTTGAAAAATGCCCTGCCTGCGATGGAACCGGTGAAGTAGGTGCAACCGTTTTGTTTGTTGATGAAATTGAAAACAATCTTCGTTTTATAATGCAGGAGCAAAACGAAAAAAAGGTAACTATCAGTGTTCACCCTTTTATAGAAGCATTTTTAACCAAAGGAATTTTTTCTATCCGTTGGAAATGGCAGCGTAAATACAAAGGCAAAATAAAAGTGGAAAGTTCAAATGCATATCACTTTCTGGAGTATCATTTTTTGAATGCTGCGGGAGAGGAGATAAAAATGTAATTTTCTTTGCGCTCTTTGCGCCTTTGCGAGAGAAATAATGTCAAAAGGAAAGCTCGAAAAATTTGCTGAGATTGGAACATTCCCCAATGTTTTTCAATTGCCCTCATTGCATAATTCCGAAGACTTTAGTCTGAAAGGAAAATGGCATAACGAGTATTTTAAAAATAACAATCCTCTTGTTCTTGAATTAGGCTGCGGCAAAGGTGAATACACCGTGGGACTTGCAGAGAAATTTCCTGATAAAAATTTTATAGGAGTTGATATTAAAGGAGCACGCTTGTGGCGCGGAAGCAAAACGGCTTTTGATAACAAGATGAACAATGTGGCTTTCGTCCGCACGCGAATTGACCATATTGAAAAGGTTTTTGCATCCGGTGAAGTGGATGAAATATGGGTAACTTTTCCCGACCCGCAACCGCAGAAAACACGTGAGCGCAAGCGTTTGACTTCACCTGTTTTTTTGAAACGATATGCGAATATTCTGAAGCCGGGAGGAATTGTAAATCTGAAAACTGACAACTTTCCTCTGTATGATTATTCAAAAGAAGTTGCTCAGGAATTAAAACTTGAACTGCTTGCTGCCACTGCTGATTTATACAAATCCATTGAAAAAGCAGAGGATGCTTACATCAGCAAAAACGCAGAGCTTTTGCAGATAAAAACCTATTACGAAAAAATGTTTTTGGAGCAGGGTTTGAAGATTAACTATCTTAGTTTCAAAATTTCTGCATTGCAAAATGGCTGATACTCCAAAGCATCAATCCTTTTTTGAAGATGTTTATGCTGTTACCCGATTAATTCCCAAAGGAAGGGTTACATCATACGGAGCAATTGCACGTTACCTCGGCACAGGTAAAAGTTCGCGCATGGTAGGTTGGGCAATGAATAATGCAGGTTCTCAGAAGCCGAAAGTTCCTGCGCATCGTGTGGTGAACCGTAACGGTTTGCTTACCGGAAAACACAATTTCGGGCATCCCGATTTGATGAAACAATTGTTGGAAAAAGAAGGAATAAAAGTGGTGAAGGATAAAGTGAAGAACTTTGACAAGGTCTATTGGGACCCGATGAAAGAATTGGGTTTGGATTAAGAATAAAAATATTTCTTCAGCTTCAAAAATTTTAACTCAAAATAGTAGTAGCTTAAATAAGCAGCAGGAATAATAATAGCTAAAGCTACTGCAGGTTTTATAAACAGAAACCATCCCACACTATCCTGTAAATTCAGTAATTCCAGAACCCTGCCGCCAATTAAAATTCCAATTTCGTGGAAGCAGAAAAGTCCGTAGGAAATAAGACCGAGAAAGCTGAATAGCTTCAGTCTTCCAAATTTTATCCATGAGTTTTTGCAGAAGTTTTGCTCAAAAATGAAGAAGGCAAGAAGCAGAGCAAATACCACCTTTTCAATAATCAGGTTTGCAACTCCCGGAAGCAGATTATTCTCAAAAATAGGTTTGTAAAAAATCAGACATATCCAGAATAGGAGATAGATGATTGCTATCTGATTTTTACCCAGGTTTTCAAGCCATTTGAAAATTGAGTTTTCGCTTGCTGAGGCTTTGAATGATATGAAAGCGAATAGCGCCCCCATTGCAATATCACCCAACAAGAAAAGCGTGTGATACCACAACACATACTGGTCATTTTCTTTGACACCGAAAAGGTAAAAAGTTGATGCAGCAAAGACAATCATCAGCAACGGAAACAACCATTTGATTCTGAAACTGAAAAGCAACAGCAAAAACGGCCAGAAAATATAAAACTGCTCTTCTACCGAAACGCTCCATAACACACTGATGATAGGCGATTGCGTAAATCCATGTTCAATCAGGTAGAAGTTGCCAACGAAGAAAATGAAATAGATTGGGTTGGCTGTTTCCTGAAAAGGCTCATTCAGTAGATCTTTTGCAAAAGGAACCAATACAAAACCAATAAACAGTGTAAGAAAATATAGCGGCCATATTCTTAGTGCGCGTCTTACATAATACATAACCGGGCTGAATCTGCCGCTGGTGCTGCGTTCTTCCAGAATTACCCAGGTATTAATATAACTGGAGAGCACAAAAGCGAAACTAAATCCTGTTTTCCCGAAAATATAGATGTAATGCTTTACCCAGCCGTAAACCTCATCCTGTTTCAGCACCTCGCTTTCGGTGTCTAAGGCATGGCCGAAGAAAATAAAGAAAAACGACACGAAACGCAGGGCGTCAAGGTTTTCGAAGTATCGTTTTTTGTTTAAGTCCATAATAGAGGATGGCACATGTATGGCAGGGATTGGTGGTATTTATACGAACTAAATCAGCTACTATCTGTTATATCTGTGTCATCCGTGTGCCATTAATTCAAACCCAAAGTAAAAATAAATTTTTCAGCCTGCACAATAATAAATCAAAAGCCCCGTTTACGATTTTGACGCTTTCAAAATAAATCTATAAATTCACACACTATTTAAAGTTATGACACGTAATTTTCGCTCTGCCACCCTCGCACTATTATTATCAATTACTTTCCTCTCGGTATTTGCACAGGCTCCCAAATACAGTAACGAGTTTCTCGCCATTGGAGTGGGTGGAGGCGCACTCGGAATGTCGGGTGCATACATTGCACAAACCAAGGATGTAACCTCCGGATATTGGAACCCCGCAGGGCTTGCACACATTAACAATACATTTCAGGTAGGGCTGATGCACAGCGAGTATTTTGCAGGGATTGCCAAATACGATTACTTAGGTGTTGCTGCTAAAATTAATGCTGAAAGCACCATCGGTTTCAGCGTTATCCGCTTTGGAGTGGATGATATTCCGAATACAACGCAACTGATTGACAACAACGGACAAATCAATTACGACCGTATAAAATCTTTTACCGCTGCTGATTATGCTTTCCTTATTTCGTATGCACGTAAATCAAAAATAGAAGGACTGAACTACGGAGCCAATGCGAAAATTATTTACCGCAAGGTGGGTGACTTCGCCAATGCTTATGGTTTTGGTCTGGATGTGGGTGCGCAATACCAGCGTGGAACCTGGAAGTTTGCCGCTATGGGTCGCGACATTACTTCCACTTTCAATGCGTGGAGCTACAGTTTGGATTCTACCACCAAACAGGTTTTTGTGCAAACCGGAAACGAAATCCCTTCCAACTCGCTTGAGGTAACATTGCCTAAATTGGTTCTGGGCGTTGGAAAGCAATTTACCATTTACAAGAAATTTACCACCTACATTGAAGCTAACCTGGATTTTACTTTTGACGGAAAACGCAACGTTGCCATCAAAGGAGATCCTATCAGCATTGACCCTAAATTCGGGCTGCAACTGGCTTATTCTGATTTTATTTTTGTGCGCGGTGGTGTTGGAAACATTCAGCAGGTGTTGGATATTGACGGCAAAAAGGTAACCACCATTCAACCCAACATTGGTGTTGGTATCCGCATTAAAAACTTTACGATTGATTATGCTTTGGCCAATGTTGGTCAGAGTGTGGGACTGCTTTCGAATGTATTTTCTCTGAGATTTGATTTCACGAAAAAGGAAAAATAAATGAGGGGACTTTTACGCACCTTATTATTTCTGCTCTTGCCATTTGCTGCTTCTGCGCAGTACACCAACTCATGGATTAACTATAGCCAGCCTTATTACAAATTCCCCATTTTGCAGGATGGCGTTTACCGCATTACCTATACTGCGCTTGTAAACAGCGGCATTCCTGTTAATTCAATTGACCCTGATAATATTCAGATGTTTGGCCGCGGACAGGAGCTTCCGATTTATGTGGTAGGAGGACAAGACGGCAGTTTGGATTCGGCTGATTACATTGAGTTTCATGCGCAGCGTAACGATGGTTACTTTGATCGTGAGGCGTATGATATTCCCGAAAACCACGGAAACCCTTACTACAGTTTGTTTAACGACACTGCGTTTTATTTCTTCTCATGGGGAAACACATCAGGTCTGCGTTTTCAGAATATAACCGATACGGACATCAATAATATTACACCGGCCACTTATTTCTTCAAAGAAAACTCGGTGTATTATACCAACAGCGGTTACCTGTTCGGGAAAACTTATCCTATTGTAAACGGTGCTACCAGTCCGCAATACACAGCAGGTGAAGGTTATTACAGCACAAGCTTCAGTGGCGCATTTACGGCTACAGTACCTACGCCTTCTGCTACTACCGGACCTAACGCTACTGTGAAAGGTAATGTAGTGGGGCTTTCAGATGCAACACACAACATGCGTATCAGTGTGGGGTCATTTTCTTTTGACACTACCTATTTTGGTTTTTACACCAAGCGTTACAATAAGGATATTGCCTCTTCAAATATTTCAAACGGTTCAACTAATGTTGTGTATTCAAGTCTAAGCGGTACAACGCATGTAGCGGCTTATGCTTCTGTGCGCTATCCCCACAGCATGGCGGTAAGCGGAACTACTTATCCTAAAATGTTTGTTCCCGATAATGCTAACACCGGTGAAACTAAAACCCTGCTTAACCTAACTGGCTTTAATCTGCAAGGCTCAACCGGAAGACTTTTTGACCTTACAACTTACAAAAGAGTACAATTGTTTACCAACGGTGGAGCTACTGCTGCGCTTGTTCCTGATGGTGGTGTTGATAAAGAATGCTACCTCACCAGCGATGCGCAGATTGCTGCCAACAGCATTCAGCTTTTAAAACCCTGCGGGCATAATCAGGATGGTTATTTCCTTGACATTACCAATTACTTAGTTCCTCCCAATTTTTACATTATCACGCACACCAGTCTTTGGGGTGAAGGCCAGAACTACAAAGCTTACCGTAACCTGAGCGGCTACAATGCCGAGTTGTTTGATATTGACGAAATCTATGACCAGTTTGGGCATGGTATCCCCAAGAACCCGATGTCGATCCGCCATTTTGCTGATTTTGCTTATCAGGAATGGCCTGATACCATGCAGCATTTGTTTCTTTACGGGAAAGGTATTTATCCCTACCGCTGTCGGGCCGATGCAGCTATTTATGCCGCCTGCCTTGTTCCTACATTCGGTTATCCTTCGTGTGATATGCTGCTTACTGCCGGGCTTGGTGGAAACCTCTACGAGCCAGCTATTCCGGTGGGAAGAGTGGCAGCACGCACACCCGATCAGGCGCAGGATTACTTAGATAAAGTAGTGGAATACGAAGGTGCTGAACCTGATGAATGGAAAAAACGCGTGCTGCATTTCTGCGGTGGTGCTGATGGTGCAGAAAATGAATTACTCTGCTATTATGTAGATGTAATGGAAGAAATAATCGAAGACTCGCTGTATGGTGCCTGGGTACAGAAGTTTTCTAAAACAAACTCACAGCCTTTTCAGATTACGCAGGCTGATTCAATCCGCAACCTGATTGAAGACGGTGTTTCGCTCATGACCTTTTTCGGGCATGGTGCCGGAGGTGGTTTTGATGTGAGCACTGATGATGTAAACACCTATGATAATGAAGGTAAGTATCCTCTGATTTTTGGTAACTCCTGCCTTTCGGGTGATATACATAATATTCCCGGTGCAAGTTTGAGTATGAGCGAGCCCTGGGTGCTGGCCGAAGACAGAGGTGCCATCGGTTTTCTGGCTTCGGTGGGCAATGGCGTAACGGGAGCATTGGCACGTTATGGTGACAGCCTGTATTCTAATCTTGGTCTCAAGCGTTACCATTATACCATAGGTCAGGTGATGAAAAATACGGTAGCTGATGTGCAGTCGCCCGGAAATTATCTCTACAACTTTACCGTTATGCAGAATACCCTGCATGGCGATCCGGGTATCCGCATTAACACACATCCGCTGCCCGACCTTGCTATTTCTGAGCCCAATGTTTATTTCACCAACCCTGACGGAAACGGCACACCGATTACCGTTACCACGGAGTTAGATTCATTTGACATCAATATTATTGTAAACAACCTTGGAAGAACCTATGATGACACGCTTACTTTGTATGTAAGGCGCACCTTTCCAGGTGGTTTAGATGGAGGTAGTATTACCCAAACCTTTGCGCCTATTTTCTTTAAAGATACTCTGGTGGTGCGCTTTGCTACCAACCAGATTTTTGGTATCGGTATTAATCAGCTTTACATACATATTGATGACGGGCCTTTCCCGGTGATTGATGAATTATCGGAGCAGAACAACTTTATCAATAACATGAATTTTGTGGTGCAGTCGCCTGACATTATTCCTGTGTATCCTTACAAGTTTGCCATTATGGGCGAACAGGGTATTACGCTGAAAGCCTCAACAGGCGACCCTTTTGCACCTGTGCGTACCTACCGTTTACAGTTAGACACTACCGACCGTTTTAACAGTCCGCTGATGCAGGAAACTACCATTACCCAGAGTGGGGGAGTGGTAAACTGGACGCCAACATTGCTTGCCAGTATGCCCGATAGTCAGGTGTATTTCTGGCGTGCCTCGGTTGACTCAACGGTGTTTAAATGGCGTGAGAGTTCGTTTCAGTATATTGAAGATAAATGGGGCTGGGGACAATCTCACTTCTTTCAGTTTAAACCCGACACTGCCAATTATGAGGGCGATAAATACAATTTTGTAGTACACAATCGTCCGGGGCGCAGATTTGATTTTATCAATACACCTAAATCTGTTTCTGTTCATAATATTGGCTGGCTGTCATCTGTTCAGGAAGCAAATCAGGTATTGTGGAATATTGACAATGAATTGCAGGATTATATTGCTTGCGGTGGTAGTCTTGCTCAATTGGTGCAACCTCAATTAATAGTAGCAGCTATTGATAATCGTACGCTTGAGCCCTGGCTGACACCTGGTATTGAACCGTCTACTGGCGAAACGGTTGGTTTAGATCATGATTTCGATCAATTGAATCAATGTATAGGCTGCTGCGGAAGATCAAGACCGTGGAGAATGTTTTTATGGCAAAACAATAGTGATGCCTCCATGACCAATCTTGCAACTTTTTTAAATACACATGTTCCTGATAGCTTTTATGTTCTTATTTATTCATGGATACCGGGTCCCTCTGTTGGTCCCGCTACATTTGTTCCATGGAATTCAGCTCCCGGTAATATTGCCGTAAAAGCTGCTCTTCAAAACCCTCCTAAGTTTGATTTTCAGGCTTTAGATACCATTCCTTTGAATTATCCCTGGGCCTTCTTTGCTCAAAAGGGAAGACCAAGCACCACTTCATTTTTGGTTGGCGATGCACCAAATTCAATAATTGATTTTCAGGCCCAAATGAATGGTATCTGGAATGCAGGCACCATCACCACACCCCTCATCGGCCCATCGGCAGGCTGGAACTGGATGTATTGGGATCGCCACCCGAGTGAGATACCAACGGATGATACCATGACGGTGGATATTATTGGTGTGCGCCAAAATGGTGTTGAAGAGGTGGTGCTTTCGGATTATTTGATTTATCCTTCTACCAACCCCGACAGTCTTTCGCTTACCGGTATTATAGATGATGCCGTGCATCCTTACATGAAGTTGCAGGCCTTTACGCAGGACGATACCACGCGCACCCCCGTTCAGTTGGAGCGCTGGCAGATTATTTATGACCAGGTTCCCGAGGCGGCTTTAAATCCTAACATCGGATATTATTTCCCGAGTTCGGTGGTTGAGCAGTTTCAGGATATTGTGTTTGCCACTGCTATTGAAAATATTGGTGATTATGATATGGACAGCTTGCTGGTAAAATACTGGGTGCAGAAACAGGACAACAGTTCGCTGATTGTGCCTTACCCGCGTCAGGCGCCTTTGCTGATTGACGGTGTGCTGATTGATACCATTCATGTTTCCACTGCCGACTTTGTAGGCACCAACAAACTGTGGGTTGAGGTTAATCCCTATGATTCATTGGGCAACCCCGACCAGCTGGAGCAATACCATTTCAACAACATCGGTTATGTAAGTTTCTCGGCCAATGGCGACCGCATTAACCCTATTCTGGATGTTACCTTTGATGGTATCCACATTCTGGATGGCGATATTGTTTCGGCAAAGCCGCAGATTGTGGCAAGGCTTGACGATGAAAATCAATACCTGATTATGGATGAATATTCAGACACCAATAAGATTGATGTCTATGTTATTTATCCCGACAATAGCACGCATCATATTCCCTGGGGCGGAATAAACGGTATGATATTTACACCTGCAAGTGCACCTGAGAATATCTGCACCATTGAGTATCCTGCCGAGTTTACTACCGATGGCGTTTACAAGCTCATTGTTCAGGGCAGCGACAAGAGCAACAACGCTTCGGGCTCGTTTGAATACACCATTTCGTTTGAGGTTATCAACCGCAGCACCATTACTGAGGTGTTGAATTATCCCAACCCGTTCAGCACGTCAACCCGCTTTGTGTTTGTATTGACCGGCTCGGTTATTCCCGACTATTTCAAGATACAGATTATGACCATCACGGGCAAAGTGGTGCGCGAGATTACCACCGATGAACTGGGGCCTATCAACATCGGGCGCAACATAACGCAATATGCCTGGAACGGTAAAGACGAGTATGGCGACCAGCTTGCCAACGGGGTGTATCTCTACACCGTTACTGCCTACATTAACGGGCAGGATATTGAGCACCGCGCTACGGGTGCCGATAAGTATATCCGCAAGAACTTCGGGAAGATGTTCCTGATGAGGTAGTCGTTACTAAAAACAGGTCTTTATACCTATATCATAGGGTTACTTATGCCTGTATAACGGGTGTATTTAACCAGTTGTATGGGTTACTTATGCCTATACATATGGTTACTTATGCCTGTAGGATATGGTTACTTATGCCTGTACAACAGGTGTGTTTAGCCAGTTGTATGGGTTACTTATGCCTGTACAATAGGTATAAATAACCTGTATAACCGGGTTTTTCACCCCCGTTTAGGGTATAAAAATAACAGCTGACTATAGTTTACAGTAACTTCCTTATCGCAAACTTGATAAAGTTCACGTTGCCGGTGGTGTAGGGAGCGTATTTCTGCTTCACATCAAACATAAACGGGCGTTTAAGAACCGGTTTGGTATGTGAAAAAGTATCGAAACCGAACTTGCCATTATAAGCACCTGTTCCGCTGTTGCCCACACCGCCAAAAGGCAGTCCGGGGTGACCGGCATGAAGCATTACATCGTTTGTAAGCACCGCACCCGAAGAGGTTTCATTGATAATACGCTCTCTGAATTCTTTGTTGTTGCTGAAGATATAAAGAGCAAGTGGCTTCTCTCTTTGATTGATAAAATCAATAGCCTGGTCAAGGGTGTCGTATTCCATCAGGGGCACAATAGGGCCGAAGATTTCTTCCTGCATCACCTTGTGGTCGGGCGTAACGTTGTCAATAACTGTAGGCGAAATGTATTTCTGCGAAGCATCGGTTTGTCCGCCTGCTACCACCTCGCCCTCAATCAGTTTTTTCACACGCTCAAAATGTCTGTCGCTGATGATGCGTGGAAAATCAGGGCTTGCTTTAGGGTCGGCACCGTAAAATTCGGTAATGGTTTGCTTCATCTTTTCAATGAAGGCAGGTTTTATCTTTTTGTTGATGAGCACATAGTCGGGCGCAATGCAGGTTTGTCCGGCATTCACAAATTTACCCCACGCAATACGCTTAACGGTAACATCCAGATCGGTGTCGGCATCTACTATGCAAGGGCTTTTTCCGCCCAACTCCAGCGTAACGGGAGTAAGGTGTTTGGCAGCCGCCTGATAAATAATGCGGCCAATTTCGGTTCCGCCCGTGAAGAGGATGTAATCAAAACGCTCTTTAATAAGTTCGGTAGTTTCGGCTGCACCGCCTTCAATCACCTTCATGTAGCGGGGGTCAAAGGTTTCCGTAACCAGTTTGTTGATTACCGCAGAAGTTGCAGACGATAACTCAGAAGGTTTAATGATGATGGTGTTTCCTGCGCTGATGGCTCCAATCAGTGGGCCAACCGTGTTCTTAAAAGGGTAGTTCCATGGACCGATGATTAACGATACCCCGTAAGGCTCTTTATACAACCAACTGCTGCCCGGAAGAAAGAACAGGGGAGTAGAAACACGCTCGGGTTTCATCCATTTGCCAAGGCGTTTCAGGTTATAATCAATGTCGGCAATGCTGATACCAATTTCGGTAGCAAAGGCCTCCATCTCCGATTTATTCAAATCGCTTTTCAGCGCAGCCAGCAACTCCTTCTCATACTTGATAATGGCATTCTTCAGCTTGGTCAGCTGCTCTCTGCGGAAGCTCTCGCTTTTGGTAACGCCCGTGTTAAAAAACTCGCGCTGTTTGCTTACAATTGTTTTCATGGCTGAGGTAGTTTTTACTTCGGGTTCGGCTGTTAGGGTTGACATTTGGCTATGTAATAAGTAAGATGTAATAGGTAATAAGTTGCGCCTCTGCGCCTTTGCGAGAACTAAATTAATATTTAATCCCCACTTTCTGATAAATAAAACTCATCAGCCACGCAGGACCAATCATCAGAAACTGCACATCTTTCAGGAACGAAGGTTTTTTACCCTCCACACTGTGTCCCCAGAACTGACCAATCCAGGCCAGCACAAAAGTAATGAGTGCAATAGCCCAAAGCGGAAGCACGGTAACGCTTGCTTCAATAGTATAACTGATAAAAAGGCAGGCTGAGGTAAAAAGCAATAACCCGATTGACAGCGTAAACGAGAGCATAAGGTAATAGCCGAAAATCAATGCGGCAGCTATCATGGCGCCATTAAGCGGCAAGCCGGGCTGCACATCAACAGGAAGTTTAATGCTCCAGAACAAAGCTGTTACCGTCCAGAAAATAATGGGAACACAAATCCAGTGAACAAGTTTGTTGGTAGGGTTTTTATGACTTTCGCCATATTCTTCAAGCCAGGTATTGATTGTTTTCATAAACGTAATAAAGGTGTTAAAGTGTTTGTGTGTTAATGTTTAAGCAAATGTAGTAATTCAAATTCAAATTTACTGAATCGTTATTCGTGAAGTATCTGCTGCGGCTTCGTTTCCCTCCGTATCCACGCATTTTGTAATCAGCAGATAGTTGCCTTTGTAAATAGTGTCAGGTATTATCAGCTCGCTGCTCACGGTGTCTTGCGTTCCGGTCAGTGCATTCGCCACTACAAACTTCCATGCCGGCAGCGAGTCTTCAAGTTCCGCAAAGTTGTTCTTCATTTCTACTCTGTATTGATTCAGTTCTTCGTTATCACTGTATGCAGCAGTGAACGGAATGGTGTCGTTGATATAAAACGTATCGGCATCAGCCGGAGAAAGTAATTCGGCAGTTGGTTTGGTAGTATCCGTTTTGCTGCACGAAAGCAAGCTGACAGACAAGGAGACAAAAAAGAGAAAATACTTCTGCATATAATCTGCGCTAAGTTACTTTTTTATGCTGAGCGGAATAACCAGTTTTATGCTGAAGTTGCGTCCCATATTAAACACCCCAACTCTTCCCGTTGCAGCATTTTCGGCAGCATAGCGTATGCGGCTCAGGTGGTTTTGGTAGGCAGTGTTCAGCAGATTATTAACCGAGAAGTAAAGCGAGAATAAGGTGTTGCCTTTTTTAGAAACCACATCGGTGCCTGCTCCGGCATTAATCAGGTAATAAGCCTGCGAAGGTGTTTCGGTGTTGTTATCAAGCAATACTTTTTTCTGCGCGAAATAATAATCGAACTGCGCTTTCAGGTAAGTGTTGTTAAATGCCTTCCAGTGCTTGCCAAGGTTGGCGCGCAGCTCCCCCTGATAATGAGCAGGCGGAATAAAAGGCAGGTATTTTGCGCTGTCTGTCTTTCCCTGATTAACTCCTTGCACATACGAAAACGAGTTCTCGATATGCAGCCAGTCAAGCGGGTGCGGGTGAATGTCAATAAACAGCTCGCCACCGGTAAGTGCTGCATTGCCCTGTGTATATTGAAAGGTAGGAACAGGGTCGCTGACATCAACTATGCTGTCGCCCCCAAGCGCACTTGAAATGCGCTGCACGTAAATAAAGTTTTGAATAGAATTGCGGAAAAGCGAGACGTCAACCGAAAGGTGTTCTGATGAAAAGTTAACACCTAAATCAACCTGCAGACTTGTTTCTGCTTTCAGCTTGCTGTTGCCGTATTCATAACGCAGCGTGCCTTCGTGCTTTCCGTTGGAAGCCAGCTCAGAGGCATTGGGTGCACGAAATCCGCGGGACACATTCAGCTTTAACAACAAGCCCTCCTTTAGAGCATAGGTTGCTCCAAGACTTGCCGCAACTGTAGAAAAATTGCGCGTAATGGTGTTAAACTTCTCTGCCGAATCAACAACTAATGATTGGGAATTAAAGAAGCGTTGATCAAACCTTGCGCCTCCGCTGAAACTGAATTTGCCGATTGATTTTTTGGTAACAGCAAATAAGCCATAATCAAATAGAGAATATTCAGGAATAATAAACTCCTCACCCTTATTGCTGTTGCTTTGCTGCATACCGTTCAACCCAATGGTGGTTTCAAAGCCTGCCATTTCGGGCAGAAAATATTTTACATCATAGGTATAGGTGTTGAGCAGAAAATACAATTCGTATTCTTCGGGGTCAAGCACATTGCCATACTCGCGTCTGTGGTTTTGCTGCCACGAAAAATTAAGTGCCAGCCTTGATTTGCCTAAAATAAAATAACTCTGCGAAGCAAGGCGGTTGTGTGTTATAAATTGTTTGGGCACAGCTAAGGAATAGCTGTTCAGGTCAGATGAAGAAGCAATCGTTTCATCAACAGTTGTATCGTTAACTGCAATCTGTTTTATAAAAGCTCCGGTGCTGTCGCGTTCACCTTCCACCATTCCCACATGCTGATTAAATGAACTCCAGGTAAGATATGTGTAACCCCATTTTCTGTTCAGCCCAATCATGGCGTTGTAGTCAAACTCATTAAAGCCGGAATTGAAAACCTTTCCGTCATAAGCATTGGAATAGGCGCGTGCATCTTTCCTGCTTGCTCGTGCCATCCAGTCAAAGCCTTTGCTGTTTCCGGCAAGCATAACAGAGTTGCCGATTAAGCCGTTGTTGGTTTGGTAATTTGATTGAATGTTGCCGGTTATTTTGCCGTCATCAATTGGTTTTGGTGCAATAAAATTAATCACACCGGCCATGCCATCCGAGCCATACATCAGGCTTCCGGGGCCTTTTATTATTTCAGTTCTGTCCACCGAATATTCGTCAATTTCAATTCCGTGTTCATCGCCCCACTGCTGGCCTTCCTGCCGCAAACCATTGTTGAGAGTGATTACACGGTTATAACCAAGCCCACGGATAACAGGCTTTGAAACAGCCGCACCTGTTGTAACCTGACTGATGCCGGGCTGCTTTGCGATTGCATCAATAAGATTAGACGAGCTGTTCTCAAGCAAAACAGATTTAGGAACAATAGATGAAGGCACAGGATTTTGCCTCACTTCGGTGGCGTGAGAGACACCGGTAACAACCAGTTCGTGAATTTCAATATGAGCCTCATCCAGTTCAATATTTAACACCGTGTTGCCGCTGATGTCAACTTTCAGCACTTTGGATGAGTAGCCAAGAAACTTAAATTCCACAAGGTATTTTCCTTCGGGAAGATTCCGCACAACATACATTCCGTTTTCGTCTGTTGTTGTGCCTTTCTTTAAATCTGTGAAATAAACGGTGGCTCCTGCAAGCAACTCGTTAGTTCCTTTGGCTGTAATTTTTCCGTTTAATGTGTTTTGTGCATGCACCGTAAAACCGGTACATAAAAGCAATAGAATAGAAAATAGATTCTTCATTTTTTTGAATAAATAATAAGATGAATGTTAAGAATGGATTACGCCTTGACGTAATTATTCTTTAGCTGAGAAAATGTAAAACTCAGCAAGCGGGCGGACCGCGAAGTGAAAAAAGCCTGAAATCAGGAGAACTGAAAAAGCTTTGACTGCTTTCTGAAAGATGAATAGTTGCAGGCTTTTCTCCGGCAGAAAAAAAGTTTACCGTGAAAAAATAAAGCGGTGCATTGAAGTTGAGTATCTCACAGTGTTCGTGTTCGTTTTCAACTACAGGCGCATCACTATCTGAATGATGGAATGTATGAACTGTGTCGGTGTGGCCATAAAACTGGTGCACAATTTCTTTAGGCACAATAAATGCCGAAAGAGCCACTAACAGAAATAAGGCAATATGTTTGTTATATGCTTTCAATCGATTGCAAAAGTAAGGATTATCTTTGCTCGCTCTCTAAGAACATAAATTACTGATTTGAAAACCCGCACATTCTTTTTCCTCTCCGTTTTTGCTTTAAGTATTTGTGCTGTTGCTCAAAATGAAGACTTTTCCGAAAGTAAACTTCGCTACGAGAACTATATCTATAAAGAGAATATAAAAAGCGTAGTGCTTGAAAATAACAACGAGCAGCTTTCTTACCCTTTTATAGCTTTGAATAGTGAAGAAGTGGTGCGTCTTGACTTTGATGATTTGGATGGCGGCTACAAAAACTACACGTATGGTCTTCTTCAATGCAATGCCGATTGGACGCCATCAACCTTAAGCACTGTCCAGTACATTAGTGGCTTTTGGGAAAATCCCTTGAACTCCTATGCTTACTCATTGAATACACTGCAAGACTATACACACTATGCCTGTGTTATTCCCAATGAAAATACCAAAATCACCAAGTCTGGAAATTACCTGCTCATGGTTTACGAAGATTTTGACAAAGAAAATATTGTTCTCACCAGACGTTTTGTGGTGTATGAAAATCTTGTACAGGTTGATGCACATGTAAAGAAGGCCACCATTTTAAGTGACAGCCGCTTTCGCCATGAAATTGATTTTTCCATTAACACCAAAGGTTTTAAAATCGATAATGCATTCACCGAAGTAAATATAACAATCACACAAAATGGCAGGTGGGATAATGCCTGCAAAGGTTTACAGCCATTATTTGTACAGGACCATCTTTTGATTTACGATTACGAAGACAAGAACACTTTTATGGCCGGAAATGAGTTCCGTCATTTTGATTTTCGCAGTATCCGTTTTCTCAGCGACAGGATTCAGAATCTGGAAACCGAATACAACGGCTATAATGTTTATCTGTTTCCGGATGAAAGACGCAGTTCACTTCGCTATCAGACCACGGCTGATATTAACGGGCAGTTTTACATCAGCATGCAGGAAGCCAATGATGATGCAGTGGAGCCGGATTATGCCCGTATTTTTTTTCGACTGAAAAGTGATAAAATTCCTCAACAGGGCTCACTGTATGTTTTCGGTGCTTTGACTGATTGGCAATGCAGCCCTGAATTTTTAATGACCTATAACGAAGAAGAGAAACAATATGAAGCCAATGCTTTGTTAAAACAGGGTTGGTATGATTACGAATATGTTTTTGTTTCGGAAAAGGATAGCATCAGTGTTGCTGATGAAAGTATCATAGAAGGTTCACATACACAGGCTGGACAGAACTATACGTTGTTTGTTTATCACCGCGAAGCAGGACAATATTACGACCGTGTTATTGCAGCCCGTTTTCTCAATTCACTGCGCGATTTTTAGGTTTCTTCTATTTCAGATAGTTGGAAACTTAATTTTTGAAATAAAATAGTTTCAGATTTTTTACGTTCATATAATTGAATCGCTATACTTGCAACGTTCAAAACTAACACAATGGTTAATCAGATAACAGAAGGCGTAAGAATAACAGTAGAAACAGGCTACGAAGAGCGCTATTCCGATGTGGATAATGCCAACTTTGTTTTTACTTACCGTATCACTATAGAGAATACGAATGATTTCCCTGTTCAGCTTTTAAGTCGTCACTGGGATATTTTTGATTCTAACGGGGAACTCACAACAGTTGATGGCGAAGGTGTGGTAGGTAAACAACCTGTGCTGCATCCGGGTGAATACTATAACTACGAATCGGCCTGCAACCTGAAAACAACTATTGGCAGAATGAGTGGTTATTACAATATGGTACGCGTTCCTGACAATAAAAAACTACGTGTTGAAATACCCGAGTTTGAATTGGCTGTTCCTTTCATGTTGAATTGATTTCTGTCCCATGAACTGGAGCTTCTGGGAAAATGAAACCTTCTTTAATGACATTGATGTTTGCATTATCGGAAGCGGTATTGTTGGGCTTTCTACAGCATATTATCTCAAGAAATATAATCCGCAACTCAAAGTTGTAATCATTGAGCGCGGAATTCTCCCGAGCGGAGCAAGCACTAAAAATGCAGGTTTCGCCTGTTTCGGAAGCCCGTCAGAATTATTAGATGACCTGAAAACAAACTCAGAAGAGAATGTTTTTTCTTTACTGGGAAAGCGTTTTCGAGGACTGCAATTGCTGCGGGAAAATCTGGGAGAAGCTGCAATCGGTTATATACAAACCGGAGGCTTTGAAATTTTCGGGAAAGAAGATACCGCTCTTTATAATGAATGTATAGACAAATTAGATTATCTGAACGAACAAATTTTTAAAACTACAGGAATAAAAAACTGTTTCCGTAAAGCTGATGAGAAGATATCAGACTTTGGCTTTGCCAATGTTGAACACATTATTGAAAGCACTGCCGAAGGTCAGGT
Source organism: Bacteroidia bacterium (assembly GCA_050186075.1). Classification (GTDB taxonomy): domain Bacteria; phylum Bacteroidota; class Bacteroidia; order SXHM01; family SXHM01; genus SXHM01. Next base: position 21,172 of record JBFWYU010000037.1, read on the forward strand.
AAACACAGGGAAAATGATGGCTGAACTTTTAAGGGTTGTTCAATCATCAGGTGTTATTATTCTTAATGCAACGGAAGTGCTGAATTTTAAAACAACAGAAAACGGAGTTGTCTTGAATTGCACTAATAACCTTGAGATGAAAGCAAAAAAAATATTGGCTGCTACAAATGGTTTTGCAAAACAACTATTGCCGGAATTAGATGTAAAACCTGCGCGTGCACAGGTGTTAATTACCGAGCCAATTGAGGATTTAAAGCTGAACGGTGTTTTTCATTACGATAAAGGGTATTACTATTTCCGAAATGTGGGTAACCGCATTTTGTTTGGTGGCGGTCGCAACCTTGACTTTGAAACCGAAGAAACCACCGAATTTGGGCTAACCGAAAGAGTTCAGAAACGCTTGGAGGAAATTTTACACACTGTCATTATTCCCGGAATAGATTATAAGATTGAGCAGCGTTGGAGTGGCATTATGGGAGTTGGGGCTGAGAAGGCTACCATACTGAAAGAGATTTCACCAGATATTTATTGTGCTGTGCGCATGGGTGGTATGGGGGTTGCGTTGGGAATGCTTATCGGCAAAGAGGCTGCGGAGATGATTGCTTTGTAAAGTTTATCGCAATAAAAAAAGGCTGGCGAATTCGCCAGCCTTTTTATTTATCAAGCCAACCTGATTATTTAACAATCACTTTTCCGGTAAAACGCTGAGTTGCGCTGCTTACTGCAACAGAGTAAATCCCCGCTTTTAAATCAGTGCAATCTAAGTTTACTTTCTCGGAATTAGTGCTGAATGTTTTAACAGTTCTTCCCATAACATCAGTTACAGTACCTGTGAAGGTTTGCTTTGCAGCATTAGCGAATGTGATAGTAAACGCACCGTTTGATGGGTTAGGGTATATGCCAACAACCGCATTTTCCTCTTCTTTAACTGAGGCAGGTGTAAGGCTTCCGCAAACTAAGTCGGCAACAAATTCTTTGGTGTAATCCACCGCTTCGTCCCATTCCTGCTGAGTACCTTGCAGGTAAGCTACGTGTCCGTTTCCGGGGTAGGTTTTTAAAGCATTTGGTATGCTGAGCATATCTGTTTTTACTGTAATTGTATTAGATCCATGTGCTGTTAAACCAGTTGGAAAACCGCCAACAGAAATAGGTCCTGTTCCGATAGGAACAGTTTGGTCACCTACATCATGAAGACTAACAATAGCAGGATCTCCGGCATTAATCCATGCAGTATCACCAATAGTTCCGCTAAAACTGATTACACCAATCACCTTTGTTGAATAACCCGGATTGCCACTCAGACCTTCCACACCGCCCATTCCGGCTGTATCACCGTACAAATATTCCGGTATCTCGCTGTTTTCACTCAAATAAGCTGTATGAATAGCGGATATGGCTCCTGCAGAAACTCCACCTACAATAATGTAGTTGGTGTCAATTTTGAAAATATTATCAGTTTGCGCGTCTTTGTAAAAATAGCGGATTGCTGCCTTCATGTCGTGCATACCGCGCACCACAGCCTGTGTGGTAGTTACTTCGCTCGGGAAGAAGAAGCCTACACGGTAGTCAGTGGCTGCAACTACATATCCCATTTTTACAAATTCTTCGCACATGGCATAAACCTGTGAGCGCTCTCCTGTAACAAAACTCCCTCCAAAAGTGAAAACAATCAACGGACGTTTAGCTAATTGGTCGCCTTGTGGCTCAAATACACACATTCTGAGTTCCTGAGTTTGTCCGTTACCAACTGCAGGACCTGAACCGAAAAGAATATTTTCAGTAGTGTCAAATGCACTGAAATAAGTGCGGTTGTAATACCTTCCGTCTGAACAATCTAATTGCGCAAATGCAGGTGTGATAATGGTTGCAAGTAATAGTGTTGCAAAAAATGAGTAAAGTTTTTTCATTGTAATGTTATTGGATTATTAAGGTAGCGTTATTTTTTGAGCCGCGTAAAGTTATATTTTTTTAAATACCAAACTGTTTGTTGTTCGGTGGGTTGGAAATATCAGGAAGCCAATTCCTCTTTCAAAAACTCTGCGGTAAAACTATTCTTTGCTTTTGCTACCTGTTCAGGTGTTCCTTCACAAAGTATTTGTCCGCCACGTTCACCGCCTTCCGGACCAAGGTCAATTATATGGTCAGCAACTTTTATAATATCAAGGTTGTGTTCAATAACAAGAACAGTGTTTCCTTTATCCACCAAAGAATTCAAGGCTAAAAGCAGTACACGTATATCTTCAAAATGCAAACCTGTGGTTGGTTCATCCAGAATATAAAATGTATTGCCTGTGTCGCGTTTGCTTAGTTCTGATGCAAGTTTTATCCGTTGCGCCTCGCCTCCCGAAAGTGTTACACTGCTTTGTCCAAGCGTGATGTAGCCTAATCCTACATTTTTCAGTGTACGAATTTTTCCAACAATGGAAGGAATACTGTCAAAAAACTCAACAGCGGTATCAATATCCATATTCAGCACATCATAAATGCTTTTGCCCTTGTAACGCACTTCCAATGTTTCGCGGTTATATTTTTTACCGTTACAAGTTTCGCAATGCACAAATACATCGGGTAGAAAATTCATTTCAATCGTGCGAACACCTCCACCCATACAGGTTTCGCATCTTCCTCCCGAAACATTGAACGAAAAGCGTCCTGGTTTGTAGCCGCGAATTTGAGCTTCGGGAAGCTGTGAAAATAAATTACGTATATCGCTGAAAACGCCTGTGTAGGTTGCAGGGTTGCTGCGCGGTGTGCGTCCTATCGGACTTTGATCAATAGCAATTACTTTGTCTATGTTTTTTACTCCGTCAATACTTTTATAAGAAAGCGGACGCAAATTGCTGCGGTAAAAATGATTGCTTAAAACAGGATGCAGTGTTTCGTTTATCAGTGATGATTTTCCGCTACCCGAAACACCTGTTACACAAATAAATTTGCCCAGAGGAAATTCAACTGATACATTTTTTAGATTATTTCCTGAAGCACCCTTGATGGTTAATGTCTTTCTATTTCCCTTTCTGCGTTTGGCAGGAATTTCAATTCGTCTTTTGCCTGTGATGTAATCAATGGTTGAGCTTATTGTATTAGCAGGAATTTTGAACCCTGATTTTGATTTTAAAAAATTGCCTTCACCAATAATTCTTCCGCCATGAATACCTGCACCCGGACCAATGTCAATTACATGGTCTGCAGCTACAATCATGTCTTTGTCGTGCTCTACAACAATTACCGAGTTGCCGCTGTCGCGTAGATTTTTTAAAGCGGTAATCAGTTTGCGATTGTCGCGCTGATGCAAGCCAATACTCGGTTCATCCAAAATGTAAAGAACTCCAACTAAGGCTGAACCAATCTGTGTTGCCAGTCGAATACGCTGTGCCTCACCACCTGAAAGGCTGCGTGTGCTACGATCTAATGTTAAATAATCCAAGCCAACACCCAACAGAAAATCAATTCGTGTCCTAATTTCTTTTAAAACTTCGGTGGCTATAACAAGTTGTTTTTTATTTAAATTTTTATCAACTGATTTGAACCAATTTTGCAAAGTTTGAATATCCATGCAAGCCAGTTCGTAAATGTTTTTTTCGGCTACGCGGAAATATAATGACTCTTGTTTCAATCGGCTACCATGGCATTTCGGGCATTGCACTTTATTCATGAACCCTTGAATCCATTGTTCCAGCGATTTTGATTTTTCTTCATCACTGTTTTGTCGAATTATGAAATTTACAATTCCTTCAAATGAAAGTGAATAACCTGTTTCGCTGTTTCCATATGTGTTTTCTTTTACCTTAAAAACTTCGCTAGAGCCATAAAGAATTACATTCAGTGCATCTTCAGAAATTTCTGACACTGCATCATTTAATGTAAATCCATATTTGTCGCCAATAGCTTCAATCTGTCGGAAAATCCAGTTGTCTTTATATTCACCCAAGGGAGCGAATGCGCCTTTTTTAATGCTCAGATTTTTATTTGGAATAATTTTATCTGCATCAACTTCGCTTACTGTTCCCAGTCCGTTGCACCGTGGACAAGCCCCATAGGGCGAGTTGAACGAAAACATATTTGGCGCGGGATCATCATATGAAATTCCAGATGTAGGACACATCAAATTACGACTAAAGAAACGAACTGTATTACTGTCGTTTTCCAAGACCATCACAGATCCTTTTCCATGTTTCATTGCCATGCTCATGCTCTGTTGCAGGCGTTGGCGCGAAGCTGCGTTTGCTTCTAACCGATCAACCACAATTTCAATATCGTGGGTTTTGTAACGATCAATTTTTATTTTGCTGTTGAGTTCAAGTATTTCACCATCAACGCGGGCTTTTGTAAAACCTTGTTTCAATAGCTGTTCAAACAATTCCCGGTAATGCCCTTTTCTTCCTTTTACCACGGGTGAAAGAAGTGAAATCTTTTTACCGTTGAAATTTTTGACTACAAGATTTAGAATTTCTTCATCGGTATATTTTACCATACGTTCGTTGGTAACATGCGAATACGCATCAGCTGCGCGAGCAAAAAGCAACCGCATGAAATCATAAATTTCAGTTATGGTTCCAACTGTTGAGCGTGGATTTTTGTTGGTGGTCTTTTGCTCAATGGAAATAACAGGACTTAGTCCGTTTATTTTATCTACATCTGGCCGTTCTAACGAACCTAAAAACTGGCGTGCATAAGCTGAGAAACTCTCAATGTACCTGCGTTGTCCTTCTGCGTAAATGGTGTCAAATGCAAGGGATGATTTTCCGCTGCCGCTCAAGCCAGTAATAACAACCAATTTGTTACGTGGAATTATTACGTCAATATTCTTCAGATTGTGTTCCCGCGCTCCGTAAATTTCAATCTGCTCGTTGTCGGCTTCAATCATATATAATCAGGATTACCTGTTGTTGATTGCAGGAATAGTATCGGCAGGAATGGAAATTTTGTAAACAGTGTCAATTGCCCGCCCTTCATCGCTTTTCAGTAATTTCTCAAAATCAGTATAGCCTTCAACAGGAAGTTTAATGGTGTATTTTTTTCGCTCTTTGTTGGTTAAAAAACTTTGGCGTAACCAGGGATTAAACATTTTGAGGATTTTGTAATTCACCTTGTTTGCGATGGCATAATCAGTAAAGTCGGCAACAGCAGTGTCAAGCGAAACTTCATAGGTTTTAAACGGTGGATATAAATCTTTTTTTCGCAGATAAAAGCCATAATCCTGCGGATGTTCCATGATGCATTTAGCTGCAAGAATGCGGAATACATAACGAGAAGTTTCCTCGCCAAGAAGTAAGTCATAATAGTTGTTTACTTTCTGTTTTTCCAATTGCCTCTGCGCTCCGTTCATTCCCATGTTATAACTTGCAGCAGCCATAGTCCAGTTTCCGAAAATTGAATATGCTTCGTGCAGATATTTGCAGGCGGCTTCGGTAGATTTCTCAACGTTATAGCGTTCATCAACTTCTTTGTCAATCTGTAATCCGTATTTTTTTGCAGGTTCTTCCATCAGTTGCCAGAAGCCGGTTGCACCTGCCGGTGATACAATGTTTGTAAGTCCGCTTTCAATCAATGCCAAGTATTTAAAGTCATCAGGAATTCCATTTTTTTTGAGTATTGGTTCAATAACAGGAAACCAACGGTGTGCGCGTTTGTGGAAAAATGAAGTATTGCTTTGCCAGTAAGTATTTACAGTCAGTTCACGGTCCATGCGCTCATGAAAATCAAAATCGTGAAGCGGAACTGGCTCTCCTGCAAAATTCAAGTTTTCAGGAACAGTGATACTGAATATTTTGTAGTTATCCTGAAAGTAGCGCTGATAATTTTTATCATCTTCCTTGTCTGTAATTGAAAAAATAAACAGCCTTGCTCCCGTGATAATAAGAAGCAAAACAGCAAGCGTATAAAATCGCTTGCTGCGGAAAAAAATCAGGCAGCGATTATAAAATGAATTCAATTATTTTCTTTTTTGCGGTTAATCCTTGTGGTAGAATAAAGTGCGGTAAAAAGCACAAGGAAATAAGTAAGGAATATGAGAAAGTGTGTATATCCCCAGTTAAGAATATACTTTTCAATGATGATTAGTAGCAGTAATGAGAATAATGATAAATCAAAATAAATCCAGGCCACCTGACTGTCTGTGAAGCCAAGGTAAGATACATGATGAGTAGTATGATCTTTTCCGCCCACAAATGGTGATTGACCTTTAAGTAATCGGTTAATTACAACAGTAGTTGTATCAATAATTGGAATAATAAAAACCAATAGCGGTATTATTAGTTGCTTAGTCTGAATTTTGGGATTGGTTGCAATATCACCGTCAACTGCGTAAACATTCCAAAAGTAAATGATGCCGAGTGCAGCAAGGAAAACCCCCAAAAATTGGCTTCCCGTATCGCCCATATACATTTTTGAAGGGTTCCAGTTGAAATAGAGAAAACCGAGTAATGCAGAAAGAACACCTATCAAAATGATGAAATGAATATTTGAATAATCGCTGTTGGTTATCAACATGAAAATAGCTGAAAGCACAACAGAAATCGAAACACAGGTGGTGATCCCATCCATATTGTCAAGCATATTAATAGAATTCATTAGTCCGATTACCCAAAATGCGGTTAGCAGATAGTTTACCCAATCCCAAGGAAAAAAGTTGATGTAAGTTCCGGTTGCAATAAGAATAGCTGCACAGGTAATCTGTGCAAAAAATTTCAGAAATGGTTTTGTATTGTAGGCATCGTCTGCTAACCCCACAATGAAGCCAAGTGTACAGGCGGTAAGTACTCCAATTAGTTGTAAATCAAGAAATGCACTGGACTGAAAAAATATAGCATGTGAAGCTACTGAAAGCAGAAAGATGATATAGAAGGAGATTCCACCAAAAGCGGGTTTTGTTGTGGCACTCCACCTAATTTCACGACTTTCATTACTTCTTATTCCTAAGGTTCTTGAAAACTTGAGGAACAAACCGTTTATAAGAAATGAAAACAGGAAGGTTGTGATGAAGAAACCTATGTAAACTATTAAGTAGTATGTTGACTTTTCCAAGCCTTAAAATTTTGAGCCTGCAAAAGTAAGCTAAAATTTCGAATGAAAACCCTTAAAGGTTTGAGCATTTTGGTCTTTTTCAGACAGTTTAGGATTTGTTATACCCCAATTGATATTCAGATCAGAGTCGTTCCATAGAATAGAATCCTCTGCAGATTTGTTGTAAAGTCCTGTACATTTATATGAAAATACCGTATTGTCTTCCAGCGTAAGAAAACCATGTGCAAATCCGGGTGGTATCCAAAGAATGTGTTTGTTTTTCTCCGAAAGTTCTGCTGCGTAATATCTTCCATAGGTGGGGGAGTTTTTTCTGATGTCAACAGCAACATCTAATACCGCTCCACAAATTACGCTTACTAATTTTCCTTGTGCGTGTGGTGGATTTTGAAAATGTAAGCCACGCAGCACATTTTTTTCAGACTTTGAAAGATTATCCTGAACAAAGGTTTCTTTAATACCTAGGTCGTTAAATACCTGTTTATTGTATGCTTCCAGAAAATAGCCTCTTGAGTCTTCAAATACTTTTGGAATTAAATGCAATAGGCCATTAATACCTGTTTCGCTGATGGTCATTTCGTCTTGTCTTTTTTCTTTAAAATGTCAAGCAAGCTACCTTTTTTTTTCTCAGTATCTTCCTCATAATATCCATATCCATATCCATATCCGTATCCGTATCCATATCCATATCCATATCCTCCGTATCCATATCCTCCATACCCGTATCGTCCTCGTTCCATATCAACACCGTTGAGAATTATTGAAAGTTTTTTTATTTTATTCTCTTCAATAATATGGTTAATGTTTTCAATAAACTGTCGTTTGGAATATTGGGAGCGGACAATATAGAGCGGATAATCTGACTTTTGCATATTGGCAATACCATCGGTTACAATACCAACAGGAGGATTGTCAATAATCACAATATCATAAAGTTCTTTCAGGTGCTCTAAAAGTTTGTCCATTTCTTGACTGATAATTAACTCAGAAGGATTTGGTGGTATTGGACCAGCTGTAATAAAATCTAAATTATCAAGAGTGCTTTTTTGAATACACTCTTCAGCACTAGTCTGATTGATTAGAATGGTACTCATTCCTTTGTTGTTTGGAACGCCAAAACCAACGTGAATTTTTGGCTTTCTCATGTCCAAGTCAATAATCACGACTTTGTTTCCGGCAAAAGCAAGAATACCACCCAGATTAATGGCTACAAATGTTTTCCCTTCACCTGATATAGTGGAAGTTACAGATATGATTTTCGCTCCTTTTTCATTAGATATGAACTGAAGATTTGTCCTAATTGAACGGAATGCCTCAGAAATCATTGATTTTGGGCTTTTATCAACTAATAGTTGAGACACAGGGATATCTTTATTGTATTTAGGTACAATACCTAAGATAGGGGCTGATGTATGGCGTTGAATATCATTAATAGAAACTATATCATTATGTAAGACATATCTGACAATGATAAGACCGATACTAAGCACTGTGCCACCTGCAATGAAGAGGTAAATAACAAGATTTGTATTTGGCGAAACAGGAGTGTTGGGTGTTTTTGCTTGGTCAAGAATTATATTATTGGAAACATAACCGGCTCTGGAAATTGCAAATTCAGCTTTTTTGGTAACTAAATTGTTATAGAAATTCTCATTAATTTGGTAAATCCGTTGAAGGCGGGCAAGCTCCAACTCATTGTATTCGGGTTTGCCGTCTTGTCTGACAGGCATAATGTTTTTTTCGTATTCTTTAATTTTAGCTTTTAGTTCTTTAATCTTTTCTTTAATCCTGTTTTTGGAAGCAGACAGACTTTCTGCAAGTAGTTTTTTCTGAATAGCTATTTTATAATCAAGCGAGCGGATTTGTTCGCTGTTTTTTGTAACGATATATTGTATCTGTTCCCTTTCTAAGAGCAATGACTGAAGTGAATTGAGTTGCGCAGAAACAACTCCGTCATTATCTGCTCCGGCTATTAGTGATACTAAGCTGTATACATCAAGGTTGTTATTTGATGAAACCTCTGCTTCAATTTTACTGTAAATATTAAGGTTGTATTCAAGTTGTATCAAATCTTCTTCAAAACTTTCAATACGGCTCAAGAAATCAGGTAGTGGTTTTAAATCAAAAGCTTTTATATCGTCAGATTTGATATTGTAGCGATCCTTAAAATCCTGTATTTCATTCTCTGTTTCATATAAACGGTCATAAACCATTCCAAGTTGGTTGTCAATAAAAGCAATAACGTTGTCAGCACTTTCCCCTTTTTTTTCTTTGTCAAAGACCAAAAACTCAGAACCAATTGCATTAGCTATGTCTGCTGCTTTTTTTGCATTAAAGTCTTTAGCTGTTATTTGAATGGTCCTTGCCTGCTCATTGAGAATACTGATTTCAAGTTGACTTAAATATCGCGGAACTATTGTGCCCGGATCATAAATCGTAAAGAAAAACTGATTGTTTGATTCCTGTTTTTGTGCATCCAATTTTTTGTATTCTTCTATAGTAACTTTAAACTTAGCATGCTCTGTTATTAGTGTATCAGAGAGCAGGAAATCTTTGCTAAGTTGGTTGTTGCCGATTGTGTAAGAAATTGTAGCTTTTACCTTGTCAATAAATTCTATTGTTACAGGTATATTATAGATGTCAGTATTAAGAATGAGATAGTCAACTTTGTAGGCTGAGTTTTTATATTGTTCAGAACTAAGAACAGTTCCTTTGGTAAAATAACCAATATCAAGTGGCAGCGTAGCCAATGTCCTTTGGATAAAAACCGGAGATCTTAATAGTTCAATATCTTTGTAATTGTACTCCTGATAAATGTTAGTGGTTTGAAGAATTTTACCCGCATTGTCATCAAATCCAAGTTGAATAATGCTGCTGGCTTTATATTCCGGCTGAGTGTATCTGAGATAAAGGAAAGCAATAAGCGCACAAAAAGAAAAAAACAATAATGACCAAATGATACTTTTCTTTGAAATGCCTATAAGCAGTCCAAGATCAAAATCATCATTTATTGGCGATATTTTTTTTACTGCCATAAATTATTTTCCAAATTGTGTGGCAAGTCCGTAAATAAGAATTGCTGTACTTATGAGCGAAAGGTAAGGGCCCAGCAGCGCAATAGTTTTGGTAACTGCGTCTTTACGTGTTTCAATATAAATAATGTCATTTCCCTGCATTACCAGATCGTAATTTTTTATCCCATCTAATGTAGAGAGATTTATCATATAAACTTCAGGATTTTTAAGGTCGCCTCTGATTATTTTTATCTGGTCTGCTTTGCCGTTTTCCGGCATCCCGCCAATTGTAGCTAATACCTCAAAAAGTGTTGTGTTGTCATTCATAAGTGTAACCACTTTTGAGTTTCCACCGGCAAAGACCATTACTCTGCGGTTGTTTACTTTAAGCATCACAAATGGTTTGTGATAGTATTCGGCAAATAACTCTTCCAACATCATTTCCATTTGTCGTACAGTTAATCCCTTTACATAGGTTCTACCTACAACAGGCAGTTTTATGAAGCCATCATATTCTACCGTATATGTGCCTCCACCTCCGCTGCCCTGTTGCCCTTGAGATTGTCCACCACTGCCTGCTGATGACCCTCCTCCAATGTTTATCAATTGAAACCCATCATTAGCAAACAATTGAAACGTAATAATATCGTTAGGAGAGATTTTATACTCCCTGTCAATTTTGTCTGAAAACTGCGCGTAAGGGTAATCATCTCCCGTTTGCAGCATGCGGTCGCGGTTAATAACTTTGCAGGAACTAAACCCTGTAACAATTATGGTAAATAAAATAAATCCTGCCCGCATCTGCCTTTTTTTGAACAAAAGTTCACAAAAATATCATTTTTTAACTAAGTGTAGTTCGTTTAGTTTTGTGCTTGGCAAGAAGTGAGAGATATAGGTTTTCCATGTCTTTGGTCAATCGTGTGTAATGATATTTTTCTCGCACATACTCCCATCCCTTTTTACTCATGGTTCTCAGTAGGGCATCATCCTCAACTAGTCTTAGTAAGTTTTCTGAGAGTTTTGCAACGTCATTCCGCTCCGACAGAAGTGCAGTAACTCCCGGAATGGTAATGTTTTCTATGCCTCCTACATTGGTTGTAACTATTGGTTTGCCTGCTGCCTGTGCTTCAATTAAACTCACAGGAGTTCCCTCGTTTAATGAGGTCATTGCAATTATATCCGAACCGGCAGTAACTAATTCAACATCTTTTATCCAGCTGGTGAAGGTTACTGTTGCAATTTTTTCTGCCTGAGGCCAGTCGACCATATCTAAGCCCAACCCGATTGCAAAATTTTCTGTTTTCTGGCGGTCTTCGCCATCACCAACAACAAATGCTCTGATTTTCTTTGATGTTTTGTCTTTTACATTCTTTATTGCTTTCAGAAAAAGCTCGTGATTTTTTACCGGAACAATTCTTCCGATAATTGAAATCACGATTTCATCATCAGAGACTTTATATTTTGTTCTGAATTTTTTGCGGTTTTCCTCTTTGTTTTCATTGAACTTATTCAAATCAAAACCAAGGGGAACAACTTCTATTTTTTTTGAAGGACAGATTTTGTGTATCAGTGCAAGTTCTTCTTTCTGCTTCTCGCTGATGGCAATAATTTTTGAGCTTCTCAGCGCAAGGTAACGCTCAATATTTTTATAAAATTCTGTTTTCAGCTTTCCGAAATAAGAATGGAAAACATGTCCGTGAAACGTATGCACCACCACCGGTACATTCATGCTAAACGCTGCCATACGCCCCAATGTTCCTGCTTTTGACGCATGAGTGTGAACAATGTCGGGTTTAAATTCTTTGATTATGCCTTTGAGTTTCAGGTAAGCTGCGCGGTCTTCTTTCACATCTATTTCCCGTTTCATTTCAGGAATTATCAGCGGTTTTATTCCTAAATCCTCAAGAATATGTTCTGAGCCTTCTTCGCTGTCATCTTTTTCTCCTCCAACTAAAAGCGTTTCAAACTCAGGAGAAATGTATTTAGTCAAGTAAGCAACATTGTAAGTAGGTCCGCCAAGATTGAAGCGGTTGGCAATGCGTAGAATTTTCGGCATAAGCTTATTTCAGAAGTGGCTTAAATGTAAGGAGAATTAAAAAACTCAAGCCATATATTTTTTCCACCAGTGCTGAAAAACTAAAATGTTCCAGGTAAGTGTGGCTGCATCTCCGGAGTCGGTTGAAAAAAGTTTTTGCTTCAGATTTTCAATTTCAGCAGGATTGAAAATTCCTTGTTGACTTATGAAATCTTTACTCAACAAGTCATCCATAATCATGGATTTTAAACCTGTTCTGAACCATTTTAATAATGGAACTTCAAAACCCTGTTTCCCGCGATTGAAAAGCTCTTCAGGCAAATCTTTTCTGAATGTGTCTTTCAGAATTCGTTTTCCTGTTTGTGAATTGATTTTGAATTCGGAAGGCAATGAAAATGCAAAATCAACAACCGTGTAATCCAGAAACGGAACACGGACTTCCAAACTGTTTGCCATGCTCATCAAATCCACTTTGGTAAGCATGTCGCCTTGCAAAACCAAGTGCATATCAGTATAAAGCACTTCATTGAAATCACCATTCGATTTAATGTCATTAAGAATTTCATTCTTGCGATTATCATATTCTTCGCGTATTTGCGCCTTTGCGAGCAAATTCTCTGCGCCATCCGCATCATACCACGAAGCCCATTTCCAGTAGCGTTCTTTCTCTGGAAGATTTAATCCTTCTCCGAATTTTTGAAGTTGACGTATTTTATTTCCAAATGCTGAATTGCGCGATTTCGGCAGTGCATTCCACAAAGGACTTAATGTTTTCACAGTAGTTTCAGTAAGACCTTTTCTTCTTACTCTTAGTTCTGCCGTATGTTTGTTGTAGCCGCCAAACATTTCATCTGCGCCATCACCCGAAAGCGCAACAGTTGCATGTTTTCGTGTATGCATACTCAGAATATTTACTGCCAATGCGGACGAATCTGCAAAAGGTTCATCAATATAATCCAGAACGTTGTGAAGATTTTCAAACAAATCATCATTGCTGAGTTTGAAAATAGTGTGATTGGTGTTGAATTTCTTTGCCACCAGTTCAGCGTATTTTGTTTCGTCAAACAGTGGCTCATCTTTGTAGCCGATTGAAAAAGTATTCAGGTGTTTAGTGTGCCGTGATGCAAGCGCAACAATCACTGATGAATCAATTCCACCACTCAGAAAAGCACCCAACGGAACATCTGAAATCAATCTTTTCTGAACTGAATTATCTAATAGTTCTTCCAGTTTTTGTTTTGCTTTTTCGTAATCTATTTCTGGGTTTACAGGTGGTTGTGCAGGAATAGAATAATATCTTTTTGTCCGTATTTCACCATTATGTATTTCTATAAAAGTTCCCGCTTCCATCTTCTTTACATTTCTGAAAATGGAATTTGGTGATGGGATGTAATTGAACTGAATGTATTGCCACAAAGACGTTTCATCCATTTCGCGCGGAATACCAAATGCCATCAAGGCTTTCATTTCGGAAGCAAAAAGCAATTTGTTTTCGTCTTTGTAAATCAGCAAAGGTTTTATTCCCATCCTGTCTCGTGCGATAAAGGTTTTTTCTTCCACATTATCGTAAATAGCGAGAGCAAAAAAGCCGTTGATGAATTCAAGACAGGCAGCACCGTATTTGATGTAGAGATAAAGCAAAACCTCCGTGTCGCTGGTAGAGCGCAGCGGATAATCTTTTACCTTATCACGGTGTTCTTTAAAGTTGAAAAACTCTCCGTTGAAAATGATGGTATATCTTCCTGATGCATCTGTGAAGGGTTGATTGGCAACAGCGCTGGTGTCAATGATAGCAAGCCTCCTGTGGCCTAGAGCAACATTGTTGTGAATGTATTTTCCTTCTCCGTCAGGTCCGCGCTGGGCAAGTGTTTTCAGCGAATCGCCAAGAAGAGAAAAGCTCTCTTTTCCTTTTTCAGTAAACGCGATTACACCTGTAATTCCGCACATTTAGAGATGTATCACTTCTCCGTAAGCAGCGGCAGCAGCCTCCATAATAGCCTCGCTCATGGTAGGGTGAGGATGAACGGTTTTTATCAGTTCGTGTCCTGTTGTTTCTAATTTGCGGGCATGAACCAATTCTGCAATCATTTCTGTTACGTTGGCACCAATCAGGTGTGCGCCCAGTAACTCACCATACTTTGCATCAAAAATCAGTTTCACAAACCCATCTGCATTACCGCCTGCTTTAGCTTTGCCTGAAGCAGTGAAAGGAAATTTGCCAATCTTTAATTCATAACCGGCTTCTGTTGCTGCTTTTTCGGTGTAGCCAACGGATGCAATTTCAGGCTGACAATAGGTGCAGCCGGGAATATTATTGTAATCCAACGGTTCAGGATTATGTCCTGCAATTTTTTCTACACAAATAATTCCTTCTGCGCTGGCAACGTGTGCAAGAGCTTGTCCGCCCACGCAATCACCGATAGCATAAATGCCCGGAATATTAGTCTGGTAGTATTTGTTGGTGAGAATTTTTCCTTTGTCGGTTGCAATGCCAACATCTTCCAGTCCTATGCCTTCAAGGTTAGCCGCAATTCCAACAGCACTCAGCACAATATCTGCTTCCAGTTCTTCAACACCTTTTTTAGTTTTCACTTTCACCTTGCAGACTTTTCCGCTGGTGTCAACCGCTTCTACAGATGAATCGGTCATGATTTTTATTCCTGCTTTTTTGAAGGAGCGTGTCAGTTGTTTTGAAACTTCTTCATCTTCCACAGGGACAATGTTTGGCAGAAACTCAACAACGGTTACATCCACACCGATTGCTTTGTAGAAATAAGCAAACTCAACACCAATTGCACCTGAACCAACTACCACCATTGAATTTGGTTTCTTATCTAAAACCATTGCTTCGCGGTAACCGATTATTTTTTTACCGTCTTGTTTCAAATTAGGCAACTCGCGTGAACGTGCGCCAACAGCAAGAATAATATTGGTTGCTTCATAAATTGCAGTTGTTCCGTCAGCGGCTTTTACTTCTACTTTTTTTGCTGCCTTTATTTTGCCGAAGCCTTGAATAACATCAATCTTATTTTTCTTTAAAAGGAATTGAACGCCTTTGCTCATTCCATCGGCAACACCGCGACTACGCGTTACCATTGCAGTTAAATCGGCTTCTGCGCTATTGACTTTAATTCCATAATCAGCAGCATGGTTCAGGTATTCAAAAACCTGGGCGCTTTTCAGTAAAGCTTTGGTAGGAATACAGCCCCAGTTGAGGCATACACCGCCCAATTCTGATTTTTCAACTATTGCGGTTTTTAACCCAAGCTGAGATGCACGGATAGCCGCAACATATCCACCAGGACCGCTTCCAATCACTATTAAATCGTAGTTCATTTTATCTTGTTTAGTGGTTGCGAAAATAGGTAAAATTCAAAAGCCGTATTATTGCAGCAGATGTCTTACATATTACATAACGGAAACCTGCTGCCAACGGGAACTTTATTGTTCAGTCATGCACACCGTGCGTTCCGTTATGGCGATTCGTTTTTTGAATCCATACGCATTAAAAACGGTAAAGCATTGTTTGTTGAGTAGCATTGCAAACGTTTAGATAAAACCCTTACGGCATTGAAGATGCAGAAGCCTGAGCATTTTACTACTGACTATTTTTCTTCCGCAGTTAAGCAACTGACAATGGCAAACGGAATAGAGCAGGGTGGGAGAGCACGCCTTACGTTTTACCGAGATGGTTCAGGGTTTTATCAAAGTGAAAGCAATGCTGCATCATGGATTTTGGAGGCAGAAACCATTCCTGATACTGAATATGTGTTAAATGAGGAAGGAATAACAGTTGGTATTTACAGAGATATAAAAAAGCCCTTCAATAAACTCTCGGAATTGAAAAGCGGGAATGCGTTGTTGTATGTGCTTGCTTCGGAGTTTACCAAAGAGCAAAAGTTGGATGATTGCCTTTTATTGAATGATGCCGGACGGATTGCCGAAGGCAGCAACGCCAATGTTTTTGTGGTGAAGGACAATGTGATGTATACTCCACTTCTTTCCGAAGCTTGCTTAGATGGTGTAATGCGAATGGTTATGCTTTCCGTTGCCAAACAAGCCGGAATTGAATTGAAGGAAACA
This sequence comes from Bacteroidia bacterium, assembly GCA_050186075.1. Lineage (GTDB taxonomy): Bacteria > Bacteroidota > Bacteroidia > SXHM01 > SXHM01 > SXHM01. The sequence goes on from JBFWYU010000037.1 coordinate 37,327, forward strand.
AAATTAGAAGAAAGTTTTCTTAAAACTTCCGATGAACTCTGGCTTACCAGCGCTTCGCGCGGTATTCGTTGGGTGAAGAGTTGTGAGGGCAAAACCTTTGGGAATGCAAAGGCGAAGGAGTTTGTTGGGTTGCTGAGTTTGTCATGTCGAGCGTAGTCGAGACACCATAATAATCACTCGTAATAATTGCTTCTCGACTACGCTCGAAGTGACAAACTGCCTACTGCTTACTGCCTACTTTCTTCCACGCTTCCCCCATCCCCTCAATAATATCCATAGCAGTCATCCCCTGCTCGCTCATTTTTTCTGCGGCAACATCACCTGCAATACCGTGTAAGTAAACGCCCAACACACTTGCTTCATACGGTTTATAACCTTGCGCCAACAAACCGCAGATAATTCCTGTAAGTACATCACCGCTGCCTCCGGTTGCCATGCCTGGGTTGCCGGTTGAGTTGAAATATACGCTTCCGTCAGGGAAAGCAATGCTTGTATGCGCATCTTTTAAAACAATATAAAAGCCATACTTCATTGCCATTTCGCGCTGCAGTTTTAAACGTTCAAAGCTGTTGTCGCTTTTGCCAAATAATCGTTCAAACTCTTTTGGGTGTGGCGTTAAAATACTTCCGCCACGCATGAAAGGAAACCACGTTTTGTTTTCAGCAATGATGTTGAGTGCATCGGCATCAAACACTGTATTTATAGTGGTGTCCTGTATCAATAGTTTCAATGCTCTTACCGTGTCAGGGTCGTTGCCGATGCCGGGACCAACAGCAAGGGCATTGCAGTTTCCTGTTTTTATCCGTCCTGAGATATGTGTTTCGTTTGCATCGGTTTCGCACATGGCTTCGGGAACCGAGGATTGTAACACTGTGTAGCCGCAATTCGGAATATGTGCTGAAACCAATCCGGAACCTGCCCGCAGAGCAGCCTTTGCAGCCATTACCGCTGCACCCATTTTACCTTTGCTGCCTGCAACAATCAGGGCATGGCCAAAGGTTCCTTTGTGCGAAAATTTGTCACGTTTTTTCAGCAATGGCAGAATGAGTTCTTCGGTGATGTAATGATAATTGGTGTTTGCCTGCGCAATAAACTCTTTGCTTAAACCAATAGGCAATACCTGCCATTCGCCAACAAAGGGAGCATTCTCGGGAAAGAGAAAAGCAAGTTTTGGCAATTCAAACGTAAGTGTGTAATCAGCCTGAATTACTTTGCCGGTATTGGCAGAATTGTCTTCTGCAAAAAGCCCGGTAGGGATGTCTATTGAAATAATAGTTTCTGCTTTGGATTTGTTGATGTGGTCAACAACATCGGCAAGCAAGCCTGTTATAGGTTTTGATAATCCACTACCCAGCAGTGCATCAATGATAACAGTGTTTTCAGGTAGCTCGGGTAATGTTGTTTTCTCTGTAATATCAACGATGTCAACATTTTTACTTTTAGCTAATTGCGACAGATTGGTGGAGAAATCGGGTGAGGTTTTATCGCTGTGGCGGACAGCAAACACCTTGATGTTATAGTATTTGGTGTTGTTAAGAATGCGTGCAATAGCCAATCCGTCACCGCCATTATTGCCTGTTCCGCAAAAGATATAAAATGCAGCACCGTCTCCATAGCGTTCTGCAATCCAACTTGCACAGGCACTTGCCGCACGTTCCATTAAATTGATGGAAGTAACGGGCTCATACTTTATAGTATACGCATCGGCTTCGCGTATTTGGGAAGTAGAGAGGATTTTCATGTTTGAGGCGAAGTTAAAAATTTACTTTTGTTGCTCGTCACCCTGATACCGATAGCTATCGGTATGTTTCAGGGTCTTAATTTCAGATGCTGAAATAAATTCAGCATGACGATAATGCTAATGTATGCGCAAAGTTCGCAAAGCAAGCAGTACGGTTTATCATTTAAGTCTTTTTGAGAAAAGAAGAGCTACTGCCGAAATGCCTTTGCGGCTGGGTTTTGAGCTGCATAATGATAAGGTGTATGCCAATCTTAATATTCCTTTTATCATTCGGTATGTAGCGCGTGTTTCTTCCATTAAACGTACTGAAAACAAAAATGCATACGGCATTCAGCATATTACTGATTTTAAAATCGGAACATTTTTCAGAACGGGCTTTGACAGCTATAAAGGTGAGTTTGCCATACTTCTTCCTTTTCTGAAGTTATGGTTACAGTGCGATTACCTGAGCAATAACTTCAGGCAGTTTCGCAGGTTTTCTATTCTTGTTTTTTTGCTGAAGATAAAATGGAATGAACTTACCTTTAGAATAGGGTTGCTGGGTTTCAGGTTTAGTTTGAGGCTGGCAGGAGATTAGCTCTTTGACAACACTTCGACAAGCTCAGTGTGACATTGTCAGGCTGAGCCTGTCGAAGCCTTAATTAGCCGTAAACGGATTCGAAAACTTAGGATCGCGCATTAACTCATAGTCTGTTAATGTTTGCATAAATGCTACCAATGAACGTTTCTGAGTTTCGGTAAGGTTTAGTTTGCGTGGTTCGCCTGAGCCAAATCCACCGGGCAAGGGGTCAATAACCGGAATTCCATTACCACCTCCATCTCCTTCAAAGAAGAATATTCCTCCGTCAACGGTGAGGCGGTAATCCAGATTGCGGTGTTTTTTAACGCCTGTATTGTAATGGTCTATTACCTGTTCCAGTGTTGCAAAACGGCCATCGTGCATATAAGGTGCTGTTACCGCCACATTGCGCAGTGAAGGCACTTTGAACATGCCATCATAAGCGGGGTCCTGGTTTACAAGTAAATCGCCCATGCCGTTGTCGGTATAGTTTTCGTCCAGACCAATGTTGGCAGCCGATGTTCCCCAGCCGTTGAAATTCTCTCCGCTGTGGCAACCCTGGCAAGTCATATCCCAGCTGAAGAATAAATCTTTACCCATTTTTTCAAGTGCGCTGAAGTTGGCAAAGTCAACAGCCAGACCTGCATCGTATTTAGAGCGGTAAGAAACCATGGAGCGCATAAACTGAGCGAGGGCCATGGAGATGCGTTCCCGTGTTATTTCCGGTGTGCCGAAAGCATCTTCAAAAAGCGGTGCATAGTAATCCGTTTTTCTGAGTTTTACTTCAAGGTTATCCATGTTTTCCAGACCCATTTCCAGGTGATTTTTTACGGGCATTAATGCCTGTTCTTCCAGCGTAAGGGCTCTTATATCCCAGAAATAACCATTGCTCATTCCAACATTGATAAGGGCAGGTGAGTTACGCGGTGTTGTTTTGCTTTCAAAGCCGGTGCTGCCTGCTACATTATCGGCAAAGGCAAACTGCTGTTTGTGGCAGGTGGCGCAGGCTACCGTATTGTTTAATGAAAGTTTTGCATCGTAGAATAACACTCTGCCCAGGGTTGCTCCTTCGTTGCTCAGCTGATTATTTTCAGGCTGATTAAAGAAGGGATTACCCATTTGTCCGAAATTCTGGTTTACATAATTGTAAGGCGTTTCGGGAAGGGTAGGAGAGGTGGCACCCGTTACCGGACTTTCTTTGCGGCAGGCATTTAATACCAGCAGCAGCACCACTGCTGAAAGAAGAAGGATGTTGATTTTTTTTGCCATGATTTAAGAGATAATGGGTTTATAAATTTACAGCAAGGAAAAGTGAAGTGGGCAGTACAAAGTTAACACTTGTTTCGCGGGTTACCTGCTTGGAGTTAAACCCGGGATTATTAAGGAACTTAGATTCAAATGATGATTTGCTGTTGGTGAACTGCACCGAGGTTTCGGTAAACAGGCTGATGCGTTTAGAGATATTGAACTGTATGCCCACAACCAAAGCCCCACCGTATTCAGTGGTTTTGGTAATGGTGGTTACTTCATCCGTAGGGTCGGTGGCAACTACTTTGCTCGACACTAAATCGGTAACACCATCGGCACCCACAAAGCAAAGCCAGCGGTCTGACAAGGGCATGCGGTATTCATACCCTGCATTGAAATCAAGTGAGTAGGCATTGGTTTCGCGGGGAAGTTGTCCGGTGTTTTCAAAAGTTTCGGTTTTGTTGCTGTAGGTGCCGCCTATGCCCATGCGGAAGGCATGGTTGCGGGGCGAAATCAGTTTATAAGTAAGCACATAAGGACTTACGGCAATGCTGTTGTTATCCGAAAAATTAAGAAACTGCTTGAAGAAGAACGTGGTGTTGATACCAATCTGGTTGGTGTATCTGGCGGGTGCTTCGGCCTCCTGACAAAGTGTTGCCGCAGGCAAAAGAATAAACAGAACGAAAGCAAAAATCAACAGCGCTTGTTTGTGCATAGTAGTGGTTTGGGTAACAAATTTAGGAAATTTAGTTTCAGGATGAAAATAAATTTTAGGCAATTTTATACAGGGCTAAGCACCCCTTAAATTAAATTTGTTTTGTTACAAGGCTTTTATACATTTGTAGTGAGTTGCCTCACCCTTAATTAAAACCTGTTGCCATGAAAAATCTTATTTCCGTTTTTGGTTTTTTATTGATTAGTGCAGTTGGTGTTTGCCAGGTAGTGAATATACCAGATGCTAATTTTAAAGCAATTTTACTTAATGATATAATCATCAATACCAATGGCGATAGCGAAATACAAACTGAGGAAGCCGCTGCGTTGTCAGGTAGTCTATATCTAAGTTCGGCAAACATTTCGGATTTAACAGGCATAGAAGCGTTCACGGGTCTTACTGATTTGAAATGTTCCAACAATCAGCTGACAAGCCTTGATCTTTCTGCCAATACAGCTCTTACTCAGTTGCGCTGTGAAAATAATCAACTGACAAACCTGAATGTTTCTGCCAATACAGCTCTTACTGAGTTGAAGTGTTACAATAATCTATTGACAAGCCTTGATGTTTCCGGTGCTACAGCTCTTATTTATTTGAATTGTTGGAACAATCAACTGACCAGCCTGGATGTTTCCACAAATGCGGCTCTTACTGATTTGAACTGTGCCAGTAATCAACTTACAAGCCTAGATGTTTCCGCTAATACAGCCCTTTATTATTTGGGCTGTTCGGACAATCAACTGACCAGCCTGGATGTTTCCACAAATCCGGCTCTTAATTGGTTGTACTGTAGTAACAATCAGCTGACAAGCCTGAATGTGCAAAATGGACACAATGTTAATATCCATGGAGATGGGTTTGGTGCAACCAACAACCCTGACTTAACCTGCATAGAGGTGGATGATGTAGCCTGGGCAACCGCCAATTGGAGCGAAAGCATTGATGCTACTGCCGGTTTCGGTACAAACTGCAATATAAGTGTCAGGGGTACTATATTCAGAGATGCCAACGCCAATTGCCTACCCGATAGTGCCGAAACTCGCCTAGTTAGTCGCATGGTGCAGGCTTTGCCGGGACCGAGGTATGCTACTGCCGACAGTTTAGGAAATTATACACTATGGGTAGACACAGGCAGTTTTATAGTGTCGCTTGTACCCCGGCTTTATCAGGAACAGGATTGTCCTACCGACAACGGTACTTACTCGGTATCTTTCAGTGGAAATGATACGATGGTTAACGGCAGGGATTTCAGTTCTTATATCACAGATTTTTGTCCTGATGTACGCATTGGCTTGGGAACTGGCTTTCAGCGCAGGTGTTTCAATGACAATGAATACATAGTAAATGTATGTAACGAAGGCACTGCCGCTGCTACTGACGCTACAATTGCTGTATTGTTCCCTCCTCAAATCATTCCCTTGTCTGCTTCCATAAACTGGGCAATGGGACAACCGGGCGAATACATCTTTAATGTAGGCAACCTCGCAGCCAACGAATGTCGACAAATTACTATACTCGATTCGGTGGCGTGCAATGCCTTATTAGGTACTTCTGTGTGTGTGTCTGCTTCGGTTGTGCTTACCCCACAAGCAGCTGACTGCAATCAGGCAGATAACTTAACTTCTGATTGCAACATACTTATCGGTGCTTATGACCCTAACGATAAACAAGTAGCTTCGCAAAACTTCCAACAAAACGGCTATTTGATGTCTGAGGAAGTGTTGCCAGATGCTCCCCTCAGCTATCTTATCCGTTTTCAGAACACGGGCAACGATACTGCTTTCACTGTGGTAGTCCGCGATACACTTTCGCAATGGCTCAACCCTGTAACGGTAGTAACCGATGTAGCCAGCCACTCCTATCAGTTCAGCATATCAGGCAGGGGTGTGTTGGAATGGAAGTTCAACAACATCCTCCTGCCCGACAGCTTTGTGAACGAGCCTGCCAGTCACGGCTTTATCAAATACCGTGTACTGATGCACGACACTATTCCTATAGGTACACAAATCCGTAATAAGGCAGAAATCTATTTTGATTATAATGATCCGATTATTACTAATGAAACTGTTTCTACCCTATCCCTTTCTGCAGGAAACAGAGAGATAAGTTCGATGATAACCTTCACTATCCACCCCCAACCCCCCACCAAACACCATAACCCAACCCCCCCCAAAAAAACGCCAAAACATTTAA
>JBFWYU010000038.1:0-42106 GCA_050186075.1 Bacteroidia bacterium
CTTACTGATTTAAACAGTAGTGTGTATGAGTGTCGGATAACTGACAGTGAACATTGTATTGATACAACTATATCTATTCAAGTTCCTCAGTATCCATTTTTTTATGACAATCCTATCGAACAAAACCCAACCTGTGGACTTAACAATGGGTATATTACTTCTAATCCAACAGGAGGGATTCCACCTTATACCTATCTTTGGGAAAATGGGCAAACTACGCAAACAATGTATGGCCTTGGCCCAGGAGAATATGCAGGTACTGTAACTGACAGTGTTGGTTGCAATTTTCTGACGGGAGGAATATTAGATACAATACCTTATACATTAAATATAGTTATTACGCAGACGGGCGATACACTTTATGCATCTCAGGCATTAAATTACCAATGGTATTATAATGATACGCTTATTCCCGGGGCTAGCAGTCAGAATTACCTTTTGACGGGAAGCGGATATTATTATGTGGTAACTACCGAAGGTAGTTGCACAGATACTTCAAATATTATTGAAACTACTTGCCTTTGTGTAGGCATCAGTGAAAATGAATTGGCAAAAGGAATTTTTATTTATCCCAACCCTACAAATAACAAGGTTACCATTGAAATGCAGAAGGCAAAAGGTGTCTATGAATTATATGATGCTAATGGTAAATTATTGTTAAAAGGAACTATAAAGAAAACCAAGTTTACTATTGATTTAAGCATATACAGCACAGGAGTATATTTTATCAGAATAATTGATAACGATCAGGTGGCAAACAGGAAGATTATAATAGAATAATTTGATTTTAAATTAACGCCCATGAAAATAAGTTACTCAATAATGTTCTTTGGTTTGATTGGCTTTAGCAATATTGTTAGCGCACAAATTGTTAATATACCTGATTCTGTTTTTAAAAATTATTTAACAGCCAATGCAAGCATTAACACGAACATGGATGATGAAATACAGGTTTCGGAAGCTGATGCTTTTACTGGTACAATGAATGTAAGCCACATGAATATATTCGATTTGACAGGGATAGAAGCATTTATAAGTTTAACTGGTTTGAACTGTAGCAATGATTCTATTACCAGTTTAGATGTTTCAGCCAATACTGCATTAACTACTTTAGATTGCAGATGGAATTCAATAATAAATTTAAATGTTTCAACCAATACTGCTTTAACTGTTTTGTTTTGCAGCGTAAACCCCTTGGGTAACTTGGATGTTTCTGCCAATACTTCTTTAACAAATCTGCATTGTACCTATAATCAGTTGACAAGTTTAGATATTTCTTCCAATACAGCTTTAACTGAATTTTGGTGTTTCGAAAACTCCCTTACAAGTTTGGATATGCGAAATGGAAATAATACTAATATTATTTCTTTTGAAGCTACCAATAATCCTGACCTGACATGTATTGCTGTTGATAATGCTTCTTGGTCAACTACCAATTGGACACTTATTGATGATACAGCAAGTTTCAGCGAAAGTTGCAGTTCGGCTATTACAGAATATACTAATAATTCGGTTTTGAGTATATACCCAAATCCAACCTCCGGCATCTTTACCATTGAAATAGATAGCAGCAAAGGCATTTACCAATTACAGGATATGAGAGGCATGGTATTGTTAACCGGCAATGTAACTGCAACAAAATTTAGCTTAGATATAAGCACTCTAAGCAAAGGCATTTATTTCTTAAGCCTTCTTGATGGTACACACGAGGCACAAAGGAAGATTGTAAAACAATAATAGTTGATTGGAAACAACAGTCTTTACTTGGTCCGTTGACTATACTCCGCTTCCGTAATACTCTCCCCGTTCATAAAGAAAAACACACCGCCCCAAGCATGAACAACTTTGGTATAAACGGTTTTTATGTTGCTTTTGATGATGGTAATGGTGGTAGTGGTTTTCTTGTTGTCATTACTTGTTTCCTCTGTTCTTGAATCGGGTAAATCGGTGTAATAGCTTTTCCTGGTTTCGCTTTCTGTTTCAGATTTAGACGGTTTGTTCCGGTTAAGTTTTTCTTCTTCTGTTGTTTTGCTTTTGTTTGCTGTCTTCTTCTCTTTCTCAGTTGCCTGTTGTTCCGTTTCTTTTTCTGTGGGCGCTGTTTTTTGTGGTTGTTCAGCAGCCTGTTTTTGGGATGATTTATTTTCTTCCTTCATTTGCTCCGCATCGGGAACAACATAAATGGGGTCATAGCCAAATCCTTCAATTTCTTCCATGTACCTGAAACCACCGGGCTGAATAAAGGTGCCGGCACCTTTACTTTCAGGCTGAAGCTCCACATCAAATGCTACAGGAGCAAAGTTTTTGTTTGCCGTTTTTTCGGGTGAGTGGGTATCAATGAAATACTTTTTAGCAATATAGCCGGGCTTTGAAAAAGTAAGTATGAAGTATTGTGTTAAACCCAGTTGAAATTCAAACGCTGAATTCAGCACAGGAATAGTTTTTATAGCAACATCATTTTTACTGATGGTGATAGTACAACTTTCGTTATTCCCGTTTCGGGCTGTAAATTTTCCTCTTACGGTCATTGTTTGAGCACAACATATGAATGGCAACAGCAGGATAGCTGAAATGATAAAGATATATCCCGAAACGGTTTTCAAGTGCTGGGTTGTTTATTTACTTTCAAAAACAAAAACCGAAAGTAAGTATTGTAACAGATAAACTAAAAATCTGTGTATTATATTTCATTGCGGGCTTAAAGGACAAGTTATGAAAAGTAAGTTCCCATATCTATAAGTACAGGTGTGTTGTTATTAAGAATTTATGTTTTTAGAATCTATTATTTTATACATTTACCTCAGTATTTTTAAAACTACTCAGACGATGTTCAGAAGAATAATTTCAAAAAAAGTAAAAGCATTCACCCTCACCGAATTGTTGGTGGTGCTGGTGATTGTGGGTATATTGGTTTTACTGGCATTGCCTAACCTGATGCCGCTTATCTCCAAAGCCAAAAGCACCGAAGCGCAGTTGCAGTTAGAGCATTTACACGCCATGGAGAAAAGCTATTTCTACCTCCACTCAAAATACAGTGATAATTTTGATGAACTGGGTTTTGAGCAAAGTAAATTAGTTACGGAAGAGGGAAGTGCCAACTATAAAATTGAAGTAGTGGAATCAAGTACAAACTCCTTTAAAGCCCGCGCCACTGCCGTAGTTGATTTTGACGGAGACGGTGTTTTCAACGTGTGGGAAGTTGATCACGACAAAAAAATTACAGAAGTAACGAAGGATTAACATTCATTGCAATCCTCTCCGTCATTGCGAGGGAGGAACGACCGAAGCAATCTCCTAAATCGAATTACTGTTTCTTATATTGAGATTGCTTCACTACACTAGCAATGACGAATAAACATTATGACCCTGCAACTATTCGCCACCTTACTTCTTCTGCTCATGCTTTGCATAGTCATTTATCAGGATTTTAAATACCATGCAGTAAGTTGGCTTGTTTTTCCTCTTATGTTTTTGCTGCTTGCCGTTCCCAGTATCCTAAGTAGTTTCAGTGAATGGGCAACTACTACATTGATTAATATTTCGTTTGTTGTTATCCAGCTTTTTTTAGTCAGCGTTTATTTTTCGCTGAAAGAAAAAAGATTGGTTAACATTACCTCTGAACAAATAGGCTGGGGCGATATTTTGTTCTTTCTTGTTTTTACTCAAGCCTTCTCTCCGGTTAATTTTCTGTTGTTTTACATCTTCACATTATTTTTTATAGTTTTAGTCTTTCTAATTTATAATCTGAAAAAAGGGTTGAGTAAAGAGATACCGCTGGCAGGTGCAATGGCAATTATGCTGTTGTTTGCCCAAGTGGCAAGGCTTTTTTTTTCTTCGCTTGATTTTTATAACGATGCATTTGCAACAGAACTGATAATAGGATGGTAACGGGAACAACAGCGTTTATAGTATTAGACACCGCTTTGCAGCAGGTGCTTACACCTGAACAGGCGTGGCATTACCGCATCATTCCCCGACAGTCAGGCGATAGCATGGTTCATTTTTACATTGATGAAGAGAAGCAGAATAATCAGGTAGCAGAGGAACTGGAAATGCTTTTTGGTAAACAGGTTGAGTTATGTGCCTTACCTGTTGATGTCATTGAAAAAAATCTGGCGAAGTATTATCGTAAAAACGACAGAGCAAAAAACCGCACCGAAGTTAAGATTAACAAAGACGAAGACTTTCTTATCACCCTTATCCGCGATGCAAAGCAGGTGGGCAGCAGTGATATTCATATTGAGAGTTACGAAGAAAAATGTCGTGTTCGTTTGCGTATTGACGGGCATCTGGTAGAGAAATATTTAATTCAGCGTAGTGATTACCCTGCCTTGATCAATAAAATAAAAATCAAGGCTAACCTTGATATTGCAGAGAAAAGGCTTCCGCAAGACGGGCGTATTTATTTTGAAGACCACAACGAAAAGTTCGACATCCGCGTGTCGGTTCTGCCTGCACTGTATGGCGAAAAAGTGGTGATGCGTTTGCTCAATAAAGATGCCACCGATATTGATATTCATAACCTTGGGTTTAATGAAATGGAGTTGGGTTACTACCTGGAAGGCATCAGTAAACCTCACGGAATTATTCTTATCAGCGGACCAACGGGTTCAGGAAAAACAACCACGCTTTATGCCACACTCAAAATTCTGAATAAGGAGAAAAATAACATCATCACCATTGAAGACCCGATTGAGTACACGCTGGATGGCATTAATCAGGTTCAACTGAAAGAGAATATCGGACTTACGTTTGCGCAGGCATTGCGTACTTTTTTACGACAGGATCCCGACATCATCATGGTGGGTGAAATCAGGGATGCTGAAACAGCCAACATTGCCATACGTGCATCACTCACCGGTCACTTGGTGCTTTCCACCATTCATACCAACTCGGCATGGGGTACGGTTTCGCGCTTAGCTGATATGGGTGTGCCGCCTTATCTGTTGGCAGGAACATTAAGCCTCACGGTTGCGCAACGCTTGGTAAGATTGCTTTGCCCCAATTGCAAAAAGGAAGAGGTTTTCAGTGCATCCTTGTTGCCTGCCGGAACTAAAGTGCCGATGCCACTTGAAAAACATTACAAAGCAGTGGGTTGCAACCATTGTTATCATACAGGTTACAAAGGACGGAAAGCAATTTATGAAGTAATACCCATAACTCCTGAATTGTCGGAGCAGATACGTAACAACGACTTGCACATTGACGAATTTGTTAAAGAAAAAAACATAAGATTGCTCCGCGATAACGCATTTGAGTTATTCAGCCGGGGCGAAACCTCATTGGAAGAAATATATCCTGTTCTGTTAAACAGTAAATAAAACCACAACGTGAAAAAAATTAAAACACGAATTCTTGTATGCTTCTTTTTTGTGCTGGGCACTGTTGCCATGGCACAAACGAAAGACCGCTTTGATGTGATGAAAGAAGAGTTGGCAAAAATGGAAGAAACAAATCCCGGTTTGAAAGACCCTGTAGATGTTTCGGTAAATGAAACATCAGTCCAGGAATTTCTGAGAGCAATTGCCAATGTAAATAAGCTCAACATCAGTGTGGATCCTGAACTGGACATCAATGTAGTAAACAGTTTTTCGCGCATCCCTGTCTCAGATGTATTGGTTTTTTTGTGCAAGCAATACAGTCTTGATATCAGCTTTACAGGTTCTATTATGTATTTCACAAAATACAAAGAGCCTTCTGTCGCTGTTCAAAAATTTGTTCCTAAAAAATTAGAAATAAACTACAGCTCCCAGACGGACAAACTTGATCTTGATCTTAAGAACGACAGCCTCTACGCAGTGGTAAAAGAGATTACACGCGCCTCAGGTAAAAACGTAGTGATTGCCCCCGACCTGTTGGTGAAAACTGTTACGGTATATGTTAAAAACATGGATTTTAACGAAGCACTTGATAACCTTGCCTTTTCAAACGACATCAAAGTGGTGAAGAGCAATAACTCTTACATGTTTGCAAAGCAGGATGGAAAAGTTGTGCTGGAAGATGAGATTAAATCCAAAAATAACGGAACCAAAAATCAGTCAGGAAAAGAAAAAGGGAATCAGTCTGCCAACAAAGATCTAAACATTTCTGTTGATAAAGAAAAGTTGACTGTTGTTGCTTCCAATGTGTCGATTAAAGAGATTATTGAAGCTGTTTCAGATGAATTGGGGTATGACTATTTTCTCTTCTCTGACCCAAAAGGTACAGCAACATTGAACGTTAGTGGGGTAACTTATTTTGAGTTTCTCAATAACTTACTCAACGGTACTGATTATACGTATAAGGTGGAAGACGGCATTTTTCTTATCGGTGATCGTAAACTCGAAAAATTAAGGGATACCAGAGTTGTACACATGCAAAACCGTACTATTACAAAAATGCTGGAAGTTATTCCTACTGAGATGCAGAAAGGCGTTGAGATAAAAAATTTCCCAGACCTCAACAGCATTATTCTCAGCGGCTCGCAGCCTCAGATTATTGAAATAGAATCATTTCTCAGGAGCATTGATCAGGTAGTTCCGATGGTGCTGATTGAAGTAATGATAGTGGACTATAAAGTGGGAACAACTGTTGCAACCGGTATATCTGCCGGTATAGGAGAAGCTCCTGCCACTACCGGAGGAACGGTTTTTCCGAAAGTGGACTTTACACTTAACTCCAATTCATTGAATAATCTGATCGCCTCCTTTAATGGATTTGGCTGGTTTAATCTGGGCAATGTAACACCTAATTTTTATGTTAGTCTGAAAGCACTGGAAGAACAAGGCATACTGAGAACACGTTCAACTCCAAAACTGGCAACGCTTAATGGCAATGAAGCAACATTAAGCATCGGCAATACGGAGTATTACCTCGAAATTCAGAACAATGTTATTGGTGCGCAGAATCCACAGAATATAATTTCTCAGCAGTACAAAGCTGTGAAGGCAGATCTTTCGGTTTCTATTAACCCCATGGTTTCGGGTGACGATCAGGTTACACTCGATATTACAGTAAAGCAAAGCGATTTTACAACACGTATTTCACCTAATGCTCCTCCCGGCAATGTAAATCGTGAGTTTAAATCTATTATTCGTGTAAAAAATCAGGAGATGGTTATTCTCGGAGGATTGGAAGAAAAATCAACAAATGATACAGGTTCAGGAGTTCCGCTTCTTTCAAGAATACCGATTATCAAATGGTTTTTTAGTTCACGGAACAGAACTGCTAAAAAAACACGCCTGAATATTTTTATAAAGCCTACCATAATCTATTAGTGCTAAATGAAAGGTTTAATTCAAAAAGGATTGTCTTCAATAACTTCTTCGCCTGTGGTTACAGGAGTTGAAGTTGTCGTGAAATCCGATAATGAATTTGCATTTAACCTTATAACAATAGAGCGAAAAAAAGAAAGTCTACTGATTACCAATAAAATTAATAATGTCACTGATATTCAAAAAGTAATTGAGGCTTTAGATATTAATTCACCCGTTGTGATTGTGGTAAACGGAAAAGGTATTATGCACAGGAAATTGCAGGCAAACAATCGTCAGGGTGCATCATCAATTTCAGCTGTTCTGCCCAATGCAAAAGAAGATGATTTCTACATTCAGAAGTTCTCAGATGATTTTGTAAGTATTATCCGTAAGTCGGTTCTTGATAAAATAGTTGGCGTTTTTTTAGCTGCCAAAATATGGGTGTGTGAAGTTTCGGTTGGTCCGTTTTCATTGCAGACTTTAAACTCTTTTATTTCAGTAAATGAAGGTGCGATGTATGCCGGTGATTTTAAGGTGTTGTTTGTTGAAGGCAAAATATCATTGATTGAGGCTAAGGAGGCAATTATTGATAGCACAATACATGTAGGAAACGAACAATTAAAGCAATCTGAATTAATACCCTTTGCAGCAGCTTTCGGGTATATTCTTAAAGATAGCAACAGGCCAATCATTCAAATTGCTTCGATTGAATCAACCGCAAAAGAATTCTTTTATTCAAAAGTATTTAAAGCAACCGGTTGGTCTGTTTTGATAACTTTTTTTGTTTTGCTGCTGGTGAATTTTGTTCTGTTCTCTGTTTATACTGAAAAGTTAAATGTTGCGCAGGCTTCATTAACGCTTGGTCAGCAACAGATACAGGAATATACCCGCCTGAAAAACGAACTTTCGGAAAAAGAAAAATTCCTTCGGGAAGCCGGCTTATCCGGTTCTTCAAGGACTTCCTTTTTTGCAGACCGGATAGCAATGGATTTGCCGCATGATATTTTACTGGAACAACTGCTGATTAATCCATCAGAAAAAAAAATCAGAGAGGGAGAACAGGCTGATTTTATTCAGAAGGTGATAGTAGTAAAAGGTAGTTGTGATAACAGTCCTGTTTTAAATGCATGGTTAAAAATTCTGAAGGAAAACGACTGGGTGAGGGATGTGGAAGTGTTGAACTATGATCATTCAGGTTCAGGCAGTAAAGGTGTTTTTGAACTTAGAATTAAAGTAATATGAAGGATTTAATAATCAACCTTTCTTATCGCAAGAAACTTATGCTGTTGGGCATAGGAGCATTTGTGTTTGCTCTGATTGCTTATGCATTATCAATAAAAAAAACAGTAACTATTATTTCAGAATATTATTCAACAAAAGATGTGTTGGAAAGCAATATCAACTCGGCAGAGCAGGTAAGTTCTTTGCAAAGTAAGTTATCTGAACTGGAGCGTTATTTTGGTGTGAACGCAAGTGCTTCCGATAATTTTCACGAAACACTGCTTGAAACGGTGAGCGTTTTTTGCAATGAGAATAAATTGGTTCTGAGAAATTTTCCCGAAGCAATGGTGTATAATTCAGGTGAGTTTTCCGTTGAAACTGACCCGGTGATTGTTAAAGGAGGGTATATCAACCTTGTAAAACTTATCTACGAACTGGAACAGAAAAACAAAGTAGGCAATATAGCTTCGGTGTCATTTGAAACTATTGTGGATTCTAAAACAAAAACGAAATCGTTAATACTTAAAATTTATGTTCAGAATATTTCTAAGATCAAAACTTCATAGGTGGGCAGAGGCTTTAGCTTTGCTAGTGTTTATCCTATTTATTTCATCCTGTAAAGATATTTTCGAGGATGATTTGGCACAAAAAAATGTAACAATTCAGGCTCCACCTGATAGTTTACAAACTACCAGTCTTACGATAAATTTCTGGTGGGAAGAAGTGGAAGCGGCTACTGGTTACGACCTGCAAATAGCAAAGCCATCGTTTACTGCAATTCAGGAACTGGTGCTTGATACATTGGTTGAGACAACAATTTTTGCATACACACTGGAGCCCGGTGTTTATCAATGGAGGGTAAGAGCCGTTAATGCTTCCAGCGAAACACCGTATACAACTCATACACTTGAAATTGATTCAGCAATTGATCTTAGTCAGCAAATCATTGTTCTTCAAACTCCGGCTAATGATGTGTACCTTGATTCGTTGCTCACAACGTTTACATGGCAAGCCATCAACGCAGCAGATAATTATTCTGTTCAAATTGCTACTCCTGATTTTTCTGTAACAACAAATATTATTTTCGACTCGTTAGTTACCTCAAATAGTATAACCTACTCACTTACAGGAGAGCAGGATTATCAGTGGAGGGTGCGCGGATTAAATGATAATAGCGCAACACCTTATGCTTTTCCTTTTAATTTTTCTGTGGATACAACTTCACCAAATACACCTGTTCTTCTGCTTCCTGCAAACAATGCAACTGAAACATGGGATGTTTCTTTGTACTGGGACAGGGGAACTGTTACCGGCAGCCCGATTATGGACTCATTGTACATTTATTCTGATTCATTGACTACGCTTTATTATAGTGCATATACATCTTCTACAACCTATTCAGATTCTTTACCTGTTGGAGATTACTTCTGGAGGGTGCGTTCTATTGATGAAGCCGGAAACAAAAGCAACCTTAGTTTGCTCAGAAAATTTATTGTGAATTAGTGATTGAATGAAGAATAAAAAATTAGTTTACCTGCTGATTGTTTTAACCGTTGTTGTTTGGGGCATGATATTTTACAGAATATTTAATTATGTAAACGAGAACTCAGTTCCGGCACTAAGCATAAAAAACGTGAAAATGTCAACCGATACAGCAAGCATCTATAAGGATACATTCAATTTAGTATTGAATTACAGAGATCCATTTTTAGGTAGTAGTAATGCTCAAAATAATGATGAAGGAAAGAAAACCAATTATAGCATACCTGCTAAAAAACAGGAAATAAAGGAGTCTAAAACAAGCACTGCAAAATGGCCTGTTCTCACGTATGGTGGTATAGTAAAAAATGAAGGAACAAAAAATATGATAATCATACTTAATATTAATGGTAAAAGCCACCTTATGAAACCGGGTGAAGTAATTAACGATTGTGAATTGCTGAAAGTTTATCGCGATTCGGCAACCGTACGCTTTAATAACGAAACTAAAACAGTCCGATATAAATCGTTCAAATAAAAATATTCATCATGATAAAACATTTAGTACTTCTTCTGTTTGCAGCCGGCATTGTTGCAGGTTGTAGTATGAGCACAAAATATAATAATTCGCTCAAAGACAGAAGTCATAAATTCACTGTGTTTCAAAACAACGAACGGGCTAAAATTGAAACCTTACCGGTAGCTTCTTCACTGAAGGCAAACGAAACACTTGTTTATTATTGGTTTAAAAATGATAATGTGCATAGTAGCACAGGAGGATATGAGGGCAAACTGCTGTCCGGAAATTACAGTGTTTATTTTCCTAATGATAATTTGAAAGAGAAAGGACAGTTTGTAAACGGGCTTAAAAACGGCAGGTGGATGGAATGGTACGAGATCGGTAAATTAAAAGCTGTAATTAATTGGAGGAACGGATTGAAGCAGGGAGTACATGAAACCTATGATGCAGATGGATTAATTGAAATGCAGAGTAATTACAAAAGAGGAAAACTTCACGGTAAAACAACTATCTATGTAAGAGGAGTGAATAAGGATATTCGTTTCTACGACAATGGTATTGAAGTTATCCCTGCTCCTGAAAAGCAAAAAGAAAAAGGTGGAGAAAAGAAGTCGGAAGGCAAAGAAAAAGAGAATAAGAAAAAAGAGAAGAGCACTAAAGAAGATTCTGAAAAAGTGAAAAGAGAAAAAACCAAAGAGAGTAAAGAGGATAAGCCCAGCGAAAAATCCAAAGGGAAAAATTTGTGATTGGGGTACATCTTGTTTGGGAACTCAAAAACAATGCTTAAAGCTGGCGCACTCTTATATGCTGTAGTCATTGCTCTGCTTATGGCAATCATCAGCAGTTCGCTTATTTTGTATGCTTATTTTAACCGATTTGCTATTGATTCGCTATTACTGAAAGAGCGCTTGGATGATAATGCAATATCCGGTATCAATCTTCTTATTTCAGATCCCGAGCTATTTAAACCGGATATTTTTGAGCCGTATGATTTATTTGGTTCGGGAACCGATTCTATTTTAGTAAAAAGAGTTCCATGGGGCATGTATGAAGTTGCAGTTTGCAAGGCTTTCTCAGGAATACATGAAAGTATTAAGTATGCTCTTTATGGTGCATCCGTTTTATCTGATACCAATAGCTACGCACTGTATCTTGCCGATGCAGGCGACCAACTTTCCATTACAGGGCATACGGTTATAAAAGGTAATTGCTTTGTGCCGGGTGGAAGCATTAAAAGAGGCTATATCGAAGGGCAAAGTTTTTCAGGAGCTAAAACTTCAGAAGGACAGGTTTATTCAAGTAAAAAAAATCTTCCGTTAATAAACAAAGATGTGGTTGAAAGGAACAAAGTTTTTTTTCAGAAACAAAGCATACTGGATAAGGATATGTTTACTACTGATAGTATCAGTAGTAAAGATAGTATTTACAATTCCTTTGAAAATGCTCCGTTAGTTATACCTGAGCTAGCAGAATTAAAGGATGTTTCAATTACTGGAAATGTTATTATCGTTTCTGCAAATCAAATCAATATTTCAAAAAGTGCATTGCTTGAGAATGTAATTATTTATGCTCCTGAGATTAGTATTGAAGATGATTTTAGAGGGACATTACAGGCATTTGCTTCAGAGAATATTGTTGTTGGCGATAATGTTCATCTTGAATATCCGTCCTCCCTCACTATTATCACTGATGCAAAACGCGATACTTCAGCTACTATAAGTATTGGAGAAAATTGTGAAATACAAGGTTGTCTTACGCTTGTCTCGGAATCGGAAAAAGGAAATCTGCGCGATAAAATAAGTCTTGGCAAAAATAGTAGTGTTTATGGACAGGTATATTGCGATAGTTATTTTGAGTTGAAAGGCAGTGTTTATGGTCAGGTGTTGTGTAATAAGTTTATTCTTAAAACACCTTCGTCCATGTATGAGAACAACCTGCTGGGCTGCACGATAGATAATGCCAAGTTGCCTGCAAATTTTGCAGGTTCAATGCTGCTGGAAAGAAAAATAAGACAAATAGCAGAATGGCTTCCTTCACCATGAGAAAGATAAAAGGTTCTACCATTCTCGAATCGCTTGTCGCCTTGGTTGTTATTATAACAGCAATGGGAATTTCATTAGTTATGTTTACCCATATCAGTCAACCGCAAAAAGGTATGCTCAGGTTTAAAGCTCATGTAGCCACTATTAATTTTTCACAATCTACTGAACAGAAAGAATCATTCTTTGATGAAGATATTTTTTCGCATGGTTTCAGGCTGATTAAAAGAATTGAAAAACACTCTCTAACAGATAATGCATATGTGATGAGTATTGCGGCTTATGATACTAAGGGCAACAAAGTTTCTGAAATTAAAAAGATTGTTTTGCTTCATGAAGATTAGGGCATTTACACTTATTGAGGTTATTGTAGCCATGATATTAAGCGGCATAGTGGTGGCATTTGCAGCTGTTGCGTTTCAATTGGTCAGCAAACAGTTTATGTCGTTTAAAAAATCAGGGGAACGTATTAATGAACTATTTGTATTCCAACATCAACTCCAAAAGGATGTAAGAGAATCTGAGTTGATACTTCATGAGGCTTTGGGTTTGAAGTTTATCTTTGACGATAACAAGCAGGCTACCTATTTAGTTTATGAAGAAAATATCATCAGGGACAATGGCACCAGAACAGATACTTTTTTTGTCAGTAATGCGGAAGTGGAGAGTATTCTTATTCCTTATTCAAATATTCCTGGAGCAGAAATAATAAATTACATTTCCATGGAATTTAAGGTTGATAAGGATACTGTATATGCGGAGTTTAATAAAGACTATCCTGTTGCAACGTTGCTGAAATACGAATTAAGGAATACGATTGAATAATGAGTGGTATTAATATTTCAAACTTACAGCAGAAAAAGGTTCCGTCTGAAAAATCATCAGCAGAGCGGAAGGATATTTTTGCTTTTTTCAATAAGGATATCAGCTTTTCAGGCTCAACACTTAGTGATAAGACAAGAGAGCGATTTTACAGTGAACTTGGAATTTTATTGGGTGCAGGCATTGATATAAAAACCTCATTAGATCTCGTTGTAGAAGAACAAACAAAAAAGAAAGAGCGCGAAATATTTGCCGATATAGCTGAAAGTGTTTTGAATGGCAAGTCACTTGCCGAGGCTGTAAAAACAACCGGAGATTTCAGCGATTATGAATATTATAGCTTGTTGATAGGCGAGCAGAGCGGCAGGGTAAATGAAATACTGGATGAACTGGCTCTTTATTATTCTAAAAAGATTTCACAGAAAAGAATGGTGGTAAATGCTTTGTCATATCCAATAATAGTGTTGGTTACAGCAGGTGGCGCTATCTTTTTTATGATGAATTACATTGTTCCCATGTTTGCCGATGTCTTTAAAAGATTTGGTGGAGATTTGCCTCCTCTGACACAATTTATCATTTCCCTTTCTCAATGGCTTTCCGACTATTTTTTGATTTTCTTTTTGTTGCTCGTTGGAATAATTGCAGTTGCTTATTCAAGCAGAAAAAAACTATGGTTCAGAAAAGCCGCATCCGCCTATGTTTTAAAAATACCATTTGTAGGCAATCTGATTTCTAAGATATACCTCGCCCGTTTTTGCCGTTCCATGAAATTATTAATGAGCGCTAAAACACCGCTTATCACTTCTCTGCAATTGGTAAGAAAGATGGTGAGTTTCTATCCTGTTGAACATTCATTGACTTCCGTAGAAGAGGGCGTGTTAAAAGGCGAAACACTTTCACAAGGATTGAAGAAGTTCAGTATTTATAATCAGAGAATGATATCGCTGATAAAAGTAGCCGAAGAAGTGAACCAGCTGGATGTGATGTTTGAAAAACTTTCAAAGCAATACAATGATGAGGTTGAATACCAGACCAGCCTGATAAGTTCATTACTGGAACCAATTATGATAATATTTCTTGGTGCGCTTGTGGCTTTTATTCTGGTGGCGATGTACTTACCGCTGTTTCAGTTGAGCACTTCGTTTCAGTAGTAAGTATATTTACCTTCCGCTAATTCTTAACTTTGTTCTAACTCTTGTATTTTTTATAACCTGAGATTGTGTTTTTGCTAATTTATAAAAGTTAGCGGATACAGGTATACCATTTTCTTAGCCGAATTATTATCGCCAATTTAGGTTATTCTAAAGGCCGGAGTTCAGGATAAGAATATGCCCTATCTTGCAGCCTGCAGGGGTCACTTCCAACAAACAATCTTCTGTTTATACTTTACTTAGCCCGGCTCTTCCGGGCTATTCTTTTTTCCATATTCTTGCTTTCCTAAATCAAGCACTATGCAAAAAAAATCAACCTTCTATGCCGTAATCTCTATCTTCTTCTTCTGGGGATTTCTCGCAGCCAGCAACGGTATCTTCATTCCTTTCTGCAAAGAACATTTTCAGCTTTCGCAGTTTCAGTCGCAGCTGATTGACTCTACTTTTTATGGTGGCTACTTCATCGGCTCACTGTTGCTGTTCCTTTATACCTTTATCAGAAAAAGAGATTTTGTAAACGAGCAGGGCTATGCCAGATCCTTTTCCCTCGGCTTGATTATTTCGGCAGTGGGTGCCCTGTGCATGATACCCTCCCTGCACATCGGCAGCTACGGATTAATACTCACCTCCTTCTTTATTATAGCATTGGGTTTTTGCCTGCAGCAAACAGCCGCCAACCCCTTTGTAATTCTGCTGGGCGATCAGCGCACCGGTGCCCACCGCCTCAACCTTGCTGGCGGTATCAATTCATTCGGTACCACCATCGGTCCCCTCATTGTAGCCTTTTTTCTTTTCGGTGGTTTCTTTGCCTCAGCAACTGATGGCAACCAGATTCAACTAAAAAATGTGGACACCCTCTACATCATTCTCATTGTCCTGTTTCTTTCCCTCGCGCTCATTCTGCGTTTCATGAAAATTGAAGAAGCAAAAAAAGCAGTGGAAGAAAACTTCTCTTTCGCGGCTTTAAAATATCCGCAACTCGTATTGGGAATGATTGCCATTTTTATTTACGTAGGTGCTGAGGTAACCATACAAAGCAACATGGGCGCCTTGCTCAATACACCTGCTTACGGCAACATCCCGGGCGAACTCATCTTTCCTTTCATATCACTTTACTGGGGCAGCCTTATGATTGGCCGCTGGACAGCCTCTGCCGAAGCCATGACCGAAAATAAAAACACCAAAAAGATATTGCTGGCCGTGTTGCCTTTCATAGCCTTTGCCGTAGTATATGCCGTTAACTATTTCAAGGCAAGCAGCACTCCCGGACTGGATATCAACACCGTCTTTCTGCCTTACCTGGGCTTTGTGGCACTTATGGTAGCTGTTACTTTTTTCACTATTGAAAGCTCGGCTAAAATGCTGCTTGCCTTTTCGCTGGCTGCTGCCCTGTGTATGGTTGGCGGTATGCTCACCACCGGCAACCTCTCCCTCATGTTCTTCCTCAGCGGTGGTTTGTGGTGCTCCGTTATGTGGCCCTGCATTTTTGCACAGGCCATTAAAAACCTGGGTTCCTACACCTCACAGGCATCAGCCTTTCTGATTATGATGATTTTGGGCGGTGCCGTTATTCCCCCTTTCCAGGGCTGGCTGGCCGATGTTACCGACATCAAAACATCCTACATCATTACACCCCTTTGCTTTGCCTATTTAGCCTATTACGGCTGGTGGGCTATGCACAATAATAAAGGCGAAGAGGTGAGGGTAGGGCATTGAGGTATCCTTGTTATGCTGATCCCGATTGTTATAGGGGTTGTATCAGCATCTAACCCACACTTGCCTGCAACCGTTTGTTTGGGTTTAATATCTGCCCAACCAAGTTCTGCATCTGCCGGTCAAAGTTTTGTATCTGCCAAGCCTACTTCTGCATCTGCCCGACCTACTTCTGTATCTGCCAAGCCTACTTCTATATCTGCCAAGCCCACTTCTGCATCTGCCAGACCAAGTTCCATATCTGCCAAGCCATGTTCTGCATCTGCCAAACTAAGTTCTATATCTGCCAGACCAGGTTCTGTAAATACTTACCCATTATTTTAGTCGCTGAATAGGTCAATTTCTGAATAGTAGCCCTATCCTGATAATATCCATCAGGATTAATAGTAGGAGGATATTTATTCCAAGCTATGGTAAGCCATTTGTAAATCCGCCCGCCTCTAATTCATTTTGATGCTGGCAGAACCTAAGGAGTTTTCTTCATTTCTTAAAAAAAAACCGCATGTTTGTACCACCTAAATAAATAATAATGAAAAACGCCTTCTACCTCCTCCTCTCCATCCTCCTCATCACCTCCTGCTCAAAAGAAGACCCCGCCAATGATTTACTCATGGGCACCGTAGAAGGCACCGTATATGCCAACATCCCCGGCAAAACCATTTCAGGCGCAAGCGTATTTGTAAACTACCAAGGAGTTAAGTATGAAACAACATCCAACACCCTCGGCTTCTTCAGTCTCGAAGTACCCGTTGGTCATCACCAGCTCATTATCCAAACAGGCGATGGCAAACTCTTTCAAACCATCATTGAAATAGACATCACCCACAACCAAACCACAACCCTCACCAACCTCCAGAGCAAACTCACACAAAGCGGACAAATAGCCTTTATACCGGGCGCTTACGATGCCATTCAAAACATCATCACCAACTCACTCGGCTATACCATCACACCCATAGGCAACGGAGCCCTCTCCTCCCTCACCGCCATGCAACAGTTCGATGCCATCTTCATCAACTGCGGTGCCCCCGACCTCACCGACCCCGCAGCTTACGACAGCCTTGCACAATACATCACCGATGGCGGAAGCATCTATGTCTCTGATTGGGCTGTCAGCTATCTCACCGGAATGCACACAGGCGATTGCAACCGCCCCGGTGGCTTCATTCCCGATACCAAACTCTGCAGCTCCAAATCCGGCTCCTCGGTTATGCTTCCCGGAACAATAGTAGCCCCCGACTTCCAGGCCTTCATGGGCACCAATACCATGAACATATTTTACGACCTCAACGAGTGGGAAATCATCCAGAATTTTGATGCCACCTACTGGGAAGTAGTAGTATCCACCAACGGCCTGCCCGCACTCATGCTCCGCAAAAGCGATTTCACCAACGGCACCTCCACCGGCAACAGCGGCAACATCTATTTCACCACCTTCCACAACGATCCCAACAACACCATCAATCAGGACATGCAACACATGCTCGAGTTCGTGATTCTAAATCTCTAAATAAACCCTTCGCGTCCTCTGCCTGCCCCGCCTCAGGCGGTGGCGCCTTCGCGGTAAAAAAACTCTGCTCCTTTAATCTTTAACGAAAACTATTCTCAGTGTTCTTAGTGCCCTTAGTGGTAAAAAATCCTCGCGCCCTCCGCGTCTTTGCGGTAAAAAAACCTTCCTACCTTCGCGCCCTCATTCATGCAGGGCACCTACTCCTATAAAGACATCTGGAAAATCTCCTACCCCCTCATCATAGGCGGTATGGCCCAGGCCGTCATTAACGTAACCGACAGCGCCTTCCTTGGCCGCGTCAGCGAAGTAGCCATGGGCGCCTCCGCCATCTCCGGCCTCTTCTTCATACTCCTGCTCATGCTCGGCTTCGGTTTCGGCATTGGCGCACAAATCATCATCGCCCGCCTCGATGGCGAACAAAAACAAAGCGAAATAGGAGGCATCGCCCACCAGTCACTATACTTCCTAGTTGCACTCTCATTAGTCCTCATAGCAATCTGCCTCTTCACAGGCAAAATATTCCTCTCCTGGTTCGTTCAGTCACCCGAAGTGCTCGAAGCCTGCATCCAATACCTCAATGTCCGCTCCTTCGGATTTTTCTTCGTCTTCATCCACATCGCATTCCGTTCCTTCTATTCCGGCACTGCCGATACCAAAATCATTTCCTACACTACTATAGTAATGGCTCTGGCAAACATCATCCTCAACTATTGTCTGGTCTTTGGCAACTTCGGCTTCCCCAAAATGGGAATTGCAGGCTCAGCCCTTTCATCCACCATCTCCGAAGCACTCGCAGCCATCTACATGGTACTCTACACCATCAATAATAAAAAGGTAATAAAGTTCAACCTGCTCAAACTCTCTCCCCCCGATTTCAAAAAGTTCATGGAAATATTCCGCCTCGGTGCTCCCATCATGATTCAGATGTGCGCATCCGTCACCTCCTGGTTTATCTTTTTCCTCATCATCGAAAAAATGGGCCAGCGCGAGTTAGCCGTTTCCAGCATCACCCGCAATGTATATATGATACTCATGGTTCCCCTCCTCGGATTTGGTTCAGCAACCAACACACTTGTCAGCAATATAATAGGACAAGGCAAAAAGAACGAAGTAATTCCCCTCATCAAACGCATCATCGTATTAAGTCTTGCCCTATCCATAATTGTAGTCGGCATAAATGCCATCTATCCCTACATGACCATCTACCTCTTTACCAATATGGCCGATGTTGCACAGGAGTCTGTAATACTTACCTATGTCATCTCCGGTTCATTGCTGCTCTTCTCCGTTGCTTATATGCTGCTCTCAGGTGTATCTGGCACAGGCAATACCTTAGTAACCCTCATCATCGAAATATTCACCGTCCTCTTCTATCTCATAGCAACCTATTACCTTGCCGTTGAATGGAAAATGTCACTCGCTGTTGTTTGGAGCGTTGAATACATTTATTTTGCACTCATGGGAGGCATGTCCTTCCTGTATTTAAAATACGGAGGATGGAGAAAATGAAGATTGTATTTATGGGCACACCCGATTTTGCAGTAGCATCCTTAGATGCCATTGTTAAAGCAGGCTATAATGTTGCAGCAGTTGTTACCGTTCCCGATAAACCCGCAGGCCGCGGACAAAAACTTTCTGTTTCGGCAGTAAAGGAATATGCACTCGCTCATAATCTCCCCATCCTTCAACCCGAAAAACTCAAAGACGAAAATTTCCTCGCTGCGCTGAAAGAATTAAATGCCGATGTATTTGTTGTCGTTGCCTTCCGCAAGTTACCCGAAGCAGTGTGGAGCATGCCACCCAAAGGAACATTTAATCTCCACGGCTCCTTGCTTCCCCAGTATCGCGGTGCCGCACCAATCAACCGTGCTGTAATGAATGGCGAAAAAGAAACCGGTGTAACCACCTTCTTCATTGAAAAAGAAATTGACACCGGTAAAATTATCTTCAGCGAAAAAACACAAATAGGCGAAAACGAAACCGCAGGCGAAGTTCACGACCGCCTCATGATGATAGGAGGGGAGCTGGTTGTAAAAACCCTACACGCAATTGAAACCAACAATTACAAACAAACCGACCAGCATGAATTTGTAAAAGAAGGAATGCTTTTAAATGCAGCACCTAAAATATTTAAAGACGATTGTCGCATAGATTGGAACAAGCATGTCAACGACATCCACAACCACATTCGCGGATTAAGCCCCTATCCAACTGCATTCACAGACTTTGTTTCTCCTTCCGTTGAAAAGTATTCAGTAAAACTCTTCCGCTGCGAAAAAGAGATTAAAGAACATTCACAACAAATCGGAACCATCACCAGCGATAATCGCACCTATATATATATAGCAGCTAACGGTGGTTTTATTTCTGTAAAAGAACTCCAGCTTTCAGGAAAGAAAAAACTTCCCGTCAAAGATTTCCTGCTTGGCTTTAAAATAGAGGGAAACTGGAAGTGTGAATGAATTATTTGCCGTCATAATAAGCGTTTCAACTTTTAAAATCATAGTTTAACCCCTGTTTATAGGCCTTTCAGAGTGTGGTTATTAACAAAAAGTGCGATTTATCAACAAAAGACACACTTTCTCCACTTAAAACTTGCATGGATAGGCTATTCCGACACATATTTGCTCCCGAAAACATTTGCTAATTGTTAAACCATTAAAAACCAAAAAAAATGAACAAAGCAGAATTAGTTGACGCAATCGCGGCAAGCGCAAAAATTTCAAAAGCTGATGCAAAAAAAGCATTGGACGCTTTTGTAGACACCACAACAGCAGCCTTGAAAAAAGGTGGACGTGTTGCCTTGGTAGGTTTCGGATCTTTCTCAGTTTCTAAAAGAGCTGCAAGAACAGGACGTAACCCGCAAACAGGAAAAGCTATTAAAATCGCAGCTAAAAAAGTTGTGAAATTTAAAGCTGGTGCTGAACTTGCTGGTAAAGTGAACAAATAGTTCATCTTACAAAAACAAAAAACCCCGCCATTGGCGGGGTTTTTTGTTTATAAGCATTTTTGTTTTTTACCATTGATGGGCATCACCATCCATCCACTTGCCCTGCACACGCAGCGTTTGCTCTACTACATCACGCACGCAGCCCTGTCCGCCAGCAATGGGAGAAACGTAAATTGAAATCTCTTTTATCTCCGTTGCCGCATTAGAAGGACAAACCGGCACACCTACTTTTTTCATTACCGAATAATCAGGAATGTCATCACCCATATAAAGTATAGTTGCAGGGTCAATATTGTTTTCGGTGATGTAGTCGTTATAGGTTTCAATTTTGTCTGCAACACCAAGAAAAACATCCGTTGCTCCCAAACCCTTCAATCGTGTTTTCACTGCTTCAGAGCGTCCGCCCGAAATTATAACAATGCGGTATCCTTTTTTAGCAGCGAGTTGTACAGCATAGCCATCTTTAATATTCATGCGCCTTACAGGCTGTCCGTTTTCAAAAAGAAAAACCGAACCATCCGTAAAAACACCATCTACATCAAACATGAAGGTTGTAACGTTACGTAAAAGTTGCTTGAAGTTTGCCGACATAGGTTTATGTTGTCACCCTGAGCGTAGTCGAAGGGCTTATTTAGTTTTAGCACCTCGACTACGCTCGGTGTGACAAAATTATATTTTTACTAATGAGTTTATAAAGTTCCGCAAGTTCAGGTTTTGCCGCAAGATAATTTAAATGCTGCTGCATGATTTTTTCATCACCACGGATAGCCGGACCTGTCTGTAATTGCGCAGGACTTTTATCCATTACCTGCAAGGCAGTTTCTTTAATCAGCGGTCGCAGAATATCCAGTGAAAGATTTTTCTCTGCCAGAATACGCTCGGCAATCGCATAAAAGTGATTGGTGAAGTTGCAGGCAAAAACAGCCGCCACGTGCAGCACTTTTCTGTTCTCGGAACTTACAAAGTGAATATTTGATGAAATGCTTTTTGCCAGTTCTGATAAAGCATTTGCAGTTGCGTCATTATTTCCTTCAATACAAAAAGGAACTTCGCGTATCTCCAGTTCTTTTTCTTTGTGAAATGTTTGCAGCGGATAAAACACGCCAAAACTCGTAGCATAATTCTGAAATACATTCATCTCCACACTTCCCGATGTGTGTGCCACTATTGCGTTTCCTGTATTTAGTTTTGATGCAATTTCAGCAACTGCTTCATCTTTTACAGCTACAATAATAAAATCTGTTCCGGCAGGAATGGAGGAAAAATCAGATGAATAAGCACTGCGTGTTTTCTCTGCTATCTGCGCTGCATTGTTCTCATTTCTGCTCATGACAGAAAGAATACGATGGCCAGCTTTTAAAAATGCAATGGCAAGATGTGTTGCCACATTTCCCGAACCGATGATGACAATATTTTTTCTGTCCATCACAGCGTTGTTTTAATTGCTTTGTTTCAGCCTGTGGCGTATCGCCAGCACCGTTCCGATAACCATTATGAGGCAACCCGCCCACAATATGTTGATACCCGGAAATACAATCGCTTTCAGAATAATAAATTCTTTAAGGTTTGAATTTTTCTCATGAACCTCTAGTTCAACTTTTCCGCTTTCCGGAATTAATTTGGTGATGATGAATTTTAATCCAAGTTCAGTTATCTCATCTGCAAATGGAACAGCATAAACACTCTGAATGCTATACACGGGGCGTGCAGTGAACGAATTGTTCTTTATGTCAACTACGCGCATCTGCGCTGCAACGGCAATGTCTTTCTCGCCCAAATTGTATTTTGTTTTGTCAACATTCTTATCTAAACCTTCAAAAATTATAATACTGTTACTTCCGAAAACGGTGTCACCCGGAGCAAGTGTAACTGTTCTCGCTTTTTTAAATTCGTCAGGTTTCTTTTCTTTCTCTTCGTCCAGCTCTGCGTAGGTTATGTGTGTGTAAACATCCTTCCCGAGATAATGCTTTGTGGCTGGCTCTGCCACATTTCCCATGCGAGGGTTCATTTGAATGCGTGGGTAAAGCGTAAAGTCTTTCACGTACTTCCCGTTCTCATCTTTTGAGAAGTAATCAATCTCATACAAAACATTTACACCTTCTTTTTTCTTTCCGTTGTAAGTAACAAACCATCCGCCCATGCTCAGTGTGTCGTTTTTTACAAGCATGATATTTTCCGCATTCGGAAAGTCTTCGCCTAATTTTTCCAGATCAACTCCAGAAGTGTTTCGCGAAATCAACTCACTTTTTGACATGGATATTAATGCTCCAAGTAATATCATTCCAAAGCCAACGTGTGCTACTGATGCGCCTGACAGCTTTAGTTTTCCTTTAAGAACAGAAATGAAATAGCTGGTGTTTGCAGTAATTGCAAATACTGAACTGAAAAGCAAAATGATATAGGGAATTTGTTGAACGCTCAGTAAATCAAGGATAATTGTCAATAGCCCCGTAATAACAACAGAGCCAAAAAAACTTACTGAAATGCTTTTTAGAAAAACACTCATTTCTGTTTTCTTGAATTTGAAATATTGTCCAACACCTATGAGCAGTGCAACAATTACAGCTACCCAAACCTGAAATGAGTTATAGTGTTGTATCGGATCGGTTGGTGGTGCAATATTGCTTCCGAAAATTTTATTGATAACCGGAATAGATGTGGTGAAAATGATTTGAAAAGCCGAAACAGATAAAACCATTGCACCAACAAACATCCAGAATTCACGGCTCCATATACTTTCTTCTGTTTCAGGTTTTGGAAAATGTTTCCAGTTGATTGCAATCAGAACGATACCGAGCAAAAGAAAGGTAAGCAGGTAAACCAACAGTTGTCCGCTCATTCCCAAATCGGTAAAAGCGTGAACAGAACTGTCACCCAGAATTCCGCTACGGGTAAGGAAAGTAGAGTAAAGGATAAGGATGAATGTGATGATGGTAAGCACAAAAGTAATCAGTAATGATTGTCCTTTATTCTTGTGGATTACCATTACGTGTGCCGCGCCAACAAAGGTGAGCCAGGGAACAAGCGAAGCATTTTCAACAGGATCCCAGGCCCAGAAACCGCCAAAGCTCAACGCCTCATAAGCCCATGCACCGCCCATCAGAATTCCGGTGCCTAAAATCATAACACCGAAAAAAGTCCATGGCAGAGCAGGTTTCATCCAGCCATTGAAGTCCTTTTTCCAAAGACCTGCAATAGCATAAGCAAAAGGTATTAAGGTAGATGCAAAACCTAAAAACAATGTTGGCGGATGAATAGTCATCCAGTAATTCTGAAGCAATGGATTTAAACCACGCCCGTCTAATTTAGCAAGGTAATTTTCGTTTTGTAGAAATGGAAGATTTGCAAAGTCAGGCACATCGCGCAACAGCAGAAAAGGATTGCTTCCGATTTTGTAGCCGAAAACATAAACGCCTAACAACATAGATGCAAGGAAGATTTGCACCAAGGCAACAACCGCCATTACCGGACCTTCCCAGTTTCTTGAAGTGAAAATTAAAATGAAACCCAACACCACATGCCAGAAAGTCCAAAGCAAAAAACTGCCTTCCTGTCCTTCCCAAAAGCACGATAAAATATAGCGCATCGGCATTTCGGTATTCGAATGCTGCCACACATAGTGATACTCGAAGAAGTGGTTGAGCAGCATGTAAAATAGGGTGCCGATAATTCCCAAAACACCAGAAGCATGAATGAAGAAACCAATTCTGCCTAATGTTTTCCAGGATGCATTCTGCACTTCATTCTGTGTGAAAACAAAGTAGCTTAACGCTGATAAAAGCGCACCGCAGAAAGAAAGAACAATAAAAAAGTTGCCTGTATTACCTGCCCACAGGTGTTCGCCTACATAAGTTATATCCATTATTCAATCTTGTATTCCTTCGTTTCAGCAGGTTTGCCGTCATTGTATTTTGAAGGACATTTCATTAGAATTGTGTTGGCCTGAAACCCTTCTTCTTTCATTTTTCCAACAAGAACTACCTGTTCGCTGCGTTCAAAATCTTGAGGTTTGGTTCCGTGATAAAGCACTTTTTTAACAGTGCCTTCGGTGTCTTTAAGATAGAAAGTAAACAGGTTGGCATTTTCCTGAGGATTATAAACCAATGCGCTGTCTTTTTCCAGCTTACCTACAACGTGATATTCTTTTCCTGAATTTGCTTCAGCCATTGTAAACGAAGCATACGTGCTGGAATCTGCTACAGTGCTGAGTATTGCGCCAATTGCAACAGCTATAATTATAATAGCAATAATGTGCGACTTTTTCATTTTGATTCTTCCATTTGTTTTTCAAGCTTTTTCACTTTCCTGTCAATGGTAATCAGGAAAATAATCAAGCCGATAAAAATAATTGCCACCACAGCCACCACCACATAGATTTTTCCGTTGCTGCGCATAGCCTCTGCCATGTCAACTTTATCTGTTTCCTGTCCGAACGAAAATAGGGATACAAGCAGCAGTGAGCAGAATGCTATAAAGCCAAGAAGTTTCTTTTTCATTTGAATTGTTTAATAAGCAATTTATGATTCAATGTTCTTATGCGCAGACAAACCTGCATGAGCCAAACGCCCAATAATGTCCATCCAAGCACGGCAGGATAAAAAACTAGTTTCATGGTGTTATCCAAGTCATAGCCACCAAAACCGGGATTTCCGCCATTTCCGGGATGTAATGAATCCGTAAGTCGAGGTAAAACCATTAGAAATATAATCAACATTACAAAAGCGAAAATGTTGTAAACCGCAGCAACACGTGCGCGTTTTTGTTCTTCATCCATAGAGTTACGCAGAATAAGGTAAGCGAAATAAATCAGCAAGGTGATGGCAGCCCCATTAAGTTTTGCATCGCTTACCCACCAGGCACCCCAGGTAAATTTTGCCCAAACTGAGCCGGTTACAATTCCAAGAATTCCCATGTAAATGCCCACATTGGCAGCTTCAGCCGCTACAAAATCGTGGTGCATTTTAAAATTGGAAAGGTAGCGGATGCTATGCCAGAGTGAAACAAAAAGAATAATCATCATGCCGAACCATTGTGTAACATGATAATAAAGGTTGCGAATGGTTTCGTGCAAAATTGGTAAAGCGGGAACATCAATCAGTAAGCCCCCAATCAATGCGTAAAGCACTAAAGCGATGGCTAAAAATTTCCACCATTCCATTCCGAAAGCTAATTGTAGGTTAAAGAATTTCTGCACAGTTCAAGGTCTTTTTTAATCGCGGCAAAGGTAGGGAAATAAGATATATGAAAGCGTAGCCACAACTACATTGATAAGGAACAAAATAATAAGGAATTTATAGCTGACAGAAGGGTCAAGACCGTCAATAGCATTTTTTGAAACCCGTATCAATGTCATGAGCAGCGGAACCTGAACCGGAAAACTGAGAATTGCCATCAGTGTCAGGTTTCCGTTGGTGCGTGAAGCAATGGCAGACATTAAGGTTAGAACGGATGAAAATCCTGCACTGCCCAGAAGCAGACAAAGAATAAACATGGGAATATCCTGAACAAGGTTTCCGATAAAAAGGGAATAGAACAGAAAGCAAATCAGTGAAAGCGAAATCATAAGGATTACATTGTAAATAATCTTGGAAAGTATGATTGCCTGAGGACTTGCCAACGTGTGCATATACAACTGTCTGCCACGGCTTTCCTGCATAAAACTTTTAGAAACCGCATTTACCGATGCAAACAACATTATAATCCAGAAGAGCGAGTTCCATGTATTGGGTTGTATAACCGACCGAAATGAAAGATAGCAGACAAAAACGGTGGAAATAACATACAGAAGAATGCCGTTCAGCGCGTATTTCATGCGCAACTCCAGCATTATTTCCTTGCGAACCAAATGTTTTACTTCGTTGAAAAGCATAAAGATTGCCCAAAAGTAGAAATAATGCTGTTTAAAAGCCGATAACACTTTTATTCTACATTTGTAAACAAAATTTAAGGCTGCATGTTTGAAGATAAACAGCTAAACAATATAAGTATGAAACGAATAATTTTAATCGCCATTATCAGTTTATTAACCCAAACATCTTTTGCACAAAAAATGAGCTTCTACGATTTTAAAATGAAAACTATTGACGGCAAGGAATTCGATTTTGCTCAATTGAAAGGAAAGAAAGTGATGATAGTAAATACTGCCAGCAAGTGCGGTCTAACTCCTCAGTATGCAAGTCTTGAAGAATTGAATAAAGAATTTGGTGGTGATAAATTTGTAATACTTGGCTTCCCTGCCAATAATTTTGCAGGACAAGAGCCGGAAGACAATTCAACCATTGCAGAATTTTGTCAGAAGAATTATGGTGTTACTTTTCAGATGTTTGAAAAAATATCCGTGAAAGGAAATGATAAGGCCGCTTTATATGAGTGGCTTACACAAAAAGAAAAGAATGGCGTTTCAGATGCAAAAGTGGAATGGAATTTTCACAAGTTCTTGATTGATGAAAATGGTAATTGGTCTAAATCTGTAGCTGCGACTACCAGTCCTGTTGATGAGGAAATTTTATCGTGGATACAAAAATGAAAGTAGATATTCTTGTTTTTGCTGCGCACCCTGACGATGCTGAATTAGCATGTTCTGGCACCATTGCAAAGCACGTTGCAGCAGGAAAAAAAGTAGGAATAGTTGATCTCACCCGAGGTGAACTGGGGACACGAGGAACAGCTGAACTCAGAAAAAAAGAAGCTGAAAAATCATCCAAAATTCTTGGATTAAGTTTCAGAGACAACCTTGGTTTTGCAGATGGATTTTTTACCGAGGATAAAGAGCATTTACTTGCTGTTATCAGTAAAATCAGGCAATATAAGCCTGAGCTTGTGCTGGCAAACTCTATTAACGACCGCCATCCTGATCACGGGCGGGCAGCTAAATTGGTTGCCGATGCCTGTTTTTATTCAGGGCTTTTAAAGATTGAAACCAAGCTGGATGGTAAAAAACAACAGGAGTGGAGACCAAAGGCGGTTTATCACTACATACAGGATTACTCGTTGGAGCCTGACTTTGTGGTGGATACCAGCGATTTTTTTGAAATAAAAAAGAACGCAATCCTTTCTTTTTCATCACAGTTTTATGACCCGACTAACACCGAACCGAAGACACCTATTTCAAGCAAAGAGTTTCTGAACTTTGTAAAAGCGCGTGATATACATTACGGACGACCAATAGGGGCAAAGTATGCCGAAGGATTTAAAGTAAACCGTAGTATTGGTATAAATGATTTATTCAATCTGATTTAATAATGACCCTGCTTTGCCTAATAGGAGAATGTGGTTTCATTGCAGTATTTAAAGGCTTCTGGATTGTTCAGACTTTTGTTTCTGTATTTTTTGCCATTCTGTTTTTGCAATCGGGTTTGGATAAAGTAACCGACCGTAAGGGAAACCTTGAATGGCTGACCGGGCATTTTTTAAAAACATTTTTGAAAGGAATGGTGCCAATGATGCTTACAACTGTTACCATTGTT
The DNA here is from genome assembly GCA_050186075.1 of Bacteroidia bacterium. Taxonomy (GTDB): domain Bacteria; phylum Bacteroidota; class Bacteroidia; order SXHM01; family SXHM01; genus SXHM01. Next base: position 28,104 of record JBFWYU010000038.1, read on the forward strand.
GAATTAGCTGCGGGAACTTTTTCAGTTATCGGAGTTGTTGAAGCAGTATTTTTTAAAACTTTTTGTTTTGCTTTTGCAGGAACTGTTTTTGCCGCACTTGCCTTTGTCATGCTATTTTTCGGGCAACGTATTGCAAAAGACTATGCAGGCGCAGCAACCATAGCAAGCTATTTTATTGTTGCTGTGGTTGACCTGTATTTCTTAGCCTGATTTTTTTTAGGTTTGTCGTGAATTATGACGGCCGATAAACTATTTCCTATCAGAGAAAAATCAATTAAGCCGCTTATCAAATGGACAGGTGGTAAGTTTCGCGAGTTCCAGTTTTTTAAGCATTTAATTCCCAAGAATTTTGATCGTTACATAGAACCATTTTGTGGTGGTGCGGGTGTATTCTTTGCACTTCAACCCGAGGGCGAAGCACATCTCAACGACAAGAGTTCTGATCTGACAGAGTTTTACAGCACACTGAAACACCCTGAATTTGAAAAGGAGTTACGTCTGTTTGTCCGCAACTGGAATGATATTAAGAAGCTGGTGGATGAACTGATGTTTGATCTTTCAGCACTGTTTATTCTCTACCGTCAAGGTACTTATGACAAAAAAGAGTTGAAAGAAATTGTGTTTGAAGCGGTAGAAAAGTACATTGATAATCATCCTTCAATTTTTGAAAAAAAATTTGCTGTAGACCCAGATAACCTTAAGCGCGAAATAAAAACCAATATCTACTCTAAGTTCACGCGGGTGCTGGTAATTGAACAGGATCGGAATGAAATGTTCTCCGAAGAATTATTGGAAGACCATATTGAAACTGCTATTAAAAGCGGATTTTACCTGCATTTCAGAAAGATGATGAACGATAGCCGTAATTCAAAAAAGTTTGCAGCAACTGCTCCAAAGCGTATGGCAAATTGGTTTGTAGTACGTGAGTTGTGTTATGCTTCCATGTTCCGTTTTAATGCAAAAGGTGAGTTTAATATTCCTTATGGTGGCATTGCCTACAACCAGAAAAATCTGGAGCAGAAGGTCAATGCCATGTTCAGTAAACCGGTTAAGCAACTGTTGGGTAAAACAAGTTTTCATAATCTGGATTTTGATATTTTTCTGCAAAAGGTAAAGCCTTTAAAAAATGATTTTATCTTTCTTGATCCGCCTTACGACAGCGAATTCAGTGAGTACGATAACATGAGTTTTACCAAAGATGACCAAAAACGTTTAGCTGAAACTTTGTATAAAATCAAAGCAAAATGGATGTTGGTGATTAAGAATACTCCATTTATTTATTCGCTTTATGATAAGCCGGGCTTACATCTGCATACGTTTGATAAAACCTATACTTATAACGTGCGCGGTAGAAATTTACGGAAGGCAGAACATCTCATTGTTATGAACTATGAAGTATGAGCAGATTTCTGAAAATTGTTTTAACTGTGACACTTGCCCAACACCTTGCGATGGCGTGAGCAAAGATGTTTATCTTTTTGCAAATGATTCTTCTTTCTCTGAGTATTTCGAAAATGAATTGATAGCGCATATTAATAATAGTAATGATTTTAAAGCACGGAAGACTACTATTCCTGAATGTCCGGATATAGAAGTTTTGGATAAAACATCCGGTGCTCTTTCGTTTTATATTGAAGTAAAAGTGCAGCGCAGAACCTTTATGTCGGTGGAGAAAATTTTGCCTGAAAGCAAATTAATCCCTTCTGAAACAGTTGCATTAAACCTTAGTGATTTACTGCGTTATTTTGAGCTGGCTGAAAAGAGTAAGCTGAAAATATATGTATTGTGGGTATTGTTGAATCGTCCATGTGTATTGGATGAAAGCGATAAGCGGTTTTTCTACAGTGATACTGAAAATCTGCAAAAGGTTTATCTCAAAGAAAAAGATAAAAGGCGTTTCCGCAGAAAGTCAGGAGAGGGAGATGTGGTGGATGGCGAACACAAAGGAGTTGTAGTGAATTACCACTTCAGTCTGAATGAACTGAAAGAGTGGAAAGGTTTTTAATCACTTTGGATATTCAATCCGTACGTGATAGATATTCGCTAGTTTTTTCTTGAATATTTTTTTGATCTGCGTGATGTCGCGGAAGGTGATGTCAGTATTTACGAACTGGTTTTCGGCAACCTGATGGTTGATAATATCATCAACCAATTTATCAATCGTTTCGCTGGTGTAGCTTTTAAGACTACGTGATGCAGCCTCTACGCTGTCGGCCATCATTAATACAGCAGTTTCTTTTGAGAAGGGAATAGGTCCGGGGTAGGTGAATAGCTTTTTATCCACTTCTTCTTCCGGAAAATTTTTCAAATAATTTCTGTAGAAGTATTGCACCATGGTAGTGCCGTGGTGTGTTCGGATAAAGTCAATAACCGAATCAGGGATATTGGCTTTCTTGGCTTTTTCAATTCCCTTTAAAACGTGGTTGATGATGATGTGTGCGCTTTCATCAAACTGTAACTCATCATGCGGGTTAACACCGCTAACCTGATTCTCTATGAAGTAGGAGGGGGCATCCATCTTGCCAATATCGTGATAGAGCGCGCCTGTTCGTGCAAGCAATACATTGCCGCCAATCTGGAATAATGCACTTTCTGTTAGGTTGGCTACCTGTAATGAATGCTGAAATGTTCCCGGTGCTTTGGTAGCCAATTCTCGCAGAAGTTTTCCGTTGGTATTGCTCAGTTCCAACAGTGTGGCCTCAGAGACAAAGCCGAATATTTTCTCGAAAATAAAAATGAGTGGGTAAGCAAACAGTGTAAGTAATACGCTGATGCCAAACCATGCAAAGTACATGGTATCAATTGTGGTTATGTTGCCTTCCTGTACTACCGACATGGCAAAGTAGGCCATACAATAGGTTATGAAAATAACGCCCGCACTAAGGAATAACTGCACGCGTCTCTGCATATTCACAAAGCTGAAAATGGATACAATGCCGGCCATAAGCTGGAGGAAAACAAACTGGTAGCCATTAGGCACAAAGTAGCCGATAATAAGTGTTGTAACAAGGTGTGTGAACAATGCCACCCTTGTATCAAAGAAGGTACGGACAATAACCGGCAGCAGGGAAAACGGAACAATGTAAACACTGAGCGTATGAATGTTGTTAATCATGCGAGCAGCAAATACCATCAGTAGTATAATCAACAGCAGAAAGGTTACTTTCAGATTGTCGATGGCAATTTGTTTGCGGAATAGAACAAGAAAAAGATAAAGTACCAATAGTGCCAGACCTATAATAATGGAATGGCCGATATAGATGAGGTAAAACTTTGAGTTTACTCCGCCCTTGGTCTCGTAGTTAGCACGCAGCGACTCTAGTTTCTGGAATTTATCGTTGTCTACAATGTCGCCTTTGGCAATGATGCGCACGCCTTCTTCTACCATGCCGCGGTCGCGGGAAATGGTGTTCATTTCATCTTCCAGAATTTTGGAAGTGGTTTCGCGGTCGTAAAAAATATTGTGAGTAATAGCGTTTGCCAACAGGTCTGAGAAGAAATCTTTTTCCTTTTCACTGAAACCTTTCAGGTTTTCCTGTGCCTGGTTGTAGGCTGCCTGAATGGTATAGAACTCACCGAATTTTGCATCGCGTGATTCATTGCCTTCCACTAACTGAAACACAAACTCTGCATCCTTGTTTTCCAGTTCTTCACCAAGACGTATGATTCCTTTGGCATAAATGTTTTCCAGCACTTCAACGCAATGTTGTATTTCTTTTTCTGAAATTTTAGGTGCGCCTTTGCTTCCTGCTTTTTCTGCAGTTGCCTTGCGGAAGTCAGCAATTTTTGCTGCGGCTATGGTGCTGTCGGAACGGAAGTAGAGTTTGGTATTTGCTTTTATAGTCTGTACTTCGGCATCCAGTTCTTCGGCTGTTTTATTGATGGGAAAGCTGTAAGGAGCAACAAGGTTATCGTGTTTCCAGGGCTTGCTTTTCTGGTATTCGTATTTGAATTTGCCTTCGGCAGGCAGCAGCAGCACAATGATGAATGCTGTTATAATAAACAACAGTATTCGTTGCAGTGTTTCGTGCTGATTACGGAAGAAGGTAGCGAGTTGCTTGAACACGTTTTTTATAAAAATCAGTGCAATATCGGAATTTTTTTAACCGCAAAGGGCGCAAAGGAAAAGCCAAGATGATGCAGAAAGAATGCTGACGGAATTAATAATTCCGTTTACTTTTACAGCAACAAACCAAAACCACCTCACCATGAAAAAAATTGCTCTGTTATTCATCATTGCTTTGCTGAGCAATTACATTACAGCACAAACCCGCCAACCTGTTGTGGTTACCAACTGGGGCGACCTGTATTCATCCAGCGAACTTTCGGCTACGGATAAGGACGAAATAATTGCACAAAGTTCGGCAGCAGAGCTTGAAAAGGTTTTGAAAGCATACCGTGATACCCAGTGGCCTTCGGGAATTAATGATCTGGACGAACGCCTGAATAATCGGGCAGAGTTAGCTCGCTATACAGTTTACAAGGTTGCAACGCTTAGCTCCGGCTCGGTAATTATTGTAGCTCCGGCAGCAGAAAATAAACACATGTCTGTCGATATGCAGTCGGACAGGGACATATACTTTGTTCTTGCTGCTTCGGCTTTTACCTCAGAACCCTATATATCGGAAGATACTCCTCTTTATGACGAATCGGAGTATGACTATACCTATACAGATTATAGCGGACTTACTACTTTTAATGAGCAACTGAGTGCCATACTTACCGAGGCGGGTGGTGATTTTATAAACATCTGGGGCGATGACCTTTATAACAACCCCGAGGCCATGGAGCAATACGAAAGTCTTGTTGTGCCCGATGGTGCCAACTTTGCCGATGTGATAGCCGATTACTCCTACATATATACCTTTTGGGCAGGCTATGGCGAATTTGATAATCAGCAGGATGCGCGAAGGGCCTATGAAAGTCTGGTGAGCAAGGTTAACACCGCACACCCCGAATGCTGCACGTTGGAAAATCAAGGCCAAACGGTAAATGATACGCTTACATTTACATCGTGGTTGGTGGCTTCGCCTCCGGTGTATGTGGAGGTGCAGGTAGGTAAGATTGTTGATCCTGCTGACAACAAAACGTATTATCCTCTGTTTTTAGCGGTAACCCGCTCTGAGTAACATTTAATAATAAAGCTATCTGAGTATTTAATACAATAAAACAAGGCTCATTCCGCAGCAAGCGGAATGAGCCTTGTTTGTTCAATTGAACAGTTTGTTATTTTTATAATTAATTTTATTTTAGCGCCATTATTGCCCTCGGATAATACCGGTTACTGACTATTAACCCTTAACAGCTATACTATTATGACAAAGTTTACCTCCCTGCTTATGGCGGGTTTTATTATGCCTTTTTTTCTGTATGCACAAAAGCCAAATGTTGTTATTGAAGAAGATTATACCAAGCCGGACAAACGCCTTTATCTTCCGGGCGATGAGTATCATAAACGTAGTATAGAAAACGGGCTGTATATCTGTAAACCGGCCGCTCTTCCTGCCAGCCTTGACTTTGGCTTTAGATTTGACCCTTATAACAATCCGCAGGAGAAAAATAATGCGAAAGAAGCCAGTGACCTTGACTTTACCATCATAAAAATGAAAGGAAGCAAGGAGAGTTTTATTTCGGTAGGTTTTAATTACCTCTATCTTAAATTTTCATACAATGCGCTGGGCCAGTGGAAATGGGCCAATTACAACGATGACAAAACGTATATGGAAGGCACTGCTGCGGTAAATGCTGATACCAACCTGATAAGGATTTCTTATCGCATAGGCAGCATCCGTTGTTATATTAATGGCACAGAAGCAATGCGTTATACTTTTGAAAAAGAACAATCAACTCAATACCTGCGTTGGGAAAATGCACAGGTATTTACTAAAGATAAAAAGATGGTATTAGCGTTGGATAAAGTTGTTCTTACAGGTTATCCTTCTTATGCAAAATATCCTGAGGAAGAAGCACAGGCAGCAGCAATAGCAGCAGAAAAAATAAAAAATGAAACACCCGCCCCGCCCGACCCGAATGAGGTAATAGATTACAACAAAGTGTATGAACCCCAACCCGATACCGATATTGAATTCTTTCGCGACAAGTTTGAAATATGGGGAATAAAAAATCTGAAAGGCGAGGTGCTTTGTCCCCCTAAGTATGACCATTTTGAGGGCTTTTACGGAGGCGTTTCATTTGTTTGGGGCAAAGGTGGCGCTGCGCTTATTGACCGCACAGGTAAAGAACTTACGCCTTACCAATATTCAAATTTTAATGATTTTTCGGAAGGGGTAGCCCTGGTTTCATCGGATTGTGACGAAAATGGTGAGAATTGTAAATACAGCTACATTGACAAAACAGGAAAAACTGTGCTTGAACTGCCTGCAAAATATGCATCAGCAGGTTCGTTTTATGACGGACTGGCGGTTGTATCTGCTATTGTGGAAGGCAACGGTGAGGCAATGAGCGATTACAGATACGGATACATAGATATAACAGGAAAAGAGGTAATACCTCCAACATTTACCAATGCCGGTGATTTCCGCTACAACCGCGCCCCTGTTGAGTCAGAAGATTATAAAGTTGGCTATATCAACAAAGCCGGTAAGCTGGTTATACCTTATAAATACTATAAAATGGGTGATATGAAAGATTACCTCTTTTCAGAGGGTCTTGCAGCGGTATTTGTTAAAGACGAACTAAAATCAGAGAAATATAACACCGTACATAAATATGGCTACATTGATGTAAACGGCAAAGAGGTAATACCCTTAAAATATAACATGGTAAGCGATTTCAAAAACGGTGTTGCGGTTGTTTACAATAGAACCGGCCAGTATACAGGGCAACTCTATTATACAAAAAAGGGCCTTATTGACAAAACCGGCAAAGAGTTAACGCCCATTAAATATGACGACATGGGCGAATTTAGTGAAGGGTTGGCACTGGTATCTGTAAACAGACCCAACAGTAATTTTGCAGATAAATACGGCTATATTGACCAAACCGGTAAGGAAGTTATTCCGCTTATTTATAATGATGCTAAAGATTTTTCTGAAGGGCTGGCTTATGTTGAACACTCCTGTTCCACTGAATATCCTTATCCCTGCAAAAAAAGCTTTATTGATAAGACCGGTAAGCTGGTATTTAATTTTGAGTATTCTGTTGACATATTGGGTCGATTTTCGGAAGGGCTTATCAGTGTATTTGAATGCAAAGAGGTTAATGGCGAAGAAAAATGCAAATGGGGCTTTATGGATAAAACCGGCAAATTGGTTATTCCTTTGAAATATGATAATGTCGAGTCATTTGCTGGCGGTCTTGCCATTGTAGAACTCAATGGTGAATATTTCAGAGTGGATTACAAAGGCACCGAGATTAAGGGTGGAAAAAATCCTTATGGTGAGGAGGGGGATTATTAAACATATTAACTTCCGTATTATTTAAATCAATATAAAAACAAATGAAACACTGTTTAATACTCATTGCCTGTTGCCTGGCGGTAAATGCACTGGCACAAAAGGCGGAACTGATTAAGGGGCGATGGATATATAAAGACCTTGCCGATAAAGAAAAACTGGATGCTGCTACTGTACAGCAAGGCACTACCTTTTTTTCAACGCTGGAATTAGTGTTTTCCGATAACGGAACGTTTTCTTACAATTCAATTCCCGGAACATGGAAGTTGAATGCCGAAGAAACTAAAATTCTGTTTACCTTAACTAACCCGATGACAAAAGAAGCTTCGGCAAGTGAACTGGAGATAAGAAGCCTTACCGAAAAAGAGTTGAGGTTAAATATGATTAAAGCAGATGTAATCATGGTAAAGGCAAAACCTGCACCTGCAAAAAGTTTAAAACTGCACGATGATATTATTGCAAAATGCGGCACACCTGCTCCCGAAGATGTGCTGATAAATTTAGTATTTGCTGTAAAAACTAAAAACCTGGATAAGGTCATGAATACCTCATGCGGGCTTGGAGTGAAAGGTTATACGTTATCTGATAAGGCAGATGATAAGAAAATGTTTAATATAAATACCCAAAAGGATGAAGAGTGCATCTGTTATAAATCCAATGAAAAAGTACAGGGTATGTACGGCACGCTGGATATTTTTCAATTCAAAAGTGGCGACATCCGGATTTCTTTCAGCCTGTCTGACGAGAAAATACATGAAGCTTTGTTTAAAAAATGCAGCTCCGGTGCTTTAACTCTTTTAAACAGAGAGAAGCTTATAGATTACTACGGCACCGGCACTAACGAAGCAATGAGTGTAATTGTATTTCCTAATGGTAGTAATCCTATATCAAGTTATGCAGAGGTGGGCACTTTTTTTATGGGTGGCGGTTGTACCATTTATAATTACAGCGCTGGAAAATAAAAAAGACTTCAGGGTTTATTTTTTTTATTTTATCCGTTCGATGATGAGGATTATTGATGAACCGGATACAGTTATAATAAACTGTTTTTTGTCATTTACCATTAACCTGATTTTTTGTTATTTTGTACTTAAATAACAAAGTATCACGCATCCAATGAAACGTTTATTCATTTTACTGTTTTCTATTTCAGGTTTTACCATCAATTTGTTTTCGCAAACTGATGTGGAGCCAACCTATTTGTCGGAAAAAAAATATCTGAAAAAACAAAAGGGCAAATACGGTTTATACGACAAAGCCGAAAAAAAATGGATAACGGAGCCCGTGTATGACAAAATAACATCCGTTGCCTTCAGCCCGAAGCTATATGATTATGAAATGGGCGATGGCAGCAGAACCGTTTATTATAACCTTATGTTTTATAAACTGTGGAAAGGCGATATCTTTGATTTGCTCTACGTTTCGGACGACAAGAAAAATATTTACAAAAAGAATTTTGAGCTGTGGGTAACCGATATTTCGGAAGTAGTATTTCCGGCTTTTAAACCTGCAGCAGGTTCGCCATACATTTCCAAAGACTTTGTTAATTTTATTTATTACAAAAAAAACGGAAAGTGGGGTTGGTTTGTAAACGAATACTATTATGGAGAAAACATTCTTCACGCCCCGGTTTTTGATAATATTCCGGTTGCCAGATATAGCTATTTTAATAGTTTTCACGAATATTTTCATGATTATATTGTAGCAACTGATTCGGCAGGCATTACTGCTTTATATACATTAAGAAACAATCAGTTAATACTGCCCGGAAATTATAAAAACATTGTTATAAATGATCAGGGTTTTATAATCACTGAAAACGAAAACGGACTGAAAGGCTATAACAGAGTAGCCCCGCAGTTTAAATCGGTGGAACGTACGGTTTTCAAAAGTTATGTTGACAGGGTTCATTTTTTAGTTATCCTGCCCGACAATACCCGCAGAGTAATGCAGGAAGACGGTAAAATACTAACTGAGCAGGAGGTGATTCAGGAATCTAAAATCAATAAAGAAATAGCTGCATTTGCCAACTTTATAAACACCACTAAAACAGTGGCAGGCAATATTGAAATTTCGATTAAGCCCGACAACTCAGGTGTTATAACCAAAATGGACGACAAAGAGGTAAACATTCCCTTTGAGATTGGCGAGTACCTTACAGACAAGAAAACCTTTTCGGTTAAAATAAACGGAGAATGGAAAAAATACTATAACCTGAATAACAAAGCTGTAGAATATAACTACACGATCAGGAGTGATGAACAATCGTTTTTATGGCCCACCTTAGCCAAGTGGCCTGATGATGATACAGAGGTGCCGGTGGCACTGGTTACTAAAGGTAACAAACTGTTTATGGTCAATTGCCTGAATGATAAACGAAAAGAACTGCCCTTTACGTTAACTAACGATAATAAAGGTGTTGATTATAACGGAACATATTTTGAGTGGTCAACATTTTATCAATACGATTACATTAAATTTAAACGAGACATTGTTTTCAATTGCTCCTACTGCACAAAAGGATATGTAACCGAAGAAAAAGAAGTAATAACCAAGGCGCACAAAGAATACGAAACGGTAAAGGTAACGGGCTATAAAAACGAAACAGAATCGGTATGGAACCCCAATACTAATTCATACCAATATGTAACATCGCCCAAGCAGGTCAGCAGCTATGAACAGGTTGCAATTGATGTTCCCGAAAAAAGAGAAATAGAAGAGGTTTCGGTAAAGTGCAAGTATTGCAACGGTAACTATCATAAAGTTGACAAGCTAACCTTAATATGGAATGGTAAGGAGTTTGTATTGGAATAGCGTATTTGCCAGGTTGTTTTTTTTACCGCTAAGGCGCAACGTTTTTTTATTTCCACAAAGTAAGACAGGAGTTTAAATACTGATGCTCACAGTGTTCATTAAATTTCTCTGTGAGTCTTCATTTGAAATAATAGTAGCTTTGAACGCTTATAACCTAAAACCATTTTATGAAAAAACTACTACTACCTTTTGTTGTGTTATTTGTTTTCACAACTGCTGTTGCTCAGCCCGGTGCGCTTGACAGCGATTTCAGTGCTGACGGAAAACTATTAGATTCATTTGATACCGGAAGCGATAAAGGTGTAGCTGTGGCTGTGCAGCCTGACGGCAAAATTCTGGTTGGCGGACGTGCCGAGTACTTGGGTGATGTTGACTTCTTTGTTATACGCTATAATTCAGATGGCTCTTTAGACAATACTTTTGACAGTGACGGAAAATCTACCTGCAATTTTGGTTCATCGTATGATGATTATGCCAATGCCATGGTGCTGGAAGATGACGGTAAAATTACACTTGCAGGCCACACCAATCTTGGTGGTTCGGGCACTTCGGTTTGCCTTACCCGTTTTTTGCCTGACGGAACTATTGACCCCTCTTTTGGTACTGGCGGTATAACTACTGCTGATATTGGTACCGATTACGATTACTGCTATGCACTTGCTACAAATGCTGACGGCACTAAATATGCAGTAACCGGAAATTCATGGGGGAAATTGTATGTAGCTCAGTTTACCACCAATGGGGTAATTGATAATACCTTTGGTACAAATGGTATTGTTATAATTACTCCTCCTGCTGATTTCAGTTATTCGGGTTACGATATTGAATACCAGTCTGACGGCAAACTGCTGGTAACGGGTTATTATGGTGAAAATGGCAACATCAATATTTTTGTGGCACGCTTTACCGCTGCCGGTGAGTTGGATAACACCTTTAGTGTGGACGGAAAGGTGGATACCGATTTCTCTAACAATTCGCCCGACAGAGGTTTTGCTTTGCACTTGTTCGATGACGGTAAAATCCTTGTAGGCGGTTATACCGGCAGTGATATTGCGCTGGTGCGCTATAACAGTGATGGCACGCTGGACCTTACCTTTAATGGTTCGGGAAAAAAATCCATTGATTTTGGGGAAGATGAAACGGTTTATAGCATAGTAGAGCAGCCCGATGGAAAACTGCTGCTTGGCGGATTTACTTACAGTCTTACAAACGATCTGTCGCAATACATGCTGGTACGTGTAAACAGCGATGGTACGGTTGATAATACCTTCGGCACCAACGGACAGGTAACTACCACTTTTGATGCATTCGACTATTCAGAGCTTACCTCCGTAGCCCTGCAACCCGATCTGCGCATAGTGGTTACCGGTGGGGTGGGTGATTTTGCCGGGCTGCTGGATATTGCTACTGCCCGCTACCTTTCGGGGCTTAACCTGGGAGTTGCCGATTTCAGTGCCAACGGTATTATTCCTTTGATTTACCCTAATCCGGTGAAGCAGACAGAGACCTTAGAATATACCTTGTTACAAAATGAGGTAATAAGCATTGACCTGCTTAACCTTAACGGCAGCATTGTAAAAACATTTGTTGCCAATGCACAGCGCACTGCAGGTGCACAGCGCGAAACGCTTGAGTTTCCTGCAGACCTGGCTGCGGGTAATTATATCATACGCCTGAGCAGTGCCACAGGGCAGCATCAGATAAAACTGGTAAAGAATTAATATAGTGTTACATTTGCATTCAAATGCTGCAGAAATCACTTAGTTAAAAAAAAACACAACCGGTATCCCTTTACGGCATACAACGCAACCCTCTTAATAAAAAATTGAGAGGGTTTTTTATTTACAAAAAAAATAAAAATTATGAAAACAAAATTATTGTCATTAGCAGGTGCATTACTAACCTTCACAGCCTACGCACAATTTGATCCTGAGAAGTATTTTACCGACTCTGTTTCTTTTGTATATAAGGTATGCTACGCAACATATTGTATGGACAATAAATACCGTGTAATTGTTTCAAATACAGAACTGGCTGTTTTTGTGGATAGCTATCAATCAGAGACAGGTAAGGACACCGTACACAGGACCGGCTTTACAAGAGGAATGCTGAGCAGCATTAATTTTTATAAATGCGAAATAAAAAAGCACAATGAATATTCTAATAAAACAACACCTGAGGAAGTATATGAACTTGTATTGAACTGCGACTATAACAAACCCTGGTTTGCACATAAATCTACGTTCTTTAAGGAAGAGCCTCAAGCTTATGCCACGCTGTATTTTGCATCTTCTGCTGATGCTTACACGGCAAAAATGTATTTACAGAAAATGGCCCAGGCGGCAGGCTATTAATTTTTAGCTATATCTGATTAAACTGAGCTTAGCGAGACGCTACACTCAACGGGGAATACTACTAATCTGTAACTAATCAATACTTTATGAAATCAATCCATACCCTTCTTGTTCTTTCCCTTGTATCACTTCAGGCTATGGCACAGGTTACGTCTGCAGATATAATTATGCGCGATCCTTCTTTAACGGTAAAAGACAGTCTGAATGCCCGGGCTGCGCATAAAAATGTGAAGCAGATGAAAGGATTTCTTAATGAATATGGCGGTGAAACTGAATTAAAGCGTGTTTCATATTTCAGTAAGGGCAGATTAGTAACAGAATACTTTCCGGGCAGTTTTTTTCTGCGTCTTCATTACAGCTATTCGGGTGATACTTCCATTGTTCGCAAACTTATGCCCGACCCAAGTCCCTATGGCGGTGGTGATATTCTGCAACTTGAAAAATACAATTCAAAAGGACAGTTACTTTTATATTGCACCGAAAACATTGGCAGTGCAGATGATACAATGAAATTGCCTGAACAGTGTCAGTTCTATGAATATGAAAACGGATTGCTGGTAACGCTTGTTTATGGTGACGATAAAGAACGCACTACGTATGACAAACAGGGCAATTTTATTAAAGTAAAAAGTAAAGTAAAGAACGAAACCTACCGCAGAGTATATGAGGGCGATAAGCTGGCCGAAAGCTATTATGCTGCAGACAAAGAACCTGAGAAGCTTTTTGAAAGCTTAAAATTTAATGCCGATGGATTGCTTGCCGAAAGCACCTATTATAATTCGTATAGTAACTCTACTTACAAATATGCCTACGATGCTGCAAAAAGGTTGATAGTGAAAACGGGCGACTGTGGTGTGGTAAAATATACCTACACTGCCACAGGCCACCTGCTTAAAGAGGAGCAAACGGGTTGTGCCGATTATCCGGCTACCTATGTAACGGACTATAAATATAACGAGAAGGGATTGCTGATATCCATAGCAAAAAAGGCAAGTGACAGAGCCGAGGCCGATACCGAAACATTTACCTATACGTATTGGGAGTAGACCAACTCCCACCTTGACCTCATCCGCCTTAGGCGGATGAAGGACAACGGAAAATATTTATCCGGAGGGAGAGTTGTATGATTTAACTAAGGTTAATTGAAAATTATTATTTCTTTTGCCTTATGAAATCAATCAAACTGCTTGGTGTATTGCTGGTATTTTGTGCACAGGCAATGGCACAGGAGACCTCTTACAAGCTCTTTGTTCACTTGCCATCTTCAGTTGTAAGCGACAGTTTAAAAAGCCGTGCTGCTGAAAAAAAAGTGAAAGAATTTAAGAGGTACAGTAATCAATACGGAACAGATGCATTAAGTCGCTGGTGCAGCTTTAACAGCGCAGGAAAGATAGAACGCGAATACATTTATGTGAACACT
>JBFWYU010000039.1:0-38737 GCA_050186075.1 Bacteroidia bacterium
CTGCAATTATATGTTAGTGTTGTTTATGATTACACATGGATAAATGAAGGATACCTTCAGGTTACTGAAATGAATCAATAATTACTAAAATAAATTAAACCATAACACAATGTAAATACTACACAATTCCATCATAAAATTCAGCTTATTTTCCATCTTCTCACTCATTGCCTTTAACACTTTTTCTCAATCTGCTGCCTCATCGGCAAGTTTTGATGATAAAGTAAATCTGAAAGTGCAGAAAGGATATGTTAACGGGGCTGAAATTGGAAGTCTCATTTGTCAGGATGAAAACGGTAACAGAATTGTTTGTTCAGGAAGTGAGACCGAAACCATTCTTGGTTTTGCAACAAATATACCTTATGTAACTATTAATAAACCTTCTAATCCTGAAGATAAGAGCAAACAGTTTTCAGCAATTGCCGGAGGTTCAGTTAAGAAAGGAGATTTACTTGTTGCCGGAACAAAAGGAACAGTTATACCAGGTACAACCGGCAGCTATGCAATTGCCATGGAAGATGCTGTATCTGGACAAACATTTAAAGTTAAATTAGTTAAATAGTTATTAAATAATCAGAAGAATGAAAAAAAGTATATCCCTACTAACAATAGCAATTTGCATTGGAGTTTCGGTAAACGCCCAGGATAATATGGGTGTCGGAACTTTGTCTCCAAACCCAAGTGCAATTCTTGATTTGTCTGCCACAGACAAAGGCTTTCTTGCACCAAGGATGTCAACAGTTGACAGATTATTGATTCCAAATCCTGCAACAGGTCTGTTAGTGTATGACACAAACGTTGACCAGTTCTGGTATTTTGACGGAACACAATGGGTTCAGGCTATTGGTCCTCAGGGTCCGCAAGGTCCGGCCGGAACTAATGGATTGCAAGGTCCGACAGGTCCTGCGGGTGTTGATGGATTACAGGGGCCAACAGGCCCTGCAGGAGCAAACGGAGCACCGGGAGCAACAGGTCCTACAGGTTTGGCAGGAGCGCAAGGCCCCCCGGGTCCGGCCGGACTTAACGGTGTTAACGGAGCAACAGGAGCAACAGGTCCTGCAGGTCCAACTGGTCCGCAGGGTGTGGTAGGAGCAAACGGTGCTGTAGGACCAACAGGTCCGCAAGGACAGCCCGGAAGTAACGGAGCACAAGGTCCAACAGGTGCACAAGGTCCAACAGGTGCAACCGGCCCTTCAGGTCAGGATGGAACAAATGGACAAGATGGTGCAACCGGCCCGCAAGGTGCACAGGGTCCAACAGGAGCACAAGGTCCGACTGGTGCTAACGGAACAAATGGAATTGATGGTGTAACAGGTCCTGTAGGACCAACCGGTCCGGAAGGGCAAATAGGTCCTGCCGGACCACAGGGAGTTGCAGGTCCGCAAGGGCAGCAAGGTCCGCAGGGTAATGCAGGTCCAACCGGCCCTACAGGAGCGCAAGGCTTACAAGGCCCTCCCGGAACAAACGGAACTAACGGACAGAATGGTGCTGTTGGTGCAACAGGTCCTGCGGGTCCAACTGGACCGCAAGGTAATCCCGGAACTAATGGTGCTACAGGTCCGCAAGGTCCTGCCGGTGCTCAGGGAGCACAAGGCCCCCAAGGTATACAAGGAGCACAAGGTCCTGCCGGTCCTATTAATCAGGTAGTAGGAAACTGGAGGACTTACGGAACACAATATTCAGTAGGTTCTAATGGTGCATGGGTTGCCACACCAATTTCTGTAACAGTTACAACTCATGGAGAACCTGTTTATGTTAATTTTACTGGACATTATTATGGTTGGGCTGATATAGTTGGTTTGTCTGTAAGAAGAGATGGTGGATTACCTGAGATTGCTGCAGGTTTTCAAGCAGCATATTACGTAGGACTTATTGATACAGATTGGACGACATCTGTTTCTGGTGTGGACAACGCACCTCCTGCTGGCACGCATACATATACAGTATATATGTATGTTAGTGACGGTGGAAGTACAACCTACCTTTGGAACAGCAATTTATCAGTATTGGAAATTAATCAATAAAATATAAACACATTACAGTAATGAAAAAGATATTATTCCCCATCGTTTTATTGGTATTGTCAACGCTTAATTACGCGTATGCTCAATCCACAAATGGTGCTCAGCCGCCAAAAGGTTACACCGAAAGAATTATTCCCGGAGTTGAAATTGGCAAACTAATGTGCGAAGATGAAAACGGTAAAATGGTAATTTGCTCAGGAAATGAATTTGAAAAAATTCTGGGCTTTGCTACCAACGTTCCCTATGTAACAGTAAACAAGCCGCAACATGCTTCTGATAAAAAAGATGAATTTTCAGCTTTTGCATCAACAGCTTCAGGAAAAATAAGCAAAGGCGATTACCTCACTGCCGGTAAAAACGGAACTGTTGTTCGTTGCGAAAAAACTGATTTCCCTTATGCTGTAGCTTTAGAAGATGCCACATCAGAAGGACAAAAATTCAGCGTAAAAATTCTTGGCAACAGAAGATAATATTTTTAGATTTACACCTTTCAATTTCAGAAATATGAAAAATAACTACACATCCAATTTCAGCAAACTTATAAAAGCGGCAGTTGCTGCCACATTCATGTTTGCTGTTTTGCCGGCCTCTGCTCAATTGGTCTATAATAACGGAGCTTTGGTTGGAATACAACCAACCTGCGTTGTTATTGTGAAAACCAATTCACTTAAAAATGCAGCCGGTGAAATACACAATGGCGGAAGGATTACCATCGAAGGCGATATTGAAAATGACGCTATTCTTACAGGTAACAACACCAACAGTGTTTTCAACATTGAAGGAAACTGGATAAATAACGGAACCTTTACTGCAGACCAAAGTCAGGTTAACCTTTATGGCGGCAACCAGTTTATTGGCGGTACAAACCAAAGTGCATTTTATGATCTTGTACTCAATGGTTCAGGAGTAAAAAGCCTGCAGATTAATTCAAGTGTTTCAAACACACTTAATCTGAATGCTTTTGAATTGGCTACCAACACCAATACTATGGCTGTTCTCAATACTTCAAATGCTGCGGTTAATTTTACCACAGGGTTTGTAAGCAGCCTTGGAAACGGAAGATTATCGTGGGTTACCAACAGCACCAACTCTTATTTATTTCCTGTTGGTTCAAGCGTAGGAACATTCCGTTACCGTCCTGTTACAGTTAATCCCGGAAACTCTTCTGCACACACTTTTGCTGTTAGAATGGCAAACGTAGATGCAACAACTGAAGGTTATGACAGAAGCACAGCAGAAGCAGGTATCTGCGAAATTAATCCTAACTACTATCATTTAATTGAAAGAACCAGCGGAAATGCAGCTGCAGATTTAACTCTTACCTACAATCCAATTGCTGACGGAAACTGGGAGGATAATGCGCATTGGCAAACTGTTCCTGAATGGCAAAGAATGCTGAACCCTGTTGCAGGTGTTAGCGGAAGTTTAAATACTCTTAAAACTCTTGGATGGAATGATTTTTCACAGCCTGCTTTTGGCTTATCAAGAACTGCTCCTACAGCAAGTTTCACAGGTTTGCCTGCAAGTGTTTGCCAGAACAACGGACCATCCGGGTTAACAGGAACTCCTTCAGGAGGACAGTTTAGCGGACCGGGCGTTACCGGAAGTACATTTAATCCGGCCAACCTTTCTGCAGGAACTTATGATATTATTTACACTTACACTAACCTTAACGGTTGCGAGGGTGTAGCAACACAACAGGTAACTGTTGGAACAAACCCTGTTGCCGATGTAACCGCAAGCGGGCCGCTTACTTTCTGTGATGGAGCAAGCGTAACACTTGATGCAGGTTCAGGTTACGGAAGTTACCTGTGGAGCAATGGTGCAACTACACAGCAGATTACAGTTCAGGTTTCTGGTATATATACCGTTCAGGTAACCAGCAATCAGGGTTGCGGAGGAAACGCAAGTTCAACTCCTATAACTGTTACTGTTTATCCTGGTTTGTTTGCTACTGTAACTGCAGTAGGAAATACACTTAACGCTACTCCGGCTGATGCTGATACCTACCAATGGTACTTCAACGGAAACCCTATTTCAGGAGCAAATGGCGCAAGCTATACTGCTACTCAAAGCGGTAACTACAGTGTATTTATTGAAGATGAAAACGGCTGCTCGGATATGTCATCAATCGTTGAGTTCAGCGTTGGTATAAATGATGATATCTACACACAAAATTTGGAGTTGTACCCTAATCCGGGAAGCGGAGTATTCACTGTTCGCGGTGAGTTTAATCAGAATGTTGATTTATTCCTGAACGTTACAAACGTATTAGGACAACAACTGATGTCTGACGAGATTATCAAGAACACAGCTGCACTTACCCGTACAATAAACATTGATGAATTTGCAAACGGAGTTTATTTTGTAAGAGTTCGTATTAATGACGAAGTGGAACATGTGTTCCGTTACGTGAAGAACTAATAGTATTTTAAATAAAAGAAAAGGCGTCTCGCTTAAGCGGGGCGCCTTTTTTGTTTCTTTGCACTGTGGAAGAAGAAAATATCAGCGAACGGAAGAAAATTTTTAACAGTTTTTTTATTCCTGTTCTGTTCGTTGTTATAATGTGGGTTGTTAAACTCACCGAGGTTTTAACCCATTCTGATTTTGCCTCATACGGGCTTACTACAGGAGATTTTAATGGTCTGAAAGGAATTCTTACCATGCCTTTTCTGCATGGAGACTTTAAGCACCTGAGCGGCAACTCAGTTCCCATGCTTATCCTCGGCTCACTGCTTTATTATTTTTACAACAGAGTGGCTGGCACCGTTCTGCTTTGGATTTGGTTAGCAGGTGCTTCATGGTTGTGGTTTGTTGGTCATCCGGGCATAACACATATAGGAGCCAGCGGTATTGTATATGGTCTGGCTGCCTTTCTTTTTTTTATGGGTGTTATCCGCAGAGAATACCGTTCTATGGTAATTTCATTGCTGGTAATATTTCTTTACGGAAGTATTTTCTGGGGCATATTCCCCATTTACAAAGGCGTTTCGTGGGAGGGGCATTTATATGGAGCTCTGGCAGGTCTGGTTGCAGCTATCTATTTCAGGAAAGAAGGTCCGCCAAAAATTATATATGAATGGGAAAATGAGGAAGATGTTGAGGAAGAAAAAGTAGAAAACCTTTCGGAGACCAGTTCAGATAACACCAACCCTGAAATAAAGATTAACATCATTTATAAACCAACCGAACCTCCGGAAAACACTACACCCAACAAATGAAAAACCGAATTATTGCATTCACTCTTTTTGCCTGTATAGGAATTACTGCAGAGATATTTTTCACATCATTTTATGACAACATCACTTC
Source organism: Bacteroidia bacterium (assembly GCA_050186075.1). Taxonomy (GTDB): domain Bacteria; phylum Bacteroidota; class Bacteroidia; order SXHM01; family SXHM01; genus SXHM01. The sequence continues at coordinate 5,334 of JBFWYU010000039.1, forward strand.
AGTTATGGATGGAGGGATATGGGATTGGTCGCTACCGGGAAATTCCTATGTATGGATGTTTTTTATTTATGGACCAGCCTCTTTTCTCATTCCTTTTGTAATGGATAAGATGGTTAAATTACCACTACTGGTAAGATTAGTAGTTTATTCCATCGGCATATTCGCAGTAGAATTTGCAAGCGGGTTCATGTTAGATAAACTAACAGGTGCATGCCCCTGGGAATATAAAACAGGTTTGCACATTATGGGCTACATCCGGTTGGATTACCTGCCTGCGTGGATGGGCTTTTCTTTTTTACTTGAAAAACTGGTGGTGATTTTCAGAGAATTAAAACTAATTCCTGAAGCTGTTAAACCTTAGGTATTCAGCATCACCGGCATTACCAGCATCAGAATTTCTTCACCGTCTTCAATCTTTTCAACGGGTAATAAAATTCCTGCGCGGTTGGGTGCCGACATTTCTAACATCACATTTTCGCACTCCAGGTTGCTGAGCATTTCAATCAAAAACTTGCTGTTGAAACCGATTTCCATATCCTCGCCTGCAAACTGGCAGGTAAGTCTTTCGGTTGCTTCATTTGCAAAGTCAATGTCTTCGGCAGAAAGATTTAATTCGCTGCCCGAAATTTTCAATCTTACCTGATGTGTTGTTTTGTTCGAGAAGATAGATACACGTTTGATAGAACTTAATAAAGAACTGCGGTCAACAGTTAATTTATTAGGATTGCTTTTAGGAATTACCGCTTCGTAGTTGGGGTATTTTCCTTCAATCAACCGGCAAATCAGATTGGTGTTATCAAAGGTGAACGATGCATTGGTTTCGTTGTATTCAATTTCTACATCCGATACCAATAAAGCCAATGTGTTTTTCAAAAGATTCAAAGGCTTTTTAGGCAAAATAAATGATGCTGCTTTTGGTGCTTTTGCATCGGTGCGTTTGTAGCGCACTAATTTGTGTGCATCGGTTGCAACAAAGGTTAATGCATCTTCAGACAACTGAAAGAAAACCCCTGACATTACAGGTCGTAATTCGTCATTTCCGGTTGCAAAAATTGTTTTGCCTATTGCGCGGTTAATCACATGCGCAGGAATTGAAAGTTTTGAGGCTCCGTCAATCTTCGGATTTTTCGGAAACTCGTTTCCGTTTTGCCCGCTTAGTTTATATTTTCCGTAGTCTGAGCTGATTTCAATTCCAAATGTCTCAGCATTGATATTAAATGTAATCGGATGGTCGGGTAATGATTTTAAAATATCCAACAATAGTTTTGCAGGAATAGCAACCGAACCACCTTTATCTGCCTTCTCTAACTCCAGTGAAGTGCTCATGGTTGTTTCTAAATCAGAGCCTGAAATCTGCAGCCTGTTTTTATTTATTTCAAAAAGAAAATTATCCAGAATGGGAAGCGTATTGCTTGAGTTGAGCACACCGCTTATGGTTTGCAGGTTTTTTAACAGAACAGAACTTGATACTATGAATTTCATTTTACCGTGTTTTTATAGTTTTTTTAAGGCTCACAAATATAGATTTTCATTCAGGCTGACATTAAAAATGAATCATTAATTTTTCAACAAGTTTTAAAGTCTTTAAAAAGCTGTTTAATCAGTAGTTTATTGCCTGTGCAGAAAATATTTACAAAAAAACGTGTTGGTTGATATTTTTTTAATTTTGCTCAACCTAAAACTAATGATTACATGGATGAATTTGATAGCCAGAAGAAAGAAGAAATTTTCTCAAAGGCAGTAAGAGCAGGCAAAAGGACGTATTTCTTTGATGTGAAAGCAACCAAAGGAAATGATTATTTTTTGACAATTACCGAAAGCAAAAAGCGCTTCAATGATGACGGGACTTTCACGTATCAGAAACACAAAATTTTTCTTTACAAGGAAGATTTTGACAAGTTTAATGAAGGATTTAAAGAGGTAATGGATTTTATCCAGAAGGAACAACCTTATGAGGCTCCACCTGAAACTGATGCACCTGCTGCACCGGAAAAAAATGAAGGAGAAACCAGTTCGTTTACAGACGTACAGTTTGAAGATTTAAAATAATTTGCAGATTACTTATTCTGAAAAAGCCTGACTTAGTAGTCAGGCTTTTTTTGTGTTGCTAAAAACAAAAAGTCCCGTCTCGCCTAAGGCTTAACAGGACTTTTATCCAGTCGGGGTGGCGGGATTTGAACCCACGACCCCTTGCACCCCATGCAAGTACGCTACCAGGCTGCGCTACACCCCGAAACAGGAATTTGAACAAACGTGAGCAAACATCGCTCACTCAAACTCCACTGTTTCGGTCTTACATGTGGGGTTAACTTCACCACCGACCGGGGCGCGAAAATAGTAAAAATATGATTCTGCAATTTTGATTTTCATTATTCTATATTTGTCAGAATGATTACACCAAAATGGTTGCTTATTGTTAACCCAAGTTCAGGAAACGGAAAGGGCAGGAGCGATAGTAAAAAAGTTCAGGAATTGCTTTCGCAGAGCGGAATTGAAGCGGATGTTTTCTTCAGTGAATATGCAGGTCACACCTCTGTTCTTGTTCATCAGGCAATTGAAAAAGGATACCGTAAAATCATTTCAATGGGCGGTGACGGAACGCTCAATGAAGTGGTAAACGGAATTTTTAATCAGCAACATGTTTCTACTGAAGAAATAACCATTGCTGTAATACCTGTGGGTACCGGAAACGATTGGTGTAAAACGTATAAAATACCAACATCATACAAAGATGCTGTTGCTGTAATTGCTGCCGGCAAAACCATTCAACATGATATTGGAATAGCTGAAAACTCAGCGGGCAAAAGGTATTTCATCAATATTGCCGGAATGGGTTACGATGGTTTTGTAACCGAAAAAATAAGCCAGATGAAACAACACGGCAGTGGCGGAAAACTGTTTTATCTGCTGTGGATTACCTACTATTTGTTTCAGTATAAAACCACCCGAATCAGTTTTAAAATTGACGGCAAAGAATTTCCTGCCGAAGATATTTTTACGCTATCTGTTTGCGTTTGTCGTTACAATGGCGATGGTATGATGCAGGCACCATCGGCATTGCCCGATGACGGAATATTTAATATCACCGTTTTGAAAAAGATTAGTCCGCTGAAATCAATGTTGAGTTTGCCTAAAATGAAAAACGGAACGTTTGTGAAAATGAAAGAGGCCGAAATTTTTACCGGAAAAAGCATAGAGGTTAATTCTTCACCTGAGGTAATTGCTGAAACTGATGGTGAAATAATCGGCAAAACGCCCGCAAGATTCAGCATTATTCCAAATGCACTCAATGTTATCATTAATCAGTATCCACAATAAGTGTTGATAAACACTTTAACTTCCTCTGTCTGCTTTGTGCATCCTTTGCGAACTTTGCGGTTAAATTAAATAACATGAAAAGACTTATTGTTTTAGCTTTTATTCTTTTATCCTTTTTTGCTTTCGCGCAGGAAAAATTCACAGAAACCTATCCTAACGGGAAACTGAAAACCGAAGGCTTTTTGAAAGAAGGAAAGAAGGAAGGCGCATGGAAAGAATATTACGATGACGGCAAACTATTCTGCATAGGCGAATACAAAATCGATGAAAAATCAGGAGCATGGAAATGCTTTTACCGCACTGGTGAAAAGCTGAGTGAAACTAACACCAATGGTTTAAACACAAGTTGGTATAAAAGCGGCAAAAAGGAATTTGAAGGTCAATTAAAGAATGGGAAAAAGGAAGGTTTGTGGATGGAATGGTACGAGAACGGAGGCATCAAAAAACAAAGTGATTATAAAAACGGTTTGCTTCACGGAAACACAGATGAATTTTACGAGAACGGTAAAGCAAAAGCCGATGCCTATTATTCAAATGGTAAAAAGGAAGGCTATTTTACCTGGTGGTTTTCAGACGGAAAAACCGATATGGAAGGCATGTTTAAAAATGATATCCGCGAAGGCAAATGGATTTTTTATTACAAAACCGGGCACAAAGGAAGCGAGGGAAATTTTGTAAGCGATAAGCAACACGGTGAGTGGCTTTATTACTACGAAGAAAACGGCAAACTCTGGAAAAAAGGAAACTTCAGCAATGGTTTAAAAACAGGCGAGTGGACTGTTTATTACGAAGATGGCACCACCAAAGAACACTTCGGTAATTTTGAAAGCAACAAAGAAACCGGTTTGTGGACCGCCTTTTACCTTAACGGACAAAAGCGCGAAGAAGGCATTTTTAAAGAAGGTAAACTGGATGGCGTTTGGAAAGGCTGGTTTGAAAACGGCAATCCTAAATTTGAAACCGGGTACAAAATGGGTGTAAAAGATGGTGCATCAAAAACATGGTACGAAGAAGGTCAGCAGGAGTCGGAATTAGTTTATGCCGATAGTGTAAAAAACGGAGCGTGGCAACAATGGTATCCCAGCGGTAAAGTAAAAGAAACAGGGCAATATAAGAATGGAGTAAAAGAAGGATTGTGGTTACATTATTATGTTGACGGGCAGCTTTTTCAGCGTATTAATTATCGCAACGGAAGTTCAGAAGGTTTGCAGGAAAGTTTTTTCGAACACGGTGTTCAGTGGAGCCAGGGCAATTACCTCAACGGCAGAATGGATGGCCTTTGGACATATTGGGATGAGCAGGGCAACGTTGTTTACAAAGCAAAATATAAAGCAGGTAAAGTACAGAAGGTTTTAAAACAATCGGAAGATAAGAAGCACTAAATCAAGCTCCTTTTCAATACGATTTGAGAATTTTCGCACATAGTTGAGTTCCTTTTCAATATAGATTGAAAACTTTCGCATATAGTTGGCTTACTTTTCAATACGATTTGAAAATTTTCGCACATAGTTGACTTACTTTTCAATATAGATTGAAAACTTTCGCATATAGTTGGCTTACTTTTCAATACGATTTGAGAATTTTCGAACATAGTTGACTTACTTTTCAATATAGATTGAAAACTTTCGCACATAGTTGAGTTCCTTTTCAATATAAATTGAAAACTTCCAGATATAATTCAGGCAGTTTTTGGCTACAAAAGCCGGCATTTAATCCAAAGATAAGGGCTAAGCGCTACAGAACAGTTAATTTATTAAGCCCTTAATCCCCTTTACCATATTCTCCCACGAGAACTTTTTGCTGTCAATTGCAGCGTTTTCAGAAAATTCCTTTTCGCGGTTGTTTTGATAAAAATCAGTTAAGGCAGCCGCAATGGATTCGGCATTGGTTTCGGTAACATAACCTACGCGGTTGTGAGTTACCATCTCGGCAAGCCCCCCGACATTGGTAACCAGCATCGGTCGCGCAAAGTGATATGCAATTTGCGTTACTCCGCTTTGTGTAGCGGTATGATAGGGTTGTACAACTATATCAGCTGCGCAGAAATAGTATTTCACTTCTTCCGAAGGTATAAAGTCAGAACGGATAATGACCTTGTTTTCTAATCCGTTTTGTTTAATCAGTTGCAGATACTCATTACTATCATCATAAAACTCTCCGGCAATTACTAATTTCAAATTACTAATTACCAATTTCCCAAGAGCTTCAATCAGTAAATCTAAACCTTTGTATTTACGGATGAAGCCGAAAAACAAAATGTGTTTATCCGCAGGGTTTAAGTTCAGTTTTTTCAACGCTTCTTCTTTTATTACTGCCTTCCCGAAAATATCATAAACAGGGTGGGGGATAAAGGTGGATGGTTTTAGAGTGTCGAACTTTCTTAAATCTTCTTCCACCGATTTTGACATTACTACAAAAGCATCGCAGGAGTTTACAAAGTATTGTGTCAGTTGTTTATCACCCGGACGTTTCTCGTGAGGAATAACATTATCGCAAATAGCTACAATTTTTGTGCTGGGCGATTTAATTAACCGAGCAATACTTCCCAGACAGGGAGCCATAAAAGGCAACCAGTAACGAATAATAACCAAATCGGGCTTTTGCTTTTTAATAAACGAAGCAACACTTAACCAATTAAGAGGATTTATAGAATTTATCCTGGTGTGAATGGTAATATCCGTTGGAGGATTGCCTTCTTCCTTTTGTGTTTTTCCCGGAAAAAGAAAAGATGGATACTGAAGCGAGAACGAAACAATCTCAGCGCTATCGCCTTCTTTTATAAAGGTACGGCACAATGATTCGTTCAGGTGAGCAATACCGCCACGCAAAGGAAAAGCCGGACCGAGAATAAGTATTTTCATCAGCGAATAGCGTATATGTTACGAATATACGAATAGTGGTACTTCATTCGTTTATTCGTTTTTATCATTCGTTATTCGTTGATACTTATAGTTTCACCAATAACAGGAAGCGTCAGGTCTTTCCCTGCCTTTTTAAACTTTTGTTTAGTTGCTTCGTGGTCAATTTTTATAAACCCAAACGTATCGTAATGCACACCGATTATTTTGTTGCATTTGATAAAGTCGGCTGCAATAACAGCATCATCAACGCCCATGGTAAAATTATCACCAACAGGAAGCAAGGCAAAATCAGTTTTCCTGTAGTCGCCAATCAGTTTCATATCTAAAGTTAAGGCTGTATCACCTGAATAATAGAAATTGCCTTCCGTTGTAGTGATGTGAAATCCCATCGGGTTGCCTGCATAGCTTCCGTCAGGAAATGAACTGCTGTGCTGGGCAATAGTACACTCAACTGTTCCGAAATCAAATTTCCATTTACCGCCTGTATTCATCGGATGCGCATTCTCAATGCCCTGCTTGGTTACCCACACATAAATCTCGTAGTTTGAAATTACTTTGGCTCCTGTATTTTTTGCCAGCAAAATCAAATCTGCAATATGATCTTCATGCCCGTGCGAAACCAGAATATAGTCTGCTTTTATTTTGCCAATATCAATAGAAGAGGCAAGGGGATTAGGAGTTATGAACGGGTCGAACAAAAGAGTTTTACCCTGAACTTCAATAGCAAAGCAGGAATGACCGTAGTAAGTAAATTTCATGATGAATTAAAAAGAGCGGATTGGTCTTACGCGTGCTTTAAAATCTTTATAAAAAGTGCTGGAAAGTCCTGTTCCGAAATGTACACGGAAAGCAAGAAAACGGTAATCTTCGTTGCTATTTTCAGATGAAGTCCAGTAGTAATCATCAGCAAATCCGCCAACCTGAACACGGTATTCATACAATTCTTCCAGTTCTGATTTTGCAGGCAGATACCAATCTGTATAACCACCTAATTCAAGGTCTTCGCACTGTTTAGCGGCATAATCGCCATCGCCATAAATTGCTACTATCTGAGAAGTGTTGTTGTCGCCAGAGAACAGCAGTGTTGTTGTTACATAGGTATCGGCATTTGATCCGTCATCCCAACGGGCACTGTCACCCAAATCACTTGGTGCAGCAATCAAACCATGCTGACCTGAAATGTCAACATAAAAAATAACACCACCCTGATAGCTTTCGCCAACATGCTTTGAGTACAGGCATGAACCATCATCATCAGTTGCATTAATGTTGTAGTTATCGGCAGCAGAATCGGTGCAACCATCAACTTGTTTTTTGCAACTTCCGAAGATAACGGCTCCAGCTATAAGTGAAAGCGTGATAGTAAGTTTTGAATTCATCTTTAGTGTTTTTGTGTTTGTTTGATGCAATGATAAAAAACTAAATCATAACGAGGAAATTTTTTTAAAACAAAGAGTTCTATAACCTATTTCCAGTTCTTCGATTTCTTGAGCGTTGTAATGTGTGCCAGATGATGCTTACAGTGCCATGAATAAATGGCAAGTGTTTGATTAAGACTAAAAGTTCTGCCGCTTTCCGGATGAACAAATGTTTTTTCAAAGTCGGCAGAAGTCATGGATTTAAGCAATACAACCCAACGTACGTGCAAACCCTCAAGCATATTCAATGCAGCATGAATTGGCATGATTTTGCTGTCGGAAAGTTCTGCCCAACGTTCTTCAAAATAAGGTTTTATTGTCGGATTGTCTTCTGTAAGTGCCAGTTTAAAACGCGTAAGGCTATTCATATGACTATCGGCACAATGATTTACAACCTGTCTTATGGTCCAACCTTCGGGACGGTAAGGTGTGTCTAGTTGTTCGTCACTCAGAGCCTGAACTTCTTTTCTGAGTAATGAAGGGAAATTTTCAATGTCAGAAATAAATGCGCTGATGCTTTGGTTTGTAAACTCTGCTGGCATTTTAAACTTGCCAATCGGGTATTTTAGTTGTTCTAAATCCATGTTTATTTCTTCAATTCGTAATCCAGAATTTGCGGAACCTGGTCAACACTAATTCTCTTTGAAATAATTTTCTGTTCCTTGTCGAGCACATAGATTGATGGTAAGCTCGTTACATCATACAACTGTTTTACAGTAAGTGAATTTTCAGTTAATAAAGCATTGATTAAATTATCCCCGTATAAACTGAGTTCCATTGCAATTTCATTGTGTTTCTTTAATTCAATTTCTGAATTGGTGTGAAGCGTAAGAACTTTAACGCCATCAGAGTTATACTTCTTTGCAATCTCAACCAATTGAATAGCGCCTTTATTACTGCTTGGATAATTAGAATCCCAAAAGTATATGATAAGATAATTTGCTTTTATATCACTTAGTTTCTGTATCTCATTTTCAGTATCTGTCATTGTAAAATCAGGGGCTTTTTTGCCAAGCAAAAGCGGTTCTAATTTTTTTGCATTGTCGCAAATTTTTTTCAGTTGTTCGGCATCAATCCAGTCTGCTTTACCGTTGCAGTAAAGTTTGTTGGCAATGTGTACATAACAGGCATCAAAACCTACAATTTTAGATTTAGCATATTCGTTTAAAAAATGAATTACAACAAACTTCAGGTTTTCCTTTAATGCCGATGCTTTGGAGAAAATTACATCCAGTGATTTGTTTACGCTATCAGGATCCTGAATAGTTAAATCATTCATGTAAGAATTAATCCTTTTCTGCATCACGGGGCTGTAAAACAGGCAGGGATGCGAGAAGTCAACCTGATCAAAAAAATGCTGCCTGTACCAATAGAACTGTTTGTTCTTTATTTCCTGTTCTGTTCCGGTAAATTCAGGCAACTCAGGCTCTTCCGATGATTTGATAATGGCAACGCAGGTTTTATCTTTATGATCAGCATACATTGCTTTTCTATATTGATTAATTTTTTTGTCAAGTAATTCGCGTTTTGTTTCAATCAACTGCGCTTTTGACTTGTCAGCCTCCAGAGCTTTATCAAGCGAATCGCTGGCAGCTCTTATTACCCGCATAAAATTCAGGTAATCAATAAACACTTTGTTGTCAGTCGAACCATCCGCTTTCAATGTTTCAGCCATGTTGCTATAATCTGTACTCAGACTAAAATTCAGGTCCTCAGTAGGTACAATAAACTCAACATAATCATTATTTGGTTTTGTAACCAACATATAAAGTCCACAGTGTAAAGCAGTATCGCCACTAAATACAAAAGAACCGTTAGTGCCTTTAGTTGCTGTTTGTTTAATGTATTGCTTATCGCCCAGATAATAAGCAAGGGTAAGTTCGTTGTGAGGATAATTATGAATAGTTACAGTAATGTTATAACCTTTCTGTGCTTTAAGTGATGCCGGCAGTAATAACAGAATAATGCCAAGCGTTATGAGTTGCTTCATAAGTTAGTTTACTTCTTCAAGCGTGTATTTTCTGCCTTCGTTCTCTTTTTTCAGATAGTCCATCAAAGGAGAAAAATAATCCAGCATTGCTTTTGCACTCAGGTCGCTGCCGGTTTGTTCTTTCAGTGCAATTCTCCAGTCTTTGCTTGCTCCGGGGTACATAATGTTTTCAATGAATTTACCCACCTCACGGTTGCCATAGTAGTTGGTAGCATGCGGGTCCTGATGCAGAATGTTTTTAGCAATATGGTCGTGCAACTGAAACAGAAGAATAAACGAAAGTGCATAATCATAATACTGTGCAGCATCATCGTTAATGTGGGTTTTGGTAGCAGCATCACAGTATTCTTCGCCACGGCTTGAAGGCGGAGCAATACCCTGATACTTTGCTACAATCTCCCACCAGCGTTTGTTGAACTTGTCGGCAGGCAGATTTTTTGCATACAGTTCATGCTCAAACATGCTCATGGTTCCTGTACTCCAGGGAATAAAGACTACATAGTTCAATGCTTCTTTCAACAGTGTTTGCATTTCGTTGGAAGCTGTGTCTTTGGGAATTAAATCCAGGTTTTCAAGAAAAGGTTTTTGCATAGCAGCCATTCCCATCAGGCTACCCAATGCTTCGTGATAAGCACGGTTGGCTCCTTCGCGCATCAGCACAGGCACATCCGGATTGCTGTAGGTGAGGTAATAATAAATATGCCCCAATTCATGATGCGATGTTTCGTACCATTCGCTGTTGGGTAATACACTCATCAGCGAGCGCACATCCTGATCATAATCCATGTGCCATGCCGAAGCGTGGTTGTTCTTTTTATACTTAGCATCTTCGGGAAGCGGGTATAAATCGCTCTTGTCATAAAAGGATGCAGGCAGTTCAGGAAAGCCAAGGCTTACATAAAAACGCTCGCCTTGTTTCACTATCCATTCAGCATCTTTAGTGCCTAACACACTGTCAAGGTTTACACCTTCCACTTCCACCAATGGACTCCAATCCTGTCCCCAACGGTTGGGCAGCCAGTGGGCAGGAATAAGGTCAGGAACTTTCTTTTGTCCGTATTTCTTTGCCAGTTCATAACGTGTCCAGGTATGCAACTCGCGGTAAAGCGGGAATAACTCTTTGTTGAATTTCTTTAACATCTCCAGCATTTCATCGGTTGTCATACCGTAATCCGAAACCTGATATTCAAAGAAATCTTTGTAGCCAAGTCCCTGTACTGTTTTGTTGCGCAGGTCGCGCAGGTTCACCAATCCCGATTTTAAACCTTTGCCAACCTCTTTGCTGCTTTCCCACGCCTGCAAACGCTTAACAAGGTTTTTCTCTTCGGCAAGAATACCATCAAGGTCATTGGTAGTAACCGACTTTCCGTTCAGTTTAAAATCAAAACCGAATAGTTTTTCCGTTTGTGCAGTGGTTGCTTTTATACGCTCCTTTACCAACGCTTCCAGAGTTTGCGGATTGTTAGCTGCTTTGTAAAGAATGGCTTTCAGTTGCTTTACCTGCAGTTCGTTCAGTTTGTCTTTCTGTTTCAGAAACGCAGTTGCTGCATCAATGTTTTCTTTGCTGCCGGTAAACTTTGCTGTTTCTTCGTTTGCTTTGTTAGTGGCAATGGCATTGGTGCTGTCGCCTTCCACTATTTTAGTGTTGGAAGCCCACTCGGCTTCATTGGCAATAGTGCTGAGTTCTTTCAACTTGCTGTTATAGCCATCAAGATAGGTTTGCACGCTGTCGCGCAGGGCTTTGTCGGGGTCTTCAGCAGGTTTGTTTCCATCGCATGAAAACAGAATAAAATAAAAGGGTAGGAGGTAAAACAGTTTTTTCATAGTAGTTTTTTGTGACGGGCAAATGTAAAATAAATGTGTTTTGCATAATATAAAAAAGCCCCCACGCTTTTACACGCAGAGGCTTCCCCAACAACATGAGCCGCTACCCAACGGCTCACTTTCCACCCATCGCCACTAACTTGTCAATGTCATTATTTACGGTAAGTATCAGCACCGATGTAGCAGTGCAGAACACCGGACTGGTGATGCAGTGATGTCCGTTCCAGCTGCCATCACGGTTTTGGATGCCCAGCAAGGTGCCCGATGTTTTATCGTACCATTTTTTCCAATCCAGGTCTTTGCCTATAATCATGGATTCGCCTGTTTGCAGAAAGCTAAGAAACTCTTCGCCACCGTTGTTTCCGAAACCGCTTGTAACATTGTCTTGCTGCGCCACTGTTTTTGCTGCGTTGTAAACATTATAAGAGGTAGAATACTTCTGTGCTTCTGCTTTTCCGTAACCTATCTGTTCTAAGTTTTCAGTGGTTACTTCAGCATCTTCGGCAATTTTTCCTTCTCTTTTTGCTTTTACAAATTTCTCTTCCACGCTGCGTGCTTCTTTAGCGCTGGCGCGGGTTGAGCTTGATACAGAATACAACACCACACCTGCACCAAGGTCTGTATTTACTGCTCCTGTTTTCTCGTCAAAGTTTCCTTTCTGAAAGTCACGCGACTTTTGTAAAATAGCAGTATCAACCGAAATACCTTGTGCCTGTGCCGCTTCTAAAGCATTGTTGGCAAACGAAGATTGCAACACACCTGCCCATCCCGAGCCTTGAAAACTGCCATTACTGTTCTGCGCTTTCTGTATTTTGACAACGCAAGTGTTTAGTGCAGCTTTAATACGTTCTTTCAGCTTTTCGTCTTTTATATCGCTGTCCAGAACATTGGTAAGAAACTGCGAAGTAAGCACTACATCAATATTAGCTCCCAGCTTGCTTTGTATTTGTGTGCCGGTAAGCGAAGTAATGGTAGTGGAGTTGTTGTTAGAATTTTCCACCTGTTTAAGCAGGTATTCCAATGCTTTGTTCAATTCCTGTGAATATTCTCCGCTGTTTAATGTACTGCCGCTGCGCAACAATGCCATAGCAACCATTGAGGTGGTAGCAGGGTCGGGCTGCACGGCATGTGGGTTCATCTCGCCCTGATTAGCGTGTGAGCCTGCTCCCCAGCCGCCATCCTGGTGCTGTGCTCTGCCCAAAAAGGTAAGTGCAGACTTAACCGAAACGGTTACTTTCTGTGGGGTTTGGTAAACAAAATTACTGTCAAGAAATTTGCCTTCAAAAACGGTTTTAAATACACAACCCTTGGTTTCAATTTTTTGTTTATTGAGTTGTTTTTCGTTGCGCTTCACCAGCGATGAAGGTGTCTGGTAGGTGAATGCAAAAATTACAACAATAACAAGTATTGCTGTAATAGCCGGAATGATTTGTTTTGTTTTCATTGTTTTAAAAGTTAGGTTAATAATAGAGTAACGCACTTAGGATGCACGATATTTTACTATTCCATACTTTTTAAGAAATTTTAACAAATCAGATGAAATAAATTGAAAAAAAAGAGCGGCAAATTTTGCCGCTCTTTAAAATTTCATGAATCAAAATCTATTTCCCAATCACCACCTTCTCCGAACCCAGCACCACTTCATTTCTGCAAAGTGTAACAACATACGTTCCGGCTGCAAGCGCAGAAACATCCCATTTAACAGCGCTTTGTTGAGGATATACCAAGGTATTATAAACCAGATTGCCGGTGATGTCGGTAACGTTAATCAACGCGGGTTCTTTGCCGTCTAATTTAAATTCAATGTTACAAATGTGTTTGGAAGGATTGGGATAAACCTTCAATGCTTTTTTATGGTTGGTATTTTGTGAAATACCCGAACCAATGCCTTTATACCCCAACGCATATTCTCCAATCTTAAACGGACTAACTACAACGCTTCCGCGTTTGTTGGTATGGCTGTTGCCGAACTCAATGGTATAATCAGATGCTTCCAGCCACTCATGTCCTGCACCCAAACGGAAATACAATACAAGACTGTCTTCAATTCCTGTTATCAGGTTGTTGTCTAAATAACCGGTGCTGTTGCTGTTACTGCCATCGTATTTAAAAGAACCGCTTGCTTCAAAACCTTCACGGAATATTCCGTCAACGCTCCAGTAATGATAATCAGAAAGTTCAATTCCTGCCGGCTGACTGATGAAATTATCAGGAGCAACAAAGTGATGTTCTACACGCACCAGCGAACTATCGTTGCCAACACTCAGCACATTTACTTCTGCATTGGTTTCTTTAAAAACCACATTGCCTGTTGCGTTCAGCCACAATTCATAATCAACAATGGCATCGCTCATTTTTTCATCGCGGTCAATGGTAATCATGCGCGGCATAAAACTTATTTGTGCTTGCAGGGTGTCCAGCAAGCCTTCTGTTTCTATGGTAAGTGTTGTGTCATTTCCCTCTGCATTACGAAAGGTAAAGCGCAAAGGCATTTTAGCTATGTTGTTGTTTCCATGCTGTTTCTGCCGCATGTAAATACTGATAAGAAAAACATTATCCAGTTGCGGTAACACCGTAAATGAGTCAACACCAAAGTGCGGAAAGCCGGGTGTAGCCACCCAATCGTCAAAGAAGCGTTGGGTGTTTATTCCTGAAGAAGCAGTGAGCTCATCACTGAATTCATAGCTGTCGGCATTGTCAAAAGCAAGATTGTTCATGTAGTCTTTAACACCTTCAAAAAAGAGCGAATCTCCCATGTAATTGCGCAAGGTGTGGGCAATGTCAGCGCCTTTATCATAAACGGTAGTTCCGTAAGTCTGTGCATGAGGTACAGCATTCAGCGCCAGAAAACTCCCATCTTCAATGTGTGCGAACTGAAGCATTTTACGATGGTTGGTACGGATAGCATCTTTGTAAGAAGTTGCTCCATACAATCCCTCGGTAAAAATATATTCACTGTACTTTGCAAAACCTTCGTTCAGCCACATATCTTCCTGCGAAGAACAGGTAACTAAGTCGCCCCACCACATGTGCGATAACTCATGTGCCCAAAGTGTTTCATAGGTGAGTGATCCGTTTATAAAGTCTTTCCCGATGTGAATGCTGGAAGCATGTTCCATTGCACCGGCATTGAATGGTACGGAAACATAGCCCACTTTATCCCAGCGATAAGGCCCGTAGCGGTCAATGAAAATAGAAAGACAGGTATCAAGATTAGCAAACGTAGCAATGGTTTCTGCGCTGTCGGCAGCCATAACATCAAGTGTTACCGGAATATTCTGATACGTGCGTTCAATGGTATAAAAAGGAGCCACCGCCATAGAAGCAAGGTAAGTAGAGATGGGCTGATTCATATTCCATTTCCAGTTGATGGTTCCGTCAGGATTGGTTTGTTGCTCTTCCAACGTTCCGTTGCAAACAGCTTTGTAAGTATCAAGTGTGCGGATATTGAAATCATAGGTGCTGCGGTCGGTAAACTCATCAATGCAGGGAAACCAGCATCGGCCAAACACATGCGGGTCGGCAGCAAAACCAACACCGATATTGAACGCATACGTCTGTCCTGAGAAATAATATCCACCGAAAAATGAACCATCACGCTGCGGTTCTCCGTGATAAGAGATGCTGATTAAAATGCTGTCGCCTGTATTAAGCGGTGAGGGCGGAGTAATTCTTAACGCAGTATCATTATAAGTATAAGTAAGATTTGTGTTACCTGCTTTTACAGAATCAATAGTAAATTGAAGCAAGGAAAGCGAAATCAGATTTACATTGTTTTGTTTTGCTTCTATGTTCAGTTTGGTGTTGGCACGAATGGTTTTCTGCGTGAAGTCAATGGTATCAATTCGTATGCTGTAATGCTTTACATGAATGGTATCGCTGACACCGGCAATATCAGCAGAGGAAGGCAAACCACCTGTTTGCTGTTTGCTTAAACGACAAATGGATTCGGTTTGGGCATTTGCCTGAATGGAAAATAGAATGAGAAGAAGATAAATAAGCCTTTTCATAATTGTATAATAATGTGACAAAGGTATTAAACCGCTGCCAACTTTCCCGCAGCCCAACCCGTTTGCAGACAGGTGCCTATTACTCTTGCGCTGGCAATTGCTTTTTCGGTAGCCGAAATGTTTTTACCTGCAAAGAACAGATTACTGAAACGGGTTGATTGAAGACAACGTGCAGGTATTTGGTAAAAGTCATCTTCCGTAAAATAATCCATTTTCACTTTATTATCGTTGCCCCAGAACTCAACCGGCCATGCACCGTTGGCAATGTTGTCGTCAAATTTGCGGCAATCCAGTACATCGGTTTCGGTAAGTGTGTATTTACCCATTGGCCTGCGGCCGGTGCGCAAACCAGCCTCGGTAGCCACAAAGCTGATGTGTGCATTGCGAAATGCCTCCACATTATTTTTCAGGTAGTCAAATACGTCATTCACACTTTTGCGGGCAGCCAGTTCTACTTCAGTGGCTTTGTTATCGCTGTTATCAATGGTTAAAGGAATACCTATTTTTAACATAGCACTCTTGTTATGAAACGAATCGGGCACAACAGACACCCACTGCAACTCAGCAGAAAGCCTTCCATCGTTAACAGCACGCTTCAGTTCCCTTGCAACGTGAAAACCCAATGATTCGGGTAATGAAGTTTCAATGTTTTCAACGGTAAAAACCTGTGCCGATGCCTGGTATTCTTTTTCTTCTACTACCGTTTCGCCTGCCAGATAACAAACGGAAGCCTCACCGCTGCAATCAATAAAAGCATTGGCAATGAATTTTAGTTTGCGGTCGTAAACAAAGGCTTCCACTGCGGTTACTTTATCATTGTCTGTTTCTACATCATATACCGTTGCGTGATAATAGGGTTGTATTCCGTTTTTTGCCAGCAACTCATCACAAACAGTTTTAAAATCAAAAGGATTGTAGGGCAGGTAATATAATCCGTTGGCTCCGCCTTGTGGTTTTGCAGCCGAACGTTGTTGCAGTTTTTCGGCAAACTCTTTCATAAAACCTTCGGCAACAAATTTTGCTTCGTGCTTAAAGCTTCGCAGGTAAAGTCCGCAAATGGTGCCGACAGCCGAAGCAGTGGCTCTGCCTCCCGGAAAGGAATTCTTTTCAAGCAGCACCACACCCAGACCTTCACGAGCAGCAGCAATGGAGGCTGCAACACCTGCTGCACCGGCACCAACTACTACTACATCTGTTTTCAGTTCGGACATTTTATTTATGGCTCGCAAAGGCGCAAAGTTCGCAAAGTAATAATGGAATACAACCCGAAAAAATCTTCGCGTCTTTGCGCCTTTGCGAGAAATATATTAATATAACAAAGCGCGAAGTGCTGCTTCAAACTTACTTATTTCATCTTCCGAAATTGCTTTACTGTTGTAAGTCATAATTAATTTCAAGATGCCGGCATGTTTCATCATAACAAAGGTAATGTGGGGCGGACATGGGTTAGGAGGGATGTTGAGCACTTCCACTATTTCCCTACCCATAAAGGTTTTCATGTCGGGCAGAGTTTCGCCAACATCCGAAAAGAGAAAGCTGCACACCGCACCTCGGGTGGGCATTTTGAAAAAGAAATCATAAACGGGTAAAGGAAGAAAACGAAAAGTCTTTAACAGATATGAATACGATTTAGTGCTTTGCTCTTTTATCTGTTCCATCATTTGTGCGGTAATATAAGCGGTGGCTTCGCTCAGACTATTCAGTTTATTAAACGGAATGGTGTAAAACAAAAACGAAAGATGGTTGCCCATTGCAACCTGTTCGTTTCCGCGCAGGCGTTGGTTTTGCGGAACAGGAAGAAAGAAGCTGTCGCCTTCATTATCCGCAAAGATGGTTTGCTTCAACGCCATGGATACCGCAGCAAGGTAAAACGCACTGCGCGAAAGTCGCGCACCGTTTTTTGCAGCGCTTTCTTCTATCTTTTGGGTTTCTTCTTCTTCAAAGTCAATGATGTTGATGCCTGATTCAACTTCATCGGCAACAAGCTTTGCCATGCGCTTTGGTGTTTTCTTAAACACCAGCAGCGTTGCCTTTAGCGTATGAACAAGCTGTTGGATAAAAGGTGTTGTATCTTTCTCTTCTTCAGCAAAAGGCAGGAGCGGTGGCTTTACAGTTCCGTCAATCAGTCTGGCTATTTGCTGAATTCCCACGTTATCGGCAAGCACATGATGAACTAAAATAAGAACCTTTGTGTTTGTTGCATCTTGAAAAAGTGCAATGTCTATCAAACCTTCGGAAACCTTCGCGGATTTATCAGGAAACTCAGTTAAGCTAACCGGGTATTGTTCTTCTCCGTTTATCCAGCGGGGTATTGATAATGTATTATCCGTTACCTGCAAGGAATTCAGTTGGGTAAGAAAACTGTTTGCGCTTACAGCTTTTCGCAGTTCTTCCAACTCAATTCTTCCCTTTACTTCAATGCTTAACTGAATACTATTTCCAGTTGATTGATTAAGCCGGATATGCCTGTCAAGCAATAGTTGAAACTTATCTGCACCGGAAATTTTATGAGAAAAGCCTGCTTCCATGCGGCTGTTTATTTGTTGTTAAGCAATTGAAATACACATTCGCTCATCGCATCAATGCTGCTTAGGTTGGCGGGGATAAGCATGGTATCCGGAATTACCACTCCAAACTGGCGCTCAACAAACAGGATAATTTCTATAACGGAATATGAATCAACTCCGGTTTTGGATAAGTTGCTGCTGCTGTCGAATGCTACACCCTGTGCCAGTATATTGCTGCGCACAAAGTTTACAAGGGTTTGGGATATATTTTCTTTGCTTAATGCCATTCTGAGATTATTGTTTTTACCACATAGACACATAGTTCACAATAGAAAAGCACATAGAAACTATGTGCAAACCTATGTTTCTATGTGCCTATGTGGTAAAAGAAATTCAATGCAGCGAAAGTAAATTAAATTTGCCCTTGTTTAAAACAGCCATTGCCACAGATTCACAGATTAAATTTTGGAAGCATCATCACAAAATCTGTGAATCTGTGGCAAATGATAAACATACCATGCGCGAACAACAAGTACTCAAAAAGTTAGCACCCTTAGACCCTGAAAAGGATACACTGGAAATAGTTCGCCTGATAGCCAACTATGATTTTGTCTGGGATACCGCACGTTCCTTAGAGTTTGCGTTGTTCCGCACCTTTGCTGTACCCACTATCGGGCGATTACTGGCAGCTACCCACGAGTTTGAAAAGCGTCCGCAAAAACGCTATGACGATACCGATTTAATTCTGAGTGAAATAATGGAACATGGCTACGACAGCGAGCGCGGTCGCGAAGCCATCCGCAGAATGAACCGCATTCACGGCCACTTCAACATTACTAACGATGATTTTCTGTATGTGCTCAGCACCTTTGTAGTAGAGCCTTACCGCTGGAACAGGCGTTTTGGTTACCGCATTTCAGGGCAAAAGGAATTAGACACTTCCTACATTTTCTGGCGCGAGGTAGGAGCAAGGATGAACATAAAAGACATTCCGGCAAGCTTTGCCGAACTGAAAACGTTTAACGAAGAATATGAGGCAAAGCATTTTGGTTTTACGGAAGGCAGCCGCAAGGTGGCTGATTCAACGCTTAACCTTTTTATGGGTTGGTATGTGCCGCGGTTTATGTTTCCGGCTTTTAAATATGTGCTGTTTTGCTTTATGGACGATGCGCTGCTTAACGCATTTCATTATCCCAAGCCCCCTGTTCTGTTAAAAGCTACTGTAAACGGAGTGATGCAACTGCGCAATGTGTTTTTCCGCTTTATTCCCCTGCGCAAAAAGCCGGTGCTGCGCACCAAACGCGACCCCATTCTTAGCTATCCTAAAGGATATGAGATTAAAAACCTTGGAGCTGAACCCGAAAAGGGGATAGGAGAGGAGTGGTTGAGGAAAAAGTGAGCTGTTTTTAACGAAACGATGTCTCGTTTTAACAAAATGAGGCTTCCTTTTTTCCTAACGATGTCTTGTTGTGATGAAACAATGCTTCCTTTTTTTGTAAGGATGTCTTGTTGTAACAAAACAATGCTTCCTTTTTTTATAACGATGTCTCGTTGTAACAAAACGATGCTTCCTTTTTTTGTAACGATGTCTTGTTGTAACAAAACAATGCTTCCTTTTTTTGTAACGATGTCTTGTTGTAACAAAACAATGCTTCCTTTTTTTATAACGATGTCTCGTTGTAACAAAACGATGCTTCGTTTTTCCGTATTATTGCCTCAATTATTATTCAATAAAACACCATGAAAAATCTTCTCTCTCTTTCTGTCCTGGCCTTTGCTATCATACTATTCTCGGGCTGCCCTTATAGTGCCGAAGTTGCCATTGACCAGCCTTCTGTTAAAATAGACGAGAAACTGCTTGGCACATGGGAAAGTAAATCTTCATCAGATTATACCTATACCGTAAGCAAAGTGGATGATAAAACTTACCGGTTTGAAAAGAAAACCATCAGTTCGGGCGATATTATCTATTACAAAGGCTTTTTATCTGAAATAGATGGTAAACGCTTTATGAATATTTACGAAGAAGGAAGTGTAACAAATACTTATTACTTCTATAAGGTTGAAGTATCGGGCAGCGGGGCTAAAACAACTCTTACACCCGTTACTGAAAACATTACCGAAATGTTTACAACTTCAGCAGCGCTGAAAGATTTCTTTAAAAAGAATATGGCTAACAGCTATTTCTTTGACAAAGACGCTGACGAATATATAAGAGTAGATTAAGAAGTCATCTCCGATAACTCCAGCCAGCGGTTGGTTTTGTTGTCTATAGCCTCAATGGTTTCGGTCAGTTCTGCCGAAATTTTCATCAGTTCATCGTTATCGGTAATACCTGAGTTTAGTTTTTCAACCAGTTCTTCCTTCTTTTTCTCTAGTTCGGGAAGTTCTTTTTCCAGTAAGGAGAATTCCCATTTCTCGTTAAAGCCCATGCGCTGCTTTTCTTTGGGTTTAGCTTTTTCAACAGGTTTTTCTGCTGCTTTTTCGGCCGCCTTCTCTTCCTTTAATATTACCTGAGGGGGTTTAATAAGCGCTTTCTGCGGTGCCAGTTTCTTTTCTTCCACTTCTTCACGATACTGCGAATAGTTTCCGTTAAAGTCGCGCACAATACCATCGCCTTCAAACACAAAAGTGTGGTGCGTAAGCTTATCCATAAAGTAGCGGTCGTGCGAAACCACAATCAAACAACCCATAAACTGCTCCAGAAAATCTTCCAGTACCTGAAGCGTCATAATATCCAAATCGTTGGTAGGCTCATCCAGTATCAGGAAGTTGGGATTCTTAATCAAAATGGTAAGCAAATACAACCTGCGTTTTTCACCACCGCTCAGCTTGCTAACCGGAGTAAAATGCGATGAAGAAGGAAACAGAAATTTTTCCAATAGCTGTGATGCACTCATGGTCTTACCCTTTGCCAGCGGAATATGGTCACCGATTTCTTTGATAACCTCAATCATGCGCAGGTCTTCTTTCAGCTTCATGCCGTCCTGCGTGTAATAGCCAAACGAAACGGTTTCGCCCACAATAACTTTACCCGTGTCGGGCTGCTCTTTGCCGGTTATAATATTTAAGAAGGTACTTTTTCCGACACCGTTCTTACCAATAATACTCAGCTTTTCGCCCTGGCGGAATTTGTAGCTGAAATCTTTCAGCACCGTTTTATCGCCATAGGCTTTGTTGATGTGATAGAGTTCAAGGATTTTACCACCCAAACGCTCTAACTTAATTTCCAGTTCAAGTTTTTCTTCCTTCTTTTTCTTTCCGGTTGCTTCGCTCAGGTCATGAAAAGCATCTACCCGCGACTTTGATTTTGTGCCTCGCGCTCTGGGTTGCTTGCGTATCCATTCCAGTTCTTTTTTCAAAAACTGACGGGCGCGGTCTTTATTAGTGCTGTCGTTTTCTTCGCGGGCTTCTTTCTTTTCAAGAAAGTATGAGTAGTTGCCTTTATAACGGTAAACTGTTCCGCCATCCAGTTCCATAATCTCATTACACACCACTTCCAGAAACCAGCGATCGTGCGTAACCATAAACAGCGTAATGTTTTCTTTGCTCAGATAATCTTCCAGCCACTCAATCATTTCAATGTCCAGGTGGTTGGTAGGCTCGTCCATAATAAGCAGGTCAGGTTCTTCAACCAACAACTTTACCAGGGCAATACGTTTCTTCTGTCCGCCCGAAAGTTGTTCTACCTTTTGCTCAAGGTTGGTAATTTTAAACACCGAAAGTATCTGGTGAACCCGCTGTTCATAGTCCCAGGCCTGCAAGCTATCCATCTTATCAAATGCTGCCTGCAATTCTTTTTCCCGCTCAGGATGATTAAGCGCAATTTCATATTCCTTAACCGCATTCATCACCTCGCCCGATGAATCAAGCACGGCCTCAATCACCGTTTTGTTAGGATCAAAAACCGGTTGCTGGTCAAGAAACCCAACTTTGGTGTCCTTACGCAGAATACAGTTGCCGCTATCAGCCGTTTCCTTGCCTGCTATAATGCGCAGCAGGGTAGATTTACCGGTTCCGTTTTTGGCAACAAAGGCTACCTTTTGTCCTTTCTCCAGCCCGAAACTGATGTTGCTGAACAACACCTTTTCGGTGTACGATTTACTGAGGTTTTCTATGGAGAGAAGGTTCACGTTTTATTTTTTTTGAGGGCGCAAAGCTAACAATAAAGAGAGCCTGTTTTTTGTTAACAGTAAAGTAAACTTGCCGCAACATCTTTTCTTCTACATTTGCAGCCTAATTCAAAAAAACAACATGAAAAAATTAATACTCTCATCTGCTTTAACACTTACTGCGCTCTTTACCTATGCACAGGGCTGCACCGATTTGTTTATCTCTGAATACGTGGTAGGCTCTAACAACAACCGCGCACTTGAAATTTACAATCCAACACCCAACCCTATAAATCTTGCTAACTACAAAGTAGGCCGTTTTCGTGACGGAGCTTCAAACCCTATGCTGCTATCGTTATCAAACACATTACAACCCTACGAAACATGGGTGGTAACTGTTGACAAGCGTGACGAAAACCAGCCCTGCCCCGGATTAGAGTGTGCAGTAGATTCAGTTCTACAGGCGTTGACCGATACATTTGTAAATCCTGTTTATTCACAGTCAAACTCTCCGTTCTACTTTAATGGTGATGATGCGGTAATTCTTTCTGATGCGGCAGGAACATTAATTATTGACCTTGTTGGTAAAATTGGCGAAGATCCGGGAACTGCCTGGAGCGATACCAGTGGCGGATGGTGGACCACTAAACATACTTTAGTTAGAAAAAGCAATGTGCTGGATGGCGTAAAAGTAAATCCTTCAGAGTTTTTAGTAATGACTGAATGGGATAGTTTGCCCGAAAACACATTCGACCAATTAGGCTTCCACACCTGCGATTGTTCAACCAACTCAATTGGCGAAAATGATGCACGCGAAAAACTTTCTGTTTATCCAAACCCTGCTTCTGAAAAGTTTTTTGTAAAAGCACCTTCAGCAATTGAAGAAATACGCATTTACAACATTACCGGACAACAGGTTTATGCCGATAAAAAATCGTTGTTTACCAATTTTATTGAAGTGCAGCCTGTAACTTATTCAGCAGGTCTTTATGTAGTTTCGGTAAAACTTAAAAGCGGAAAAACACTCGTTTCAAAGCTTACTTTGAAATAGGTTTAACCGCTCTTGCTTCTTAACATGTTATCACGGAAAATCAGCGCAGTGTATATGAAAGCTGTGTTGTTGCAAACGCTTTTTGCTTTTGCATTTTCCCTTGCTGCCGTTGCGCAAAAAACCACTGTATCAGGAACAATTTCAGACGCATCTACTGCCGAAACACTGATTGGTGCCAACGTAATGTATGCCGAGGGCAAAGGTGTTGTTACAGATTTCAACGGAAACTTTTCGCTGGAAGTAGAACCGGGCGATTACACCTTTACGGTTTCTTTTGTAGGCTACCTGCCTCAGGAAAAGAAAGTAAAAGTGGGTAACGCAAAACTTACACTTGACTTTCAGTTAAAAACAATGGTGCTCAACGAAGTTACCGTTGTTGCCGATATTGCGCTGGGGCGCGAAACACCGGTTGCCTTCAGCAATATTGAACCCAAACAACTGAAAGAAGAACTGGCTTCGCAAGACCTTCCGATGATTTTAAATTCAACGCCCGGAGTTTATGCTACCCAACAAGGCGGTGCGCAGGGCGATGCACGGATTACCATTCGCGGGTTTAATCAGCGCAATGTGGCGGTTATGATTGACGGAGTTCCGATGAACGATATGGAAAACGGCTGGGTGTATTGGAGCAACTGGTTCGGGCTGGATGCGGTAACGCAGAAAATTCAGGTGCAGCGCGGTTTAGGTGCATCAAAATTAGCGATACCTGCCATTGGCGGAACCATGAATATATTAACACAGGGAATAGAAAGCAAAGCAGGTGGCAGTGTGCAGTTTGAAACAGGAAGCAATAATTTCTATCGTGCTACTATTGGTTTCAATTCCGGCAAACTGAAAGGAGGTTGGGGAATTACCGGAGCTGCTTCATACCTGAATACACAAGGCTGGGTTGACCAGACCTGGGCAAAGCAATGGTTTTATTTTGCCAAAATTCAAAAGACTTTTAAGAAACACAGCCTTACATTATCTGCAATGGGAGCGCCACAGGAACGTGCTTTAAGACAAGGCAGGCAGCAGATTCCTTATTATGATACAGAGTATGCAAAGGAATTAGGTGTATCACTCTATGGCGAATCCGGAAACGCGCTATTTGACAGCACACAATTAAACAAAGGATTGCGCTATAACCGCGAATGGGGTTACCTTACCCGCACCCGCGGCATCAGCAATCCTAATGAAGAAGTAATGAATTCGCGCACCAATTTTTATCACAAACCTGTTTTCAACCTGAAGCATTTCTGGAATATCAACGACAACTCAGCGCTTTCAACCATTGTGTATGCATCGCTCGGAAATGGTGGCGGCACACGCGAGCGCGGTAATCTTATCTTCAACCAACAGGGACAAATTAACTGGGATACACTTTACAATGTGAATATTAAAGGCAGCGTGTTTGTGCCGCCCTATGATTTAGCCTATGTAAATGACACTTCGCAATACAAATCAACCACCTACATTCAGGGACAAATGAACGATCACCTGTGGTATGGTTTACTTTCTACCTACAACCTTAAAATCGGTAAAACAACAGATATTTCCTTAGGTGTTGACCTTCGCTCTTTTCAGGTATGGCGCTATTCAAAAGTGCTTGATTTTCTCGGAGGCAACTATGCTGTAATAACGCCCGAAAATATTCCCATTAATGAAATCTATAATCCCGACCCGGTGAAGCGTGCTGGCGACACTACCCATTATTACATTTCAACCAAAGTGAAATGGGGCGGTTTGTTTGCACAGGCAGAATTTACCGGAGAGAAATTTACCGGTTTCATCAGTGCTTCGGGTGCCTTGAATGCTTACTACCGCGAAGACAGAATGCGTAAGAAAAACTTAGTGCTTGCTGATACAACCATTGAAGCTGCAATAGGGATAAATGACACATTGGTTTGCGATGGTAAAACATACACTACCAATTCCGAAGAAGCAGAGTTCCCCAACAGCGGCTGGCTTTATTTCCCGGGATTTACAATAAAAGCAGGCTTGAATTACAAAATATCGCGCAGACATAATGTGTTTATAAATACAGGTTACTTGTCGCGTCCGCAATTGCTGAGCAATGTTTATTCGGGCTCTTCCATCAATACGTTTGAAGATGCAAAAAACGAAAACATTCTTGGCATTGAACTGGGCTATAGTTATGCCAGTCCAAAGTTTTCGGCTAATCTCAATTTGTATAATACCTATTGGTTGAATAAACCGGTAAGCCAGACCATCAACACAGGCGGAACGCCTATTCTGCTGAGTGTTCCCGGCCTAAATGCAAACCACCGCGGAGTAGAGGTTGATTTTGCTTACAACATTCTTAACAACCTTACAGCCGAAGGAACTATATCACTTGGCGACTGGCGCTGGCAAGGCGAAAAAACAGCTTACTTTTATTCGGAAGATGGTGTGCTTACCGACTCGGTACAGTTTAATGCCAACAACGTGAAAGTAGGCGATGCCGCACAAACACAGTTGGGAGCCAGTGTGCGCTACGAGCCGGTAAAAAATCTTTACATCAAACCACGTATTACTTATTTTGATAATCATTATGCAGATTTTGCTCCCGAAGCATTGCAGGGCGAAAACGGTGAGCGACAATCATGGCAAATGCCTTCGTATTATTTAGTTGATTTGCACATCGGCTACACCATTTCACTAAAAACAAAAAAGATTGACATTCGCGGAAGTGTGTTAAATCTTTTAAACCGCAGATACATCAGCGATGCCCGCAACAATGAATTCGGAAGCACATTTAATGCACAAAGTGCCGGTGTGTTTTTCGGAATGGGTATCCGCTGGAATGCTTCCGTTGCTTTCAGATTTTAAACGTTAACAAATATAAACAAACATGAATTTCTCTTTTCTAAAACAATCGCTTATTGCTGTATGTGCACTTGCATCGGCTAATCAGGTTTATGCACAGGCGGTTTTGCCAACATCATTTGATTTTGACGAAACTATTCCCGATGGATGGACCGAGGCATTGCAGGGTGGCAACTTCCGTTATGCAACAGGTCAGGCAGGAACAGCCTGCCGCCTTGACGAAACGGGTGATTATGTTGAAGTGTATCTTGCCGATGTTCCCGGAACAGTAAGTTATTACATAAAAGGGCAGGGGAGTGCTGTTACCAATGATACCTTTAACATTCAGGAATCGGCAAACGGAACTACCTGGACCAACATGCGCCAGTTAATAGGCAATCAGGTTGATATGGCCGCCTATGTTCAATATAACGACCAGCCGGCAGCCACTTCACGCTACATCCGCTGGTATTTCAAAAGAAAACAAAGCGGAAAAAATATTTCGCTGGATGAAATTACCATCGCAATTCCTGCTCCCACCAACGCACAGGAAATTGCTGTTTTGTTTAACGGAACTGCTGCTCCCAGCAATAATCCGGTGGTAGTGGGTAATGCAACCACTCATACCATTCGCATACAAAATGCAGGTTTGGCTGATGACTTAACTGTAAGCGGGGTAACTTTTTCAGGTGCCGCTGCTGCTGATTATTCCATTGCATCGCTTTCTGTTCCTTTTGATGTAAGTGCACAAAACCATGTTGACCTTACGTTAAACTTCAACGCTGGCGGTTCAGGTTCACGCACTGCAACAATGACCATTGCAAATAATGATTTCAATGGCGATGAAACTTCCTACACTGTGGAATTGCTTGGTATTGGCGGCAATTATGCAACAGAGCCAAGTGCACAGGCATCAGCGCTTAGTTTTACCAATGTGAAAAGTTATAAAATGACTGTTGGTTTCACTGCAGCATTACCTGCGCCTGAAAATTATATTGTGCTGCGCAAAACAGGAAGTGCGGTTACCGAAACCCCTGTTGACGGAACAACCTACGTTGCCGGTGACTGGGTAGGAGGCGCAAAGGTGATGTATGTTGGCAATGCCACTTCGTTTTCACCGCGCGAAATTATTGCCAATACCGATTTTCATTATGCAGTGTTTGCATTTAACGGGCCTGCGGGTTACGAAAATTACCTGACCACTTCACCGCTTGCGGGTAATGTAACAACACCTGATGGCGATATTCAAAACTATTACAACGGAATAACCGCAACAGATGCAAACCTGCTTACCTTATTACAAAATACATTGAGCAACGGGCAAAACCAGATTTACTATTCTAATTACGGCTCTACCATTATCCGCGATTTTGTTGAGCGCGACACTACCGATGGAGCCAAAGTGGTAAATTGTGTGTATAGCAATTACGCACACATTTATACCGGAAACTTCAACTACGATGTTATCAGCCGCGAACATACCTATGCGCATAGCTGGATGGATACCTGGCCTGGTGAAGATGGATTGGAATACTCAGACCTTCATAATCTGTTTCCTGCGCATCAGAATAACGCAAATGCTGTGCGTTCTAATCTTCCTTTAGATGAAGTGGTAACGGTAACCAGCACTTTCCTTGAGGGAACCTATGGCAAAAATGCTGCAGGGCAGGATGTATATGAGCCAAGAGATTCGCATAAAGGTGATGCAGCACGCGCTATGTTTTACATGGCAACGCGTTATAACGGCACCGGAGGAAACTGGGGCTTTCCAAACCCGATTAGTTTCACAACCGATTACGGGCAAAATCAGGATGTATTAAAAGCTTGGCACTGGCAGGATCCACCTAGCAAATGGGAAATTGCACGCAACGACTATGTTGAATCAAAACAAAATAACCGTAACCCTTTTGTTGACAGCGTAAACTTTGTATGCTACATCAACTTTGATGATATGACCTACATTGCTAATCCGGGTGTAAACCCTTGCTCGGTTACTCCCGGTTTTGAAGAAACAAACGTTGAAACATTCTCGGTTTATCCCAACCCTACAGCGGGTGATTTTGGAGTAAACATTTCATTGAAAGAAAACGAAACCGTAACCGTGCGCATTTCTGATGTTGCCGGCAAAACAGTTTATGAGCGTAATGAAAACCTGAAAGCAGGCAACAACCGTTTGATGATTTCGTCATCACGACTTTCAAAAGGAATCTATATGCTGCAGCTACTCAGTGAAAATACTATAAACACTCAGAAGATTGTGATTAAATAGGAGGTAGGTTTAACTATAAAACTAAAAAAAGGGGCTGCACATCAGCCCCTTTTTTTATTGGCATATATTCACAAGTTTGCATGTGCATCCGAAAATGTTCTAAGGCATATACACAGTTATGTAAGTGCCTCCGAAAAATTTCTAAGCTAAATACACAGTTGTGTAAGTGCCTCCGAAAAATTTCTAAGCTAAATACACAGTTGTGTAAGTGCCTCCGAAAAGTTTCTAAGCTATATACACAGTTGTGTAAGTGCCTCCGAAAAGTTTCTAAGCTATATACACAGTTGTGTAAGTACCTCCGAAAAGTTTCTAAGCTATATACACAGTTGTGTAAGTGCTTCCGAAAAGTTTCTAAGCCATATGCAAAAGTTTGCAATGACCAATTGTCAGAAAATAAGGCAATAAAAAAGGACTTCTGTCATTTAGACAGAAGTCCTTTTATGTAATCAATCAGATTTGATTAATTCTGATTGAAAAGTACTAACGGTGTAAAACAGTCAATTTTTTAGTTACGGTTTTGTCTGCTGTTTTAATGCTCAGGATATAAACACCATTTGCTAATTCAGAAGTGGTGTATTGAACAGTAGCTCCTGCATTTTTCAGCTGTTTGTTCTCTATCAGTTTGCCGGTAAAGTCATAAACCAAAACGGATACATCACCGCTGTTTAATCCTGTTGAGATGGTTACAAAATCATTTGCCGGATTTGGGAATAAAGTGGTTTCTGTTTTAGTAACAGTAGCAATTCCAATCGGTAAACCACCGCAGTTGCTGTTATCAGCAGTGTTTGCAGCACCCGGAGTAATACAACGAAGGCTGAAATCAGCACTGTTTACCTGTGTATCTGTTCCGTCAGGCAAACGCGAAAGCCCCATTTTTTCATCCGTATTATTATCTGAGTTAGCATTAGCTACTCCTGTTCCTTCTATCCAGGGCGAAGGACAATCCCCTTCATAACTCAACACATCAGCATATACACCCGGAAAAAGGGAAGAACCGATTGCAATTGCATCCGGTGAACCATTTTCAATCATATTTGAATGTATAGGTTCTACCTGATTGCAGTTGGCAACCCCTCCTGAATTTCCGCAAATAACATAATACGCTCCGGGCTGTAAAGAATAAGAGGGTAGGAAAATAGTGTCGTAAACCGCAAGTGTGGTGCTATTGCCATTGTAAAGATAAATCTGAACAGTAGACAGGTCAATAGCATTTAAGCTCACATTTTTCAGTTCAATAAATTCAGCTGTATCAGCAGAAACCTGATCATAATCCACTTCGTTAATAACAAGTGTTGCCGGTAGCCCGCCCTTTTCCTGTGCATTTACAAAAACAGCAGAAAATATTAACGCAATAAAAAGTAATGTTTTTTTCATAATATATTAGTTTTAATAGTTGCCAAAAATAGCAAACTAATGTTTACAGATTGTTAAATAATCTATTTTCCGTATTCAGAATAAATCAGCGCAGAGGCATCTGCAATAACTGCAGCCAATTGATCAAAATCATTACCGCGTGTCATAACGCAGAGAATATAAGGTCTGCCTT
Source organism: Bacteroidia bacterium (assembly GCA_050186075.1). GTDB lineage: Bacteria > Bacteroidota > Bacteroidia > SXHM01 > SXHM01 > SXHM01. The sequence continues at coordinate 35,027 of JBFWYU010000039.1, forward strand.
CCTTGTAAATAATACCGCAATCGTGCAGTTGTTTGGTATCTGAATCGGCAAAACCTCTTTCACCAAATTTATGAGCCACCACAACCTCTTTAGGCAGTTTTCCGGCTAATCCTTTTTTATAGGTTGACTTGCTTAAAAATTCCAATCCTTTCTCCGACATTTTTTTGTCAAGATAGGTGGCATTATACAGTAGTCTGAAAAACGAAGAATAATCTTTTACCGACATAAAATCCTGTGGCGTTCTTATTCCCGGAATATCAATACCCAAATCAGAATAAACTCTGTCTAAAGTCTGTGTATCTATATTCTCGAGCAACAGGTTTTTAGCTTCGTTATCCGAGAAAGCAATGGTTCTGTAAATCAGATTTTCAACCGTGTAGCTGTTTCCTGTTTTAATTAGCGAATCAAGTATGTTAGGATTAGTTGTATCAGTAGTATGACTCGAATATTTTATGCGTTTATCAAGAAAACCGGGTGATGCTTCAGCTTTCTTTAATGCTGCAATCATAATAGGAACTTTAAGCAAGCTGGCAGGGGAGTAGGGTTCGTTTTCATTTATTCCAATCCACGGACCATTATTTAAATCACGGAAATAAACCGAAACGTGAGATGCGCGTTTTTCAGCTTTCACTTCTGAGATAAAATCCTTGAGCCTTTTCTCAAGAATTATCATTGCTGCGCGGTTGGATGGGGACAAATCCTGACACTCCAGCAGTGGACTGATGAATTTGTATCCGCTTTCGCGTAATTCTTTTAATTCATGTTGCTTTTCGGCAATAACTGTTTCTTTGCCTTTTTCTTTGCCGGTAAATCTTCCTATATAATATCCTAACCCCGCAGCAGCAGCTGCTGCAATAATAAGCGGTAAAAAAATATTCTTAGACATTGTATCTGATGCAGAATTGTGTCTGCAAAATTACTCTCACTATTGCATAAGCCTATTATAGCTGAATTAAAATCGGTAGTTGGTATAAAAACAGCGGACAAAAAGAAGGGGAAACCAATCCAAAAACACCGGATTAATTTCCCCTTAACAGTGTGTTGAAATTATTTACTCTTTACTCGAAGATTTTTTAGGCTTTTTTTCTTTTCCTTTCTCCCCGCCTTTGATGATATTGATTACGATTTCTTCTTTTGTAGTATCCAAATCAATATTGATGGTATCTCCCTCGCTTATTTGAGCACCTATGATTTGCTCTGCCATAGGGTCTTCAAGATATTTCTGAATGGCACGTTTTAACGGACGGGCTCCAAAGTTGGCATCATAGCCTTTGTCGGCAATAAAATCTTTTGCTTTGTCTGAAATTTTCACCTCGTAGTTCAGTTCATTCAAACGTTTGTAAAGGCTCTTCAACTCAATGTCAATGATTTTATGAATATCTGCCTGCACAAGAGGGTTGAATAACAATACATCATCAATACGGTTCAGGAACTCAGGAGCAAATGCTTTCTTCAATGATTTTTCAATCAGCGATTTTGCATCATCAGAAACTGCTGCAGTTCTTGCGCTGGTTGCAAAACCAACGCCTTGGCCAAAGTCTTTCAGTTGACGTGTTCCAATATTGGAAGTCATAATGATGATGGTATTCTTGAAATCGATTTTACGGCCAAGACTATCGGTCATTTGTCCGTCATCAAGAGCTTGCAATAGCAAGTTGAAAACATCAGGGTGTGCTTTTTCAATCTCATCCAACAGAATAACTGCATACGGTTTGCGTCTTACTTTTTCTGTCAACTGTCCGCCTTCTTCATAACCGATATATCCCGGAGGCGCACCGATTAAACGCGATACTGAGAATTTCTCCATGTATTCGCTCATATCAATTCGTATCAACGCATCATCGTTGTCAAACAGATAGCTTGAAAGCACTTTTGCCAATTGTGTTTTACCAACACCTGTTGGACCGAGGAAAATGAAAGAACCAATTGGTTTGTTAGGATCTTTTAATCCTGCGCGGTTACGTTGAATGGCTTTAACCACTTTACGTATTGCTTCATCCTGACCAATTACTTTATCTTTTATTGCCTCGTACATTCCCATCAATCGGCTGCCTTCATTCTGTGCAATTCGCTGAACAGGAACACCGGTCATCATCGCCACAACTTCTGCAACGTTATCTTCTGAAACAGTTTCGCGGTTGCTCTTGGTTTCTTCTTCCCACTTCTTCTTCTCAACTTCTAATTCATCCAGCAACTTGCGTTCTGAATCACGCAGATTGGCAGCCTCTTCATATTTCTGGCTGCGAACAACTTTGTTTTTCAACTCTTTTATTTCCTCAACTTTCTTTTCTAACTCAATAATGTTTTGAGGAACTTTGATGTTGGTAATGTGCACACGCGACCCTGCTTCATCCAGCGCATCAATTGCTTTGTCAGGAAGGTGGCGGTCGCTCAGGTAACGAGCAGTTAATGTTACACATGCTTTGATAGCATCATCAGTATACGTTACGTTGTGGTGATCTTCATATTTTGATTTGATGTTATTCAAAATCTGAATGGTTTCATCAACAGTAGTGGGCTCAATAATTACTTTCTGGAAACGTCTGTCCAGAGCACCGTCTTTTTCAATGTATTGACGATATTCATCAAGGGTTGTTGCTCCTATGCACTGGATTTCGCCACGTGCCAAGGCAGGCTTGAACATATTGGAAGCATCCAACGAACCGGAAGCGCCACCTGCACCAATAATGGTGTGTATCTCGTCAATGAATAAAATCACATCTGGTGATTTTTCCAATTCATTCATTACTGCTTTCATACGTTCTTCAAACTGTCCGCGATATTTTGTTCCTGCAACTAATGATGCTAAGTCCAATGTGATTACACGTTTATTAAAAAGAACACGCGAAACTTTACGTTTTACAATTCTCAATGCCAATCCTTCTGCAATAGCAGATTTACCAACACCGGGTTCCCCAATTAAAATAGGGTTGTTCTTTTTTCTGCGGCTCAAAATCTGCGATACGCGCTCAATTTCCTTTTCGCGGCCAACAATTGGGTCGAGTTTATCATCTTCTGCAGCTTTAGTTAAGTCGCGACCGAAATTATCAAGAACAGGAGTTTTTGATTTGCTGTCGGTTGGCTTGCGTGTGCTTGCTCCGAATGTGCCGCTGTCTGCATCATCATCATCATCGGCTGGCGTTCCATGCTCTGCTTTTGGTGGAGTGCTGGTTACTTCACCCAATGCAGCTCTCACCGTGTCGTAATCCACTTTATAGTTTTCCAAAACTTTAGTGACAACACTTTCTTCATCTTTTAAAATAGATAGCAACAGGTGTTCGGTTCCTATTACATCAGTTTTAAACGTTTTAGCTTCAAGGTAGGTTATTTTCAAAGCTTTTTCTGCCTGCTTTACCAAGGGAATATTATCCAATGTTTGTTTCTTAGCAACAATACTGCTGCCTGTCTTTACCGACCCTTCAATCTTTCTGCGCAGTTCAACCAGATCAATACCTAATGACAGAAGAACATTTATTGCTCTTCCTTCTCCATCGCGGATTAATCCTAGCATAAGGTGCTCGGTGCCTATGTAATCATGTCCTAAACGTAATGCTTCCTCGCGGCTGTAGCTGATTACATCTTTTACCTGTTGTGAGAATTTAGCTTCCATATTTTTTAGCTACTATATATTTTTCTGTTAAAGAACTACCAAGATTTCAATTGATTTTTCGAATGAAATTGCGCCAATAATACTTATATTTTAAAGGCACA
>JBFWYU010000040.1:0-37791 GCA_050186075.1 Bacteroidia bacterium
CAAAGGTTAGTGTGTTACACAATTGCATGAAAGACTTACATCATTCACACATTGGCAAAAAATAAGGTAGTAATTACATCCGCTCCATATACCACTTCAGTTCTTTCTCCATTTTTTTGTAATTGAAGATGGTAGTAATGATTTTTTGAAGTCGTACAAAAGCAGTTTCACTTTTTACAACATAATCAAAAGCGCGGTGGTGCATACAATTAATGGCTACTTCAATCTTGTCCTGCGAGCTAAGCATCACTACCGGTATATCCGGGTTTGCTTTTTTTATTTTATCCAGTGTATCCATTCCGTTCATGGCAGTTTTTTCAACACCATCTAACTGATAATCCAGGATAATAACATCGGGATTGTGGCTTAAACTTTTCACGCAAAGTTCACCTGTGGGATATGTTTCTATAGTAAAGTCAGCACTCTCCAGAAAATCAATTTCCAGTGATTTCAAAAACACTGCATCGTCATCTACTAAAAAGAGTTTGATTTTTTCTTTGTTCATATAGCGGTTGTTCTAATTCTGTTAAGTTCTTCTGTTAATTCCTGACAGGCCTGAGCACATGCGGCCTCTAACTGCTGCACACTGTCGCTTATATCTTCTTCCTGCAACTGTGTGTTGGCATAATCCTGAATTTTTTTTGCCATTGCTTCGTAGTCATTACTCATACCTATAATGGAAAACGAGGGTATCATTTTATGCACACTGGCTTTCAATGTCTCCCAGTCTTTATTTTGAAAACTTTGTTTCATGCTGGTAATTAAAGGAGGCGTTTGCTCTAAGTAAAGCGAAATCATTTCGGTCATCAGTTTAGAATCTGATTTGGTGCGCTTTATTAAATAGGAGAGGTCGGTGTACTTTATTTTTTTACTTTCAATTGCTTCTGTAGCTTGCACAATGGTTTCTTTTACTGGTGTTACCTTTTTTACTAAGTTTATTATTTTGGTGTAAAGCAAACGCTCATCAACCGGCTTGGCAAGGTAGTCGTTCATACCTACTGCCTTACATTTGGCTAAATCTGTTGTGGTAACATCTGCTGTTAAAGCGATAATTGGTATCTTGGAGTTCATTGTTTTACGAATGTATTCGGTAGCTTCAAAGCCGTTCATCTCCGGCATCTGCAGGTCCATCAGAATAATATCGTATGATTTTGACTCCAGTCTTTCAATGGCAATCTTTCCGTTACCGGCAATATCACGCTCAAAACCAAAATCATCTAATAATGTTTTCATTAAAAGCTGGTTTAGTGCAATATCTTCTACTACCAATACTTTTATGCTCTTCACCTCTTCGTTTAACTCTGCCAATTCTATTGCAGGCTCTGCCTCTTCCGTTGTTTTTTGAAAACTAAGTGTAAAACTAAAAGTGGAACCTTCGTCTACTTTACTTTCTACTTTAATGGTTCCCCCCTGTGGCTCTACCAATTGCTTTACAATGGCAAGCCCCAGTCCTGTGCCGCCATACAAGCGCGATGTTCCGCTGCTGGCCTGCTGAAAGTTTTCAAATATCTTATCTAACTTGGTTTCGGGAATGCCTATTCCCGTGTCGGTTACCGAAAACTGAATGGTTACCTGTTCCGCATCTTCACTCAATAAATGTACACGAACCGTGATTTTTCCCTTGCCGGTAAACTTTACAGCATTACTCACCAGGTTTAAAATAATCTGATGCAAACGCACCGGGTCACCCACCAACACTTCAGGTATTTTAGTGTCGTATTCTTTTACAAGCTGCAAATTCTTTTCCTGAATTTTCGGTTCAAATAAATGAAGCATGGCAGAAATTGATTGTGCCATTTTGAACGGAGTTTTTTCAAAACTCATTCTTCCGGCATCTACTTTTGCCAGGTCAAGAATATCGTTGATAAGCACAATTAGCGAATCGCCACTTATTTTAATCGCTTGCAGATATTCTTTTTGTTTGGCTGTAAGTTCAGTTTTCAAAACCACTTTGGTAAATCCGATAATCGCATTCATGGGCGTTCTAATCTCGTGGCTCATGTTGGAAAGAAACTGTTGCTTTGCTTTAACTGCATCTTCGGCAGTGCGGGTAGCTTTTTCGGCTTTCTCTTTTGCTTCCTCGGCAATAAGGGTTGCCAGCTCAGCAAATACTTTTGCTTCCATCATTTCTTTTTCAATCCGCTTCTGATCGGTAATATCCCTGGCCACTACCACTACACCTAATACTGTGCCCTGTTCGTCTTTATAAACCGAACCGTTAAACAATACATCGGTCAGCTTATGATCTTTAATAGTAAGCGGATAATCGGCCACAAAGCCTTTTGCAAAAATCTGTTTATATCCTTCGCGGGCTTTGTCGGGTTCTGTAAAATAATCAAAGAAATCCGTGCCTATTAAATTTTCACGTAATATGCCTGTTACCCTAACTGTGGCATTGTTTACGTCCGTAATTTTACCAACTGGATTGATGGTAAACAAAGGATCAAGACTGGCTTCAATCAAACTACGGGAATAGTTGGCAATACGCAAATTCTCTTCTGTTGATTCTATCTTTTTTACCATTTTGTTATACTCATATTTAATTGCCAACATCCTCAATAGGACTGCGCCTTTTATCTTTCAGTTTCTTAAAATGCGAAGGAGAAAGCCCTGTTACTTTTTTAAACTGATTGGACAAATGAGCTACACTGCTGTAATTCATTTTATAGGCAATTTCCGTAATATTCAGTTCACCGTAAATGATCAGTTCTTTTATGCGTTCCACTTTATGCGAGATGATAAATTGTTCAATGGTGGTTCCCTGCACTTCAGAAAATAAGTTTGCCAAATAGGTATAATCGTGATTGAGTTTAGCGCTCAAGAAATCCGAGAAGTTGGTTTTAATCAGTTCATCACTGTGATGAACCATTTCCACAATAACATTTTTTATTTTTTCAATCAGCACGGCACGCTTGTCGTCCATTAATTCAAAACCTGCTGCAAGCAGCAGGGCTTTCAATTCCACTCTTTGTTCGTCAGAAAGTTTTTCCATCACATCTACTTCTCCTAAATCAATCAGCACAAAATGCAGCCCCATGTTTTTTAACACTTCTTTTACCGCCACTTTGCAGCGTGCGCTAACCATGTATTTGATGTGTAGTTTCAAATTGCTTTTTTCTAAAACAGATTCCGACAAAGGTGAGCAGCTTAAAAAGATAATTTGTTACATAACCTTTAGTAAAAGTTACATAATTCACACATTTAAGCCACAGGGGGAAGATGAATATCCTGCAATGTAATCATTAATGTCCGTAATGTGTGAATAATGCAAGTCTTTTCACGAATTGTGTAAGAGACCCAGGAACAATAGCCCTCACCTTTGTACCGTTAAAATTTACAAACTAAAAAAACAAATCATCATGGGAAATCTACTTTACATCATAGCTGTAATTCTTGTCATAGGCTGGGCAATCGGTTTCGTTGGCTACAACGCAGGCGGTATCATTCACATCTTACTCGTAATTGCATTAATCGCAGTTCTGTTTCGCGTTATCAGCGGCAGAAAACCTCTGTAATCAACAAACAATTAATAACAACTAAACAACTAAAAAAATGAACAAACTATCTTTTACCGCAGCATTTGCAATTATTATCATCGGTTTATCATCTTGCACCAAGTGCGAAATATGCACCAAAGATTCAGAACCTGAAGTCCGCATCTGCGAAGATGATTACGACAGCAATACCGAATACGGTCTGGCATTAGACTTTAAAGAAGCTAACGGATACAGCTGCAAATAATTTATTAACCAAATGCCACAGGGTATCACAAATTGAATTTGTGATACCCTGTGCTAAAAAAACTCAAACCATGAAAAACGCAGGACTAATTATTCTCGCTATAGGCCTACTTATTACTTTATTCACAGGCTTCAATTTTATAACCAAAGAAAAAGTAGTTGACATTGGCAAGTTGGAAATAACAGCAGATAAAAAGCATTCAGTGGCATGGTCGCCCTTAGTAGGTGTTGCAGTTATGCTTATTGGAGGAGGAGTTTATTTTTACGGAGCCAAGAAGGGCTGATTAGTTTATCATCAGAAAAAACAGCAAAAAATATACTTAGCAACAGGTATATCATGCCTGTTAAAAGGAATTAACAAAGGTTGTTTATAATCTAATTTTCATATATTTACGGGCTTTGAATTTTAAAACCCAAATGAAAATTAATTTTCGCAGTTGGAACTGTAAATCATTCTTTGCACTAATACTTTCACAGTGCATTCTCCTTTTTTCATTCTCCGTTTCCCAAGCCCAGCAATGCTGCGATGTTCCCGGCTGGCAATACGTTGTTGAAATAAATATTGACAACACCTTTCCCGGCAATGCGGCACAAACCAATTACCCCGTATTGCTCAACATTGATACACAAACCCCCATTGCAGCCGGCCACATGGATGCCAACATAGCTGCCGACATCCGCTTCACCGACAATACCTGCGGCCCCTTCCTCGATTACTGGATGGAAACGGGGTTCAATACCACCGCTACACAAATATGGGTGCTTGTTCCCTCCATACCTGCCAACAGCGTAACCACTATTTTTATGTATTACGGCAATCCTGCTGCTGCGCCCGTAAGCAATTTCAATGCAGTGTTTACCAATGTGCTCACCGTAAACGGTGTTCAGTCGCTGTCGGGCATACAAACCTACGACTGGATAGATATTCAGGCAGGCGCAACCATAAACTTAGTACAGGGACAAACCCTCACTCTCAATGCCCGCAAAGTAATTATGGCAGGAACCATCAACGGAAACAACTGTGGCTTTGGCGCAGCATCGGGCCCCGGTGCCGGTGCTAATGGTGGCGGAAGTCGTGGCGGTGGCGGTGGCGGCTATGGCGGACAAGGCGGAAGCGGTGGTTGTCCTGCGGGCAACAGCGGTCCTGCAAACGGAACACCAAACGGAACGGATATAAACATGGGCTCGGGTGGCGGTGGTTCAGACTGCAATCCCAATGTAGGAGGCGGTGGTGCAGTAACCATTAATGCAAGTGTGGTTGACCTCACGGGAACCATCAGCATGAACGGTGGCTCTATGGGCGGCAATTGCAACGAAGAAGCAGCCGGTGCAGGCTCCGGTGGAGGCATATTAATACAGGCCGATTATATTAACGGAGCAGGTGCACTAAATGCGCGTGGCGGAAACGGACAAAGCAGCAGCAACAAAGAAGGCGGTGGCGGTGGCGGTGGCGGACGAATAAAACTGTTTTACTGCAGCGCCAATAATTTTACAGGAACAACAAACGTAACACGCGGTGCACCTGGACCGGGTGATCAGTGCAGCGGTGACGATGCCGGTAATGGAACATCAACCGTAAATACTACCGTGTGTCAGGTCATTACCTACGGCCCCGAAAACCCTATCCGCATTGTTCCCACAGCCGATTTCACAACAGCAGATGTCTGCCTTGGCACAGCTGCTGACTTCACCGATGCATCAACAATTGCCCTGCCTGCATCCATCGTTTCCTACGATTGGGATTTTGGTGACGGCTCTACTCACAGCAATCAGCAAAATCCTTCTCACACCTATCTTGCCGCAGGAACTTACAATGTTATACTCTCCGTTACTTCCGATGAAAGTTGTGTAGATACCTACACTTCTGCAATCATCGTCAACGAAATTCCCACTGCCGATTTCACTTTTATTAATCAATGTTTCGGAACTGCAATACCTTTCACCGATGCATCTACTATTAATGCACCTTCCATAATCGCAGGCTGGGCCTGGGATTTTGATGGCGACTTAGCTCCCGATGATGTAACACAAAACCCCTCGTTCAATTTTCCTGCTGCAGGTAACTACACTGTTGGTCTGGGTGTGCAAAGCGATGCGGGCTGCGTAAATGCCGTTACACACAATGTAACAGTGTATCCCAATCCTGTTGCCAACTTCACTGGTGCTTCCGTTTGTGAAGGGGCTACTACTACGTTTGTAAATACTTCCACCGGAGCCCCCAACGCATGGGCATGGGATTTTGGCGATGCCTCTCCTGCCGACAACACACAAAACCCAACTCACGTTTACGCTGCATCTAACACCTACAATGTTCTGCTGACTGTAACAACAGCCAACGGCTGTACCCACGATACCACCAAAGCAGTGGATGTAAACCCAATTCCTGTTGCCGATTTCTCCGGCACCGATGTGTGCGAAACAGCACAAAGTGTTTTCACCGATAACTCATCTGTTGCTGCTCCTGCTGCCATCACCGATTGGGAATGGGATTTTGACAACAACGGTTCAATTGATAACACCACACAAAACCCTTCTTATGTTTTCCCCGTTGACGGCACACACGATGTGTTGCTCACCGTTACTTCCACAGGCGGCTGCACTGATGATATGCTCGTAACCGTTACTGTTTTCCCCGGTGTTGTGTCCGACTTTACCTTCACCGATGTTTGCCTGAATGAAGTTACCGACTTCACCGACCAGAGCACCGTTACCTCGGGCATCATTGTAAGTTGGGATTGGGATTTTGGCGATAACACTGCAAACGACAATACACAAAACACATCACACACCTATGCCGGTGATGGTACATTCACCGCTGCACTTACCGTTACATCCGACAACGGCTGCTCCAGCACACACACCGAAGATATAACAGTATACCCTCTTCCGAATGCAGATTTTTCTTCTACCTCTGTTTGCGAAGGCGAACCCACTGTGTTTTCTGATTTGAGCAATGTAACCTCAGGCAGCATCAGCACCTGGCGCTATGAGTTTGGCGACAATACCATTAATTCATCACAAAATCCATCACACACTTATCCCGCAGCAGGTTCGTATAATACCGAACTATTGGTTGCCACCGCAGAAGGCTGCTTAGACAGCATTACCAAACCCGTAACCGTTCATCCTCTTCCGGTTGTTGACTTTGAAGTACTGCCCGACAATGGTTGCATGCCGCTGGATGTTGATTTCAATGATCTGAGCACCATTGCAACCGGCAACAACGTAAACTGGGTCTGGAACATTCAAAGTATTGGAACCATCAACGAACAAAATACTTCACACACCTTTCCCATAGCAGGTTCTTACGATGTAACACTCACCGTAACTTCCGATCAGAGCTGTATAACAACGCTCTCTGAAACCGATGCCATAACCGTTCATCCGAAACCATTTCCCGAATTTGCATTCACACCGCAAATCACCGAAATACTCTATCCCGAAATTACCTTCACCGATTTATCTTCCGGCAACCCCACACAATGGAGCTGGCAGTTCGGAACAGGTGACAGCTCTGATACACAAAACCCCGTTTACAACTTCCCCGACACCGGTAGATTTAACGTTTTGCTCGAAATCTTTAATCAGTTTGGTTGCAGTGATACCGTAAGTCACACCGTTATTATAACACCGTCTTTCACTATCTATGTTCCAAACGCATTCTCACCAAACAACGATGGTGTGAATGATGTTTTTCTACCCAAAGGAATTGGCTGGCGCGATTATGAATTAAGAGTTTTCAGTCGCTCGGGTGATCAGGTGTTTACAAGCTTTGAACCAACACTCGGCTGGAACGGCAAAGTACGCGAGTCCGAAATTTATGCAATGCCCGATGTATATGTATGGCGTGTTTTAGTACGCGACAAAGACAACCGCATGCAGGATTATAAAGGAATTGTGACCTTAGTGCATTAATAACTAATGACCGAAGATTTCCTCCATTACGTTTGGAAATACAAAGCATTTCACCTCTCCGGTTTAAAAACGCTGGAAGGTGAACCCATTCAAATTATTAAAACAGGTGAACACAATCAAGATGCTGGTCCTGATTTCTTCAACGCCCGTTTGAAAATAGGTAACACAACCTGGGCAGGCAACATCGAAATACATTTGAAGTCCAGCGACTGGAGAAAGCATCTGCACAACAACAACGGTAATTACAATAACCTTATTCTTCATCTCGTTTATGAAAACGATGAAGATATTGCTCACTCCGGAAAACCTGTTGCTACAGCAGAACTAAAAGACCTGATTGATAAAAATCTGGAGTATAAATACAATCAACTCTTATATGCAAAGCAATGGATTCCCTGCGCCAATCAGTTGAACACTGTTTCATCGTTTACAATTAATAATTGGTTGGAACGTTTATTAATTGAACGTTTGGAACGAAAAGCAAAAACAATTTCTTCTCTCCTTGAACTGAATAAAAACAATCTGGAAGAAACGTTTTACATTTTTCTTGCACGCAATTTCGGGATGAAAGTAAACGCAGTTCCGTTTGAGTTACTCGCAAAATCATTACCCAATTCTTTTCTCGGAAAGCATAAGAGCAGCTTGTTTCAGGTGGAAGCGCTTTTGTTCGGACAATCCGGTTTATTGGAAAAAGAGTTCAAAGATGACTACCCAAATCAACTGAAAAAGGAATACCTATTTCTCCAGAAAAAATTCTCGTTGCAACCGATTGAAGGCCATCTCTGGAAATTTTTGCGTCTGCGTCCTGTTAATTTTCCAACTGTAAGAATTGCACAGCTTGCTTTACTTATCCATAACTCATCGGGCTTATTTTCCAAAATAATGGAAGCGCAAAAAGCAGATGAACTGCGGAAACTTTTGAATGCCGAAACTTCTGATTATTGGAACACGCATTATGTTTTTGACAAAGAATCTCCTGCTCAGAAAAAGAATTTAGGTACTGTTGCCATTGACAATATCCTAATCAATTCCATTGTTCCTTTTATGTTTGTTTATGCCGGCTACAAAGGAATTGAGGATTATAAAGACAAAGCTGTTGCATTACTTGAACAGTTAAACTCAGAGCAGAATAATATCATTGAAAAATTTACGGAACTTGGATTAAAATCAGTACAAGCTTCCAACAGTCAAAGTTTACTTGAATTGAAAAACGAGTATTGCAGTTTTAAAAAATGTTTAAATTGCGGCATCGGAATTTCACTTTTGAAAAATTAATTGATTTAATTCCATGAAAGAAAAACTACAATCCTTCTTAGAATTTAATGTTTTCGGAGTATGTACCTGGCTGGGCGAAAAGCTTGGTATCAAAAGCGCTACCATACGTTTATACTTCATCTATTTATCATTCTTTACGTTTGGATCGCCCGTAATTATTTACTTTATTTTCTCCTTTATACTTGAACATAAAGAATACTTTAAACCCCGAAGTCTGCGTCAGCAGCCGAAAAGAATTTGGGATCTCTAATTTTTTCAGAAGGAACTGAATTATGATTTTTTCACAGTTCCGTCAGCTTTATCTGCCCTTAATACTTATTGCAGCGATTTTTATATTCGGCATTGCCGGCTACATGCTGATTGAAGACTATGTTTTCTTCGATGCGCTCTACATGTCGGTAATTACTATTGCAACAGTAGGTTTCAGCGAAATAAAACCACTCAGCGATGCAGGCCGGATGTTTACAGTAGTTCTGATTATTACCAGTATTGGTACATTTGCCCTTGCTATAACCCGAATTACACAATATGTTGTAGATGGAGAATTTCAGCGAATATTCAGAAATTACAGATCAGACAAAAAATTAAGCAAAATGAAAAACCATGTTATTATTTGTGGCTTTGGAAGAAACGGAAAACAGGCTGCCAAACGCCTGAAATCACACAATACCCCTTTTGTTTTAATTGAAAACAATGAAGATGGCATTGATTCTTTTACCGATGTTGACAGAGAATTAATAATAACAGGGGATGCAACACATGACGAAGTACTTATAAAAGCAGGAATAAAACATGCACGCGCTTTAATTACAACCCTTCCGAAAGATGCCGACAACCTTTTTGTTGTTCTTACAGCCCGGGGTATAAATCCTGATATTAAAATTATCAGTCGCGCCTCTGAAGAAAATTCAGACTTAAAATTAAAAAGAGCAGGAGCAAACAATGTTATTATGCCCGACAAAATTGGCGGGGCTCACATGGCATCAATGGTTTTAAACCCCGGAATTATTGAATTTGTAGATGTGCTTACCGGAAATGGAGACATTGAGTTTTATCTGGATGAACTAAGCGGAGATGAGTTGCAGGAAGATATTTATGGAAAAACCATACGCGAACTTGAAATACGAAATAAATTCGGAGCCAATATTATTGGCTTTAAATCTGCTGACGGAAAATACATTGTTAACCCTTCGCCCGAAACAATCATAAAACCTGATTCCAAAATATTTGTTCTCGGGTCGCATGAACAGATTAATAACCTTCGCAAAGAATTCAGACAAAAGGTTTAGAAAATGAAAACCACCATTCTTGTTACCGGGTCCAACGGTTTATTGGGACAAAAAATAGTTTACAAACTTCTAAAGCGTAGTGATGTAAATCTTGTTGCTGCTTCAAAAGGCGAAAACCGTTTAATTGAAAAAAACGGCTACACTTATATCAACCTTGATATTTCAAAGTCTGAGGATGTTCGTGCAGCAGTTGAAAAATATCAACCTGATGTAATCATCAACACTGCAGCTATGACCAATGTGGATGAATGCGAAACCAAAAGAGAAGAATGCTGGGGAGCAAACGTTACTGCAGTTGAAAATTTTGTGAATGCAATCGGCAACACCAATATTCACTTCGTTCATTTGAGTACCGATTTTGTTTTTGACGGAACAGCAGGACCGTATAGGGAAGAAGACCAACCTAATCCACTCTCCTACTACGCTCTTTCAAAATATGAATCCGAAAAGGTATTGCAGAAGAGTACTATCAGTTGGGCAATTCTGCGGACCATTATTGTTTACGGCATTGTAGATAACATGAGCCGCAGCAATGTAGTATTGTGGGCAAAAGGAGCATTGGAAAAAGGACAGCCTATTAATGTTGTTGACGACCAATTCCGCTCACCAACACTTGCCGAAGATTTAGCAGACGCCTCTATCAGTGCTGCTGATAAAAGAGCAAAAGGAATTTTTCACGTTTCGGGAAAAGATATTATGAGCATTCTTGAATTAGTTTATCGTGTGGCGGATTTCTGGAACCTGGATAAATCCATTGTGAAGCCCATAAAATCAGATACACTTAATCAGGCTGCTAAACGTCCGCCACGCACGGGATTTATTCTTGACAAAGCATACAGAGAACTGGATTACAAACCTCACTCGTTTGAAGATGGTTTGAAAATTCTGGATGAACAACTGAAAAAAAGTTAGCAAATTTTTTTATTTTAGCTGTGTTAAAAGAACACAGCTATGTCAACTCAGCAGGGGCTCAGCGATTTTTTCAACAAAAAATCTTACCGTAAAAAGAAAGTGGTTCATTCTTCTTTCAGAAGTTTTTTGCGCCATTATTTTACATTCCACAAAGATGGGCGTAACGGAACAATTCTGGTTTTAGCACTTATTTTATTTTTTACAGTGCTCACACTCTCTTACCGTTTTCATAAAAGTCAGACAGTTCCCGACACATCTGAATTTCAAAAAGAATTAAACGCATTTATTGCCGGAACAGAACAAAAACAACAAGAAGATTCATCACAAAAATTTATTGCTGACGCAATAGCAAGTCCTTCGCAAGTTGCTTCACAGCTTTTTGTTTTCAATCCTAATAGTGCTACTGAAGAAGACTTTGTGAAATTGGGCTTAACTCAAAAACAGGCAATGGGAATCATCAACTACCGCAACAAAGGAGGTAAATTCCGCAAGAAAGAAGACTTTGCAAAAATGTACACTGTAAGTAAAGAGTTGTATGAACGACTGGAAGCATTTATTGCAATTCCGGAAGAACTACCGAAAGAAAATTTTTATGCAGACAACAAACCTGTTTTTGAGAAGAAAGAATATCCGCCAAAACAAACCGTACTTGTTGAAATCAACACGGCTGATTCGCTTGACCTGATAAAAATAAAAGGTATAGGTCCTTACATCTCCATGAAAATAATTGAGTATCGCACAAAACTGGGAGGCTTTTACAGCAAAGAACAATTACGCGAGGTTTACAAAATTGATTCGGTAAGATATAGGGAGATTGAACCTTTTCTTACCGTTGACCCTTTTGAGGTGAAAAAGCTGAATATAAACACCGCAACAGTGGACGAACTGAAAAATCATCCCTACATACGCTATAACATAGCCAATTCAATCGTGAGCATTCGTCAGCAGCACGGGCGTTTCAAGGAGATAAAGGCTATAATGAAATCACATTTGGTTACTGAGGACGTTTTCCGTAAAATTGCGCCCTATTTGACCATTGAGTAAGTGATAGAAGAACAACTAAAAGCAGCCATTCGCGACATTCCTGATTTCCCTAAACCGGGAATTTTGTTCAAGGATATTACGCCCATTTTACTTGACCCGAAATTGTGTCGCGCCATTGTGAACGAATTTATAAAACGCATTGACGGAACTCCCGTTGATGCCATAGTTGGTGTAGAAAGCCGTGGTTTCTTTTTCGCACTTTTATTGGCCGAACAATTAAACGTACCTTTTATTCCTGCTCGCAAACCCGGAAAACTTCCTTACAAAACAGTTTCGTATTCCTATGATTTGGAATACGGAAGTGCAACCATAGAGATGCACACCGATGCAATTCAAAAAGGATGGAATGTATTGATACACGATGATTTGCTGGCAACAGGAGGAACAGCTTGTGCTGCTGCTGAACTTATTCAAATGCAGGGTGGAAAAGTTTCGGGCTTTGCATTTATTGTAGGATTGGATTTTTTAAACGGCAACGACAGATTGAAAAATTATTCAAAAGAAATAATCAGTTTAGTTACATATTAAGACCCTTCGTCCCGATAGTTATCGGGAACGCTCAGGGTGACAAAAACAAAATCAGAAGAAATGGAATTTACAGAAAACGAAAACCAGAAAATGATTGCGCAAATGGTGCGCGATTTTGCAGAAAAAGAAATACGCCCTAAAATGATGGAATGGGACGAGAGCCAGGAATTTCCTGTTCCCGTTTTTAAGAAACTGGGCGAGCTTGGATTAATGGGTGTGCTTGTACCAACTGAATACGGTGGTTCAGGTTTCGGATACTTTGAGTACGTAACGGCTATTGTTGAAGTAGCAAGAGTGTGTGGTTCTATAGGACTTTCACTGGCTGCACACAACTCACTTTGTACCGGACACATTATGTATTTCGGTAACGAAGAGCAGAAGAAAAAATATTTAACAAAACTGGCTACTGCCGAATATATAGGTGCATGGGGTTTAACAGAAACCAACACGGGTTCTGATTCAGCACGTATGTTAACCGTTGCCGAAAAAGATGGTGACTACTATGTTATAAACGGTTCAAAAAATTTTATTACTCACGGTAAATCGGGTGATGTAGCCGTAGTAATTGTGCGCACCGGTGCAAAAGGTGATTCACGCGGTATGAGTGCTTTTATTATTGAGCGCGGAACTCCCGGTTTTACTTCCGGCAAAAAAGAAAACAAATTAGGAATGCGCGCATCCGAAACAACAGAGTTGATTTTTCAGGATTGCAGAGTGCACAAAAGCCAATTGTTAGGACAAGAGGGCGAAGGATTTATTCAAGCGATGAAAGTATTAGACGGAGGAAGAATTTCTATTGCTGCACTTGGTTTAGGTATTGCAAAAGGTGCTTACGATGCTGCTGTTAAATATTCAAAAGAGCGTCATCAGTTTGGTCAGCCTATTTCAAACTTTCAGGCTATCTCTTTTAAACTGGCTGATATGGCTACACAAATTGAAGCGGCTGAACTATTGATTTATCAGGCTGCTGATATGAAGAACAGAGGCGAGCGCATGACCAAAGAAGGTGCAATGGCAAAATATTATTCATCAGAAGTGGCGGTAAGAGTTTCAACAGAAGCCGTACAAATCTTTGGTGGTTATGGCTATACCAAAGACTTTCCGGTGGAGAAATTTTACCGCGATTCAAAGCTATGCACTATTGGCGAAGGAACTTCGGAGGTGCAGAAGTTGGTTATCGGAAAGAGTATACTTGCGTAAATTAAGGAACGTCATTGCGAGGGTTTTTCACCCGAAGCAATCTTACAATACTGTGCAGTATGAGATTGCTTCGCTGCGCTCGCAATGACGGAACACAATATGAACAACAACAAACCCATCATCATCTGGCTTTTAACAGGCTGCTTTCTGATTGCAGCGATGGTGGTGATTGGTGGTATTACACGCCTTACCGGTTCGGGGCTTTCTATTACGCAATGGAAATTGGTTACCGGAACATTGCCTCCTCTGAACGAAACACAATGGATGCAGGAGTTTGATGAATACAAACTTACCCCGCAGTTTCAAAAAATCAATTCGCATTTTGAGTTAGAAGATTTTAAAAACATTTATTTCTGGGAATATTTTCACCGACTTGTTGGCCGCAGCATCGGGTTGATTTTTCTTATTCCCTTTCTTTATTTTTTGTTGCGCAAAAAATTAGAGCGCAGCTTAATTCCTAAACTGCTGATAGTTTTTTTCCTTGGCGGATTACAAGGCTTTATCGGTTGGTATATGGTAAGCAGCGGATTGGTTGATAATCCCTATGTAGCACATTACCGTTTGGCATTGCACCTTGTTACAGCTTTTATAACGTTTGGTTATACGTTTTGGATTGCGCTTTCGTTGACCACCCCGTCCGGACGCATCAACACAGTCTGGCCCGATGTCCCCCAGACATCGTCCACCTTGAAAAAAGGAGGGGAAGATTCTGCTCCAGCATTTGTCCGCAATTTCTCGTGGGTCATTTTATTGACTGTTATTCTGCAACTGATTTACGGAGCATTTGTAGCCGGAACAAAGGCAGGGTTTATTTATAATACCTTTCCTAAAATGGGCAATAGTTTTATTCCTTCCGAAATGGGAACGCTGCAACCTACCTGGCTTAATCTTTTTGAAAATACTGTTACGCTGCAATTTATTCACCGCAACATTGCTTATGTGCTTACCATACTGGTGGTAGTGTTGTGGATTTATTCATTGAGAACTAAATTACAACCCGCTTTGCACAGTGCTGTGCAACTGATGATGCTGATTGTTTTATTCCAAGTGGTGCTGGGCATTATTACTATTTTAAATCTGCATGTTAATCCTGTTTTCCTGGGTTCGCTGCATCAGTTTGGTGCATTGATGGTTTTTACGGTTGGAGTTTATCTGGTTTCGGTGAGCAGGAAGTAGACCTTGCCCCGAACCCCTCTACTGAAGGAGAGGGGAACTGCAAACGCGTAGCACGCAAACTGTTTTTCGACTATGTTCAGGATGATAAACTCTGGGTGGCAAGTTGTGATTTGGATGACAACTTCCGGGGAGAACAGAGCGGGCAACAGGAAATGCACAGGAGGCTTTACTGCGTTTTAACGGATTGTAATTTTTGAAACCTTTAGCTGCTTTAAGAGGGTAGTTGAGTTATTTATGCGTGTAGGAACGTGTTTATACATGATAGGAACAAGTGCGGACAATTTAGGAATGGGTTTGGACGATTTAGGAAGATGTTTTTTAAATTCAGATAAGCGCGGGTTTGATTTAGGGACTTTTAAGGAGTGAATAGGAGGGTGTATTAGTTCTTTAGGAGTAAATGTGAGTAAATTAGGAGTTAATGAAAGTAAATCAGGAGTTATTGTGCGTTAATCAGGAGTTATCATTATGGATTTAGGAATTATCATTATGGTTTTAGGAATTGGCGGGATGGTTTTAGGGATTGACGGGGACGATTTAGGAAGAGGTGAAATTTTTTGAGGAAGGGGATTTGTTGCTTATATCAACGAATAGCGCATCTTTTACGAATATACGAATTGGCGGGGAAATGAAAAAATTAACTGAGGAGGAGGCGGGTGGGATAAAGGTATTGCTCTTTTAACCGCAGGGGGAATTTTAACCGCCACCGCCTGAGGCGGGGCAGGCACGGGCGCAAAGTTTTTTTACCACATAGGCACAATAGGGAACATAGGGATTTCGCATAGGTTATTAATATTATGAGGGCGCAATATCTTGCCCCTACAAGCGTAGACACCCGCCCACAGGCGATGCACGTGAGATTGAGTGATGGCTATGAAAGCAGAGGAAGAGCCCGCAGAGAGCGTAATAAGGGATTTAATTATCTTTACTTTTCTTTGCTTGCCCAAAGAAAAGTAACAAAAGAAAAGGCACCACGCTGACCAACCATAAGCTTTTGCTTGTCGCACATAGCCAACGCTACCCAGCTGCAAAACTTATGGTTCGCACTCAGCGTGGACACCCGCCCACAGGCGATGAACGCGAGATTGAGTTGATGGCTATGGAAACAGGGGAGCAACTGCAGAGGGTTGCAAACTTTAAAATTTGTAATTATCAAAAATAGTTTTATTATTGCTGACCAATACCATGTGCCCCCCATGGTATTTAAACCACATACTCCTTTACCTGTGCCTCACTAAAACAGCAAGGGATTGAATTAATATTTCTTCTATGAAGGGGGTAAAAATTTTATTTAAAGTTGAAGGTGTGCAAGGATTGCAAATCTTGAACAGTGGAATTGCCGGGACGGCAAGGAATATACGATATGAGGGAAAGAGCGTGCGTCTGCGGGTGACCCCGATGAATTAATAAAAGTGAAATAGATGTTTACAAAAAATCAAATTCTTATAGTTACAATATCATCAATACTTTTTATTGCTGTTGCTTTCTTTTTAATTCCCTATTTGGTGACAAATAAAAGTTGGTGGTGGGCATATGACGATACAACAGGTGTAATTGGCGATACTATTGGAGGAATTGTTGGACCTTTTGTCGGATTCGTAGGGGTAGTTTTGACATTCTTTGCATTTTACATACAATATCAGGCAAACCAAATTCAAGTAAAGTCTTTAAAAGAGCAGTCTGATTTAGCTACAAAGAGTGACAGACAAATTAAAGTCCAGCACTTAGAAAGTAACTTTTTTAGAATGATTGAATATCATAATCAAAATGTCAATCAAATAAAAATCACTAATCTTGATTCTACAAAAACTGATATTTCTGAAGGAAGAAGAGCATTTGTTCAATTTAAAATTCAAATTCACAGACTTTTACCAATTGTAAATGCGGTTAATAGCGAAAACGAGTTGAAGTTGACGCGGGAACAAATTTTGGACATTACTTATATTATTTTTTATTATGGAATTGATGGTTCGTGGGTGAACTTTATTACAGAGAAATTAAGTAGATATCCAAATAGTTCATTAATAGCTGCTAAGGTTGCGGAGAAAATTTCAAAAACCTCCAATCTTAAATTAGCGAGGACAAACCAAACAAATCTTAGTACATATTTTAGAAATATGTACAATGCAATTAAACTAATTGACCAAAATGAAATACTTACAGAAAAAGAAAAACAGAACTTAATAAAAATATATAGGGCTCAACTTTCTAATCCTGAATTGTATGTTATTTTCTTTAATATTCTGTCTCGATTCGGAAAAAAATGGATTGATAAGGATTATATTATTAAGTATGAATTGCTAAAGAATATACCTAAAAACTATTGTGATGGCTACGAACCAAGCGACTATTTCAAAATATTATACGAAGATGACGAGTATTAGCAACTATCGCTAACAGAACCTACACGCAAGCAGGGGTTTCGTGCTTCTATGATAATGAAGTGCTAAATTCAATCTCTGCGTTTCTAATGAAGTTCAGTGGTAAAATCCTTGCCTGCGTGTAGCTGCAAAAAGTTAGTCAGAATATTATGCGACAGTTCTAACATTAAACTTTACAGCTTTAAATAAGCAGACAACAATTTTTAAAAACAAGTAACATAAACAACAATGAGTGAAAGTAAACTAACAATACTGACAGAAGTTCTCAAACAAAAGAAAGCGGAGATTGCTCCTGCCATGTCAGATGATGAATTTTTCAACTTGTTTTCAAGCGAACAAGTCCTTAAAGATTTTGAACTATCCTATGATGAATTAAAAGACGGAATTGTTGAAGGCGGTAGTGACGGAGGAATTGACTCAATCTATTCGTTTATTAATGGTGAGCTTTTAGAAGAAGATACTGAATACACAGGCTTGAAGAAAGACATAGTGATTGATTTAGTAATTGTGCAATCCAAAAACACAAACGGTTTTTCAGAAGAGGCAATGAATAAATTTATTGCGTCAGCTCAGGACTTGCTTAACCTTTCCAATGATTTGGACGCAATGAAAGCTACTTACAAAAAAACCCTACGCAAAAAAGTAGAATTATTCAAAAATGCTTTCCTACGTCTTGCCTCAAAGTTTCCCAAACTAAACATCTCTTATTATTATTCAGCACTTGCAAATGAATTGCATCCAAATGTTAAGAGGAAAGTAGAACAATTATTAAAAGTCATTAATGCCCAAATTAGCGACAGTAATATCAATTTTAATTTTATTGGGGTAGAAGAATTGCTTTCCCTTGCAAGGAAGAAACCTGTTAGAGTAAAATCGTTAAATATAGAAGGGACACCAATAAACACAAAAGATGGTGGTTATATAGCACTAGTAAGTTTGCCAAACTATTATGACTTCATAACGGAAAGTGATAGATTGATTAAAGCATTTTTTGATGCTAATGTTAGGGACTATCAGGGAAAGATTGAAGTAAACAAGGCAATTACTGATACACTTCGGAACCCGAATAACGAAGATTTTTGGTGGCTCAATAATGGCGTTACGATTACAACTTCAAACGCAACTTTAACAAGTCAATCGTTAACGATTGAAGACCCACAAATCGTAAATGGTTTACAATCATCTCACGAACTTTTCAATCATTTTAATTCGGGTGGCAACAAGGACGATATCCGTAAAATAATGATACGAGTTATTAAGCCATCAGATGAAAAATCAAGACTGAAAATTATTAAAGCTACAAATAGCCAAACTGATGTTCCGATTGCATCGCTTCGTGCTACGGATGAAATTCACTTGAACATTGAAGACTACTTTTTATCAATGGGATACTACTATGACAGAAGGAAAAATTATTATAAGAACGCAGGCAAACCAGCAGATTTAATTGTTAGCATTCCGTTCTTATCTCAAATAATAACAGCAGCTGTTTTACGGGAACCCGACAACTCAAGAGCAAGACCTTCAACTTTAATCAAAAACGATGATGAGTATAAAAGAATTTTTGATAAAGAATATGATGTAGATATTTATTTGCGTTCCGTTAAGATTCAAAAGAAAGTTGAGGTTGCTCTAAAAACATTTACACCAGAATTGGCAACCAGCACAATTGGCGACTTGAAATTTCATGTTACTATGTTTACAGTAGCAAACGAATTGAAAAAATTAAGTTACTCTGCTAATGAAATTAAGAACATTGATGTTGAAGCAATTACGGCAACATCATTAAATGAAAATATAGTTGCTGTAAAAACAATATATGATGCTCTTGGTGGAACAAATAAAGTTGCAAAGAACCCTGACTTTGTTAAATCGCTATTCGGGAAACTTGGTGAAATTATAGCTGAACATAAAGAGAAACTAAAACAAGTAAGCATCGCAGCAAAACAAGTTGAGACAGTAAACAAACCGACAACGAAATAATACGTCCACGATGAGCCTAATACCCCGCAGACGCGAGGCTCTTTTTGCCTCGTGTCGTCTATTCTTTGTCGTCCCGACAACAATTCTATTTCTGCTTTTTATTTAGTTTAGCTGCTAAATAGTAACAACATGATAAGCAACACCCAGCAACAAGCAGTAAACAAACTAAGTCCCTACCTTGATAAGGCAGAGTTGTTTATGGCAGCACTGATTTTAGTTGCCCTTGTTTTTAAAATACAACATTGGCCGGGAGCGGGTATTATGCTTACTGTTTTATTATCAACGCTTGCGGTTATGTATTTCTTTTCTGCGTTTGCTCAGCATACAAATCCGCAACTGAGAATGATGGATGTTTTCTTTAACAAAGTAATGTATTGGGGATTAAGTGTAGGAGCGCAAGGTTTATTATTTACTCTTCAAAAATGGCCGGGTGGTGATATGTTAGTGCTTATGGGCAGCATCACCTCCGTAGCAAGTATTATCTATGTTCTTAAAGTAAAAAAAGAGCGTGCTGAAGCAGCTGTTTTCAGTAACAGAGTGTTGCTGCGCCTTATTGTTTTTGCAGTGATCTGTATTACGGCTGTTGTGGGCTATTAAATTAAATACCATTTATCTTTGTAACCGTATTTAAACTTTAATACATCTTGCTGCATGAAAACAACAACACATTATTATATACTGTTTGCAACACTTCTGTTACTATCTGCCGGCTGCAAAAAAAAGCATGACCATGTGTGTGAATGCAATTATCCTGATGGAAAACCGGCACCTACTACTTACTACAATGATATTTCTGCAGAGCAGGCCGAAAACCAATGTGCTGCTATGGAACAATCCATGAACCAGTATGCAACTGATTCATCGCTGGTGGTAAGCTGCGCGTTGAAATAAGCAGCAAAAAGACAAGAATTTGTTTTGCATGCAAACGGAAAAAATGCATCATCGCCAGACCATCCGTTTAAAAGGATACGATTATTCAAAGGCGGGTTTGTATTTTATTACCATTTGCACACATAACAGAGCATGTTTATTTGGTGAAATTTCGGACGAAAAAATGGTAATGAATGAAATTGGAAAAATTGCAAACCAATGTTGGTTGCAAATACCAGAACATTTTCCCAATGTTATTTTGCATGATCATATTATAATGCCCAACCATGTTCATGGCATTATTGAATTGAAAAAGGTGGTTGATGTAGGGGCAGAAAATTTTCTGCCCCTACGGAATAACATGAATAATATTGCAGGGGTTGAAAATTTTCAACCCCCACCATCCACACCTCGCCAACAGAACGAATTTCAAAAAATGATTCCCCGTTCAATCGGTTCTATTGTTAAAGGATTTAAAATCGGTGTTACAAAATGGGTTCGCAACCATACTGATAGAATAGATGTATGGCAACGTAATTACCACGACCATATTATCCGCAATCAACAATCTTATGAAACCATTGCCGACTATATTATCAGCAATCCTGCAAAATGGAAGGAGGATAAATTTTTTATAAACCACGATACCGCATAGTCTAACGTTAAGTAAAAGTTAAGTTTTTCCAATTGCTTAGCTTTACCCCGCTGATAGTTCTTATTTTTCAGCCTGTATATGAAGACCCTTCTACTTGTTCGTCATGCCAAATCCAGTTGGAACGATGCTGATGTTTCGGACATGGATCGTCCGCTTAAACGCAGCGGAGTAAAAGATGCCCATGAAGTTTCTAAAAAACTGAAAGTATTAAAATGTGTGCCTGATCTATTGATTACAAGTCCTGCAGTGCGTGCCATGACTACTGCATTGATATTTGCACGCACACTGAACTATCATTACAACCGCATTGTTATAAACGAAATGGTGTATGATTTCAGCAAAGATGCCTTGTTACCTTTGCTACGCAACACAGATGATAAATACGATGTTGTTATGTTAGTAGGCCACGACCCTGCATTTACCTATTTACTGAATGACCTTACCGGAAAAGCATTTGAAAAAATGCCAACATCATCGGTAGCAAAAATAAATTTCGGTGTAAAAAACTGGCAAAAAATAACACCCAAAAAAGGCAAACTGCTGTTTATTAAAAGCCCTGAAAAAGAGAAGAAGACAACTGAAAGATGAAACGGGAAAAAGAAATAATTAACCGCGAAATAAGCTGGCTTTCGTTTAACGAACGGGTGTTGCAGGAAGCAGGAGATAAAAATGTTCCCTTAGTGCAACGGATTCGTTTTCTTGGAATTTTCTCTAATAATTTAGATGAGTTTTTTCGGGTGCGTGTTGCTACCATTAACCGTGTATTGAATTTTGGTAAGAGCGCCAAAGAACTTTTAGGAGCCAAACCTAAAAAGCTGATGAGCCAAATTCATGATATTGTAATTCGCCATCAGGAACGTTCGCTGGAAATCTATAACGATATATTAACGGGACTTGAAAAAGAAAATATTTTTATCCTGAATGAAACGGAACTATCAAAGGAACAGGCCGTTTTTGTAAAAGACCATTTTCACAGGATCATACGACCAACACTGGTTCCTGTTATGCTTTACAAGCCTGCTGATTTTCCTTATCTGCGTGAAAAGTCAATTTATCTTGCTGTAAAATTTGTAGGCCGAAAAAGTGCGATAAACCCTTATTCACTGATTGAAATTCCAACTACTGTTCATTCGCGCTTTATTGTATTGCCCGAAAAAGACGGGAAGAAATACATCATGCTTATTGATGATGTTATCCGTTTTTCGATGCAGGAAATTTTTGAAGTGCTGAAACTGAAATTTGATAAAGCCTTTACGATAAAAATTACGCGCGATGCAGAATTAAACATTGATAATGATCTTTCGCGCAGTCTGGTTGATAAAATTTCGCGCAGTATAAAGCAACGAAAAAAAGGAGATGCTGTTCGTTTTGTTTATGACCAGACCATGCCGCGCCAGTTACTTGATTTTATTATCAAGAGCATGAAATTTAATAATGCGGATAACCTTATCCCTGGCGGTCGTTATCATAACTTCAAAGACTTTATCAATTTTCCGAATGTAGGTGGCAAACACCTGGAGTATCAACCCTCCCCTATTATTCCTAATAAATACCTGCATCCCACAGCAAGCATTATCAATGTGCTTAAAAAGCGTGATGTGTTGCTGCATTATCCTTATCAGAGTTTCAGTTCTTTTATTGATTTATTGCGCGAAGCAGCTATTGATCCCAAGGTAGTTTCTATAAAAATAACAGCGTACCGGCTTGCAAAGAAATCAAACGTGATTAATGCACTTATCAGTGCAGTTAAAAACGGGAAAGATGTTACAGCTGTTATGGAAATACAGGCGCGTTTTGATGAAGAAGCCAACATACAATGGAGCAATGCCCTGCAGGAAGAAGGCGTTAAAGTTATTTATGGCGTTCCGGGATTAAAAGTACACAGTAAGATGTGTTTGATTAAAAGAAAAGAAGGCGGGAAATTTGTTCAGTATGCCTGCGTTGGAACAGGTAATTTTAATGAACAGACTGCCACACTCTACAGCGACCACAGTTTATTTACCTCCCGTAAAGAAATTACTTCGGAAGTGAGTAAGCTGTTTGATTTTTTTGAAAATAATCTTCACCTGCATAAATATCAGCACCTGGTTGTTTCGCCTCTTTCCATGAGGAAAAAGATGGTTGCACTTATTGATAAGGAAATTAAAAATGCAAAAGCGGGCAAACCTGCTTACATGATTTTGAAGATGAATAATCTGGTGGATATAGAGCTGATTAAAAAATTATATCAGGCCAGCAAAGCAGGGGTGAATATTAAACTGATTATTCGTGGCATTTGCTCACTTATTCCCGGTATTAAAGGAATGAGTGAGAACATTGAAGCAGTAAGCATTGTTGACCGTTACCTTGAACATTCCCGCATTTTTGTTTTTGGTAATGGCGGAAATGAATTGTATTATTTTTCATCTGCTGACTGGATGACGCGCAACCTTGATTACCGTGTAGAAGTTACCTGTCCTGTTTACGATAAAGAATTACAGCAGGAGCTGCGTACCATGTTGAATATACAATTAAGCGGAAACGTGAAAGCCCGCATCATTGATGAGTTTCAAACCAACCGTTACAAAAAACGTGATAACAGTAAAATAAAAATCCGTTCGCAGGTTGCGTTTTATAATTACCTGAAAGAAAGGCACGGAAAAGTATAGTCCGTTACTTATCCAATACTTTTCAACATCAGATTGATTCATCGTTTAAAAATTCAATTTTTGTGGAAAATAATTTCCATTGAAAATACTCACGTTCGCAGCAATAGATATTGGTTCAAACGCCATGCGTTTGCTGTTGATGAATGTGATTGAAAACGGAAAAGCTCCTGTCTTCCGCAAAACAACCCTCATACGTGTTCCTGTAAGATTAGGAGATGAAGCCTTTTCGGATAAAAAGCTGAGTGCAAAAAAAATTGAAACACTAACGCTTGCCATCAAGTCATTCAAATACCTGATGGATGCAACGGGAATTATTTCGTATCGTGCCTGCGCTACCAGTGCTATGCGCGAAGCAACAAACAGTGCTGCTGTTGTTGCAAAAATCAAAAAAGAAACAGGAATTAAGATTGAAGTTATTGACGGAAAAGAAGAAGCCGACATCATTTATTCAACCCACGTTGAAGAAATGCTGGATCACAAAAACTCATACCTGTATGTGGATGTGGGTGGCGGAAGTACCGAGCTTACTTTATTTGCAAAAAACAAATTAGTTGACTCGCGTTCATTCAATCTTGGTGCTGTGCGCTATCTGAAAGGAATTGTAAAGAAAGAAGATGAGAAGGAATTAAAGAAGTGGGTAAAGAAAACTACGGCAAAACACAAGCCGCTTTATCTTATCGGTTCAGGAGGAAACATCAACAAGATTTTTAAACTCAGCGGAACAAAAGCAAGTAAAAATGCATCACTTACCATTGGTCAGGTAACGCAGGTTTACAAGCTGATAAAATCGTACTCACTGGAAGAGCGGATAAAAAATCTTGACATGAATCCTGACCGTGCCGATGTTATTATTCCGGCTGCGGAAATTTTTATTGACATTATGAAAGGCTGCGGAAGCAGCAAAATCTATGTTCCTAAAATAGGTTTGGCAGATGGAATTATACGTCAGCTTTACCGCGAATACAAGGAGAAAGAGAAAGCTAAATAAATAGTTTCTTCTCCAATCCCAACCATTTCAGGGCTGAGTTGTGCAGAAGATTTTCTGCTGTGTTTGAATCAAATTTCAAATCACGGATAAGTTTACCCGGTTCATTTTCGCCCAAAGGAAAAGGATAATCAGAACCCAACGCAATTTTTTCTGAACCAAAAAGCTTGATGATGTAGCGCAACATTTCTTCATCATGCACTAAGGAGTCCAACCAGAATTTTCCAAGATATTCCCGCGGATTTACGTTGTTGTCAATAGCTACTAAATCAGGACGGCAGTTAAATCCATGTTCAATTCTTCCAATGGTTGCAGGAAAAGAACCGCCACCATGTGCAAACGCAACACGAAGATTCGGACATTTTTCAAACACACCACCAAAAATCATTGAGCAGATCGCCAAAGAAGTTTCGGCAGGCATTCCCACTAACCAGGGCAACCAGTATTTCTGCATTTTCTGTTCGCCCATCATTTCCCAGGGATGAACAAAAATGGCAGCGTTCAGTTGTTCTGCTGCTTTAAAAAAATCAAGTAATTCAGGTGCACTTAAATTCCAATCATTCACGTGTGAACCAATCTGAACACCACGCAAACCAATTTTCATGCATCGTTCCAGTTCTTTAATCGCAAGTTCAGGTGCTTGCATAGGCACAGTTCCTAAACCAACAAAGCGTTTGGGATAACGCTGTACAATCTCTGCAATGTGGTCATTCAGAAATTGTGAAAGTTCAAGTGCATCGTTCGGTTTTGCCGAATAGGAGAACATCACCGGAATAGTTGACAAAACCTGCACATCCACATGATGATGATCACATTCCTGCATTCGTTTTTCTGCGCTCCAGCAATTGTCTTCAATCTCGCGGAAAAACTTTCCGTCTTTTATCATCCGCGCACAGCAAGGCTTGTGGTGTTCTAATTTTACAAAACCACCGTAACCGAATTTTTTTTCGTAGTCAGGAATATTTTCAGGAAGAATGTGGGTGTGAATATCTATCGTGAGCATATTCTATACAAAACGAGGATCTGTTTCCATTACATGGTTGCAATGTTTGCAGGTGCGTAACTTTTCAGAACCATAATATTCTTTGAAACGTGAAATAAAATCATTTTCAATATCGTTCAACTCAAAATAAGTTTCGTGCAGTTTATTGTTACATTTTTCGCAGAACCACAACAAACCATCTTTATAATCTTTTCCCTTACGCACACGTTCAATTACCAAACCAATTGAACCTTCTGTTCTGCCCGGTGAATGTGGAGTTTTAGGCGGACATAAAAACATATCACCGGAGCCTAACTTAATATCAACAGGTTTTCCGTCTTCCTGTATCCGCACATTTATTTCCCCTTCCAACTGATAAAATAATTCTTCTGTTTCGTTATAGTGGTAATCTTTGCGTGCATTGGGGCCGCCAACAATCATTACAATATAATCAGTGCCTTCGGGATACAGATTTTTATTAGCAATAGGTGGTTTCAATAGATGGCGATTTTCATCAATCCATTTTTTGAGGTTGAAAGGGCGTCTGATACTCATGGTAAAATTTATTTGTCAGACAAAGTAACAGAAATTCCCCGATAAACTTAATTTTGAAACATGAATTTAAACCTTGAAAATAAAAAAGCCTTTGTATGCGGCAGCACACAGGGCATCGGAAAAGCAATAGCAATTGAGCTTTCAGCGCTTGGTGCTGAAATAATTTTAATTGCCCGCCACGAAGAAAAACTGAAACAAACACTTTCTGAACTCAGCACTTCAAAAGGACAAAAACACGATTACATCTGCGCAGATTTTTCACATCCGCTTATTCTGAAACAAAAAGTTGAAGATTATATTAAACAAAACGGAACAGTTCATATTCTCATCAACAATACGGGTGGTCCACCATCAGGCAAAGCAATTGATGCATCGTTAGATGAATTTGTGCAGGCGTTTAGTAATCATTTGCTTTGTAATCAGGTGTTAGTGCAGGCTGTTGAGCCTGGAATGAAAGAAGCCGGCTACGGCAGAATCATTAATATTATTTCCACTTCAGTAAAACAACCTATTCCGGGTTTAGGTGTTTCTAACACCATACGCGGTGCGGTTGCCAACTGGTCAAAAACACTTTCAACAGAACTTGCTCCTTTCGGAATTACAGTCAACAATGTGTTGCCGGGAGCAACAGAAACCTCTCGCCTTACAGCAATTATAGATAAGCGTTCCGAAAAAAATTCAGTAAGTAAAGAATCGGTAAAATTGGAAATGCAACATGAAATTCCTGCAAGGCGTTTTGCATCAGCTGATGAAATTGCTGCTGCTGCTGCATTTTTAGCAACACCTGCAGCGGGTTATATTACCGGAATTAATTTACCGGTAGATGGAGGAAGGACTGCCTGCCTCTAATTCTCCATCAGTTTAAAACCTTTTCCGTGTACATTCACCAACTCAATTTTCGGATCGGCTGAAAGGTATTTGCGCAGTTTAGCGATGTACACATCCATACTGCGTGAATTGAAATAGTTATCATCGCCCCATACTTTGTTAAGTGCATAGGAACGTTCGAGCACATCATTTTTGTTTTCACAAAGAAGATGAAGCAAAGCGCCTTCTTTTGTAGTGAGTTTCTGATTGTATTCTTTCCCTTCCAATGTTTGATGCGTAACATCAAAGCGTAGTTTTCCTATTTTATGTATCCTGCTTTCGGGGTCGCTGCTAAGCGCTTCGGGACTTACTCTACGCAATATTGCTTTCACGCGCAAAAGCAATTCGTCCATGTTAAAAGGTTTAGTGATGTAATCGTCACCACCTTTTTTAAATCCGCTGATACGATCTTCAGAAAGTGATTTTGCCGTTAGGAAAATAATAGGAATGGATTTATCCGTTCTGCGTATTTCTTCTGCCAATGTGAAACCATCTTTCACCGGCATCATAATATCTAAAATACAAAGCTGAAAACTTCCTTTCGAAAAAGCTTCGTAACCCTTTTTTCCATTGATAGCCAAAGTGGTTTCGTATCCTTTTGCATTCAGGTATTCTTTAAGCAATAACCCAAGATTTGGATCATCTTCAACTAAAAGAACTTTCAGAAGTGGTGCTTTTTTTTGCATGGTGTCATATTTTATTTAGTAGGGTAAAAAAATATCAAACTTGCTTCCTTTGCCTGTTTCGCTTACAAGGTTTACTGTTCCTTTGTGTTTGTCAACAATTGCTTTTACATAACTCAATCCCAATCCAAACCCCTTGACATTGTGTATGTTTCCGGTAGGCACGCGATACAGCTTATCAAAAATTTTCTTCTGATTTTCAGGACTGATACCAATCCCGTTGTCCTCCACTATTATTGAAATTCCTTCACTGAAACTTTTTGTAGAAATTTTTACCACAGGATTTTCTTCACAATATTTCAAGGCATTATCAACCAAATTCATAATCACGTTGGTGATATGAACCTTGTCGGCATGAATGATGCATTTCTCCGCTTTCAGATTCATAATAATCTCACCTCCCATTTTATCAGCCTGAATTTTCATATTATTCACCAATGCTTCTATCACTTCATGAATATCTACGATTTCCGATTTCAGTTTCAGCTCACCTTTATCAATAATTGCAGTTTGCAAAACACTTTCCACCACCAGACCAAGTCGTTTATTTTCTTCATTAATCACCTTGATATAATTCTCAACCATTGCCGGAGTTTTTTCCACTTCATGATCTTCCAGAACCTGACAGGCAAGGGAAATAGTGGAGATGGGTGTTTTCAACTCATGGGTCATGTTATTAATAAAATCGTTTTTTACTTCCGATAATTTTTTCTGCTTAAAAACAGTGGAAACCGTATAAGAAAAAGAAAAAATAATCACCAGCATAAACAAGGCAGAAGTAAGCAACATTGCCCACAATGTTTTCAAAAGATACTGCTGCCTGTTAGGAAAAAACACCGACAAATAGTTAGGGTTTGCAAAAATATTCCCCTGAAATAGATTGACCTTATGCGTTGAATTTACCAAATCTGCTTCGGGTGTTTCATTTGTTTCCTGAGCAAAAATCACATTCTTGAAGGGGTCAAGAATAGCAAAAGAATAATCTGTTTCGATGCCCTTGGTTGCAAGTTCTTCTGCTATCAGCGAGTCTAAAATCTTAGGATCTATTTTTTCTTCCTGATCAAAAGCATTGAACGAAAGCATTTCTTTAAAAATATCGTCCAGTATTTCTGACTTCTCTGCTACCCACTGACTGCTTTTACTCTGTATGGCTCTGGCTAAATCGGCTTCGGGATTATTTTCCACCACCGTTTTTGCCTCTTTTAAACCTCTGGGACCAAAACTTCTTTTCCTTGTTTTGGTCAATAAATATCCGCTTGAATCTTCCACTACCTCTTCCGTAATATTCAATTCAAAATCACCTCCCGAAGCCGAAAAGTCAAAATTATCGTTGAAACCTGAAGGCGTGCAAAGACTATCATAGGTTAATACACTTGCCGCTCCTATTGAATCTAATTTGCGGAAAAGTTCCATCCTGCGATTTTGCAAATCAATCTGTCGCGAAAAATTTTGCGCCACACGTTGCTTTTCAAAATTGTAGGCTACATTACCCAACGCCTCGCTCACAGCCTGATTAAACTGCTTTTCGCGCAGTGCCATGGCATTTTTTATCCAATACACCTGCACGCCTGTAAGCCCTATCAGGGCAAGCGCCATGCAAATAATGGTAATACGGATAATGGTTTTATTCACTCCGCAAAAGTAGGCCTAAACCACTTTGGTGATGAGGAGTTTAACGTTTTTTAACAGTCTTAATCAAGCTGTTGGAGAAAATACCTCTAATAATTTCTCCAATTTATTTCCGCGCGAGCCTTTAATTAAAATCAGAGCATTTTCAACGGAATTATTTTTCAAAAAGAGAATCAGCTCATTCACATCTTTAAAGTATGAGTGCTGCGGAAATTTTTCATGCAAAGCAAGAAAATTAGTACCAACAAAGAATGTTTGAGCTAAGTGCATTTTTTCAACCAACTCAATAATGTGTTGGTGCTCTTTTACCGAAGTTTCACCCAATTCAAGCATCTCACCCAGAATAATAATTTTATTATCCGCTTTAATTCTGTAAAAATTTTCCAAAGCCGCCTCAACACTTGATGGATTAGCATTGTAGGCATCCATCAGAATAGTATTGCTGCCGGATTTAACAACCTGCGAACGATTATTTGTTGGAATATAATTCTCAATCCCTTTCTTTATCTGCTCAACGCTAAGCCCGAAATAAGTTCCTATACAAATAGCAGCCATGATATTCGGGAAATTATAGCTACCGGGTAGATGCGAAGCAACAATGGTTTCGACTGAATTCTTTTTTGTTTTCCATTTAACTATCAATTCAGCTTCCGCAGAAACAAGACCACCAATTACATCAGCATTTTCTGTTTCCCCATAAGTAAACTTCTCAAATTCTCTTGCCTGTTCCATCAGCAACTTATCGTCTTCGTTCACAAAAACTAATTTGCCGTGCATTTTAATATGCCGGAATAATTCTGTTTTTGTTTTCAAAACGCCTTCAAAACCGCCCATTCCCTCAAGATGCGCTCTTCCTATATTGGTAATTATTCCGTAATCAGGGAAAGCAATGTTGCAGAGTTCTTCTATATCACCAGGCTTGCTGGCACCCATCTCAATAACAGCCAATTCATGCTCTTTTGTCAACGAGAGCAAGGAAAGTGGGACTCCAATGTGATTATTCAGATTTCCTTTTGTAGCAAAGCATTTGTACTTCTCTTTCAGAACAGAATTGATCAGTTCTTTTGTTGTGGTTTTTCCGTTTGTCCCGGTAATACCGATAACGGGAATGTTCAGTTGTTTACGATGATGAGCTGCTAAACCTTGCAAGGATTTCAATACATCATCAACTAATAAAAATTTATCTCCCAGCTTATACGGGAGTTCATCAATAACTGCATATACACATCCTTTCTGTATTGCTTCAGCTGCAAAAGTATTGGCGTTAAAATTTTCGCCTTTGAGGGCAAAAAATATAGAACCGGGAATAATGTTTCTCGTGTCGGTGCAAACCACAGGGTGTTGCAGAAAAAGTGAATACAGTGCAGAAATACTTGTCATGCCGTAAAACTAAAAAAGCCCTGCCGAACTATTTCGGCAGGGCTTTTTATTTATTAACTATGTACTATTAAAATCCTGTTGGACTTCCCACTCTGGTCATTGCACAACGGAAACCCAAGAAATCTGTGCTTTGTTTTTCATCCAAAAATCTGCGTGTTCCGGGAACCATCCAGTAAGCACGGTCTTTCCATGAACCACCTTTATAAACACGGGCTTTGTCATTTACCAATGATGTGATACCGTAATCATACATACGTTTATCGGTTTTTGCATCGTCTTTAAACTCTTCGTTGTTATAGAAGATACTTGATTCAAAGTCACCATCTACGTAATTGATGTTGTCTGATTTATTATAGTTCCTTCTGTCAAGACTTTCTTCTTCAGTTACATTTCTCCAGATAACACGACCAAGGCTGTCTTTCTCTGCAATCGCACCTTCTTCATCTCTCAATTGAGTTTGGTAAACGTTACCTCTGAATGAACGAAAATCGGTTTCGTCTTCCTGTGAAAGCGGACGGTAAACGTCCATTACCCACTCACTCACGTTACCAGCCATGTTATACAGACCGTAATCGTTAGGCCAGTATGAATCAACCGGAGCAGGAATGTCAGCATTATCATTCAGGTTACCAGCAACACCCATATTATCACCACGACCTCTTTTGAAGTTGGCTTGCATATCACCTTTATATTTCTCATCAGGATTACGCACTGTTTCTCCATTCCATGGATACAATTTACGCTCTGTTACCCTTTCAAATACTGTGTTTCCAATTAAACCGAGAGCAGCAAATTCCCACTCAGCTTCGGTTGGCAAACGGTATTCAGGAAGAAAAATTCCGTCCTCAATGCGCACCTTACGTGTGTCTTTGTTTGGATCTAGGTCATACAAGTCGCTTTTTACAAGACCTTCGTATTGTCCGGCTAAGTAGGCTTCTGTATTAAAGTTGTCATCATCCACCTGATTTGGGTTAACACGCAAGATACCTTCGCGGATCAAAATCATCTCGTTCACACGGTCAGTTCTCCAGGCGCAGTAGTCAGTAGCCTGCAACCAATTGATACCAACAACAGGGTAATACTGATAAGACGGGTGACGCAGATAAAGTTCTACATAAGGTTCGTTGTAAGCCAATTTATCTCTCCAAACTAAAGTATCGGGAAGAGCTTTTTTGTAAACCTCAGGATAACTTTCGTAGAAAACACGGGTTAACCAATAAAGGTACTCGCGGTAATCCACGTTTTTAACCTCAGTTTCGTCCATATAAAATGAAGAAACAGTAACCCTTCTTGGCACGTTATTCCAATCGTAACGCACATCCTGTTCCACACGTCCCATTGAAAATGTACCGCCTTCTATAAACACCAAACCCGGACCGGTTTCCTGACCTTCATAGTCAACAACCTCAAAACCTCCGTTTTTAGAGTCGTTGTAATTCCAGCCTGTGGTGCTCGATTTTTCCTTTGCGCAAGAGGTAATCATTGCGATAATAAAAGACATAGCGGCTAATTTATATGCTATTCCCTTTTTTGCAGTTTTCATGTTTTTGATGAATTAGTTTTAATTGTATAACGCTGCGTAAAACTTATTATTGTGTGCTTTTGAAATTATTTTTTAGAACGAAGGACAACTGATAGCTCTGAACTTCTTTTTCTTAGGCTTGCAAGGGAATTGCAGAGCCACTGAAAATTCGTGCGAACCGGCAGTTGCGTTACTTAATTTTGATACTGTTACATCATAGCTGTAGCCGAACTTAAATCCTTGGTACTGGAATCCGACAAGGGCTATAAACGCATCTGCATTGAAAAAGTTCTGTCTGAACCACAATCCGCCTACAAAAACGCCTTTGCTGATATAAAATCCATAGTTGATTTGCTGGAAATCCTGTTGTTGCTGATACAATACATTAAGCGACCAGTTTCCTTTCTCTTTTCTTTTCTTGTTAAAATAAGAAACAAATCCAACGTGACCTGTAATTTTCATAGGAAGCTTGCTCACGCCCAGAAAACCTTCATCGGGCTGAGTAAGGTGATGAACCGCGGCTCCAACATAAAAACGTTCGCTGAAACCAAGAACACCTGCAGAAAAATCAGGAAACCCACGGCTTTGTCTTCCAAAAACCTCATTGGTATTGTAAATAAAGCCGTAACGTGCATCAATCTGGTCGCCAAAAGTTAGTTTGGTCCAGTCAATTTTCTTCTGCATATAACTAGCCTGCAAACCCAATTTCATGGAGAACTTGCGGCTTACCTCCAAACGGTAAGAATACATCAGATTGATTCCTAATGTATTCAATGTTCCTTCGCCTGCCCTGTCGTTGGTAACTAAAAGTCCGACACCACCGTGAAGCGCATCAAAATGCTGGTCATAAGAAGCACTGTACGTAACATAGGTTCCTGAAATAGCAGGCCACTGGTTACGGTAGTTCATAATAATACGCGGGCAGATTGCCGTTCCTGCAAAAGCGGGGTTTAAATAAAGTGGATTGGCGTAAAACTGGGTAAATTGCGGGTCTTGTGCTTTTGCGCTGTCTATGAGTGATAGTGCAAGCAGGGAGATAAAAAGTAATCGCTTTACCATGCTGTTATTGAGATTTAGTTAATATCGTGTTTATAAATACTGCGTTTACGGTCGTCTATAAGGGTAACAAATATAGAGAATAATATTCTTAATAAGAAAACGTGATAAAAAGTTTTTTATTGTGTACCCTCATTTTAAGAGTTTTAAAAGTATGGTTCAAACGAGTGCCGGAATAAAATGTTGTCATCTATCGATAATTTTTCACCCGAAGTTTGGTTTTTTCAAAAATAATCTATCTTTGCCCTGCTTAATTCAACTCTTATACCACGCATATCGCAGATTTCTACTCTGATTTTTGATTAAAACAAGCCGGTTTTCATTTTTGAAAAACGGTAAGCGTGAAGATTACAAATTTAATAACCGATAATTTTTAAAACAGGATTCTGTTTTATTTGTTGTCATTAAAAAAACGGAAGAATGAAAAAGCAAATTCATCTTTTAGCAGTTGCACTGTTTCTATTGCCATCATTGGCATTTTCGCAATATGCAAAACAACGCAGTTCGGGTAAAAAAGAAATAAAATGGGGAACCGTAAAAAAGGAAACTCCGGCAGAAGGGATGGAAAAATCGTTCCTTTATTTTGAAGGAGCAGTTTACGATGGCAATGCCAGCAACCTGCCTGTTTATGTTTACAAAGGAGCAACCGAAAATAATGCTTCACACATTAAAGCATTTATTGTAAATCCGGTTTACGCAACGTTTGAAACAAATGAATTAGCAAAAATTGAAGGTCTTGATAAAATAGGGTCTGATATTGAAGTGAGTGCTTCGGTGGCCTATGAAAAAAAGAAAAAAATATCGGTAGTATCCTTTATTCCGGTTCGCAAAAATGCCTCTTCGGGGCAATTTGAAAAATTAGTGAGTTTTGATTTGCAGGTAGTGGCTACGGATTTTAAATCTGTTCAGCCTAAATCGGCAACTGCAACGGCTTCTAATTCTGTGCTGGCATCGGGCAGCTGGTATAAAGTTGCTGTAAATGCTGACGGCATTTACAAACTCAGCTACGAGCAATTACAGGAAATGGGTATGAATGTGAGCGCTGTGAACCCAAAAAATCTGCGCGTTTATGGAAACGGTGGTGGCATGTTACCTAAAGCCAATGCAGACTTCCGTCATGATGATTTGCAGGAAAACGCAATTGTAGTAGTTGGCGAAAGCGACAACAGTTTTAATGCAGGTGATTATATCCTCTTTTACGGGCAATCGCCTCACCGCTGGAAATACAACAGCACAACCGCAAAGTTTGAACATACTATTAATGACTATTCTGACAACACTTATTACTTTATTACGGCTGACCTTGGTGTGGGAAAACGAGTTACTACATTGGCTTCGTCTGACCAGCCTGCAACCTACAACACCAATACATTTAACGATTATGCCTTTCACGAACTGGACGAAAAAAATATCATAAAATCAGGCAGACAGTGGTACGGTGAGTATTTTGACATTAATACTCAATATGACTTCTCATTCTCTTTCCCCAATATTAATAGTTCAACTCCTGCAACCATTAAAGTTTCGGGAGCAGGAGCTTGTGCCTGCGGCACAGGTTCAAGCACATCGTTTACAGTAAAGGTTAACAATGGCACTGCGCTTAACATCCCTTTTCAGAATATTACAGGTGTTTATACCAACGCGCAGGCTTCGGACGGAACAGGAACAATGGATTTTGGTCCTACCAGTTCAACTATGAACGTAAATGTTACCTACAACAAAGGTGGCTACTCAACGGCTGTTGCCTGGCTCAATTATATTGAACTGAATGTGCGCAGAAATTTAACCATGGCAGGAGGCCAGACCATTTTCCGTGATGCCAACAGTGTTGGTGTTGGAAATGTTGCTGAATTCAGTCTCGGAAATTCAAATTCTTCGGTTACAATATGGGATGTTACCGACCCGGTTAACATACGCCAGCAGATGGCTGCACTTTCAGGTTCAACTCATACGTTCAGAGCTTCGGCCGAAACGCTGCATGAATATGTGGCTTTTGACGGTTCGTCTTATTTAACGCCTGTAAGTGAAGGCAGTGTTGCCAATCAGGATTTACATGCGCTGCCACAGGTTGATATGGTTATTGTAGCACATCCTGATTTTTTGAGCGAAGCCGAGCGCCTTGCCAATTTTCACCGCAACAATGTAATAAGCCCGCTTACAGTTGCCATTGTTACACCGCAACAGGTTTACAATGAATTTTCGTCAGGAGCACAGGATGTTGCAGCTATACGCGACATGATGAAAATGCTTTATGACCGTGCCACCAATGATGATGAACTGCCTAACTATTTGCTGCTGTTTGGCGATGGTTCGTATGATAACCGCGACCGTCTTGACAACAACACTAATTATATTGTTACCTACCAGTCGGCTCAATCATTAAGTCCCACCTCCTCTTATGTTTCTGATAATTATTTCGGTTTCTTAGACAGCAACGAAGGTGTTTGGGTAGAAGGCTGCGACAGTTGTAATCCTCATTTTATGGATATAGGTATCGGGCGATTTCCGGTACAAACTATTCAGGAAGCCACCACTGTGGTGAACAAAATTCTGAATTATGAAGGCATTGCCACC
Organism: Bacteroidia bacterium; assembly: GCA_050186075.1. Lineage (GTDB taxonomy): Bacteria > Bacteroidota > Bacteroidia > SXHM01 > SXHM01 > SXHM01. Next base: position 35,847 of record JBFWYU010000040.1, read on the forward strand.
GTTGAAACAAACCCCAGCCTTTGCACAGCACAAACGGTAAGCATTTCGTCACCCGACTGGAAAAACTGGATTTGCTTTGTAGGCGATGACGAAGACAATAATCAGCACTTTGATCAGGCCGATGCCATTGCAAAAGGAATTGACACCACTCAAAACAACTACAACTTAGACAAAATATATTTTGATGCTTTTGTGGAAGAATCAACTCCGGGCGGGCAGCGTTACCCTTCTGTAAAAGATGCTATCAATAACCGTGTATTGAAAGGTGCGCTGGTGGTAAACTATACCGGGCATGGCGGTGAGGTAGGCTGGGCACACGAGCGTGTACTGGAAGTTGCAGACATCAACAACTGGACAAACATTGAAAATCTTCCTGCCTTTGTAACGGCTACCTGCGAGTTTTCGCGCTTTGAAGATCCTGCACGTACCTCTGCCGGTGAGCTTGTTTTGCTAAATCCCAACGGAGGCGGTATTGCTTTATTCACCACCACGCGATTGGTTTTTTCGGCACCTAATTTTACGCTGAACAAAAATTTTTACAAACACTTTTTTCCGGTTGATGGCGAGCCTATCCCTACTATGGGCGAGGTAATGCGCAAAACCGTAAACGAAGGCACCAACGGGGTTATTCAAAACAGCCGCAACTTTTCGCTGCTGGGCGACCCTGCACAACGGTTGGCTTATCCGGTAAACAATGTGGTTACTACCTCAGTGAACGGAAACCCTGTTGGCGGAACTGCCGACACGCTGAAGGCGCTTGGATTAGTAACCGTAGCCGGTGAAATACGCGACCGTCAGGGAAATAAAATGACCAACTTCAACGGATTGATTTACCCCACCGTTTTTGATAAGGCAGCTACTGTAAACACACTGGCAAACGACCCCGGCAGCAGCGTTGAAAGTTTTAAGCTGCAAAAAAACATTCTTTATAAAGGTAAAGCCAGCGTTACCAATGGCGATTTCACATTCACGTTTATTGTGCCTAAAGATATTTCGTACAGTTATGGTTACGGCCGCATCAGCTATTATGCTTATGACGGGTTTACCGATGCCAACGGAAACTATGAGAATGTGGTTATTGGCGGCTCGGCCGACAGCGTTGCCAATGATGCAAACGGTCCGCAGGTGAACCTTTACCTGAATGACGACAAATTTGTTTTTGGCGGCACTACCAACGAAAATCCGCTTTTATATGCCGTGGTAAGCGACCCCAGCGGTATCAACACTGTGGGTAATGGTATAGGACACGACATTGCGGCCGTGCTGGACGAAAACACCAACAAAACCATTGTGCTGAACGAGTATTATCAGGCCGACCTGAACAGCTACCAGAGCGGAACCATACGCTACCCTTTCTCGGAACTGACCGAAGGCCGCCACACCCTGAAAATGAAAGTGTGGGATGTTTACAACAACTCTTCGGATGCCTATACCGAGTTTATTGTTTCGCAATCGGCTGAACTGGCGCTGAGCCATGTGCTGAATTACCCCAACCCCTTTACCACCAACACGCAGTTTATGTTTGAGCACAATCGGCCTTGTGCTGATCTGGATGTAAATATTCAGGTGTTTACCGTTTCGGGCAAGGTGGTTAAAACCATTAATGAGCAGGTAAACTGCGATGGCTTCCGTGCAGAAGGTATTACCTGGAACGGACGCGATGATTATGACCAGAAAATAGGCAAAGGGGTGTATGTATATAAAATAAAAGTGCGCACACCCGAAGGCTTCACGGCACAGGCATTTGAAAAATTAGTAATACTTAATTAGTCCATAAACCACAGCAAAACAGAAACACTGCAATCACTAAATCACCAAATCACAAATAAATCTATCTTTGCAATCCTTCAAAAAAAATCAGATGAAAAACAAACTTGTTTTAACAGCGCTCACAGCTTTAAGCTTTATAGCAGGCAAGCAATTTGCTTTTGCGCAACAAAATCAG
>JBFWYU010000041.1:0-37528 GCA_050186075.1 Bacteroidia bacterium
CTTACCAGACCATTTGACCAAGCATACGAACTCATGCCTGAATTGGCGGTAAGAGTAACAGTTCCCGGTGCGCAAATGGTGCCTGAAATCGGTGATGCTGTTATGCTTGCTGCTGGTGCGCTGTTTATAGAAACAGTAGTTGCAGCCGAAGTGGTTGAGCAACCCGTTGCACTGTTGGTGATGGTTACCGTATAATTTCCTGCTGAGGTAGCCGAAATGCTTTGAGTTGTTGCTGCATTGCTCCACAGGTAATTGGTTCCGATATCGGTAACAGCAGAAAGGGTTACGCTGTTGCCACTGCAAATAGATGCTGTAGGACTTGGGTTGATAACCGCAAAAGGTACTGGATTAACTGTAACTGTTTTGGTTGCTGAACCCTGACAACCGCTTTGTGTGGAGAATAATGTATAGGTTGTTCCGCCAACCTGACTTGGAGTAACGGTTATAGATTGAGTAGTAGCTCCGGTTGACCACGTGTTACCACTTGCAAAGTTTGAAGTAAGTGTAATCGGCTGTCCCAAGCAAATGGTTGCAGGGTTAGGGTTAGAGGTAATAGTAACTACTGGGTTATTAGTTACCGATACGGTTACGTTAGCCGTGCTGGAGCAGTTGTTCAAATCTGTTCCGGTAACAGTATAGGTTTGTGTTGAGGTTGGCTGTGCAGTTACCGTTGTTCCTGAAGTAGAAAGTAAACCGGTAGAAGGTGCCCATGAATACGAGTTAGCTCCTGAAGCAGTTAATTGAACTGAACCTCCGTTACAGATAGTCGGTGCAGTAGGCGACACACTTACGGTTGGCAGGTTGTTTACTGTTACCGTTTTGGTGGTGCTGTTTACGCAACCGTTTACATCTGTTCCGGTAATAGTATATGTTTGTGTTGAGGTTGGGTTTGCAGTAACTGTGGTTCCAGTTGTTGCACTCAAACCTGTTGCAGGCGACCAGGTGTAGGTGCTTGCTCCGCTGGCAGTAAGTGCAATAGATGAGCCATTGCAGATAGCTGTTGTAAACGGGTTAACAGTAATAGTAGGCAGCGGATTTACAGTAACAGTAGTAACTGCCGAAGTAGTAGAGCAGTTATTGGTATTGGTAACTACAACGGTATAATTACCGGCTGCTGAAGCAGTATAAACTGCTGAGGTAGCACCTCCGATATTAGAGCCGTTCAGTTGCCACTGAAATCCCTGAAAGCCTCCTGCACCGGGAGTTGAAGAAGTAGCAAACAATTGGGTGCTTCCGCCTGCGCAGAACGATGCTGTTCCGGTTATGATTGCAGTAGGTGCAGCAAGCGTTGTAATAGTTACCTGATCAGATGCAAGACAACCACGGCTGTCGCGTACAAAGCCGGTGTAGGTGCCTATTGGCAAGCCTGTAAACACATTATTGGTTCCGAACAGCAAACCATTATTAGCATAGTTATAAGGTGTAACACCTCCTGATGCGTTGATGGTATATCCGCCATCCTGAAGTCCGGGGCACGATACATTTACCGGGCTGCTGATGGTAGCTGTTACCGTATAGGAGTTATTAATGGTAACGTTAATTGTATTTTGGCAATCTTCAGCATCTTTTACTGTAACTACATAGCTGCCCGCTGCAAGGTTGGTAAACGTTCCTGAAGGCTGATATGGTCCTCCGCTTAATGAGTATTGGTAAGTTGGTGTTCCGCCCGAACCTGCTACGGTCAGTTCTCCGTCAAATACTCCGTTACAACTTGCATCGGTGCTTGAAGATAAACTGATGTTAAGTTGGGTAGGTTGTGTAAGTGTAACAGAAACTACGTTGGTGTTTCTGCAGCCGTTGGCGTCCTGAACCACAAGGGTGTTGTAAGTTCCGGCTGAAAGTCCGGTAAATGTTCCGTTATTGGCTCCCTGAAAACTTGAACCTCCTGTTATTGAATAGATATAGGGTGCTGTGGTTCCCGGAGGGGTTACTGATAAGGTAATTACCCCGTCACCTGAGTTAAGGCACGACAGGTTAGTATGGGTTTCCTGCAAAACGGGTAATGGGTTTACAGTAACGATTGCTGCACCTGTAAGAGTGGTTACACAGGTTGGTGCTGATTGATAGACAACGCTTACCAGAGCATAGGTAAATGTTCCAACGGTGCCGGTTGGAGCGGTAACGGTTGCTGATGAATTTCCATTTACGTTAATAGTAAAAGGGTTTCCGTTAATAGTATAGGTAATGGTTTCGGCTAAGGCATTAGGATTGGTAAATGTAATGGTTGGCGCTGTGGCTCCCTGACAAAGCGTTGTAGTACCGCTGATGGTTGCTGCGGGTGTGGGGCGCACCGTTACTGTTGCTGTGCCTGAAAGAGATACCGAACAGCTTGGGGTTGTGGTGTAGGCAACACTTACCAGGCTGTAAGCATATGTTCCTGCTGTTGCGGTTGGCACCGAAACAGTTGCTGTTGAGCTTCCGGGTACTGTTATAGTTTGGTTGCTTCCGCTGTTAATCTGGTAGGTAACGGTAACGGGTAGTGCCACCAAGTTGGTGAAGGTAATGTTAGGTGCTGCTGCATCCTGACAAACAGTAGTGGTTCCGCTAATGCTTGCCGCAGGAGTAGGGCGCACGGTTACAGTGGCGCTTCCCGAAATGCTATTAGTACAGGTAGCTCCTGATTGATATGCTACGTTTACAAGATTGTAAACAAATGTACCTGCTGTTCCGGTTGGTGCGGCTACGGTTGCTGTTGAATTGGCGTTTACTCCAATTGTTTGGTTGGAGCCTCCGTCAATGTTATAGGTTACGGTAACGGGCAATGCCTGAGGGTTGGTAAAGGTTATGTTGGGCGCACCGCTACCCTGACAAACGGTGGTTGTTCCGCTAATGCTTGCTGTTGGTGTAGGACGTACGGTAACGGTTGCTGAGCCAGATATGCTTGTAGCGCATACCGGAGCAGATTGATACTGTATGCTTGTAAGGGTGTAGGTAAATGTACCTGCTGTGCCTGTAGGTGCCGAAATGTTGGCAAACGAACTTGCACTAATACCGACTGTGGCAGGCGATCCGTTAACTGTGTAGCTTACTGTTACGGGCTGTGCTGCCGAATTGGTTATAGTAATGTTGGGGGGCGATGCATTCTGGCAAACGGTTGTAGTTCCGCTGATGGTTGCTCCGGGGGTTGGGTTCACGTTCACTGTTCCCTGAGCGCAAGAAGTAGTGTTACATGTACCAACTGCCGCTACAAAATAAGTGGTAGTTGAACCTGGGCTTGGAGTGATGGATGTTCCCGAACCTGCAGAAGAGCCCCCGCATGAACCAGAGTACCATTGCCACGAGGCGCCTGTGCCTAATGATCCGCCTACAAGTGTAAGTGTTGAACTGCTACCTTGACAAATAGTAGGGGTTCCTACAGTAACTCCTGTGGGGGCTGTTGATGGTTGGTTAACAGTAACAGTAACTTGAGTGCAGCCGGTGGTGTTACAGGTTCCTGATCTTCTGACAAAATAAGTTGTGGTTGATGTTGGTGAAACAGTAATTGAACTCCCCGTACCTATAACACCTCCGCTTGCGCAGCCGCCTGCATACCATTGGTAGCCGGCTCCTGAATTTACACCTGTTCCCTCAGTACCACCTGTGGCTGTTAATGTTGTTGAGCTTCCACTGCAAATGGTTGTTGTTCCGGAGATGCCGGTGGGGGCGGTTGATTGTGAGTATACTGTAAAGGTTATACCAGAGCTGGTGCAAACGCCAACTGTTGCTGCTACTGTAATTGTTCCGGCTGCTGATGGGGTAAATGTGTTACCCGAAATGCTTCCGCTTCCTGTTCCTCCTGTTATGCTCCAAGTAACAGCAGGGTTATTATGTGTTCCGCCAAGGGAATAAGAGAGGGTTTTGGTTTGTCCCATACAAATAGCAGAATTGTCGGTGTTATTTGCTATGGTTGTATTTTGCTTGTATCTTAAAAGTGCACTTGTTCCTGTCCAGCCGCAATACCAGTTATGCACTGCTACGCCAAAACTTCCTGTAAAATCTGCTGTCCAATCTATGGTTTCGCCTCCTCCGCTTATATTATTGTCTACAGCAAATTTTTGGGTTCCGCCTACACCGCCCTGCTTGCCATACATTACATCATCAAACGAAATTCCAATAGTGTTAAAATTGTAGTTTACTCCGCTTACTACATTAAACATGCGGTAATCACCAGTGTTTTGCGGGTTTTGGCTTAACTCTGAATTACATGCAAAAGAAACTGTGCTGTTGTTGTTTCCTCCACCACATTGAGCTGAAGCCTTGTTGAACACAAGTGTGTTGAGGGTTACAGCTAACGTTGTTAGTAGAATTCGGGTAAAAATCTTCATGCGCAGAAATTTTATTTTTTTTGAGAAGCCAAATGTATATTAATTTCTTCAAATCCTGCAAGGGCAACCTAATGTAATTGTTTGTTACAAAAAAAGCAGGCGTTTTGTGCCTGCTTTCTGCTGTTATTCGTTCGGATCAGTTTTTTCGCCTTTGCGGGGCACATATACTACTCCCCATTCGCGGGCTTTGCGCCTCAGTGAGGGTTTGTCGCCTACATCGTATTCGCTTTCAATCTCGTTCCAGCAGCGCAGAATAAGTTGGCTGGCAATTTTGTTTTGGGCGGCCACCGCTTCCTGGGCAAGGTCGTAGGCATTTTTGGCGTTACTCTGCTGGTTATTGTTGGTTTTAAAATCGGTTGTGGCAGCATCTACTTCTGCCAGAGACGGAAAAGGAATGGGCGCACCACCCAGGGCAATGCGTTTGGTTTCGCCCTGGTGAATATTTTCGGCCCAGGTAATTACATCCTGCTCGCTGCGCAATTTTGGGATATAGCGCTTTTCAACCGGAAGCCCGTACAGGGCTCGCACCGAAGCGCTAAATGTTCCGCGTCTGATGGCATTTTGCAGGGCATCCATAAAATCGCGCAACAGCAACATGGCAAAGCGTTTTGACTTTACCACTTTGGATGTTATGCCCGATTGTGCCGCAAGGGTCTTGCCCAGGTTATTTACTTTGTCTATGTACTGGGGATAAAACAGGTCGAACTGGTCCATAGTGGCCTGCCTGAAAGGAAGATTGGCGGGAGGCGTTGCTGCCTTGCGCATTTGAATATGTTTAAGGGCGCTAACGCGCTCGGAAGTGGACTTTGGCAGCCTGCGATATGCCATTTATTATTGTTTTTAGTACGGTTGCAGGTGCAAGTTTAGGCAAATTATTTTGTAATTATACTATTCCGTACATGGAAGATTTAAAATTGATAATAAAACAAAGCTATCCGTAAATGGAATTGAATAAAATCATATGTATATATATATTAACGCATACGGAATTAATATAATTCGTTTTATAAATAATGTTACCAAGTACGGAAAAATAATCATTGAATATAAATTATTAATAACCAAGTGCGGAAACTAACAGATACTTTTGAATATATCAATTTCCGCACTTGCATAACCATGAAAAAGTTATTGGATGAAGAGTTTACGGTTTAGCATAACGCCTAAATAATCGGGATGTACGTTCCTTCATCCGGAAGAACAGATAATGTATTTGAAAAGGAAGCTTGGGTGGGTATAAAGATCTTGAAAATTTATCCAAAAATGAATGCCTTGGATTACTTCGGCACCGTTAACATACTGTAATCAGGATCAAAAGCAACAAGCCATTTATTATCTACACGAATTACATTAAATCCTATTCCCTTAAAATAATGCTTGTTGTATTTGAACCACATTTTTATGTAACAAAAGTCGGATGATTTAGCAATTGTATCAAGGTAGCTTGCCTTGTCTATTTCAATTTTATCAATTTCAAGATTTAAAGTCAGGGCGGTATCTAAAAATACTTTCATTTCATCATAGTGAGACTGAACATCATCATTAGTAAATGGTTTTTTGGGATGAAGCAACAATTTGTTGTCAATGATCCATAGACTTGCAAAAGAAGTCGGGTCAGAATTTTTAAGAGCTGTTAATGCGTTATCACATAATTGCCTTGCTTCCTGTTTAGATGGTTTTTGAGCAAGGGCCGTTATTACAAAATAAAAACAGAGGATAATTGAAAAAATGTTTTTCATGTTGTTGATTTTATGGTTAACGAAAGTAAAACAAATTTCTCTGTGTACCTCTGTGACTTCTCTGTGTACCTCTGTGTAATAAATATTTAATTTAGCCGCCCTGTAAAAATGATAGAACGCAGATTATTATGATTGTTAAGATTTGCGCTGATTTTAAATCTTAATAATTCATAAGGATCATAATAATCTGCGTTCCATCCCACCAACTCAACATGGAAATCCCCAAAACATACGACCCCCGCGAAGTAGAAAACAAGTGGTATGCCCACTGGCTGAAACACAAATTTTTTAAATCAACCCCCGATGAGCGCGAGCCCTACACCATTGTAATACCCCCGCCCAACGTAACGGGCGTGCTGCACATGGGGCACATGCTTAACAATACCATACAGGATGTGTTGATCCGCAGGGCGCGACTGCAAGGAAAGAACGCCTGCTGGGTGCCCGGCACCGACCACGCCTCCATTGCCACCGAAGCAAAAGTGGTTGCCATGCTCAAAGAAAAAGGCATCAGCAAAACTGACCTTACCCGCGAAGAATTTTTGAAATACGCCTGGGAATGGAAAGAAAAATATGGAGGAATAATTCTGAAGCAATTAGAAAAGCTTGGAGCATCGTGTGATTGGGATAGAACAAGCTTCACAATGGACGAACCCCTGAGCGAAGCCGTAATAGATGTATTCATTGACCTTTACAACAAAGGACAAATTTATCGCGGTGTGCGCATGGTGAACTGGGATCCGCAGGGATTAACAGCAGTTTCGGACGAAGAGGTAATCCACAAAGAAGTAAACTCGAAGCTTTATTACGTTCGCTATAAAATTGAAGGCAGCGCGGATGAATGGATAACAATCGCAACTACAAGACCCGAAACTATTTTAGGTGATACTGCCGTGTGCGTTCACCCCGATGATGAGCGCTATAAACATCTAAAAGGAAAGCGTTGCATCATCCCTATGGTGAACCGCAGTGTGCCCGTTATTTTTGACGAATACATTACCATGGAATTCGGAACAGGTGCGCTGAAAGTTACACCTGCCCACGATATCAACGACTACAACTTGGGCGTAAAACACAACCTTGAAATAATCGATACCATTGCCGCTGACGGCAAAATGAGTGCGGCTGCAAAATTCTATATCGGTGAAGACCGCTTTACCGTTCGCAAAAAAATTGCAAAGGATTTAGAAGAGCTTGGACATATTGTTAAAGTGGAGGACATAAAAAACAAAGTGGGCTACAGCGAACGGACCAGTGCTGTTATAGAACCCAAACTCTCTATGCAATGGTTTTTGAAAATGGATACCGTTTCAAAACCTGCGCTGGAAAATGTAGTGAACGGAGAAATAAAACTCATTCCCGAAAAATTCATCAACACCTACAAACACTGGATGGAGAATGTACACGACTGGTGCATCTCACGCCAATTGTGGTGGGGACAGCGTATCCCTGCATGGTATGACGAGAAAGGAAAAACAGTTGTCTGCAAAACCAGGGAAGAAGCAATTGAAAAATTAGGAACAACAGATGTAAGACAAGACGAAGACGTGTTAGATACATGGTTCTCCTCATGGCTGTGGCCCATTTCTGTTTTTGATCCGAAAGTTTTTAGTGCCGATAAAAACTATAAAGGCAATGCCGACATCAATTATTATTATCCGACCAATGATTTAGTAACCGCTCCCGAGATTTTATTTTTCTGGGTAGCACGGATGATCATTGCCGGCTACGAATACAAGCAGGCAAAACCGTTTACCAATGTTTACCTCACGGGAATTGTGCGTGATAAGCAGGGACGGAAGATGAGTAAATCACTCGGCAACTCACCCGACCCGATTGACCTGATTGAAAAATACGGAGCTGATGGTGTTCGTGTCGGCATGTTGTTGTGCTCCCCTGCCGGAAACGATCTTCCTTTTGATGAAAGCTATTGCGAGCAGGGAAGAAATTTTTCCAACAAGATTTGGAATGCATTTCGTTTGGTGAAAATGTGGGAGACATCCTCTGCCGCACAACCGCAAGCAAACAAAGTTGCAACCGAATGGTTTGAAGCACGCTTCAATGAACAATTAGAGATCATCAACGACCTCTATTCAAAATACCGCATCTCCGAAGCACTGATGGCAACCTACAAATTAGTGTGGGATGATTTCTGTGCCTGGTATCTCGAAATGATAAAGCCCGAGTTTGTGGATGGCAAGTCACTGCCGATTGACCAGACAACTTACGATGCAACCATCAACTTCTTTGAAAAGATTTTGAAAGTGATGCATCCTTTTATGCCTTTCATTACCGAAGAGATCTGGAGTTTGATAAAAGACAGAAAAGAGAAAGAGAATATCATCGTTGCAGATTGGAATCAGGTAGAAAAATTTGATGTTGCACTTATTTCAAAAATTGAATTGCTGAAAGAAGTTGTTGGATCAGTGCGTAATCTGCGTCAGCAAAAAAATATGTCGCCAAAAGAAAAACTAGATGTTTATGAGTTGGGTGAGAATTCAGGAATTCCTGTTTCGCTTGCTGTAAAACTCTGCAACCTCAATTCGTATCAATATACCAACGCTAAGATTGATAAGGCATACAGTTTTATGGTACGCACCGTTGAATTATTTATTCCGCTGCAAAATGCTCTTAACTCTGACGAAGAAAAAGAGCGTCTGAAAAAAGAATTGGACTACAACAAAGGTTTCTTACAATCCGTTCAGAAAAAACTCGCCAACGAAAAGTTTGTGCAAAACGCCAAACCCGAAGTTATTGAAGTAGAGAAAAAGAAACAGGCAGATGCCGAAGCAAAAATAAAAGCGTTGGAAGAGCAGTTGGCTTCGTTGAGTTAGAATTTATAGAACACAGATTATTATGATTTTTAAGATTGACGCTGATTTAAAATCTTAATTAATCATAACCATCATAATAATCTGCGTTCCATCACCATCACATTTTCCCCGTCACCTTGTAAGCAACGCACCCTATCCACTCATGGATAAGTGCATCCCATTTCACCAGCACATAAGCATTGGGCAGAAAAAGATGGTCTGGATAAAACAAACGTTTGCCTGTCATTTTATTTACGCTGTAAGGGTCAGCTTTAATTCCTGCCTTGTTGAAACAAGCCATTGACCTGCGCATATGCGTTGCAGAAGTAATAAGGTAAGCAGTTCCATTGAAATTCAAGCTATCTAAAAATTGTTTGCTGAATGCTGCATTCTCAGCAGTATTGCGCGAGCGGTTCTCTACCCAAATATCTTCTTGCGCAACACCAAACTGTACATACATTTTTTGAATCCAGTCGGCTTCTTTCCAGTCATACACCATGCTTCCCGAGCCGCTACTCACCAATATTTTTTTGATGATACCGCGCTTGTATAAGTCTATTGCATCGGTATAGCGTTGCATATTGTTGCCATATTTCACACGTTTGCTGATAGCATCATACGTAACACCACCACCTAAAACAATACCAATATCATGTGGTTTTTCTTTGCCATACTTCACAACTTCAATTTCCCATGCGCGAATAAATTCATCCAGAATAAACGAGTTGGAAAAAAACAAAAGCAGAACAGCCGCAGTAATCAGCGAACGTTTTTTTCTACGCGCATCTTTTGCAAAAAGTGCAACAAGCAAAAAAACTGCAATCCATGAAATTGGTGAGATAAGAAATGAGAAAATCTTTGAGAGGTAAAAAAACATTAACCGTTGGTTTGTTTCCAGGTTTTATAGTCGCCCGCTTGCATGGGGCGGTTGGGTTCAATCTCGCGCAATGGTTCACAAGGTTTCAGCGTTGCATACAATTCCGCAGGCAGCTTCTGATACAATTCTGTTCCACCCTTCTTCCATTCAATCATTTCATCCGAAACATCTTTTACAATTTTTGCAGGATTACCAACTACTACCTTTCGCTCAGGAATTATCATACCCTCCGGTACAAAACAAAGCGCCCCGATAATTGAATTATCGCCCACCACCACATTATCCATCACCACTGCATTCATTCCGACCAAAACATTTCTTCCGATTTTTCCGCCATGCACAATGGCGCCATGCCCTATGTGCGCACCTTCTTTCAATAACACCGTAACACCGGGAAATAAATGAATGGTGCAGTTCTCCTGCACGTTGCATCCGTCTTCAATTACAATCTGTCCCCAATCACCACGGATGGCAGCAGAAGGGCCGATGTAAACATTCTTGCCAATTATAACATTGCCTGTTACCGTTGCATTCGGATGAATGTATGAACTCTCATGCACCACCGGACGAAAGCCATTGAACTCAAAAATATTTGCCATCAGATTTTAAAAAAAATAAAACTCTTTGCAGACTTCGTGATACTTATTCTGACTTTGTTGCTTTAACAATACTATTTTATCTACGGTAAAGTTTGATGAATACTCCTTGCCAGAAAAAATTTCTTTTGATTTTTCTAGCTTGGTTTTATCAAGATTTTTTCCAATTGTAATGTGCGGGACCTTGGTCTTTAACAAATATTTTTTATTGACCCTTACATCAATTTTTAAAACAATATTTATTAACGTTTGAAGCTGAATGATCGGTTCTTTATTTTGAATAGAAAGATAAGCAACACCGTGTCCCTGAACTGTATCAAAAAAATTGAAATTATTTACGGAAACACTGAATGGACTGGCTGACGAGGTGAATTTGTCAAGTTGTTTTACCAGAATATCTTCTCGTTGTTCATCCATTGAAAACGAAGCAATTGTAATATGCGGAGGTGAGTTTACTGAATCGTATTTTCCACAATTATCAAACAATATTTTTTTAAAGGATTTTGCATCTTCCGTAACCTTATCTCCAGGATGAATCATGATCTTATAAGTGACAAGTTTTACATCTTGCTCAGCTATATCCGATTCAAATTGTAAATGGAATTGCATATCAGGCTTTTTCGATAATTACTGCATAGCCCTGTCCCACTCCAATGCACATGGTAACAAGCGCATATTTTTTGTTTGTCAGTTGCAACTCCAATGCGGCAGAATTTAAAATCCTTGCGCCTGTCATTCCCAAGGGATGGCCGATTGCAATGGCTCCACCATTTGGATTTAAGCGTGCATCATCATCAGCCAATCCCCATGAGCGCGTGCATGCCAATGACTGTGCTGCAAAGGCTTCATTCAACTCAATCACATCCATGTCTTTCATTTGCAAACCTGCTTTTTTCAACGCATTGTTTGCAGCCTGCACAGGTCCTATGCCCATGATACGCGGCTCAACTCCAACTACTGCACTTGAAACAATTCTTGCTTTTGGCTGAAGATTGTATTTTTTGACAGCATCTTCTGATGCCAGTAAAATTGCAGCTGCACCATCATTCAATCCTGAGGCATTTCCTGCAGTAACTGAACCGTCTTTGCGGAAAGCAGGTTTTAATTTTCCAAGTATTTCCAATGAAGTAGTTGGTTTTATAAATTCATCTTTTTCAAACTTCACTGTTTCCTTTTTCTGATGAATTTCTACTGCAATAATTTCTTTTGCCAGTCTTCCATTCTGTTGTGCTGCTGCGGCTTTCTGCTGTGATCGCAATGAAAATTTATCCTGATCTTCACGGGAGATTTTGTGAATATCATTCAGGTTTTCTGCTGTTTCACCCATTGCGTCAACACCGTATTGTTCTTTCATTTTCGGGTTTACAAAACGCCATCCGAAACTGCTGTCGAACATTTGCGCATCGCGCCCGAATGGAGTGGATGCTTTTGAAATTACCCAAGGCCCGCGCGTCATGTTTTCCACTCCTCCGGCAATCATTAAATCTGCATCACCAGCCATGATTGCACGAGCAGAAGAAATTGCTGCGGACAACCCCGATGCGCATAAACGATTTACTGTTTCGCCCGGAACACTCACAGGAAAACCCGCCAACAGTAAGGACATTCGTGCTATGTTACGATTGTCTTCACCTGCCTGATTCGCACAACCTAATATCACATCTGCAATTTCTTTTGGGTCAACAGAAGAATTTCTTTTCATCAATTCTTTCAAGACAATTGCTGCGAGATCATCAGGACGAACAGTTGCCAAACTACCCCCGAAATTTCCAATCGGAGTTCTTATTCCGTCTATTATATATGCTGTTTTCATATTATTAAAATATGCTTCTTTTTCGTGTGGATGGTTTACCAATCAAAACTCCAAGCAATCCCCGGGTAACTTCTCGAAATAGAGTTTTCGCTAAAGGGTTACTTGAAATTTGCTCGATCACTGATTTTTCCTGTTTTGCAGATGTGCGTTGAACAGGTTGTTGAACTTGTTTCGGTTGCTCTGTAATTTCGGGTTCAGCTTGCTGATGAATTTTATTATTCAGCATTTCATAAGCACTAACTCTGTCAACCGCCTGATTATATTTTGCAGCAATTTGAGAACGTTGAATTTGTTCGTCCTGTTCAGCAGGTGTTAATATATCCATGCGTGAAGAAGGTGCGCACATTAGCGTATGTGCAAGTGGTGTTGGCGCACCATTTTCGCCCAACACAGTTACCAATGCTTCACCAATTCCAAGTTCAGTTAACAATGTTTCAACTTTGTAGTATTCCGTCAACGGATAATTTTGTGCAACAAGGTTTATCGCCTTGCGGTCTTTAGCTGTAAATGCGCGCAACGCATGTTGTATCTTCAGTCCAAGCTGTCCGAGAATTTGTTCAGGAATATCATCAGGTGATTGTGTGCAGAAATAAATGCCGACACCTTTTGAGCGGATTAATTTGATAATTGTTTCAATCTGTTCCAGTAAAGCTTTTGAGGCTTCACGGAAAATCAGATGCGCTTCATCAATGAATATCACCAGTTTTGGAGCTGTTTTATCACCGCTTTCCGGAAATTTTTCATACACCTCCGCCAACAGGCAAAGCATAAACGTTGAAAATAATTTCGGCTTACTTTGAATATCGCACAAGCGGATGATATTGATATAGCCTTTCCCATCAGGAGTTTTACGAATGAGGTCTTCCACTTCAAACGAAACCTCACCGAAGAATTTTTCTGCGCCCTGTTCCTCCAGTTCAACCAGCTTGCGCATAATCACTCCCGCAGATGCAGTGCTGATTAATCCGTAATCTTTTATTTCGTCTTTTCCATCAGTAGTGAGATGTTGCAATACTTTTCTGAAATCTTTGATATCAAGCAAAGGCAGTTGTTTATCATCGCAATATTTAAAAATCAATGAAACAACTCCTGCCTGATTATCATTTAACTCCAGCATTTTTGAAAACAATACAGGGCCAAATTCCGATACTGTAGCTCTCATTCTTGCTCCTTTCTCATCAGAAATAGTAAGCAACTCAACAGGAAAGTTTTGCGGTTTCCATTCTTTGCCAATCACGCGATGGCGCTCTGTTATTTTTGGATTTTCACCACCTGACTTTGCAAGTCCGCTGACATCGCCTTTTATGTCCATCATCAAAACCCCAACGCCATTTTCTGAAAGACTTTCTGCGAAATATTGCAGCGTTTTTGTTTTTCCTGTGCCTGTTGCTCCTGCAACTAAGCCATGCCTGTTTATGGTAGAAAGCGGAAGTTTTACCTGTGCGTTCTCAATCGGCTTTTTGTCTAAAACGGCAGCACCTAAAACAATATTGGCGCCCGAAAAATTATATCCTTTTGTAATTGTGTCTATAAAATTTTCTTCTTTCCCCATTTTATTTATTTCTCTTTTGGAAACCACTCTTTTGAGGTGCGGTAAACCGTTCCTTTAAAGAAGGCAACATTTTCATTTTTTTGATTTTTTACTTCTATAAGATATGTTCCTGTTCTGCTGGTAAGTGCTAATTCTTTTGCTTCACAGGTAAGAACATCACCTTCTTTCACAGCAACCGGAAAAGAAATAGAGCAATCCAATGCAACGCTTAATTTGCCATAAGAATTGGAAGCAAAAGCAAGAGCGCTGTCCGCAAATGAAAAAGCAATTCCTCCGTGTGCAATTCCAAATCCGTTCAGCATATCATTGCGGATTTTCATACGTAAAATACAGTGTCCTTGCTCAATCAGAACACGCTCTATTCCCAGCCAGTTGCTGAAGCGGTCTTCTTCAAACATTTTATTTACTACGCTTTCCGCCAGATTTTTTTCCATCTTCTTTAAACTTAAATAATTTAGGTTCTACTGCTTCTTTCTCAAATTCAAGCAACCATCTTTTATTTTCAATTCCTCCGGAATATCCTGTTAAACTTCCGTTGCTGCCAACTAATCTGTGACAGGGAATAATAATAGCAATTTTGTTTTTCCCGGAAGCATTTCCAACAGCTCGTGACAGTGTTCTGTTTTTAATTCTCCTTGCCATGTTAAGATAAGACATGGTCATGCCATATGGAATCTTCTGCAGTTCGCTCCACACGCGTTGTTGTAAATCTGTTCCCTCTTGCTCCAACAGAAGATTAAAATCATACCGTTCGCGGTTAAAATATTCAGATAATTGTTGAAGACAATCTTTAATTACACCGTTTGTTTTTTCTTTTTCTTCTTTATTTTCTACAAAGTGCAAACCCGTAATTGCCTTGTCATTTGCAGTAATTGAAAGCAAACCCAAAGGAGATTTATAGTAAGCACGATATTTAGTTGTTTCAGACAATCAGTAGAAAAATTTCTTGCTTTCTTTTACCATTTTTTTCAGAAGAACAGAAGGCCGGTAGCGGTCTTCACCATATTCTTCCTGTAGTTCTGTCAATGTTTTCAGCACATTCTGCAAACCTATTTCATCGCCCCATTTTAACAAACCTTTCGGGTAATTTACGCCTTTGGTCATTGCCAAATCTAAATCCTCTTTTGTCGAAACATTCAGATATAGGGCATCAACAGCTTCATTAATCAGCATCGCAATCACACGATTGAAAATCTGCTTTCCCAATTCTTCATTTTTTTGAGGCTCGGGTTTTACTGCTCCTTCAGAATAATCGTAATAACCCTTGCCTGATTTTTTACCGAAATAGTTGGCCTCAAATAATCTTTTTTGCGTGAACGAAGGTTTAAAACGTGGCTCATAAAAAAACTGTTCCCAAACAGTTTCGGTTACCTTGTAATTGATGTCGTTGCCAATGAAATCCATTAGTTCAAACGGACCCATTTTAAAACCGCCAAACTCTCGTAAAGCCCAGTCAATGGTAGCAAAATCAGCAATTCCTTCTTCGTGAATGCGAATGGATTCTCCATAATAAGAACGAGCTACGCGGTTGACAATAAAGCCCGGAGTGTCCTTTGCAAGCACCGTAATTTTTCCCCACCTGTCAATTAATTTTTTTGATGTTTCTGCTATCTTTTTATCAGTAGAAATTCCGGGAATAATTTCCACCAAAGGCATGAGTGGAGCAGGATTAAAAAAGTGAATACCCAGAACCCGGTTTGTCTTTTTGCACGAAGATGCAATAGAAGTAATAGAAAGAGATGAAGTGTTGGAAGCCAGCACACAATTTTCTGAAACAATATTTTCCAGCTCAGAGAAAAGTTTCTGTTTCACTTCCAGATTTTCTATCACCGCTTCAATGATTAAACCACAATCAGCAAATGATTTTAGGTCATCAGCGTAAGTTATAAGAGAAGAAATTTCTGTTGCCTTCTGTTCTGAAATTTTCTGTTTCTCAACTAATTTTTTCAGTGTTGAGTCAAGCCCCAATTTTGCTTTTTCAAGCGCTGATTTATTGGTATCATAAATCACAACAGAATGTCCTGCAGTTGATGCCACCTGCGCAATTCCGCTTCCCATCGCTCCTGAACCTATTACTCCAACTTTAATCATTCTCCTTTAAATACAGGTTTTCTTTTTTCTAAAAATGCATTAACACCTTCTTTGTAGTCATAAGTATGCCCTGCTGCAGTTTGCATATCTCTTTCCAAGTCAAGCTGTTCATCCAAGTTATTTGACATGGATTTATTCAGCATCTGTTTGATGTAGGCCAAAGCCTTTGTTGGCATTCCAGCTAACGTTTTTGCAGCTGCAAATGATTCTTCCGCCAATTTATCATCTGCATAAACTTTATAAATCATTCCCATCTGCAAAGCCTGTTCAGCCGGAACTTTTTCTGCCAACATCATCAAAGCTGAAGCCTTTTGAAAACCAACCAGTCGTGGAAGAAAAAAACTTCCTCCGCTATCAGGCACCAAACCGATTTTACTGAATGCCTGCAAAAATGAAGATGATGAAGCAGCATACGTAACATCGCATGCAAAAGCGAGGCTTGCACCTGCTCCAGCGGCAACACCGTTTACTCCGCAAATCACCGGTTTTTCAAGTTTACGTATAGCGCGGATAATCGGATTGTAAACTGTTTCCACTGAATCGCCAAGGTCGCGCTGACCGTTCTTTCCGGCTTCAATTGCTTCTGCCAAATCCTGCCCTGCGCAGAAAGCACGTCCAGCTCCGGTTAGATAAACTGCACGAATATTTGCATCGTTTGCGCAAGTGGCTAAGGCACCTTGAAGTTCTTTTGCCATTTGCTTATTAAAACTGTTCAGCACATCAGGACGATTGAGCGTAATCTTTGCAACCGAATCCTGAATTTCAAAAATGATGGTTTCCATAGTTCATTTGATAAGGTTTCAAATGTAGGAAAAAGGACTGTTCTTTTAATGACACTTAAAAAGGTCAAATGGCTCTAAGCAATCGTTACATTTATACAAAGCTTTGCAGGCTGTAGAACCAAACTGGCTAATCAGTTCCGTATTCTCTGAATTGCAGCGTGGACATTTCACCACTTTTTGAATTCCGGTTAAAATTGATTTATCAGAAGTGGTTTTTGCTGGAGGAGAAATACCATATTGCCTCAGCTTTTCTCTGGCAACTTCACTCAACCAATCTGTTGTCCATGCAGGAGAAAAAACAGATTTTACTTTTACTTTTTCTATCCCGTTTTCTTTAAGCAAAGCAACAATATCCTGTTCAACTGCTTTCATGGCAGGGCAGCCTGAATACGTTGGGGTAATGGTTACAACACAGTCATCATTTTCAAAACTTACATCGCGCAAAATTCCCAGTTCCTCAATTGAAATCACAGGAATTTCAGGATCAGGAATTTGGGATAATAATGTTTTGACTTCTTTAGTTGTCATTTTTTATCTCTTCTGCATTGGCTCTCGCAGTCAACTTTTCAGCGGGTGTTAGCTTTTGCTTCCATGAATTATCGTAAGGTTTAAAAACTCCTGATTTTCGGATTTCATCAATACTGATATCGCTATCCATGTATTTAGCCAACAATTTAAAAGCGGCTTTGTTTTCTTTT
The DNA here is from genome assembly GCA_050186075.1 of Bacteroidia bacterium. GTDB lineage: Bacteria > Bacteroidota > Bacteroidia > SXHM01 > SXHM01 > SXHM01. Next base: position 17,266 of record JBFWYU010000041.1, read on the forward strand.
CGCAAAACCAGCAGTGCAGCATTTGCGCCTGAACGCACTGCAATGGGAACCCCACCGCCAAGTTCTGCCCAGTGTCCGCTTAAAATTAAATTCTCAACAGGTGTTTGGTAATGTGCAACTTTTGCCTGCATATTCTCACGTCCGGGGCGGGCTCCCATCATTGTTCCGTTCTTGTTTCCGGTATAGCGGTAGTGTGTTACGGGCGTTGCAACTTCATAAAATATGATGTGTTTTCGCAATTCAATTTCCAGTTTATTTTCAACGCGCGTTATTAATTTTTCAGCTACTTCGTTTTTCAGCTTTACATATTCTTCACCGCGGATAAAGTTCCCTTTTTCATCTTTTTCGGTGCGCCAGTTATTCATATAATCCATCGCTGCCTCAATGTATAGAGTAAGCGTTCCTTTGCCTTCCGGAGCCATTGATTTATCGCGTTGTGAAGGCGCAAGTATACTGATGCCACACTTTTCAGGGTCGCCACCGCCATGCTCTTCACGTTTGCCTTCCAATGAAATGTAAATCATTTCCTCATTAAACCCCAAATCTTCAGCCGGACAATCCAATGCAATAGAAACGGTAACCGAAGAACTGTAAAGTTTTGCCTGCCTTAGTTTCGTTTTCATTTTTTCAGGAATAATACTTTCAGGCAGCATTTTTTCATACAGTGTTTCAATATCAGAAGCAGCCAGAACATAACTGCTGTTCACCGTATATTCCTTTCCGCGACATTCAAAGTTTACGCCTTTTGCTTTGTTCCCATCCACCAAAATCTTATTCACTTTGCTACGATAGTAAATCGGGTTTCCGTAATAGTTTATCACATATTCAAGCCATTCGGGAAACACCTGACTGCCGCCTTTTGGCGGACTTTGGTAATCGCCATAATAAGCCCAACCAATTGGAACAAGGCAGGATAATAACTCAGATTCAGAACAAAATATTTCCTGAAGTTTCGGGTCTTTGAAAAATTTGCTAAGTCCTTTTTTCATTCCCTTTTCACCGCTGAAACGGATGTAGGGAATAAAAGCCATTGCAAATTCAATCAACTTAAATTTAAATCGCATCGACTCCCAAAAACCCATAGTTTCTTCAGAGCGAAAGATGTTGCTGAAGTTGTCGAATGATTTTCCGATTTTTTTTGCAGCTATAAAAAAGCGTTCAATTCCATTTTTTTCATGTGGAAATTGAGCAATCAATTCATTTTTCCATTCATCGGGGTTGTTGGTCAGTGTATAATCAAAGCCGTGACCTTTATATCTGCGTATTCGTTTTTGAGAAACAGGACGTGGGTAATCATTTCCAAGAACATCAAAAACTTTACTCACTAAGCCTTCGGGTCCGCATTGGTTTAGCCAGTGAATAGCGGTGTCAAAACGAAAATCTTTTCTGCGGAAACCTGCAAGATATCCTCCGGGATGGTCTGCCATTTCTAATACACAAACAGAAAATCCCGCTTTACTTAGCAATCCTGCAGAAGTTAATCCGCCCATCCCAGCACCAATAACAACAACATCGTAGTGTGGCTTTAATTCAATTTTTTGCATAAATGAAAATGGGATTTACCCTTAGTTATTGGGTAAAATTACCACTTTACTCCCGGATAAGCACGATGCACGGATTGCATCTCTGCCAGAATATAACCGAGATGTTCAGTATGTTTTCCCTGCAAATTTCCTTTTTGCATCCAAACTTTCTCAGGCTTTTTAAGCATTGCTTTCTCAAGCATTGTATCTACATCTTTTTGCCACTGCTGTTGAATGGCAGAGATATCAGGAACAATTCCTGAAGCTATTAAAACAGAATCGTTTTCATCTGTTTCAAAAAGACTTCCTGTAAAGCGATAAATTTCATCTAAAGAATTTTGTAATCTGCGATTGCTCTCTTCTGTGCCATCGCCCAAACGAAGCATCCAGCTGCTGCTATGGCGTAGGTGATATTGTATTTCCTTTAATGATTTTGCTGCAATTCCGGCAAGTGTTTCGTCTTTGCTTTTTCCCAGTGCTTCGTAAAAATGAATTTCAAATGCATCAGTAAGATATTGACGCAAAATTGTCTGGGCATAATCTCCGTTTGGCTGTTCCGCTAACAGGTTATTGAAAAACTCACGTTCGTTGCGCAAGTAAGCTAAGTCATCTTCGGTTCTTCCTTTTCCTTCAATCTTAGCGGCATATTCATACAATGAATTTGCACGGCCAACAAAGTCAAGCGAAATGTTGGTGAGTGCAATGTCTTCTTCTAAAACAGGTCCATGTCCGCACCATTCTGATAAACGATGACCGAGAATTAAACTGCTGTCGGCAAGGCGAAGCAGGTAATTAAATAATTGTTTTTCCATTATAAATATTTTACTCCCTCGGGAACATGATAAAATGTGGGATGACGATACACCTTGTCATTTGCAGGTTCAAAAAAAGAACCAATATCTTCAGGCGAAGAAGCGATGATTGCTTCTGCAGGAACCACCCAAATACTTGTTCCTTCACTGCGTCTGGTATAAACATCGCGTGCATTCTGAATTGCCATTTCTTTATCGGGTGCATGCACGCTTCCGCAATGTTTGTGAGGCAAACCTGGTTTGGTTTGCACAAATACTTCCCAAAGTGTTCCTTGATTATTATTGCTCATGAGTATATTTTTAAGCTGCTACTTTTTGTTGTTGTTTTGCTGCATATGCTGCTGCCGCTTCGCGCACCCAAGCCCCATTTTCATGAGCTTTTACGCGTGCATTCAGGCGTTCTTTGTTGCAGGGGCCATTTCCTTTGATTACGTTGTTAAATTCTTCCCAATCAGGTGTCCCCCAATCATAACTTTGTTTTGCTTCATTCCATTTCAAATCTTTATCCGGAACTGTTAGTCCTATAAATTCTGCCTGAGGAACAGTTCGGTCAACAAATTTTTGACGCAATTCATCATTGGTTTCGCGTTTTATTTTCCAACGCATGGATTGCGCAGTGTTTGGTGAACTTGCATCCGGTGGGCCAAACATCATTAGAGAAGGCCACCAGAAACGATTAAGCGCATCTTGTGCCATTGCTTTTTGTTCAGGAGTTCCGGCTGCAAGCACTGACATGATTTCATAGCCCTGACGCTGGTGAAAACTTTCTTCTTTACAAATACGAATCATTGCACGTGAATAGGGTCCGTAAGAAGTTCTTTGCAGCATTACCTGATTCATAATGGCTGCGCCATCAACCAGCCAGCCAATCGCTCCCATATCAGCCCATGATAAAGTAGGGTAATTGAAAATACTGGAATATTTTGCTTTGCCACTGTGCAGTTGTTCAATCATTTCATCGCGGCTGATACCCATTGTTTCGGCTGCACTGTAAAGATATAAGCCATGTCCGCCTTCGTCCTGAACTTTTGCCAACAATACCATTTTTCTGCGCAGGCTTGGGGCACGTGTAATCCAATTTCCTTCGGGAAGCATGCCTACAATCTCAGAGTGTGCGTGTTGAGAAATCTGGCGGATAAGTGTTTTACGATAATCATCAGGCATCCAGTCTTTCGGCTCTATCATATCGCCACGGTCAATTTTGGCATCAAATATCTCTTGCAGTTTTGTTGTTTCCATTCTTTGAATTAGTATTCGTTGTGTGCAAGTTTAAGAATTATCGTCAACATGAAAAGAAAAGTGATAAAAGTCACGGGAGAAATTTTTTAATTTTTTTGTAACGAATCACTTAACCTTGCATTATACATTACAAAACCGAGGAATTATGAATGCAGATGCCAGCCAACCAGTCCCTGAAGAAGCAAAACATCATCAAAGCAGGCAACAACTTGATGAGGAAGTGTTACAGATAAAAGCAGCAATCGCTGATCCGCAAGCTTTTGGAGTGCTGTATGATAAATATTACCTGCGCATTTTCAGGTATGTTTTTCAAAGGGTAGAAGATGAGGATACAGCAGCCGATGTAACCTCTGTGGTATTTTCAAAAGCACTATTCAGCCTTAGTAAATATCAGTTTCGCGGAGTTCCTTTTTCTGCATGGCTTTTCCGAGTGGCACAAAATGAATTGAACCAGTTGTTCAGAAAAAATAAAGTTCAGAAAGTGGTGAATATTCCGCTTGAAAATCTTGCGCAATTTGCCGAAGATGCAGGTGAAGATAATTTGGAAGAACGAATTGAAAGCCTGAAAAAAGCAATGAAAGGTCTGTCGGAAGATGAATTGGAGTTGATAGAGCAACGATATTTTGAAAACCGTTCTTACAAAGAAATGAGTGAAATATTAGACATGGAAGAAAATAATGCACGCGTGAAGACTTTCCGTGTGATTCAGAAACTGAAAAACTTATTAACGAAATAATCAGAAGTCATGAGCAAAATAAAATTCAATACAAACCGCAGAAACATCACTGACGAGCAGGCTCTGAAACACAAGAGCTTTGACAAAGTGATGGCGGGATACAAAGCCATGAATACACCTTTGTATAAAACGTTTAAGTTCTGGGCAGGAGCAGGAGTTGCAGTAACAACAGTAGTTGTTGCAACTTTATTAATCACAAGCAACTTGAAAAAGGAAACAGAATCTTCAGTTAAGCCACCTTTCGAAAATCTTGATGTTTCAACTGATTTGTATTTAATAGATGCATCAAAAGACACAACAATCATTACAAAATCAGGCTCGCAAATTAAAATTACAGCTAATTCCTTTGTTGATAAAAACGGAACTCCTGTAACCGGAAAAGTGGAAATCAGATACCGTGAGTTCCACGATGTGATTGATATTTTTATGTCAGGAATACCTATGACTTATGATAGTGCAGGAACAGAATACCATTTTGAATCGGCAGGGATGTTTGAAATTCATGGTTTTCAGGAACACGAAGAAGTTTTTATCAGTCAGACTTCACCCGTTAATGTTTTGCTGGCTTCAAAATGGGAAGGCGAACGTTTTAATATTTACAAACTGGATGATAAAAAGGGCAACTGGAGTTACATTAATAAAGATACTGCCGGAAATATTCCTGAACCTGCTTTGGTAGAAATGAAAAAAGATACTGTTTCGTTTTTGGTGAACGAAAAAATAGAAAAGCTTACTAAAGATGCTGAAAAAGCTAAAACAACAGTAAGGCAACTTGCGCAGGAAAAACCTGTAGCACCTGTAAAAGCAACTGACGGAACTCAGAACTTGAAAATACAAGTAAATGAAAAGGAGTTTCCTGAACTTGCTTTATATAAAAATCTGCTTTTTGAGATTGATAAAAACGATAAAACCTATAAATCAGAACTCTCAAAAATAACCTGGGATGCTGCTTCAGTGAGCAAGGGAAAAGAAAAAGGAACATATATTCTTACGTTTATAAAAGGAAAAGATGAATACAGTTTCTTAACCCGTCCGGTAGTTGGAGAAAAAGATTATCCAAAAGCTGTGGAACAATACAACAAGAAGTTTGAGGAATATGAAAAAACACTGGCAAAACGCAAAGAAGATGAGGAGAAAAAAAGAAAAGAGTTGGAAGCAGAATATGCAAAACTGAACGCTGAACGCAATGCACAAATTGCAGAAATTCAGAAAAGAATGTCATCAGAATCGGCTCAACGAATTGCAACGAATGAAACAACCGGTATTATCTATCGCTCGTTTATGGTGAGCAGTTTCGGTATCTGGAATTCGGATTGTCCGCAGAACATGCCAAAAGGTTTAATGGTTTCTGCAACTTTCACGGACAAGAACAACAAGCAACTAGTATTCAATACACTTTACTTGGTTGAAAAAGGGAAGAACTCAGTTTATTCATTGATGAACTACGATTACAGCAGATTTCAATTTAATCCCAACTCGGAGAATTTACTGATGGGTGTTACCAACGACAATAAAATTGCTGTTTTTAAACCCGAAGATTTTGCATCGCTCGGAAAAATAGGTTCTTCGTGCAGATTTAAAATGAACATTCTTGAGAAGAATTTTAAAAACATTGATGAAGTGAAGGCATATATTGAGATTTGAATGTCTTATCTTTGAGAGTAATTTATGCATAGATTATTTCCTGTTCTTATAGCAACTGTATTTTCAGGTCTTGTAAATGCGCAGGACTCAATTGCTGTTTTCAATGTCGTAAAATCAAAAACCAATTTCATTATTTCTCCTTCCGGTAATGTTTTGTGGATTGGAGTTGATAATAGGATTTGTATTAAAACAGAGGGTACAGGAAAAATTGCAAAGCTGGAAATAGCCGGAGCCACAATTTCACAAAAAGACAGTTGCTATATTGCCCGTGTTACTTCAGGCAGCGGACATGAAGCAATTCTTTCAGTTTATGAATTATTGCCAAATGGAAAATCGCAATTGGCTTTGAATAAAAAATATAATCTTGTCAGTTTGCCTGTTCCCGAGGTGTTGGTATGCGATGTAAAAAGCGATTCTACTATTGATAAGTTTTCGCTGATGGCAATCGGTAAACTCACGGCCAAACTCAGAGGCACGAATGAAAAACTGAAAGTGATTTCGTTTGAAATGCAAACCGGAAATCAAGCCACGATTGATACGCTGAAATCAACAAATGAAAAACTGACGGTTGAAATGAAACAGGTGATAGATGCAATGAAGCCCGGAGGTCTGATTATGTTTAATAATATTATCTGCCGTAATGCTAAAGGCGATTTGCTTCCGCCAGTTTCGGTAAGAATTTTCTTAGATAAAAAAGAGATTTATCAATACGGGTTTTAAGAAAGAACAAGTGATTCTTCTCTCATCAACTCCTTCACTGCATTATCAATTTCCTTTAAGCGGTTCTGTTTTTCCAGAACGTAAGCTCTTGCCATTCTTTCTTTGCAGTCCGTGATGCTGCAACGTTCGCAGGTTTCATTCACCATTTTTACGGGAACATCAATATCGTCCCAGAATGCGACTTTCTTTTTAAAATCGTTGTTAACGAGAAAGCCAATTGTTACAGAAAGGTTGGCATGTGGCGTTCTTCCAAGCCTTCGTGCAAGTGTGATACAGAAATATTCATTTCCGCTGTCTGCATATTTTGAGCGTTGCGCAGCCACAATGGGGCCATTGTATTTTTTCTGTTTTTTTATTTCTTCCAGTTTCTGAAACACTCCAATTGAAATCCACCTGCGACAATAATGTTCATTCAATTCATTGCGGTGCGGTTGGTGTAATTGCGAAAGATGCAGTTCCTTTGAAAGTGAAAACTCGTCTTCTCCCAGATTATTATTAAAGCGTAGGAAAAACAGATTGTTCAATCCAAAATAACGCGGAATAAGATTAGTAAGCCTGTGCATGAACATTTCAGGAGAAGTATCAAACTTATCCATCATGTCGAGCAACTTACCCCCGTCAAATTCTTTTGCTGCAAAAAATGATTTCAAGTCTTTCAAAAGACTGTCGCGGTTAATCAGCAATGCACCTGCAAAATAGCTGGCTTTCATGTTGCTTAACACCTGCTCAAATGAATTGGCTTTATTCCAAGGGGTAGTGTAAGCGCGTTCTTTTAAACCTAGATATTGGTAGCCAATCTCCTTGGCATAAATAAATGCCTGTTGCGAACCTGCCAGCTTGTTATTAATCATAAAACGCTTGCCGTTGCTGAGATAAACAGAACGAAGATTTTCAAGTGAAGGAACACTGCTCAGTTTTTTTTCGTCAATTTTGTACCCAAACTTATTGACCACAATATTCTTCAGTTCGTCAACAGTAAGTGGTAGATTGACATTGATTTTATATTCAGCAACAAATTTTTCCACCGCCTGCTCAATCTCCTCGAAATAATTTTCATGCATTTCCTGATAGGAGCGCACTGCAGCAAAATAAAAATGCTCGCTCGTCATATCGTAGTCGCGGGCAATTTTATTGAGTGTGCTGATGAATGCTGTAACTTTTGCGGGAGCATTACTCACCAATTCTACAATTTTCTTCTTGTCAATCCCGAAAACTTCAAGCGGAAGTTCCTGAATAAAATTATTCTCTAAAAAACGACTTACATGCGATAAGGATTTACCTGTTTTTAATGAAACAAGCTTGTCGTAAGAAACACCAAGCGCATTAGAAATGGCTCCAATTTTCTCAGCTTTTGGGTATTTTTTACCCTTTTCTATTTCATTAAGATAGGAAACAGAAAGCCCGCATTTTTCACTGAGTTCAACCAATGAAAGATCGTTCTCCTGCCTTAGTTGCTTGAGTTTCAGGCCAAAAATGAGGCGAATGTTTTGTTCGTTATTGTGCATGTGTGCGGTGTGCAAAACTAATACTTTTGTTAGTAAGTAGCGAAAAAATATTTTTAGCGAAATTTCGCTGCGAATGAAATTTTGTTTTATGTTTGCGCCAAATTTAAAGCCTATTATCCTCCTCTTGAAAAATGGGAAGAAGATGGCAAAACATTAAACGACAGAATAATGGAGACAACTATAGTTAAAGCATCACTTAAAGCGGAATTACTTCCCGGTTTTGAAGAAATACTATCGGATGAAGCATTGGACTTTGTAGTGAAACTTCAACGCAAATTCAATAAAAGAAGATTAGAATTACTTGCTGCGCGTGTTGAAAAACAAAAGCAGATTGACAGTGGAAAACTGCCTGATTTTCTTCCTGAAACAAAATCTATTCGCGAAGACGAATGGGTAGCTGCTCCAATTCCTGCTGATTTACAAGATCGCAGAGTTGAGATTACCGGTCCTGTTGACCGTAAAATGATCATCAATGCACTGAACAGCGGTGCAAAAGTTTTTATGGCGGATTTTGAGGACAGCAATTCACCTTTCTGGAACAATAATATAGAAGGGCAAATTAATCTGCGCGATGCAATCCGCAAAACCATTTCGTTTAAAAACGAAGCAGGTAAAGAATACAAACTGAATGAAAAAACTGCTGTTCTGATGGTTCGTCCGCGCGGTTGGCACCTGCCTGAAAAGCACGTTACCGTTGACGGAGAAGTGATGAGCGGTTCACTATTTGATTTTGGATTGTTCTTTTTTCATAATGTAAAACAATTGCTTGCAAATGGCACAGGTCCCTATTTCTATTTGCCTAAAATGGAAAGTCATTTAGAAGCAAGATTATGGAATGATGTATTTGTTTTCGCACAAAATGAATTGGGAATTCCGCAAAGAACAATAAAAGCAACGGTGTTGATTGAAACTATCACTGCAACATTTGAGCTTCACGAAATAATTTATGAACTGCGCGAACACATGGCAGGGCTGAATTGCGGCAGATGGGATTATATTTTCTCTTACATCAAAAAACTGCGCAACCTCAATGGCTATGTGCTTCCCGACCGCGGACAGGTTACAATGGCTGTTCCTTTCATGGCAGCATATTCTAAATTAGTTATTCAGACTTGCCACAAACGCAAAGTTCATGCGATGGGTGGAATGAGCGCATTTATTCCTATTAAAAACAATGAAGCTGAAAACAACGCTGCGATTGAAAAAGTGCGTGTAGATAAAATTCGTGAAGTAACCAACGGACATGACGGAACATGGGTGGCTCACCCCGGTCTGGTTGGTGTTGCAATGGATGTTTTCAATGAACACATGAAAACTCCAAACAATTATTCTATTACAAGAGAAGGCGAAGTTACTACACAAAAAGATTTATTGACCGCACCTGAAGGAACAATTACTGAAGCTGGTTTGCGCATGAATATCAATGTTGGGATTCTCTACATTGAAAGTTGGTTGCGTGGTGTTGGTGCTGCTGCACTGCACAACTTAATGGAGGATGCTGCAACAGCAGAAATATCCAGAACACAGGTTTGGCAATGGATTAAGAATGGCAGCAAACTGAATGACGGCAGAACAGTTACCTATGAATTGTTCAAAGAAATTTTGCCTTCAGAATTAGAAAATGTAAAAACATACGTTGGTGAAAACGCTTACAATTCAGCAACTATGAAACGTGCGATTGAGATTTTTGACGAACTGGTTCAACAAGGCGATTACAAAGAATTTCTTACCCTTCCTGCTTACGAGGAAATCGATTAATAAACAAAACAACAACCCCAAATACAAATCCAAAAACAACAAATGGCAACTAAATTAGAACGCGCATTGGCGCTTAAAAAAGAATGGGAAACCAATCCACGCTGGAAAGATGTTACACGCACTTATTCAGCCGAGGAAGTAATTAATATCAGCGGCTCGGTGCAGGTGGAATACACACTTGCAAAAAACGGTGCTGAAAAATTATGGAAACGTCTGCACACCGATGATTGGGTTGCAGGCCTTGGAGCTTTAACAGGTAACCAGGCAGTGCAGGAAGTTACAGCAGGAATGAAAGCGATTTATCTTTCGGGCTGGCAGGTAGCAGGTGATGCAAATCTTTCAGGTGAAATGTATCCTGATCAATCATTGTATCCTGCGAATTCAGTGCCTTCAGTTGTTAAAAAAATTAACAATGCTTTGATGCGCAGAGACCAGATTGAATATCTTGAAGGTGAGCCGCAACGCGACTGGATGGTTCCTATCGTTGCTGATGCTGAAGCAGGTTTTGGTGGTAATCTGAACGCCTTTGAGTTGATGAAACAAATGATTGAAGCAGGTGCTGCCGGTGTGCATTGGGAAGATCAATTGGCTTCTGCAAAAAAATGCGGACACTTAGGTGGAAAAGTTTTGGTACCAACTCAGGAAGCAATCAACAAATTGTTAGCTGCGCGTTTGGCTGCTGACGTTTGCAATACATCTACATTGGTTATTGCCCGTACTGATGCTGAAGCAGCAAACTTAATCACTACCGATGTTGACCCGCGCGACCATAAATTCATTACCGGCAAACGTGCTCCTGAAGGTTATTACTACGTGAAAAACGGTTTGGAACAAGGCATTGACCGTGGTCTTTCTTACGCTCCTTATGCTGATTTAATCTGGATGGAAACAGGAAACCCTGATTTAGGTCTGGCTCGTGAGTTTGCACAAGGTATCCATGCGAAGTATCCCGGAAAAATGTTGGCATACAACTGCTCACCATCTTTCAATTGGGCTAAATTCATGGACGAGAAAACCATGTTGACTTTCCGTGAAGAATTAGCAAAAATGGGCTACAAATTCCAGTTCATCACATTGGCTGGTTTCCATGCATTGAACACATCAATGTTTGAGCTTTCAAAAGCTTATGTTGAGCGTGGAATGGCAGGTTTCAGCCAACTGCAGCAACGTGAATTTGCTTTGGAGAAAGACGGTTTCAAAGCAGTGAAACACCAGTCATTTGTTGGAACAGGCTATTTTGATGCTGTTCAGAATGTAGTGCAACAGGGAAACAGCTCAACCACAGCGTTGGCAGGTTCTACTGAAGCAGAACAATTCCACTAGGCGACTATAAAATTCCCTCTCCTTGAGACAGGAGAGGGAATTTTTTTTATTTTTTTGTGCTGCGTGTCAGAAAATTTTGTTATTTTATGACCTGAAAAAACAAAACGCCTTTAAGAGGTGTTTTATTAAAAACAATTAGAAAAGAAAAATTATGGGACGTCCGCCAACCAGACCGATAGATTTCAGAGATGGATTTTATATTGAAATCCGCAATAAAGGAGCACAAACAGGTATTAAGATACGCAGAGACACCAAGGAAGAGATGATGGATGCCGTAAAAGAGTATGGCAAAAGTAAAGAGGTGATTGTTTTAGGCGAATACAAGAAAGGGAAGAAGGTGAAAGGCTGATAACAGGCGTTTCATGTTCCGTGCCTCCCTGATAATTTCATTCTATAATAAAACTGAATGGTTAAAGTTGCTGCTTGCAGCACTTGAACGACAAACCGAAAAACAGTTTGAGGTAATAATTGCTGATGATGGTTCGTCTTCTCCAATAGTGGAAGAGATTAAAAAAATTCAGACCTCATCACCCTTAAACATACAACATTTGTGGCATGCTGATAACGGTTTTATGAAAACCGTTATGCTTAACAAAGCAATTCTGGCAAGCCGAAGCCCCTACCTTATTTTTATTGATGGTGATTGCATTCCGCATCACCGCTTTGTTGAAGATCATTTGCGAATGAGCAAAGAGAACCGTGCGCTTGCAGGACGCAGAGTAAATCTGTCTGAACATATTTCAAAATCATTGACGGAAGAAAAAATAAGAAAAGGTGTATTGGAACGTTTCTTTTTTTTGAGATTGTTGCGGGATGCTGTTACAGGAAAATCAAAAGATGTGGAGAAGGGAATTTACATCGGCTCAGAATTTTTTAATAACCTGTTTGCATCTACCACAAAAGGAATACTGGGTTGTAATTTCTCTATTTCAAAAAAGGATTTGCTGGAACTTAATGGGTTTGACGAACGCTACCGTTATCCCGGTGTTGGTGAAGACACCGAAATAAGGAGAAGAATACAATTCAAAGGCATGGAGATATTCACCCCGAAATTTTGTATGGTTCAGTACCATCTCTGGCATCAGCGCCTGAGCAGGGAACATGAGCCCGAAAATTTTGTTCTGCTTGATGAAACGTTGAAGAATAAATATGTAGCAACACCTTATGGGATTAACCGCTCGATTATTTAATTTAGGCAAAAAATTATACCATGAAAAAAAATATTTCAGCAATAGCAGCTCTGCTTCTTTTTATTGGCACATTTTCTTCGTGCAGTAACTCTGCAAAAACAGAAGCCGCAGTTTATCAGTGCCCCATGAAATGTGAAGGCGAGAAAACTTATGATAAAGCCGGAAGCTGCGCTGTTTGCGGAATGGCCTTGGAAGAAGTTAAGAAATAATGAAAATTTACCTGATAAAATTATATCAGGAATTTGATGCACCGGTAGAGCAGGTGTGGGAAGATTTTAATGACCACGCTATTCTTGGTACAATACTGGGTCAAAATATTAATCGCATTAAAGACAGCGATAACCCGAAGAACATAAACGGAGTAAATTCGGTGCGTTTGATAAAAATTCCGTTTGCACCTTTTGAAGAAACTATCCGCAAATCTGTAAAACCAGCTTGTATAGAATATCAGGTAAGTAAAGGAACACCATTGCATCACCATTATGGTAAAATGCAGTTCAAAAGTTTGTCTGCAGAAAAGTCTGCATTGGATTACACTATAGAATTAGGTTCAAAAATTCCGGTTTTGGCCGGCATACTTAAAATAGCGATACAAAATAGTATTGAGGCAGGTTTGAAAAAATATGATGAACAGTTAAAGAAATAAATTACTGACAATATTTTTTCTTCAGATTGCTGAACAAGTCTTCTTCAGTAAGATTTAATTATTTAGCAGGGCAGTGCAAATCCTGCCAGTGGCAACAATTTTCTACTTTCGCGTGGATTCTAAACTAATGAAATGAAAAACGCATTACTCTTCGTGACTGCAACTACACTGCTTGCATCGTGCAAATGTGCTTCCGATAAACGTGAACAGGAAGCCCCGCTTGTTTATCCGCAAACAAAAAAGGTGGAACAAACCGATACTTATTTCGGAACGGTGGTAAGCGACCCTTACCGTTGGCTCGAGAATGATACTTCGGTTGAAACTGCTGAATGGGTAAAGGCTCAAAATGCTGTTACCTTTTCTTACATTGAACAAATTCCTTTCCGTAATAAACTGAAAGAGCGCATTGGAAAATTGTGGAACTACGAGCGTTATTCAGCGCCATTTAAAAAAGGAGAGAAGTATTTTTTCTATAAAAATGATGGTATGCAAAATCAAAGTGTGTTGTATGTGCAGGATGCTTTAACAAGTGAACCCAAAGTATTGCTTGATCCCAACAAGCTTTCTGCTGACGGAACTACATCATTGGCTGCCATTGGTATTTCGCCTGATGCAAAATACCTGGGTTATGCTATTTCTAAAGGTGGTTCGGATTGGAATGAGATTTATGTGATGAACATTGAAACAGGTGAAACACTTGCAGACAAAGTGGAATGGGTAAAATTTTCAGGCATTTCGTGGCACAAAGAAGGATTTTATTACAGCCGCTACAATGCACCTAAAGGCGCAGAGTTTTCCGCTTCAAATGAATATCACAAATTGTATTATCACCGACTGGGTGAGCCGCAAAGCAAGGATGAATTGGTGCTGGAGGACAATGAAAATTCCAAGATTAATTATTATGCCGATGTGAATGAAGAAGAAACTATGCTGGTGGTTTATGAATCAAACAGCACCTACGGCAACGCAGTTCACTTTCGTGATCTGCGCAAATCAACTAGTGGCTTTAAAACGATTGTTCCTGATTTTTCGCACGCCAACACCGTGGAAGATTTTATTGACGGCAAGCTGATTATGATGACTGATAATGCTGCTCCTAATAAACGTGTTGTAGTTATTGACCCCGACAAACCGGACGAAAAAAACTGGCAGACTTTAATTGCTGAAAAGAAATATGTACTGGAAGGTATAACGCTTGCAGGCGGAAAAATAGTTGCCCGTTATTTAAAAGATGCTGCCAGCAAAGTGTTGATTTATGATATGACAGGCAAAGAAGAAAAAGAAATCACCCTACCTGCAATGGGCAGTGTTGGCGCATTTGATGGTAAAGCAACTGACAACATCGGCTTTTATACCTTCTCTTCTTTTCTGTATCCTACTGCTATATATAAATATGATTTTACAACAGGAGAATCAAGTGTGTTTAAAAAACCTACCGTTGATTTTGATGCTTCGCAATACGAAACCAAGCAGGTGTTTTACAACAGCAAAGACGGAACTAAGGTTCCCATGTTTCTTACCTACAAAAAAGGAATTGTTCTGGATGGAACTAACCCAACCTTGTTGTTTGGCTACGGTGGTTTTAACATCAGTAAAAATCCTGACTTTAAACCCGACCGTTTAGTGCTATTGGAGAATGGTGGTGTGTTTGCCATGGCCAACATTCGCGGTGGCTCGGAGTATGGCGAGAACTGGCACATAGCGGGAACTAAACTGCAAAAGCAAAATGTATTTGATGATTTTATTGCAGCAGCTGAATATCTGATTAAAGAAAAATACACATCGTCTGCAAAGCTGGCTATTGAAGGCCGCAGTAATGGCGGTTTGCTGATTGGTGCTTGCATAACACAGCGTCCTGAATTGTTTAAAGTGGCGCTGCCAACAGTAGGCGTAATGGATATGTTGCGCTACCATAAATTCACCATTGGATGGGCATGGGCAAGTGATTACGGAACAAGTGAGGATTCCATTGAATTCAACGCGCTGTATAAGTATTCGCCATTGCACAATATCAAACAAGGTGTTGAATATCCTGCAACGTTGGTGCTTACGGCTGACCATGACGACAGGGTTGTGCCTGCACACTCGTTCAAATTCATTTCCACCTTACAGGAAAAACACAAAGGCAGTAATCCGGTGCTGATACGCATTGATGTAATGGCAGGACACGGTGCCGGAAAACCTGTTTCAAAACTGGTGGAAGAGCAAGCGGATATCTGGAGTTTTACGTTTAAAAATTTAGGGGTTGATCCGTATCCTGCAATACAATAAATAAGGGCGAAGGTCGAATGATTGCCACAGATTCACAGATTAAAAACGCAAAAAATCATGCATAAAATCTGTGAATCTGTGGCAATTCCTTTTTCAGAAATAAAGTTTAATGGCTTCTAAATAATGAAACGAGATTTTTCTAAAGAATTCCAATTTAAAACCTCGCGCAGCGGTGGCCCGGGCGGACAGAACGTAAACAAAACCGAAACCAAGGTGGAGTTGATTTTTGATGTGCAGGGTTCTGCATTGCTTACGGCAGAAGAAAAGGAATTGATTGCTAAAAACCTGGCCTCACGCATTGCTGATGATGGTATGCTGCACCTCTCGCGCAGCAGCGAGCGCAGCCAGTTGCGCAACAAAGAACGGGTAATTGAAAAATTTTATGAACTGCTGCAAAAAGCACTTACTCCCAAGAAAAAACGTTTGCCTGTTAAAATAAGCAAAGCACAAAAAGAGAAACGTATTAAAAGTAAAAAGCTACGCGGTGAAATAAAGTCGGGCAGGAGGAGAGTGGATTATTAAAGTTTTCCGCAGCTGTTTTTTAATCAACCTGTATGGTATATACAGGGCTGAAAATAGCAACATCGCCTGCGCTGTCGGTAACAATGACTTTAAAATTAATAGTGCTTCCTGCTGCGCTGTTCAGTATGGTTCCTCTTACTACTCCCGTGGTAGCATCTACTGTTAATCCTGCATTTGTTAAATCAACACTTCCGGGATAGGTATTATCCAGCGACCATGAATAAGGTGGTGTGCCCCCTGTTACCCATAGTGATGCTCCGTAGGGTTTATTTGCTATTCCGTTTACAAGTGCAAAGTTGGACGATAATTGCTGTAAAACAGCAGCCGACCCGGGTGTGTAACCGGTAACAACAAGATCTATCGATTCGGTTCGTGTAGCATTACCATCCGATACGGTTACTCTAAACGTAGTGGTGCCAACAGAAAGCCCGGTGCTGGAATGTCCAAGTCTGTTTACAACACCTGTAAGAGTACCTATTGTAATACCCGCTGGCGGATTTGAACTAAGGTCTAATGACCATGTATAACTATTAAGGGGAGCACCGCCATCGGCAAGTATGGTTTGTGCATTAAAGTTGGTATATCCGGTATTGTCAATATTGGCACTTATGGTTTGGTTTTGTCCCGTAGGGCTTGTTAAAATTCTAAGCGTTGAGCCACCATTGGTAGTATTATCATCATCGTTTTTTTTACACGATGACATGGAAAAAACAGCACAGGTTAAAACGGCTAATAGTAGTTTTGTTTTCATTTTTGTTTTGTGTTATAAAGTTTCAGAGCGACACTTTAATTTTCTTTACAAAAGTGAATACTATACTGTATTTAGTATATGATGCAAACAAGGGCAGGCATATGATTTAAATCATGCAAAGAGCATTGCACTCCGATGGCTATCGGAAGTTGCTCAACCGAGATGCCGCTCAGCTAGACGCGCTAAACATTCAGCCGAGCAGGGTCGCTAAGCGGGCTTACACAGCCTGCCTTTGCTGCCCAGTAGTACAGATAATAAACAGTGCCTGCAGGTTTTTGAATTTTTTCTTGCGGCCTTTATTCAAATCAAGTATAAACTTGATGTTGGCTAAGGTGGCTGTGCCTGCTGCACCTGCTCCGCCCCAATTTATAGGCAGCTGTTCAACTTAATATCAGAGGAATATCCTCCCTAATGGGGTATAGGACCCTTTGTGCTGTTAATTTACACATACCGTTCCGTAAAACATTCTTTGAAATAAGCCAAACGGTGTGTTCCGGAAGAGAAAAAGCGTTTCCTGTCGGAAAAAATATTTTTCTCGGTGGAAATGAACCGCAGCTCACGAGAAAAATAAAATTTCTCTGAGAAAAAATAATTTTCTCATAAGAAATGGTCCGTAGCTCGGAGGAAAAAGTAAATTTCTCATGAGAAATGGTTCGCAGCTCTGAGGAAAAAATATTTTTCTCATGAGAAATGAAAAAAATCCGCTGGAAAAAATCGGCAGCTTACCAGCTATGGTTCATTTCCTATGAGAAATGAAAAAAATCCGCTGGAAAAAGTTCGCAGCTCATGAGAAATAGAAATTTTCTCGTGAGCTAGGGTTCATTTCTCACCGGAAATGATTTTTTAGGTGCGCGTGGTTGACCACCCCCTGCCCCCTACTTATAAAAAGGGGGGGGCGTGATGGCAATGTTTATTTTTTTAAATTTACAACATGGAACAGGTAATTAAAAATATAGTTACACTTTCATTAGCTCTTAAACCCGGAGGAGAAGAGAAGATGTATTCTTTTGTTCCTGATCAAGCAATAGTTTATGCCAAGAGCGGTTATTACCCTTCAGTAAAAAAAACACTGTGTAAAATATGCTTTATACCGGGAAGAGGTTTACCCGATGTATGTTACAGCTCTCTTTCAATGGATGACCTCAATGAGCTCTTTTCTGCTTCCGACATTATTTTATTTGAATTTCCAGAAGGATACATAAGAATTCCATTAAGCAACCACCGGGATGGTAAATTTGAAGAAAGGGCTCTTAACATCAGCACCATTAAAGGAATACAGTTTGTCAATTATAAAAATGGCAGACTATTGAAGTTATATTTAAAAGACAAGGAGCAAACGTTTTTGTTTACCAACATTTCAGTTGATGAGTGGGATGAAGCTATAGAAAGAGCATCTACTGATATAAACTAAAAATATCTTTTGCTGTTGAGCATAACCACCGGCACGATTAATAGCTTGTAGTGTAACTACAGCACGTAGGTAACACTGATATACGGCACATCAAAGCGGGGATGATAATCAGCTACGATATTGCCCCAGGCAAATTTAGTTTCATTGCCCTTTAAATCATTCACCCATTGGTCGTAGCTTATTTCAAAACCTTTATCGCACTCAAAGCCCATTGAAATTGATTTCATTTTCAGCTTGTCGTAATGAATTTCAAACTGAAAGGTTTTGTTGTCTGTTTTTATACCATGCAGGTAAATGCTGCCATACATGCCATTGTAGTGGTCTTCCTGTTTAAACGGAATTTGTTTTTCGGTAAGCTGTTGTTTCAGCAATTCAATATCCATTCCCCGTGAAATGGTAACCGGGCCGGGAAGGTTCAGATTTCCGTTGCCGGTGTCAATGATATTCATGCAGTACAGATTAATTTGTTGATGGTATAGTTAATCGGGTAATGGTGAAGATTAACGGCTCACTATTTTTTTAATTTCTAACAACGCACCTTCTTTTGTTCGCAGCGAAAGCAGATAAACCCCGCTTCCCATACTTGCTGCAGGAATAGCAATACGGCTGGTAGTATTTCCGATGGTATAAACAGTCAGGCGTTTGCCGGCAATATCACTCAGCTCAACAACATATTCACCTGCTGTTTTGTCAATCAACACATTAAAATACGAGCTGGATGGATTGGGAAACACCGTCATGGCTGGTGTTTCAGTAAGCCGTTCATTAATTCCCGAAATGGTTGCCGAATCGCATTCCACATGCTGATACAAAAAGTCGCGCACCGTCCAGATAGTGGAATCCATGTATTGCGATGCAGGCGGAATAAAAGGAATGGGAAGAATAAAAGGCACGTGTCCGGCACCGATAAACGAATGCAGGTGATTAGGCAAACCCACATTGTTGGCACGGATATGCACCAGTCCGCTGCCCATCAGCATGCCCTCTACGGAGGTGGTATCCTGCGTGTAGGCAACAAGGTCATCGGCAGTGCCGTGTACACTAACCAGCACCGGA
Source organism: Bacteroidia bacterium (assembly GCA_050186075.1). Taxonomy (GTDB): domain Bacteria; phylum Bacteroidota; class Bacteroidia; order SXHM01; family SXHM01; genus SXHM01. Next base: position 36,373 of record JBFWYU010000041.1, read on the forward strand.
TCGGTGGCCTGTATCCACAGCGTATCGGCCAGCGCACCGCACAGATTGATAACGCCTTTCACCTTTGTTGAGTAACCTGGATTTCCGCTCTGACCTTCAATACCGCCCACTTCGTCATAAGCACCCTGCACCCAGTCGGGCGGGGGATTGGTGAAAATGCTGTCTTTAAAATAGCCGTGGTTCAATGCAATAAAAGCACCTGCCGAAACACCACCGCAAAAAATCTGTGTGGTGTCAATGCGGTAATCATTAACGGTTGAAGCATCTTTGTAAAAAAAGCGCAGGGCAGCTTTCATATCCTGTATGCCGCGTATCAGGGCTTTGAATTGATTGGTATCGCTGTCGTTGCCGTCTTCAAAACCCAGACGGTAGTCAATGGTAGCGGTAACATACCCGCGTTTGGCAAAGCGGTCGCACAGCGTTAGAATATCAGGACTAAAGCGTGTGCCGGCAGTAAAACTTCCGCCAAAAGCAAACACCAAAAGCGGGCGTCTGGCAAAGTTATCGCCATCGGGTTCGTATATGTTCATCAGCAAATCAATGCTGTCGCCATCAAACTCGGCATTGCGCCCGAAGGGAATGTTGGAAGTGGTTTTTACCCCAAACAGTTCATCGTAGTAGCGGCCGATACATTGGGCATTGGTAACCATTACCGAAAAAATAAATGAAATAAAGAGTAGAAGTTTTTTCATGATTTAGATTTTATTTTCAGCAGAAAAGTATAAAAATAGTTCACTCGCCCCAAATATGCTGTTCGGCAAATGCATTAAAGATCATGGTGTTGTCTTATAACTCCGCACATCAATCTTCAGCGCTTTCAGCAATTCAATGGTGGGCATGGTGTTTTCTTTCAACAGGTAAAAGCCTTCTAAATCCGCGCATTCAGCAATGTCCGGATATTCTTCACTGAAATTTCTGCCACTGTCTATCAGCAGAATATTTTTGTAAATAATGTTTTCAACTTTAGTCAGTTGCCAGGTTCTTCGCTCGTAAACAGGCCTTATTGTTTCAGGGAACTTATCGATACAGGCTGCACAACCATAGGTGTATAGGTCGTAATATTTATGGCCGTTAACAATAATAAGATCTACCTTGTTTTGAAGCGAAATGGCCGAAATCTTTTTGCATTCATCAATCAGTTCGCTGTTTTTAATAA
>JBFWYU010000042.1:0-33069 GCA_050186075.1 Bacteroidia bacterium
AGATTTACCATAGGTAAGCCTGATGATAAGGCCTGCCTGTGAAGCCGACATCTGTTCAAACGATACCAATACAACTTCTTCAGTTGTTGATTGTGCTGAAGCAGAAATTGCAGTAAGAATTAAAATCGAAAGTGATATAAATAGTTTGTTCATAATAGTTAAGTTTTACCAGTTAATTGTAACCTGTCCGTTGCCTGCATTATAGCCGGCAGTATAGCTTGTTCCTGAACTTCCGACAGGGGTAACATAGCTGCTGCCACCACCGCCACCGGTAAAGCAACCACCGCCACCACCGAAGTATCCGCCACCACCGCCACCGCCAAGCGATGTAGGTCCTGCTGTTCCTCCGGTTCCGAATACACCTGCACTTCCGGAAGGCCATGTTAAGTAAAGGCCGTCAACACCACCGGCACCACCGCCACTTTGGGTAGCTCCATCGCCACCGGTAATTCCTGGCTCGCAGGTAGAGCCTATATATCCGTTAGGGTCGCCACCATTACCTCCGTGACTTCCTCCAGTCTGACAATCTGCACCGGCACCGCCACCACCTGCTGCCACCACTAAACGGTCGTTCAGTGTATTTCCTGCTGAGCGCACATCCGATGCACCGCCACCGCCACCGCCTTCTTCGCCCGGTCCGTAGCCTGTTCCTCCATCACCACCTCCGTTAAATCCTCCCAGATAACCAGCAGCCGGTTGCCCGCCTACATATATATATAGTAATTGTCCGGGTGTAACGGTTAAGGTAGCTTGTGCTCTTGCCCCTAAACCGGGAATGTTGTTTCCGTAGTTGGCCCAGGAACCTACTCCTATATTTCCACCTGCACCGGCAGCATCCACTGTAATGGAAGTAACTCCGCATGGCACCGTAAATGATTGAACACCGCCATTGAACGTAAATGTAGAAGATCCTGCAGTGTAGCAGTTGATAGTTACCGCAACGCAGCTTGCCGCGCTTGTGCCGCACGCATTACTTGCTGTAACACATACGTTGCCCGATGCACTTCCGAAATCAACTGTAATGGCTGTTGTGCCCTGTCCGCTGGTAACCGATGCGCCTGAAGGAACGGTCCATGTATAAGAAGTTGCTCCGCTTACTGCGCTGATGGAGTAGCTTACACCTGTTTGATTTGCATTTACCGTAGTTGCTCCTGCAACGCTTCCCGGAGTTGCCGGTGCAGCGTTAACAGTTACTGCAACAGTGCTTGCTGAACTTGTTCCGCAGGTGTTGCTTGCCGTTACGGATACGTTTCCTGATGAGCTTCCGAAATCAACCGTAACAGAGGTTGTTCCTTGCCCTGAAGTGATAGTAGCACCCGATGGTACTGTCCATGTATAAGAAGTTGCTCCACTTACCGCAGTAATAGAATAGGTTACACCGGTTTGTCCGCTGCAAACGCTTGTTACACCTGAAATTGATCCGGGTGTTGCAGGAATTTGACAGCCACCGCAGGTAATGCTAACCCAGTTGCCTGCAATGTAAATTTCAAGACATTGGGTAGTGGTGTTAAATATCAACAAACTGTTGGCAGGCGCAACAATAGCGTTACGCTGTGCGGTCGTTAAGCGTGTAATTAATGTACCTTGTGTAGTAGAGGAAGCTTCAAATACTGCTGAAGCATCGGCAGGACCGCCTGTGCCCACACCAACGCCACCACCGTTGTTATAAATATTGTTGCTGTTTACCACCCATTGTGTTCCATCCCAGTAGGTAGTGTTGCCAGGTGCTGTTCCGTTTGGTAAAAAACCGGTAGGTCCTGTTGGTCCGGTTGCGCCATCTGCGCCTGAAGGGCCTGTGGCTCCGTCAGCACCCGATGGTCCTGTCGGGCCAACATTGCCTGTTTGTCCCGATACCTGTACCCACAGGTTTTGTGCTCCGTCAAAATACCAGAAGGTTTTATCATCGGTATTGTAAATCAATAATCCGTCAGCAGGGTTTACAATGGCATCGCGCTGAACAGAAGTTAAACGTGGCGCTAGAAAACCTTTATCGGTTGTAGAAAGGTCAAGCACAGCCGTAGGATGCGGACTTAGTGTTCCGATACCCATGTTGTTTTGTGCCGCAACATTAAAGGATAATGCTGCAAAGAGAACGATGTTTAAAATTCGTTTTGTAAAGGTCTTCATAAGATAAGAGGATTTGATGGTCTGAATGAATTCTGAAAAGGGATGGCAAATATAGAATATTGCGTTTGCCTGACGGAATTTTTTTTGAGGCCGATATAATGACTGTCACTTCGAGCGTAGTCGAGAAGTTTTATTACTGCTTCTCGACTACGCTCGAAGTGACACAACAACGTAATAATAAATTAAAACCTTACCAGTTGAAAGAAGCCGGAGTAGTCCTTTCCGTCAGCTTTATCTTTAGCATGATAGAAGTAGGTTCCTTCGTGATATTTCTCCCCGTCCCAATCGTTTTTGTAGGCATCTGACTGGTAAATCTTTTTTCCCCAGCGGTTATAGATAACTACTTCCGGTTCAGTCATTCCTTTCAGCATAAAAACTTTGTTATCGGCTTCCTGACTGTTGGGATTTATGATGTTGGGAATCTGAATGGGTTCAAATTCATCCAGCACAACCGTAATGGTATCAAAACAGGTTCCGGCATCGGTTACGCTTATGGTATAAGTTCCGGGAGCAAGGTTGGTAAAGTGAGCGCTGTCCTGTGTTGTCAGTCCATTGTCAATGCTGTAGGTAAACGGTTCAAGTCCGCCAATGGTTGTTACGGTAATTTCTCCGTTGTCTTCACCGGGCAAAGGTTTTACGGTAAGGGCACTGTCAATTTCAAAAGGTGTTGTTGCAATGGTAACATCGTGCGTATACGTTGCACAGTTATTAGAATCACGCACCGCAAGTGTGTAGGTTGTTGTACTCTCAGGACAAGCTGTTGGATTTAATGAAAGCGCATCACTAAGACCTGTGGTTGGTGTCCATTCATAAACACCCTGGTACCTGATTTCGGGGACATCGAACGTAATTTCCCACGAATTAAATATACCGCTCGGGAAAAGTGAAGTGTTGGTCATGCTCATGGTCCATACACCATTGGCATCGCAGCCAATAAAATCGTTCAACGAACCGAAAACCGGCAAATAGCTTCCTGAATAAGGTGATGTTCCTGTTGTGATAGAACTTGTTGCATCGGTTGTAAAACAGGTGTTGGTAAGGTTTTGTCCCGAAACACTTCCGGGTGCAATAAGTGTTATTTCAGTTCCTCCCGGACAGGATAGTTTTACCGTTATGGATGACAGGTCGAAAAGTGGAATCAGTGATGTCATATTCAGACAGACAGAAATAATTGAGCCTATTCCTACTGTAGTTAAATCCACACCTCCAACATTGATAGGAATAATTGTAGGAATTCCGCCCGGATTTATGGGCTGAAATTCATTGTTCTCAAAAGTGGGTTGGCTTGCCGGACGCACAAGAATATCAGCAGTTGCATTTAATTCAATGCACCCCGACCCGCACAGCGAAGTGTCATTTACGGAAGTTACCGTAAACGTAGGAGGTGCCGTTTGTACCACAACCGATGCTGTACAGGTATCATCAATGCCGTTGGTGTAATAAACAGTGAAAACCGAGTCGGTGGTAACCGTTACTGTTGGCGGGTTGGGCCCAAGAAAACTGCTGTGGTTCCATTCATAATGATAGCTCGGGTCATTGAGTGTTATGGATACATTGTCTAATCCCCAGTGGTCATACTCTGCACCGCTTGTTGCATCCTGATACCAGCGGATTTGTGTATTGGCTGTTTGCGCTGCAACAGGAATTGGAAAGCAGTATTGCTGCCATGAAGTAAGAGTAGGGTCGTAGCCGCCAATAGGATCAAAGTAATTGATGTTGTTCCAGATTCCGCCACCATCGGTTGAGTATTGCAGGTAAATTCCTTCCTGTGGTTCGTCAGGACCTTCGCAGGGAGCTGCTTCGGCCTGAACGGCAAAGCGTAAATCAAAACAAATTGCACCGCCTAACGAAAGGTCAAATGATTGTGTTGTTAAAATACGGGGTTGTGGTGTAGCATCGCCCAGCCAGATGTGCGTTGTTCCGTCAGGGCTGCCCGGTGAGCAGGGATTGGTGAAGGTAGCTGCCGGTGTGGCAAGCCATCCGTTTCCTGCTGTTCCGTCATTAAAGTTGTTGTTCAACACCTGATTGCCGCTGTTGCCATAAGCACTCATATCAATGTCTATGGTTTCGCCACAGGTAATGGTAATGGTATCGGCAGGTATGATTTGTAAATTACATTGCGAATAAGAAGCAAGAGGTAAGAGGCAGGAAGCAAGAAGCAGAGTGGCTAAACAATTAAATTTCATCGTGCAACAGGTTGTCCGTTAATGGTGAGGTTTTTTAGTTCAAAAGAGTTTAAAACAGAATTGGCTTTCAGGTCAAGTATGCGTGAAAACACATATAAGCCTTCCTGCAAATCATCGCAACTGCTTTCCATTTTATTGTAGGCAGGAACTGTGAATGTAAAGTCTGATACATCCGCTTTTACTTCCTTGCCGTTGTAGATGCGTTGCAGGTAATAGCTTACTGTAACATCCTGTGAGGTATTGTTGTGCAGGCGCAGTAATACATTTTCGTGGTGCAGACCTTTTGCCGGATTATGACATTCGGTGTAATGATATTGGATAGAAATGTTTTCGTTGCCGAAATATTCTTTCCATTCATTGTCCTGAGCAAATGAAATTAGTGTTATTGCAGAAAACAGGCAGGTGAAAAAGAGTTGTTTATACATTGTATTTTTTTTGAATGCGGACAAATATAGTTTATTGAAAATACAATCAAAATGCAATATCCATGAAAAGCGATTTATATCATATAAAGTGTGTTTCTTATTTGTTTACTTTGTCCGCAAATAAATTCTGATGAAGTATATTTCTACATCTTTTTGCATTGTACTTTCTGCCTTGTTTTCATCCTCTGTTTTTGCAGGCGGGTGTGATGTAAATGCCAGTATAACAGTTAACGGACCAACAACTATTTGCTCTAACGACAGTGTAGAGTTAATTGCCAATCCCGGTGTTTCTTATTTATGGACCAACGGAGCAACTACGCAAAGCATCTGGGTAAATCAGCCCGGACCTAACCGTGTTAATGTTACCGACTCCAACGGCTGTTCCGATAATTCAAACTTTGTATTTATTAATGTTATTCCTGCGCCTACTGCTAATATATTATCTGACCAGTTGCCGCCTTATTGCATGGGCGACACGGTTACCCTTTTTACGCTGAGTCTGCCCTTTGATGATTTTGAATGGTCAACCGGAGAAACAGGACCAACCATACAAATTACGCAGTCCGGTTTATACGGTGTTACAGTTACCAATTTTGCAGGCTGTTCGGATACAGCACAGTTTCCTGCGGCCTTTCTTCCAGCGCCATTTCTGAGCGTTACGGCTGACGGACCATTAGCTTTTTGTGAAGGACAGGATGTAAAAATTTCGGTAAACTTTGGTTTTGGTCTGGATTTTCTCTGGGCACCCAACGGTGAAACAGGATCTAATATTACTGTAGATCAATCGGGGACTTATAATGTAACAGCCACTAATTTCTTCGGTTGCAGTGCCACCTCGCAGGATTTTGTAGTAGATGTTGTGCCCATACCTACGGCTTATGCAGAGAAAGACACCCTGCTTTGTTTTCCCGACACCCTTTTACTTTTTGCAAGCGGGGGCACAAACTATGCATGGTCCGATGGTTCAACAGGCTCACTGATTTCGGTAGTTCCTGATTTTGGCGACAGCCAGTATATTGTTACCGTTTCAAACCCTGGTTGCAGTATTACAGCAAAAGACACCGTATTTATTCATGTAGGCGGTGATGTAGCTGCTGATTTTCTGGTAACTCCTGCACTGCTGGGCGATGCAACGGCCTTTACTGATTTATCAACCGGCAGCATTGTAAACTGGAACTGGGATTTTGGCAACGGTGACGGCTCATCAATTCAAAATCCTGCTGAAGTTTATTTAACAGAAGATAGCTTTACCGTTGTGCTGATTGTAGCCGACCAGTATGGATGCAGCGACACCGCTCAGCAAAGCTTTTTTATTGAGCAGGTGCTTACTGTGCCCAACGTATTTACCCCCAATGGCGATGACTATAACGACAGTTTTTATATCCGAAACAAAGGCGATGGAGGGTTTGTTTTTACGGTTATCAACCGCTGGGGACAGGTAGTTTTTAATACCGAAGGACAGGAGGTGCTCTGGAGCGGACGCAGCAACGCAGGACAGGAGTTACCGGCAGGAACCTATTATTATGTTCTTAAAGTTGATCTGAAAGAAGGGGAGGAGCCCGTAGTGCAAAAAGGATTTATCACATTGATAAAAGGATGAAAGTTTCTAAAAAATTTAAATGGGAAGCGGCACACCGCATTCCCTGGTATAACGGCAAGTGCCAGCATCTGCACGGACACTCGTACAAAATGGAAGTGGAGTTTGAAGGCGAAACCGATGCCAACGGATTTGTCATTGATTTTCATGAGCTGAAAAAAATGATTCAGCCGCTGGTAGATGAACTGGATCACACCACCATTATCTCGGAAAAAGATACCGAACTGAAACAGGTGTTTGATGATAAGAAGTGGAAATACTTTTTACTACCCTTTGATTCCACTGCCGAGAACCTGTGCAAATACCTTTCGTCTGAAATTACCCGTTTGCATAGCGCAACCTTAAAGCAGCATACTATTACGGCTGTAGAGGTTAAGATTTTTGAAACAGAGACTTCGTGCGCTACCTGTAAGGAGGTTTTGTAGGTTATTAGTGTAAACTTTTACCTTTAAGTGTGGACAATTTTCCACATTTTTTTGTTTATATTCTGCTCTTAATCAGTTGTTTCTTAACTCGCAAAACCCTTGTTGTGACTGAATTTATGGGTGTTTAAATATTCTGAAACCATGTATGGCATAGTTATCCTATACCCACTCCATGACTACTAAACAATAAATTTCAGAAATCATGGAAACTAATGAAAATATAGAAAGTAAATCGGGCATACTGAAGAATGTAATTCTTGTTATAGCATTATCAGCAGTAGCCGGACTCGGATATATAGCTTATGAGCAATACAATGATAAAAAAGCACTTGAGGCCGAAGTAGCAACACTTGGACAATATAATACCGAAGCCCTTGCCGGTTTTTCTAAAATTGAACGCAACCTGATGGATATCCGCGAGCGCGAAGGCAGTATTATCAACGACCTTAATGCTGAAAACGAAGTAAACGCACAGCAGCGGATTGAGAACGAGATTAAAGCCATTGAAGGTCTTATAAAAGATAACAAGGCTTTGGTAAATGCGCTTAAACTCAATCTGGGCGATAAGGATAAACAAATCGGTCAGTTTACTGCATCTATCAGCCAACTGGAAGGCAGAATTAAAAAGTACAAAGAAGAAGCGGATTACCTGCGTGCTGATTTAAGGCATCAGGCTAAAAGAGGTGATTCATTAACAGTGGAGGTGGCTGAGCGTGATTTTGACCTTGGTGTAAAGGCTCAGGTAATAAGTCTGCAGGCCGACCATCTTACTGCTATGACTACCGAAATCCGCAAACGCGAAATGGCCAAACGCGAAGCATTTTTTGTAGTGGGAACTTTTAGCGAGCTGAAAGAAAAAAATGTGGTGGATAAAGAAGGTGGTGTATTGGGCATGGGCTCAACCAAAGTGCTGAAAGAAAACTTTGCCCGCGACCAGTTTGTGAAAATTGATAAACTTAATTTCGAGCTTATTCCGGTGTTTGCAAAACATGCCGAAGTAGTTTCGAACCACGACTTAGACAGCTACGAGTATGTGTTTGGCAAAAATGATGAAGTGGAGTTTATTAAAATCATTGACCCCGAAAAATTCTGGGAAAATACCCGCTACCTGGTAGTGGTAACTAAAGGTACAACTGTTCAATCATAGCCCTAACGGTTTTTGAATAATTGAACAGTAGGTAAAGAAAAGCCCATCCGCCTCAGGCGGATGGGCTTTTCTTTTTGCCCTGACAATTTGTTTGATGCATATAATTACATTTCTACTGACAAAAAGTGTTTTTTAATGACTGCTTTGTCATTTTCCTTAGGTTAAAACTATATATAATTGGCTGCAAGTGCTTTATGCAAGAAAGATTCAGCAATTTTCTTGCGTGAGAAACTTTTTTCTTTGCTTAAAAAATAAAAATATGAGCAAAGAAAAATTTAAAGTGAGCATAGAAAACTTTTTTCTCTGCTTGAGAAAGAAAAATATGACTAAAGAAAAGTTTTAAGTGAGTATTGAAAACTTTTTTCTCTACTTAAGAAAGAAAAATATGAGTAAAGAAAAGTTTTAAGTGAGCATGGAAAAATTTTATGCCTGTATGCAAAAACTTTATGCAACCAAAGAAAAACTTAATGCATGATCGTTTTAATGTTATACAATTGATATAAGTCTATTCGAGAAAAATCCCCTTGCCTCAGGCAAGTTTTTTTTGTTTTATAAGTTTTCATAATCAAAATACATCTGCGCTATTTGTATTCTGAGCTTTTTCAGCCTATTTTCTATTTTATTCAGTTCTGCTTCTTCGGCTTTCAGCTTTTTCACTATACCTCCTTGCGATAAAAGGAAATGAATTTTGGAAAGGGTCTTTTTGTAGGGTTCTTTGTCTTTGTCAATATTTTTTTCAAAATGTTTGTCAAGATTTATAATCGTGGCATGCGTACGGTTCAACAGCCTGCCTATTTGCGGATATGAATAGTTGTGTTTTCGTAAACAATAAGAAATAATGCTTCTTATGGTTACAAGATCCTTGTCCCTTACAGGTGAAAAAATATCCTCAAGGGTAAACTTATAGTTTAAATCTTTCTTTAACACATTTACAATAAGCAGTAGTTTTTCTTTGATTTCAATATCGCCTTTCATGATTTAAAATTTTGGTGTAGCAATAATAATAAAACCCCGCCAAAAACGGGGTTTTGTTTTTCTCAATTTCCTCCTCCAACATTCAACTTTCTCTTCTACCTTTGAAGCCTTTCATAAAAATGAATAGCTATATGAAACTACTTGAAGGAAAAACAGCATTAGTAACAGGCGCCACCCGCGGAATAGGGCGGGGCATAGCCCTTAAATTTGCAGAGCACGGGGCCAATGTGGCATTCACATTCCAGAGCTCGGTAGAAAAAGCACAGGAGCTGGAAAAAGAACTGGCTGCCTTTGGCATAAAAGCAAAAGGCTACCAGAGCAATGCAGCAGAAACCGCTACTGCCGAAAAATTAGTGAACGATGTGGTAGCCGAATTTGGCGGCCTGCATGTATTGGTAAACAATGCCGGCATCACCCGCGATAACTTATTAATGCGCATGACCGAGGCCCAGTGGGACGAGGTAATAGACACCAATCTTAAATCCGTTTTCAATACCGTGAAAGCCGCGCAGCGCACCTTTTTGAAGCAGCGCAGCGGAAGCATCATCAACCTCAGTTCGGTGGTAGGCATAAAAGGCAACGCAGGACAGGCCAACTATTCGGCATCCAAAGCGGGCATCATCGGATTTACCAAATCGGTTGCGCTTGAATTGGGCTCACGCAATATCCGCAGCAATGTAATTGCACCCGGCTTTATTGAAACCGAAATGACAGGTGCCTTAGACGAAAAAACAGTACAGGGCTGGCGCGATGCCATTCCCCTGAAACGTGGCGGCACACCCGAAGACATTGCCAACACGGCTTTGTTCCTTGCCTCCGATATGTCGGCTTACATTACAGGACAGGTAATTTCTGTTTGCGGAGGAATGCTTACATAATTTAGTGATTGAACGATTTAGTGATTTGGTGATTGAAAAAACTTTGCGCCTCTGCGCCTTTGCGAGAAATTAATGGGAGTAAACATAGTATTTGAGTATCCGGCCTGGTTCTTAATTTTCTGCGTGGCAGCAGGAGCCCTGGTTGCGTGGTTCCTCTACCGCAGAGATAAAACATTTGAAAGTCTTTCGCCCTGGCTCATCCGCACCATGGCGGTGCTGCGCTTTATTGCAGTAACCATTATTGCCATTCTGCTGCTCTCGCCTTTGCTGAAAACCAACCTGCGCGAAGTAGAGAAACCCATTATTGTACTGGCTCAGGATAATTCTGAATCCATTGTTACCGGAAAAGACTCTGCTTTTTACCGCAATGAATACGCTGAGAATTTCAATAAACTGGTAAAACAATTAGGCGATAAGTATGAAGTAAAAACCTATTCCTTCGGTAATAAGGTTGAAGAGAAAAACGAGTTTAATTATGCCGAAAAGCAAACCGATATTTCGGGTTTGTTTGATGAAATCAACAACGTGTATGGCAACCGCAACGTAGGTGCTATTGTATTGGCTTCCGATGGATTGTTCAACAAAGGAAGCAATCCTGTTTATAGTACCGGCAAAAGTCTGGCACCTGTTTACACCATTGCCCTTGGCGATACCAATGTGCGCAAAGATGTAATCCTTTCCCGCGTTAACCACAACCGCTTTGCCTACCTCGGAAATAATTTTCCGCTCGAAATAGTTGCCGAAGCCAAGCAGTTCAAAGGCGCTGAAGTATTGCTCACCGTGTTGTGGGACAGCGCCAAGGTTTTTGAAAAGAAGATTGCCGTAAGCAGCGATAATTTCAGCGAAACGGTTCCTGTTATTTTGGAAGCAAAGAAACCCGGATTACAGAAATACACCGTGCGCCTCTCTTCTTTAAAAGGTGAAGTAACCCTACGCAACAACAGCACCGAGCTATACATTGAAGTGCTGGATGGCAGACAAAAAGTATTAATCGTTGCCAACAACGCTCATCCCGATATTGCCGCCTTGCGCCAAGCCATTGAAGTGAATGAGAACTACGAAGTGGACGTGCGCCTGCTCGATAATCTGGACAAGAATATCAACGGATATAATCTGGTTGTTCTGCACCAGATACCTTCACAGAAACCGGCAGGACAAAACCTGTTGCAGAATGTTATAAAATCAGGCATCCCTGCTTTTTACATCTTAGGAAAAGATACCAAAATGCAGAGCTTTAACACTGCAGGCTTAGGCCTTGAAATACAGGTGAAGAATAATTCAGTGAACGAAGTACAGGCTGTTCTCGATGAAAACTTTTCACTCTTTACCTTGGATGATGAGCTGCAAAAAAACATTCAGAAGTTTCCTCCTTTGCAAGCGCCTTTCGGTGATTACAGGTTAAGCCCTGCGGCTTCGGTAATGTTGAAGCAGCGCATAGGCATGGTGGCTACGGATATGCCTTTGCTGTATTTTACCCAGCAAGGCGAAAACAAAATAGGAGTATTGACAGGTGAAGGTTTGTGGCACTGGCGCTTGAGTGATTTCTCCATCAACGGAAACCACAATGCATTCAATTCTTTTGTCAGCAAAATAGTGCAATACCTTTCGGTAAAGACCGACAAGAGCCTGTTTCGTGTAAATGTTAAAAACCATTTCACCGAAAGTGAGCAGGTTGTTTTTGATGCAGAACTTTACAACGAAAGCTACGAACTGATTAACGAACCCGAAGTAAACATGAGCATCGTGAACAGCGATAACAAAAAGTTTCCGTTCACCTTTACCCGCACGGGAAATGCTTATCGCCTGAATGCAGGAAACCTAGCGCCCGGCAATTACAGCTACGAAGCAACCGTTAGTGTTGGCGAGAAAACCCTGAATGCGCGCGGCCGTTTTACCGTAAGTGCTTTGTTTATTGAAACGGTAAACACCGTTGCCGACCATCAGTTGCTCTACAACCTTGCCACATCAACAGGTGGAAAGATGTTCTACAAAAACGAACTTGAAAATCTTGGCAATGAAATTGCCTCGCGTGAAGATATTAAGCCCGTTATTTACAATCAGAAAAAACTGCGCGATGTTATTCACTTTAAGTGGCTGTTCTTTTTGATACTGTTTATGATGGCAGCAGAGTGGGTAACACGTAAGAGGAATGGCGCCTATTAATTATCTATTTTCGCACAGATGAAAGAGAAGGATTTATTTGATACTGTTTCCTACAAGTGCAGCAAGGCCGTAACCCGTGCCTACAGCACCTCTTTTTCGCTTGCCATCAATGTTCTGCACAAAGATTTAATACGTCCCATTCATGCTGTTTATGGCTTTGTGCGCTTTGCCGATGAGATTGTAGACAGCTTTCACGAGTTCAATAAACCCGAACTACTCAAACGTTTTTCGGATGAAACAAAATTGGCTATCAAAGAGGGTATCAGCCTAAACCCGATACTCAACAGTTTTCAGCAAACGGTAAACAAATACAAAATAGAGCAAGAATTGATTGATGTTTTTCTGCACAGCATGGAAATGGACCTGGAAAAGAAAAACCACGACCGCCAGAGTTTTGACGAGTATGTATTAGGCTCTGCAGAAGCCGTTGGTTTGATGTGTCTTCGTATTTTCTGTAAAGGTGATGAGCAACAGTATCAATCCCTGAAACACCCGGCAATGAAGCTGGGTGCGGCTTTTCAGAAGGTAAATTTTCTGCGCGACATGAAAGCGGATAATCAAAACCTTGGAAGAATTTATTTTCCGGAATTGCAGATGGAGAATTTTAACGAGCAGGTAAAGCATGAACTGGAAGCGGAAATTGAAAGTGATTACCGCGAAGGTTATGCCGGTATCATGCAGCTTCCTAAGGAATGTCGTTTTGCTGTTTACATGGTGTATGTTTATTACTATTCGCTTTTCAAAAAGATAAAGAACACGCCAACCTCCGGAATTATGAATGGCAGGATCCGCATTTCAAATCCGCGTAAATATGCTTTATTGGCAGGGGCTTATTTCAGACACAGCCTTAATTTAATTTAGAAGATGAAAACGTTTATAGTTTCTTGTCTCTTATCTCTTGCCTCTGTTTCAATAGTTGCGCAGGACTTGACTCTTGATGACGTGCGCAAGAAATATCCGCTTGCCACTAAGAATGATTCGGTGTGCAAAGAACTTTACACTGCCCTGACCGGCAAAGCAGACGGAACAGATGTTTTGTCGGGATATGCCGGTGGAGTTACCATGCTGATGGCAAAATCTACAGCCAATCCGTTCTCGAAAATGGAATATTTTAAAGACGGGAAGAAATTGTTGGAAGATGCAATTTCAAATAATAAAAACGATATTGAGTTGCGCTTTCTGCGTTTTGCCATTCAGGATAATCTGCCGTCCATGCTGGGCTATAATGAGAATCTGGAAGAGGACAAAAGTTATATCATGAAGTATCTTCCCATGCTCGATAAACGTGAGTTGCGCAAGGCAATTGCCAACTATCTGATTAAGTCGGAGAAGACGGATGATAAAGAGAAAGCGAGTTTAAAAAAGTATCAGAACTGATGTTTTGGATTTCAGGAATAGTGATTATGACCGCAAGTTTCTGGTTGATGGAAGCTATAGCATGGCTTGCACATAAATATGTAATGCATGGTTTCTTCTGGAACATTCATCAGGATCATCATGTAATGACCGGAAAATTCTTTCAGAAAAACGATTGGTTCTTTCTCATCTTCGCTATACCCAGCTGGCTCTTTATGATGTTTGGTATTATGGCGGGCTGCGACTGGCGAATGTGGGTAGGTATTGGAATTGCAGTGTATGGTGTGGCCTATACCTTTGTGCATGAGATACTGATTCACCAGCGGATAAAACTGTTCAGGCGCACTAATATTACCTACTTCATTGCTCTGCGCAAAGCTCACCGTGCGCATCACAAGCATCTGACCAAAGAAGACGGTGAATGTTTTGGTATGCTGCTGGTTCCCAAGAAATATTTTGAAGCAGCGCGGAAAGAGAAAACGCTTTTTGATAATGCCTGATGGAGCAATATACTTATCTGCTCATTAATCTTTGCTCGTTTTTAGTTCCCTTTATACTCAGCTTTGAAAGCCGCATAGCCTATTACAAAAAGTGGAAATACCTTTTTCCTGCAATGACTGCAACAGCAGTTTTCTTTATTATTTGGGACAGCATTTTTACTGCCAATGGTGTATGGGGGTTTAATCCGAAGTTTATAACCGGAATAAGTGTATTTAATCTGCCTTTGGAAGAAATCCTGTTTTTCTTTTGTATTCCCTACTCAAGCATATTTGCTTATGAAGCGTTGGGGTTAATTCAAAAATATAAAGTTGGCAATCACCAAATTGTCAGTGTTGCAATTCTTATTATTTGCATTGCAGGCGTTATTCTCTTTCACGACAAAGCCTACACATTTTATACCTGCTTGTTCCTCTGTATTTTTCTGTTGCTGCAAATACTTTGGATAAAAGGAGAATACATGAGCAGATTTTATGCTGCTTACTTAGTTATTCTTATTCCCTTCACCATTGTAAACGGTTTGCTCACCGGCAGCTGGATTGGCGAACCGGTGGTGTGGTATAACAACGCTGAAAATTTATCCATCCGTTTTCTCACCATCCCTGTTGAGGATGTGTTTTACGGAATGCTGATGCTCATGATGAGCGTGGGTATTTATGAAAGGTTAAAGAAGAAAACTTCCCTTACCACTCAGAACACTGAGCGCACTTAGCTTCACTGGGATAAAAGACAAAGAAACTCAGTGCCGTAAATTCCTAATGTTTAGCCACCTTAAAGTGCTTTAGTGCCCTTGTGTACTTAGTGGTAAAAGACTACTAGTTCTCCCACACCACTTCCGTAGTGCTTGAATACCACATCTCGTATTTGCTGCGATGAATTTTCTCCACCTCGTTGCGTTTGATTTTAAGGGTAGGAGTAAGGAGTTTGTTTTCCACTGTCCAGTCGCCTTTTAATACTACCATGCGTTTCAGCATTTCGTGCTGGTCAAGTTTTGGATTTACAATGTTCATGGTTTCAGCAAGGCTACGTTCTATTTCTTCCTTTGCTTTTTTCTTGCCGGCTTCTGAAAGTGTAATCATAGCAATCGGTTGAGCAATTCCGTCACCCACTACGCATACCTGATCCACATCTTCATTTACCGAAATTTTCATTTCAATAGGAGCAGGTGCAACGTATTTTCCTTTGGTGGTTTTAAAAATGTCCTTCACACGACCTGTGATTTGCAGATAGCCTTCGTTGTCAATTTTTCCTTCATCTCCGGTGCGCAGGTAACCATCTTCGGTAAAACTGTCTTTGGTCATTTGCGGCTCTTTGTAATAGCCTAACATCAGTGCTTCGTGTTTAATCAACACCTCGTTTTGTTCACTCAGTTTTACCTGAACATGCGGCAAGGCTTTTCCAACGCAACCAATTTTTATTTCGTGTGACAAGGTAACGTGCGAGTAGCAGCAATTCTCCGTCATGGCATAAGCCTCCTGAATTTTAACATCCAGTCGCTCGAACCAGCGGATAAGCGATGCCGGCATTGGAGCTGCACCAACAAAAATATTGCTGGCCTGCGACAATCCTAATCCTGTTTTTATTTTCTTTTTTACTATTGAACTCAGGATAGGAATATTCAGGAAAATGTTGAGTTTTTTCTGCGGCATTTTACCAAGCACACCTTGCTGGAATTTGCTCCAGATGCGAGGCACACCAAGGAAAACGGTTGGTTGAACTTCCGAAAGATTTTTAGGGAATTTCTCTAATGATTCACCGAAGGCAATACTACCTCCCGAATAAATTCCACCCAACTCAACTAAGAAACGCTCTGCAATATGGCACAAGGGCAGATAAGAGAAAAACTTAGATGTATTGTCAATATTTATCAGTTTAACAGCGTTTTCGGCAGTAAATGAAAAGTTGTGGAAACTATGCATCACACCTTTTGGCATTCCAGTAGTTCCTGATGTGTAAATGATGGTAGCCAGTTCACTCGGCAGGCGCACAACATCTTCTTCAACAGGTTTTACTCCTTTTATAATTTCATCCCATGTCTCGTAGCCGGGCTCGGTATAAAAAGGAAATGAAATGCAGCGCACACCTGCAGGAACTCCGGGACGCATGGATTTCCAGTCGTCCAATTTTCCTACAAAACATACTTTTGCTTCGCTGTGTTCAAGAATAAGTTTTACGGTTTCAGCATTCAGGTTAGGATACATAGGAACTGAAATGTGTCCCGACATCATAATAGCCAGATCACTGATAATCCAATGTGCACAGTTTTTTGAAATCAACGCAATGTTGCTTCCTGCAGGAAGGTTCATTCCTTTTAATGCAGCAGCCATTTTTCGAACTTCCTGGCCTGTTTGTTTCCAGGTCCATTCGTGCCATTTATCATTAATTGGCTGGCGAAGGAAAACTTTATCGGGAGTTTCTTGTTCCCATTTGTAAAGCATTTCAAGAGGTGATGAGTAAACTGACATAGGTTTTGAGTTTAATGGTTTAGTTTTTTTATTGCATCAACGAATAGCTAATTTTTACGAATATACGAATTGATAAACTCGCTGCATTCATTCGTATATTCGGTTTTCATTCGTTATTCGTAGATGAAACATTATCTTTGCGTTTCAATTTCCAAAAATAGAAAACTCTTTTTAAAACAAAAATTTCAGATGAAATTAGCTACTAAAGTAACCGAATTGTTAAATATTGAATTTCCGATAATCATGGCACCTATGTTTCTTGTCTCCAATGAGGCGATGATGAAATCGGCAATGGATTCGGGTATTATGGGCTGTTTCCCATCGCTGAATTACCGCAACGAGGGAGAGTTTGAAAAGGTGCTTGACAATCTGAACGATTACAAAAAGAAAAATAATGTATCGGGTAATTACGGTGTGAACCTGATTGTGCAGAAGACTAATCCGCTTTTTGTGAAACACCTGCAAGCCTGCGTAGATAAAAAAGTTCCGTTTTATATTACTTCGCTGGGAAGTCCGGCCGAAGTAATTGAAAAAGCGCACACCTACGGAGCAAAGGTTTTTTGTGATGTTACCAATGTAGAACACGCTCAGAAATGTTTTGAGTTAGGTTGCGATGGTTTTATAGCAGTAGGGCAGGGTGCAGGCGGACACGCAGGTCCTTATCCTTTGCAGTTATTGGTTCCTACATTGAAAAAACATTTTCCGGGAATGCCGGTAGTTTCGGCAGGTGGTGTTGCCAGTGGCGAAGGAATTGCTTCTATGCTGGCGCTGGGTGCCGAAGGTGTTTCTATCGGAACACGTTACATTGCATGTCCTGAAGCGGGAGTAAACGATGCCTACAAAAATGCCATTGTGGAATCTAAAATGAAAGACATTGTAATGACCGATAAAATTTCGGGAACACCCTGTACTATTATTAATACACCTTACGCTAAAAAGATTGGCTACAAACAAAACTGGCTCGAGAAACAACTGAGTACCAACAAGCGCACAAAGAAATATTTCAAGTTGCTTATTCAGTTTCGCGGAATGCAAAAGCTTGAGAAATCAATTAAGCCTGCCGGTTACGACACACTTTGGTGTGCCGGACAAAGCGTGGAAATGATTGATGAGATTATGCCCATCAAACAGATTACCGATAAGCTGATGAAAGAAACATTTGACACCTTGTCAAGGCTGAAAAAGCTTGCGCTTAAAGAGGAGTTGGTTTAATTACTCCACCATCATTTTAAACCCTACCCCGTGAATATTAACGATCTGTATCTTAGGATCGCCCGCTAAGTATTTGCGCAGGCGGGCTATAAATACATCCATGCTGCGGCCGGTAAAATAATCATCGTTTCCCCATACTATTTTCAGGATCATTTCGCGGGTAAGCACCTCGTTGCGGTTGATGCAAAACAGTTTCAGTGTGTCGGCCTCGCGCTGGGTTAGCGTTTCTTTTTCGTTGCCGATTGCCAATGTAAGGTTGGCGTAATCAAATTTGTATTTACCAATTTCAAAAATGTTTTTTGCTTCACCGCTGATGTCATTGTAGCAGCGTTTGAGTACGGCTTTTACGCGCAGCAAAAACTCCTCGGTACTGAAAGGTTTGGTGATGTAATCATCAGCACCGCTTACAAAACCTTTAATGCGGTCTTCCTTCATGCTTTTGGCCGTAAGGAAAATGATAGGGATTTTAGGGTTGAGTTTGCGTGCTTCGGTGGCAATGGTAAAGCCGTCTTTCTTAGGCAGCATCACATCAAATATGCAGAGATGATAATGGTTTTTCATAAAGTCCTGGATGGCTGCGTTGCCGTCTTTTTGCCAGCTTACTTTGTAGTCTTCCATTTCCAGCACATCCTTTACTACCATTCCCAGGTTTTCATCGTCTTCAACAAGCAGGATAGAGAGTTTTTGTTTGGTTGCCATATGCGTTTTTTATTAAAAAGGTAAATACACATCAAACCTGCTGCCCTTGCCGGTTTCGCTTTCTAATTTTATAAAGCCGTGGTGTGCATCGGTTATTGTTTTTACATAAAATAATCCCAACCCGAAGCCTTTAACATTGTGTATGTTTCCGGTGGGCACACGGTAAAACTTCGAGAATATGTTTTTCTGAATTTCCTTGCTTATTCCTATTCCGTTATCCTGTATGCTGATAACAATTCCTTTTCGGGTGTTGCGTGTTGTTATACTTATTACCGGAGGCTCCACGGCATATTTTATGGCATTGTCAAGCAGGTTATAAATAATATTGGTCAGGTGAACTTTATCGGCCTTTATAGTTGGATTATCCGCTTTTAAATCGCATGAAATACTGCCGCCTTTTTCCTGTATCACGATCTCCATATTTTCAATAGTCTGGCGAATTACAACATGCACATCAACATCGGATTTGTTGAGCTTTAGTTGTTCCGCATCAATGTCGGCCATCTGTAATACTTTTTCAACCATTGTTTTCAGGCGCGAGGTTTCGTCCATAATAATGCGCGAGTAGCGGGCACGTTTATCGGAAGAGCCGCCAATCTCGTCACGCATGAGCATTTCGCTTGAAACCGAAATGGTGGAGATAGGCGTTTTAAATTCATGAGTCATGTTATTGATAAAATCGTTCTTCATCTCCGAAAGTCTTTTCTGGCGAAGGATAACACCCAGTGTGTAGCCAAAGAATACAATTACCACGATAAGAATAACGGACGAGAAAATCCAGATGTCCATCTGGTTCAGGATGTAACTTTTCTTAGACGGAAAATACACTCCGAAGTAGTGGTTATCGCCTTTCCACAACGGTGGCGGCTCGTCCGATGATTTCTGTAAATCGTTGCTGTCGCCCATCAGCACGTAGCGACCGAATACAATGCTATCGGTAAAACAATCGTAAATACCGTATTCAAAGTTTTCGTCAATGTTGCGCTCCTGAAATTCTTTCTTCAGTAATGATTCAAGCAGAAAAGGGTGCAGCGTATCATTCATACTCACCACAAAATAATTAGAGGCGGGCTGGCGAACGGGCAGCACTTCCGATGAGTCATTATTCAATCGTCTTATTTCCTGCGCTACTTCCTGAAGGGCAATGTTAACGCGGTCGTTAAACTCTCGGTCTTTGATGTCAAATGCCTTGCGCACCCAAAAAATCTGGGTAACAATAATACCCGTAATGGAAAGCGTTGCAAGTAAAACAATGATGCGTATGGCCTGACGGTTCATGCCTCAAAAGTAGAGCTAAAAATGTTAAACAAATCACAATTGGCAAATCATTAACAAGCAAAAATTCATAAACAATCGTAAGTTTGGGACATAAATTCTAAAACTATAAAAATGAAAATCACCTCTCTCTTTTCTGCAATCCTCTTGTTCGTTGCTGTTTCTGCTTCAGCTCAAACCGGTCACGAAGGACATAATCACGGAACATCACCTTCGGATCCTGCTTTGGTTCAGTCTTCTTTTAAATGGGATGAATCGGTTCATGATTTCGGGAAAATAAAAAAAGGTGTTCCGGTTACTGCCACCTTTACATTTACCAATGTGGGCAAAGAGCCTATTGTAATCAGCGATGCCAAAGCATCATGTGGTTGCACTGTTCCTGAGTTTTCAAAAGAACCTGTTGCACCCGGTGCAAAAGGAAAGGTAACTGCTACTTACAACGCAGCTAATCCCGGTTTCTTTGATAAAGACGTAACCGTTTTATCGAATGCCAGCGCGGTAGATGTGAAACTGAAAATTAAAGGCGAAGTTGCTGCGGAGTAAAAGCTCTCTTTTCCTTTTCGTTCTTCTTCTGTTTGCTGCCTGCAAAAAGGACAGTATTTCACTTAACTATGCCGAACTCAGTACCGGAGTTGATACCAAACTACGCGGAGTTTATTTCTTAAATGATACCACAGGCTTTGTATGCGGAGGCGAGAAGAATGAATCGGGCGTAATTCTTAAAACCATTGACGGAGGAGCCAGCTGGCAGCAGGTGTATTCATCATCACTTGCCTTGCGCGCTATTACGTTTGTAAATGATTCATCAGGCTTTGCCTGTGGCGACAGTCTGCTGATTGTGAAAACCACCGATGGCGGTAACACCTGGAATAAGTTAGACTTGCCCTACGTTCCTGTTATTATTTGTCCGCTCACCGGTATTCAGTTTCGTGATGCGCAGCATGCTTACATCTGTGGCGGTGAAAACACCGACAAAGGAATTACCCTGCGCACCTCAGATGGTGGCGTGTGGTGGGATTATCAGGCTTTCTATAACACAGAAATAACAGAGAACTATTTTACCAACGATACCACCGGCTACATTACTGCCAACGGTGCAGTGTTTAAGGCAACTGCAGATGTACTGGTTAATAATTACCTGAATATTGACGGAGACTTTTTCACTTCCGTTTGTTTTATTTCCAATGATGTGGGTTTTGTCTGCGGCTATGATGGCGGCATTTACAAAACCACTGATGCAGGAGTAAGTTGGAAACAGGTACGCAAGGATAACAGTGCATTTTCAGCGCGTACCCATTTTAATAAAATACGTTTTGTCTCAGAAGAAAGAGGTCTTGCCGTTGGTAATAACGGAGCAGTCTTTTATTCCGATGATGCCGGTGAAACCTGGCAGCAGTCTGATAATTTTCCGGATGAACATCTGTACTCTGTTTTTATACTGAATACTACTACCGGCTATATAAGCGGAGAAGGAGGGAAGCTGTACAAGGTTTCCTTTTAGCTATAACA
Organism: Bacteroidia bacterium; assembly: GCA_050186075.1. Taxonomy (GTDB): domain Bacteria; phylum Bacteroidota; class Bacteroidia; order SXHM01; family SXHM01; genus SXHM01. Next base: position 20,938 of record JBFWYU010000042.1, read on the forward strand.
GGTCGCTCCTACGGAGCTAAACTATTTTTTTATGTTCAATATGCTACAAACAGGTCGCCTCTGACGAGGCTTTTATCAGCTTTAGTTGGGCGCTCCTGTAGCATAATAGGTTTCATATTCAATGTGCTACAAATAGTTTGTTTCTGACGAGACTTTTATCAGCCTCAGTTTGGCGATTCTTCTAGCATAATAGGTTTCATATTCAATAAGCCACAAACTGTTCACTACTTACGATACTTTGGCAGCCCCATCGGGGCGACCTGTTTGTAGCCTATCGGTAGTATGTTCATTTTAGCTCCGTAGGAGCGACCTGTCAAAACGTTTAATTATTCTTCACTTCTTTCTTCATAAACGAATAAGCTTTCTGCAACACTTTGGCATAGGCGGTATCGGTAAAGCTCTCGGCCCTGCCGGTTGATTTATGAACAATGGTAAGGGTAAGCAACTCATCCATACTAAACGTAAGGTCGTAAAGCATGAGCAGGTGATTGAGTTTGGTGGTATTGCGCATAAGGGTTAAAGCAGGTTCTTCAGTTTTAAATGTTCATATCTAAAACCATTGGTTTTGGTTGATTGGAATATTCGGCTTAAATTTCGCTTTTATTTTAATACACTCTGAATGAAACAACTCTACCTGGTTCTATTGCTTTCAGCCGTTTTTATCTGTTACCATCATCCGGTATCGGCACAGACAACAGCAGCAACCAAATATGTTCGTCTGGATATTGGTCATGGCGGACTTCACTGTCCTTTCCTTGGTCCGCAGCTGGAAAGGAAATTAACTGAAACAGGTCAGGTAAGTAATCTTAAAGTTTATAAAAAGGAAAGTTACGCTACGTTTGAATTACCTGCTGCTACTGCGCTTTCCGATGCCGATATAAGACAAGTGGCTATTAAAGTAGGCTATCCCGATGCGGATGTTACTGTTGTGGTTTCTGATACAGCACCCGTAAATCAGCAATAAAACAGAGGGATGCAGGGTAACTACCGGAACGTAATTCTTTCAATCATTGCAGCAGGTGTTCTGCTTGCACAGCCTGTTTATGCGCAGGTTACCTCTACGTTTATGCGCACCTTCAGCGGAGGCGGAATGAACGGAGGACTTGCCCTGGAAACCACACTTGACGGTGGTTTTATAGGAACCGGTCAGCACGAAAGCTCCGGTGCAGGAAGTTGTGATCTTTATGTATATAAAGTAAACGATTGCGGTGACCCCGAGTGGTTTAAAACCTACGGAAGCGGTGCCGAAGACGGTGGTAAATGGATAGAACAAACACCCGATGGCGGCTATATTATTTCAGGACTTTCGCATTACGGTGCCGGAGCCTATGACCAGTGGCTGTTGAAATTAGATGCCACGGGAAACATTCAGTGGAACCAGCTCTATGGTGGTGGCGGTAATGATTACGGCCTGTATGTAAACCTTACCAGCGATGGTGGTTATATCATGAGCGGCTTTTTCGAAAACCTTGCCTACGGAGGTGCTGATGTATCATTAATAAAGGTAGATGCCGCAGGAAACACGCAATGGGTAAAAGTATATGGTGGTGCAGGCAGCGACTGGGGTGATTTTGTAGAGCAGACACCCGATGGCGGTTATATTGTTACGGGCTATACCGACAGCTATGGCGCGGGTGGTCCCGATGTATATGTATTGAAAGTGGATGCTGCAGGAAACCTGCAGTGGTCTAAAACTTACGGCACAGCAGGCGATGATTCACAACCCTGGGGAAACCTTGGTTACATTACACCTGACGGTGGCTATGTTATTTCTTCCCATACCAACGGGGCAGGAGCGGGTGGTTTTGATTTCTGGGTGTTGAAGTTAGATGTGGCGGGTAATGTGGAGTGGTCAAAAACATACGGTGGTGGCGGTGAGGAATCTTCGCGCCATATAGAGCCAACGCCTGATGGCGGTTACATTGTAGGCGGCTATACCAGCAGCTGGGGCGCAGGCGGATACGATGCCTATGTGGTGAAGTTAGATGTTACGGGCAACCCGAGATGGAGCAAAGTTTACGGTGGTGGCGGCACCGACCGCGCAGTAGGCATCAAGAATACAAACGATGGCGGCTATTCCATGTCGCTTATATCTTCCAGTTTCGGGGCTAACTATTTTGATCCGGTGTTTATGAAAGTGGACAGTGCGGGTTATGTTGGCTGCAATGAATCAGTGCCGGCAACTGCGGTGGGCAATTTTGTTCCAACGGTTACTAATCCGCCAACCAACTCGGGTGTTCCGGGTTATGTGGGCAGCACCGCCAACCTTACACCGGCCTCCTGGACTCCGGTGGATAACTTCCTCTGCTTTGAATGTGTTACCGTTCCTGATTTTGTGGCCAGCGATACAATTGCATGCCTTGGTGAGAGTGTTGACTTTTATAACACCACTACCATAGGACAACGTTGTTACGAGGAGTGGGAGATAGACGGGCAGGTTGTTACAGGTATCGACACCATGACTTATATTTTTACCACTCCCGGTATTTACACGGTGAGTTTGCTTTCGCGTTGCGGATTAAGTGCCGATACCATCAGTGCATCGGTATTGGTAGTGCCTGACCCGGTGGCTGATTTCACGTTCAGCAACGAGTGTATGAACACTGCCGTTGCGTTTGCGGATGCCTCTACCACACCGCCTTTTGTTACCCAGCTTACCCAGCGCGAGTGGGATTTTGGTGACGGCAGTCCTTTGCTGATTGCCCAGAACCCAACACATCAATATACTGCTCCGGGGCAATACAATGTTACGCTAACCGTTACCAACAATGAGAACTGCACCAACTCGGTTACCAAAGTGGTTACCGTGCATCCCGAGCCGGTGGCGGGCTTTTCGTTTACGGATGTGTGTGACGGCAACCCTGTAAACTTTCAGGATACATCAACAGTGCTAACCGGTAACATTGTTGCCTGGGACTGGAACTTTGATGACGGAACAACTTCTGCGGTGCAAAACAACGCGCACAATTTTTTAACACCCGGACAGTTTGATGTAGTGCTTACCGTAACTACCGACAGCGGCTGTGTTGATTCATTCACCTATGCGGTAAATAATTTCCCGGTGCCTGTTCCTGATTTTACGGTGGCCAATTCCTGCTTTAATGTTAACAGTGTGTTTAACAACACCAGCACGGTGTTAACCGGAACCATACAAACCAACGCATGGGACTTTGGCGATGGTGCTGCTTCTGCCGCTGTTAGTCCTACGCATTTGTATGCTGCTGACGGAAGCTACACCGTTAAATTAGTTACCACATCGGATGAGGGCTGTGCGGATTCTGTTACTCAAACTATTTACATCAATCCATTGCCGGTGGCCGACTTCAGTGCGCTGGATACCTGTCAGGGTGTGGTGGTTTCGTTTACAGATTTATCGGCAGTTACTTCTACTAACATTGTTCAGTGGGATTGGGACTTTGGCGGCAACGGAACATCTTCTTCACAAAATCCTACGCATGCCTTTACCAGCGCAGGCACCTTTAACGTTGAGTTGCGTGTAGAAACCGACTCGGCCTGTGCCGATTCAATTACCTATCCTGTTATAGCGCATCCTAATCCGGTGGCGGAGTTTAGTTTTGATGACGAGTGCTTTGGTGATGCCAATGATTTTGTGAGTTTGTCAACGGTGGCCTCGGGAACTATTGACGTGTATGACTGGGACTTAGATGCAGGGATAACCGCCACACAGGATACATCGTTGGTGTATGCCGCTGCCGGACAGTATAACATTACGTTAGATGTTACCACCAACTTTGGTTGCACCCATTCGGTTGCTCATTCATTAGAGGTGTATAACAACCCGGTTGCTGATTTCAGCACGGCTAATGTGTGTTTAACTACTCCCGCCACCTTTGATGATTTATCCACCTCGCTTTCGGGCAACATAACAAGCCGTGCCTGGGACTTAGGCGATGGTACGTTGTTGAATGTTGGTTCAAGTGTGCCGTTTCAGCATGCTTATACAGCACCCGGCACGTATACCGTGCAGCTGATTACCACTTCGCAATACGGTTGTGATGATACCATCAGCAAGCCGATTGTTATCCATCCTATGCCGGTGGTTGACTTTTCGTATGATGTGGTTTGCTTTGGCACGCCCACTTCCTTCACCGATTTATCAACGGTTAGCAGCGGTGCGGTTACGGGATGGAACTGGAACTTTAACGGCACACCTGTTTCGGGAACGGGTACACCGCAGTTTACTTTTTCGCAGCCCGGACTAAACGGTGTTACCTTAACAGCCACTACCGACAGCGGTTGTGTATCTAACAATGAGTATTCAGTGCTGGTGTGGGATTTGCCCGAGCCCGACTTCACGTTTACCAAAGTGTGTGAAAACGACACTACCTTCTTTACCAATAGCAGCACCATTGCCAACGGAACTATTGACGGATGGCTGTGGAACTTTGCCGATGGCGGTGCTATTTCAGCGCAAAGCGACCCGCAACACATCTTCAGTGCCGCAGGTTTTTACGATGTTACATTAACCGCAACTTCCGATAATCAATGTGTGGATTCAGTAACACATTCGGTGGAAGTATATCCTTTGCCGGTGCCTGCCTTCAGTGCCGTTCCCGACAGCGGATGCCAGCCCTTGCGTGTTGACTTTACCGACCTGAGCACCATTGCCGCAGGCTATAACATCAATCAGTGGCGCTGGGATTTTGGCATTACACCGCCCGCCATTTCGGGAACGCAGAACACCTTTTTTGTTTACGATACAGCCGGAACATTCACCGTTACCTACACTGTTACTTCTACCAACCAGTGCGCAGTTACCATTACCGAAACCGATCTGATAACCGTATTCCCCAAGCCCAACGCAGCATTCAATTATATGCCGCAGCCTACTACCATTGTCTATCCGTTTATCACGTTCAGCGATTTTTCATCGGTAGCTACGGGCAGCATTACCAACTGGGAGTATGATTTGGGTGACGGCACCATCAGCAACATCCCAAGCCCAACGCATACTTACCGCGATACGCTTACCTATTACGTTACGCAGATTGTTACCACCGACATGGGTTGCAGCGACACGGTTACCCATGCCATTGTGATAGACCCCGAGTTTACCATTTATGTGCCCACCGCCTTTACACCCGATGATGACGGACTGAACGACATTTTTTATGTAGAAGGCATAGGCATTAAAAATATGGCGCTGCGCATTTTCAACCGCTGGGGCGAGCAACTGTTCTTTTCCGATAATCTTAACCTGGGCTGGAACGGCCGCAAATTCAATGAAGGTGCTCAGCTGGAAGAGGGCGGCCTGTATGTTTACTTCATAGAGATTACCGATGTAAATGCACATACCTATGAGTTTAAGGGTACGGTTACGTTGGTGAGGTAGGGGAGAAGTCCAGAGACCATAGTCCGCAGTGTTCGACATTCAGCATTCTATTGTTCGATATTCGATGTTTTTAACCACTAAGAACACTAAGGTTCACTAAGTTTTTATTTACCGCAAAGGCGCGAAGAACTTACACAGAGTTGCACAGAGGTAACACGGAGTTACACCGAGTAAAGATTTTGTTTAGTTTTGGTGAGAATGAAAAACCTCCTCCTCGTTTTATCTTTTCTAGTTGCAGAATTTTCATTTGCACAAGAGTCTTATAAATCGGATACTGTTGTTAAAGGAATTGTATCCACAAAACGCAATGGAAAGGTTATAGGAATGCAATCTAAGATTGTGGTCGTTGGCACGGATGGTACCTCTGTTGAAAAAATAACAGATGAAAATGGCCGATTTTATTTCTTTAATACTGAGATCAAACCTGAACATGCTTTTGTTATTACCTGCAAACCGGTTGATAAGCCTTTATATCCTTATTATGCAAATAAGACCGGAAAATTTATAACAAAAGGGATTAAGGAAAAGGACTTACCAATCAGTTATAAATTTGAAATTGACCCTTCGGGATGCAGAGGTTTGCTACCAAGCTTTTATTTTTCAAACAACTCATTTACATTAGATAGTATCGGATTAAACGCTATAGATGGTTTGGTAGAGACATTGAATGATAACCCTACAATTGTAATGGAATTAGGTGGAAGAGCAATTGCATCTGAACTAAACCCTGCTGAACTTGCTGGAGCACGTTCTGAATTTTTTAAAAAGCAACTGATAGAAAGATGCATCGAGAACGAAAGAATAATAACAGCAAATTATAGTGATACATTGTATCATGTGATTAACTGGTATGATTTACATTTTGAATTAGGCGATACACTTACTCCATCTTTCATAAGTAAACTGTCAGACCCAATAATGATAGATTATGCTAATTCACTTAACCGAATGATTCAGCTAAAGGTTGTTCGCTCAGATTATGTTCCCAAAACTAAATGAAAAACCTCCTCCTGCTTTTTCTTTTAGCTCATTTACTCTTTGCTTGTAGTTCAGTAAAGAGGCCTGTATTTGAAGGGAAGATCACTTACAGAATTACTGTCTCATCACCAACTAACAGCCCTTTTGCTGACAGTTTACAAAATCAATTAGGGCATACAGCAGATTTTTATTACAAGGATGGGGATTATAGACTTGATTTTAATGGCAAGCCTTTTACAAAGATTATTTACAAACTTTCAACTAATAAACAGTACTGCATATTATCTGGCAAGGACACTGTTTTTATTGATGATTGTGATAAAGACGAACGTAAATTGTTAAAATCATATTCTGAAAAAACTGACGAACAGATTTTAGGAAAGGATTGCCAGAAATTCGTTATGGAAATGAGTAAAGATACTTGTCTGTTTTATTATTCACCTGACCTGTATATTCCAGCTCAAAATTTTAAAAAGCATCAATTCTTTCACTTCAATACCTATTATAAATACGCTAATGCTCCTTACTTAAAGTTTGTAAAATTGGGACGTGTATTCCATATTACCTATGAGGCTATTGAAATAGAAACAAAACAAATTGAGGATGATCTGTTCAGTATACCTGTAGATTTACCACATTCGTCTTTCAAAGAAAAGTTGAAAAAATGAGTTTGCATCGGCTAAAAATCCTAAAAACAGAGTAATGAATAAATCTCTAATCCTTTTCTATCTGCTTATCTTCTCTTCCTTTTTATCGTATTCGCAAATACAGGACGGAGTGCTTGAAGACACGCCTCGCGAATGGGAAGAGCAGGAGTGGGAAGGGTATACTAGTAATGATTGTCCTACTATTCCTCCCGAATATCCGGGCGGAGACTCAGCACTTCTTAACTACATTATGAAAAATATTAAGTTGCCTGTTCAAGATGAAAAACATTCAATTGAAGGAACTGTGTATGTAAGGCTTACTATTGACGAAGATGGCTACGCTACCAATCCTGAAGTTGCAAAGAGTTTACATCCTTTAATTGACAAAGAGGCTATAAGAGTAATTTCAACTCTTGACAGATGGAAACCTGCCGAAAGATGCGGAAGAGCGGTTGATGCTCCGCTAATTTTACCAATACGAATTATTAGTTATTAGTAAACTGAAAATCCTGAAAACAAACTAAGTGCAACCTCAAACCATCTTAGACCAATCAACTGAAACAGTTAAAAAACAAAACAAGAAATGGCATCTTGTTTTGTTTTATTCTGGTTTTCTTATAGCGTTTGCTATTAATGGAGTGCATACATTTCTTAAAATATTTTTTTCAATATCTGAAATGCAGCCTTTTTTTATAGCAGCCTACTTACTTGAAATTTCGTGTTTTTTAACACTTATGATTTTGGGTATTTATTTAGTAAAGAGAGAACAAAGCGGTAAGCAGAAAATTGCATTAATAGTTTTCAGCATTCTGTATTTTGCTTATGCTTCGTTTGCTGCATACATTATTGCTCCTCTGTTAAATCCTTGGGCAGGTCACTGATACTAACAGCTGTTAGTAAAGCCCTTCGACTACGCTCAGGGTGACAAACCTCACTGATATAACACAGCGTAATTTACTTCTCTTCATAAAAAACCACCACCACCCCAAGTGTTGAATTTGTGTAGAATAAGTGTGCAAACAACTTAGCACACGGGCCGATAATTTTGTCAGCCATGATTGACAAGTCAGCCATAATAAACGACCGCGTTACTAAATCAGGAAAAGATATAGCAGAGATAGCACGCAGGCTTAATGTTGACCGTGGCACTATCTACTACTGGTTAGACCATCCCGATTTGCCGAACGACAAAATAGCACTGCTCGGGCTTGCTATCAATTATGATTTCTCCATTGATTTTCCGGAATTGAAAAACCATCTTTTTTATTTTGAAGACAAGCAATACATAGTAGGCGAACCCCTGCCCGTTTACGGCACTACTGCGAAGGAAGATATTGCCGAACTTAAAAAGGAGATAAGCACGCTTACCCAAAAGGTGAAGGCTCTTACTAAAGGAGCAACTAATCATACCAAATGGCAACAAGCAATGGACAGTAAGGTGGCCATTTTACAGGATACAGTTAATCGTTTAATCAAAGGCCTGAACTAACCCATCATGGTAACTACACCAACATACACGGTTAAAAGCAATGCAATCGAACAACCTTCTTCGGTACAATATGGCGCGACCAAAACAAACGAATTTTCGTCTTCAATAGCATACCTCGCGGCCTATCGAAGCAAAGAAGCTTCATTGCTTCACTATGGCGCGACCTATCAAGGCGAAGAAGCTTTACCGGTTCAATGCCACGCGACCTATCAAAGCGGAGAAGCTTCAGCGGTTCAATGCCACACGGGCTATCAAAGCAACGAAGCTTCCTCGTTTCAATATGGCGCGGCCTATCAAGGCAAAGAGCCTTATTTGGTTCAATGTCTCAGCAACTATGATATAAAAAAAGCCCTGTTTATAGGGTTTTCAGTGTTTTTGCCGGCAACCAATCACTCATCACTTACAACTCATAACTCAAAACCAATCACTAATAACTAAAACAAACTATCATGGAAACAATCTGGCACTACTTACTCAATCAATTCTTAAACGCTACTGTAAACAACTACAAAAAAGCGTTGAAACTAAGCAACTATCATGATGCTTACCTCTTAAAAATGATGAACGAAAATCCGATGGATCCCGACTGGGCAACACTCTACAACCGTTATCATCCCTTTCATGTGGCCTATGTTACCGAATACACCAAATGGAAAACCGCAGGCGGGGTTCAAAAAGGACAAACCCTGAACCTTGACCAAATGCTGGTGCTGTTGGTAACCAAACTAAACAGGTGGGATGCACAGGTGCAAAGTGTTGCCGGCTTTGAAAAAGGTACACCCAACTACCTCACCATCTTTCCGCAGGGATACAAACCTTTTAACAGCGGAGCAAAAACAGCACGGGTAAATGCAGTAAAAGTATTGGCCGAAACATTGGAACCGTTTTCGTTGGTGAACCCCGCAATACTGGCTATAAAAGGAGAAGTAGATTTGTTTTACACCCAGATAGACACCGCCCGCGATACTCAGGAGGGTGCAAAAGGAGGCACCAAACAAAAGAGCGAAGAAGTAGAAAACAAGCGCGTAGACGTGATGACCGAAGAATACCGCGACCTTGGCTTTCTCATCAACAAAACGGCCGAAGACCCTGAACGTATTGCGCCTTTCTTTGAGTTACAGGTGTTGCGCAGCCACAATCAGGTGCTCTTTACCGGAACACTGGATGCTAATGAAAACGAGCCGGTATTGGTACACAGCTTTGTAGCCGATGATGAACTGGAGTTTGAAATAACCACCACCGAAACTGTGCCTGCCAGCACACAGGTAGCCTTTTACCTTGCTACCACCGCAGGCGGCACCGACAGTTCACCCGTGTTTGTGGGTGTAAATCAGGCAAAGCTTAAAATACAGGCATCAGCCTTTGGTATCAGTGATTACGGAACACACCGTTTCTTAACCGCTGTGAACCTGAGTACACATGAACTGCACTATAAAGTGGAGTTGCTGTAGGTAAGCATTTGTAAAAACAAAAACCGCTTCAAGAAATTGGGGCGGTTTTTTTGTTTTCACCCTGAGCGTGGGTGATAGCTATCGGTGCGAAGGCTATAATTAAAGAGAGCCAAGCAGGTTGTTGGGTTTGGAGAATGATTTATATTTGGTGCAATATTAACTTATGATAGAATTGAGGCTTGGACTGCTAATATCGACTATAGCATTATATAGTTGTAATCAGAAAGAATTGAAATCTCATATGATTGATGATATAACTGTAGGCGATACTTTGACGCTTTCCGCACGTTATTCCGAATGCGGTGAATGGGGTGGGCATATTGAAAAACTACATTTAATTAGAAAACAAAATGATTTATGGATTACTCTTTATATTGATACTGTTTCTTGTGATGATGATCCAAATGCAACCAGAAAACAAATAATAGACAAATCAAAGAGACTAAAAAAAGAAGATAAAAATAGTATTGTAATGTATATCGATAAGTTTATGGTTGATAGCAAAAAAGATAATTTTCCCTTAGGCAATTCAAGTCATTCTTTTATGATTATTAATAAGGACACCACACTGAAATTTACAGATTGGTCACTACAGTGGAGAGAATTTAAAACATTAAGACAAACAATATTTAATGAAATATAAGTTATCCGCCCCCGCTAAGCGCAATTTGCAATTGCGCTATTTAACCGCTACAAAAACCGCTCTGAGAAATTGGGGCGGTTTTTTTTGTTTTATATTTGGGGGCAGTGCACGTGAATTATTCACAACTCAATGAAATGGCAACTATAAAACATGACATATGGAAAGACAGTGAAGGATTAACAATGCTTTGCTTTTCTGACGAATTAGGAGAAGAGTCAAGAACTCATTTAAAACCTGATTCTAAAATAATTCATACTTTCTATGCAAACTCGCATTATGATGCGATGACAAAATATTATGTATTTATGGATTGGGGAGTTTATAAAACAGAATTTGAAATTGATCATGAGCCTTATGACATAGAAGAATTAACAAGTAGGAGACATGTTAGATTTGAAATAGGTAAGATTTTATGTAATGAATGGGATCCTCTTGGCGTAAATGACATAGCACCAAGAGATGAATATCAAAGTTATGTGCCTAGATTTTTAAACATGGTAATGAATTGCTATTCAGTTGAACAAATTTCAGATGAATTATATTACATTGAAACACACACTATGGGAGGTTTGGGAAATAAGGAAAGATGTAATGAAATTTCAAAAAAATTAAAACAACTATATCCCCGCTAAGCGCAATTTGCAATTGCGCTTTTAACTGCTGCAAAAACCGCTCTGAGAAATCGGGGCGGTTTTTTTGTTCGTTATCAATTCTGATTTGCCTTCAGGTCGTTGCAATAATTCACATTATTGCTGTCGTGCAAACCAAATTCAGAGGCGCGGTGCCAGTCTTTGCAGGCGCCTTCTTTATCATTTAGTTTGTAGCGGCAGTTGCCCCGGTTCATATAGGCCTGGGCATATTGCGGGTTCAGTAAAATTGCGCGGTTATAGTCTTGTAAAGCACCTGCTAAATCTTTGCTTTTGGTTTTGCATACCCCACGGTTAAAATGCGCTTCGGCATCATCGGGTTTCAGTTGTATAGCCTTGTTCAGGTCATTAATAGCGTTTACAAAATCACCCAGTTTGTATTTTACAATGCCTCGGTTAAACCAGGCTTCCTGCAATTGAGGGTCAAAGTCCAGTGCTTTGTTAAACTGCACCAGCGCCTGTTGAAAATCACCGTTGCTGGAAAGAAAAGTGCCGCGGTTATAATGGTAGGCAGCCGTTTGTGCCGGAACCGATAAACTTACTGCCGTAAAAAACAAAAGAGAACTGAAAAGCCTGCGCATAAATCTGTGTGCGCAAAACTATAGGACTTAATTAACAGAGCTAAGAAATTCGACAAGTAAGGAATAACAACCAACCAATGCTTATCTGCTTGCGGTATATACCTTGCAGTAATTTTCGTTGTTGGCATTCGGGTAACCCAGTTCGCTGGCTTTGCTCCAGTCTTCGCAGGCTCCTTGTTTGTCGTTCAGTTTAAACTTGGCATTGCCGCGGTTCAGGTAAGCCTGTGCAAACTCATCATTAATAGCTATGGCTTGCGAGTAGTCGGAAATAGAATTGCCCAGATCCATCAGTTTGGCGTTGCACACCGCACGGAAAAAGTAAGCATTCTCATCCTTCGGGTTC
>JBFWYU010000043.1:0-32981 GCA_050186075.1 Bacteroidia bacterium
GATTTGTTAGTGAAAACAAATCGCAGTTCCATCGTTTAGATTATAAATCAAAATTGCGTGGGTCGCCATTTGCTTCGCGGGCGCGGAGAAAATGATTGCGGTGATGCTCACGAACACTCTTATTTGATTCCAGATATTCTACGTGGAAGGAGAGCCCTGACTGAATGCGAAGCATGTATTGCTCATAAGCACGGGGTAGCGCTTCTGCTGTTTTTTCAATGTAGTACTTTTCCCAGGCTTCTTTCAGTGCTTCGCGAAAGTCGTGATGAGCCTTTACCGGAATTATATCGGGAGCACGCTCCAGATCGTGCATAACCATATCTATTCTAAAGTCAAATTCATCCCCCTCATCATAATCATCCTCATCCTCCTCCTCATCTCCTTCTAAGGAAAAATGTTCTTCCTGATAGAGTTTATAGAACGCCTGAGTTTGCTTGTCTTCAAAGGTTGAAACAATAAAGGGTGTTTGATTATCGGGATAACCGATAATGGAGGGACGTTTATCTGCAGCTGTTTCCTTAGTGGTATTCATTACCCGTCTCATTTCTTCACGAATCAGTTCTTTATACCGTTGTTCTTTTTGTCCGCGTATATCGGGCAGCAGCATGTAAACGCCTGCTCCCGTGCGGCCATTATAAAAATCGTACCATTCGGGAAAATTGCGGTTTTCGTTTTCGGTATTGTAGGCTTCTTTTATGCCTTCATAATCATACCAGCCGCCTGAAAAGATCTCCTGCTCGTGGTCAAAATTGCCGGAGTGCATATAGGCGATATACAGATTAAGCTCATCTTCGGTAATGGGGTCAATAAAGGGGCAGTTTAAAACAACGGAGCTCCAGTAAATAAAATCAGCGGTGATGTACGTATCGGGGAGTTTAATTTGTTCGGCACGCCACTGACATTGTATATCGAATAGTTTTTTCTGCTGTATTTCTTCCAGCCGTTTCATTGCCTCTGTTTCCCAGTGCAGGGCATGGCGCTCATTCCATTCGGCATAGGTATTATCATCTGTCATCCAGTCGGCTTTCAGTTTGGCGTAATGCTGAAGAAAAGCGGTTACCGAATCAGGGTCGTAATCTTTAAAATACTCCCTCAACCCGGGATTGGCCTGCAGGGCGCTGAAGTATTGCGGTTCAAGTTTTAATTTAGCCGCTGCGCGCTCTTTATCACGGGCAAGGAAGTCGCCCATTGTGTAAGGACCAGACGGAGTGTTTTCCTTGTCTTTGTTTTCTTCTTCTTCCATGAGTTCTTAAAAATTAAGGTCAGGGGGTTCATTGTTAAGTTCGCGCCCGCGCAGTATTTTTTTTCGTTCATTTTCAACACGTATATCCAAAAAATACTCGGGGTGGGGATTGTCTTCGGCTTCATGAAAAAAATCTTCGGCATACTCGTCCAGTGCTTCGCACAGCAGTTGCCTGCGGTAGTGCTCGGCTGCGCGTTTTACGGCTGCCCGCCAGTCGTCATCTTCGTCAATGGGTATTTTTCGTTTGGCCTCCGAAAGCAGGTTTATATCCTCTTCAATAATCAGATTTTTTTTGCGCTGAAAGGGTTTATTGAATTCTTCTTTTTCTTTAAAGCGTTTGTAGCTTTCTTTGCTGTCAAAGGTTGATGCTATAAATTCAATCAGCTTTTTATCGTTGAGGTTTACGGCAGGTAAGGAGGGGGGCTGCTGAACGGGAGGCTTGTTTTTAGTTTCTTCGGCTTCGGCCAGAGCGATGTAAAATTCTTCTTTGGCGCCCCGTTCATCGGGCAGGTGCATCAGCTTGTTGTTGCCGGTATAGCGGTTATGATAATCATACCAGCTCTCGGCATATTGGTTGCCTCTGGATGGCTCGGGTTCAAGATACCAGGCTTTAATAGCCTTATGGTATTGCCAGGGCAGGCTGGTATTGTAGTGCAGGTGCAGGGGCTTATCGGCAAGGTAGCGTTTGAATAATTCAATATCGGCATACCCGATTGCAAACAAGTTGTTGACTTCGGAAATGTTATCCTCCAGTGAGGTAAATGCCATGGCAATATCAATGCCCGGAATTTTCAGTTCATTGGCCCGCCAGCGGCATTGCAGGTCAAAAAGTTTTTTCTGCTGTATGGCGTCAATACACCATAGTACATTGTTAAGAATACGGTTTTCTTTAGTGGGTTTTTTCCGGTGGCCTGCAAGGTACCAGTGAACTTTGCTGAAGGCATAGCTGTTGATGAACTGCTCAACCGAGCGCGAACTGAAGCCTTTGAAATAATTAACAAAGCGTTCTTCGGTTTGCATTTCATGGACGATGAGTTTATAAAACTCTTCTCTCCATTTATTCACTTCCAGTTCATCATCAGAAGCGGGGCCGTTGTAGAGGGGGTTACGCTGATCCATAAACACAGTTTTTCAGAATGCATTAGCGGAGAACAAAGCAAATTTATTATTTTTTCTGAAAATGTAACCCCCCCCGTCCTTGGTAACACACCAACTATGCTAATTTGAAACCGAGAATAAATAGTTGCGCAATCGCATGTTCCTTCCCTTTGCAAGGGAAGGTGCCCGCAGGGCGGAAGTGTTTTTAGTTTTTAAAACCACCCTGTCCTTCGGACAGCATCAGCACAGGCTGGCTCGATGTCTCCCAGACATCGCCCACCTTGAAAAGTAGGGGAGCGGTTGATGCCTATTTATTATATCTGGTAATAATTTTTTCAACGCGGCTGACAGCACTCCTTCCCTTTGCAGGATGGGTGGACATTGAATTAATTAATCACCTGAATAAAGCCTTTGTATTGTCTTGGTAAATTATCCAGACCTATAGATTCCAGGATGTAAAAATAAGTTCCGTCCGAAACGGTTTTGCCATTATACATATCCGTTCCATCCCAGTTCTCCCCCTTATCTTCAGATTTGTAAATAAGTCTTCCGAAACGGTTATAAATCCATAAACGTACTTCATTCATGTTTTTTGAATCGATAATGAATTCATCATTTATCCCGTCACCATTTGGAGTGATAATATTGGTAACGGAAAGGTTGCAATCAACGAACTCAACAGCCACACTGTCGCTATTTACACAGCCATATTCATTATGAACCACTACCCAGTACAAACCACTATAGCTTACTTCTGCTGTTTGAGTATAGTATCCGTTATTCCAGATTATCACAGGGTATATTGAATCGAGCGAAAGCATTAACGAAGTTCCGATACACGAAGAGGTATCACTCCCAATATTGGGTAAAGGGATATAGCCAACAGTAATAAATCTATATGCTGTATCACTCGGACAACCGGAGCGAGTATAGAATAATTCATAGTTACCTCCATTCGAAGTATGTATATTTTCAACTTCAAATTCGGCAGCTCCTGAATATAAGCTGTTGTCCGGTAAAACCCATGTGTAATAATTACCATTAGCCTGTTCTGTACTCAAGGTGAAATCATTTCCAATACACACGGTATCGGGGCCTGAAATTTCGGGGGCGGGCCAGTTGTCGAGTACCGTAAGGTAAAATTGTGCTGAAGTACCTTCGCATCCATTTAATTCAGCAGTAACGGTATAATAGCCGTTGCTGCTCATATTAACCGGGCCGATAGTAATTGTACTGCCTCCCTGTTGAGTATCTGCAGGCAAGGTCCATGTATACACTGCATTATCAATAAATTCTGTTGAAAGTAGAACAGAGCCGTTAATACACACGGTATCAATTCCCTCTATTTCCAGAACTGCAGGCATCGGGTTAAGGTCAATGTTCACATCCGAATACTGGGAATAACATCCGATAGTGTCTGTCAGCCGGACATGTAAAACCATAGCATCTGCTGGTGCAGGAATAGTATAGCTGTTCCCGGAATGTAACAATGCATAATTTTCATTGAACCAGGTTACATCATAAACGGATGGAACAGTTAACAGGATGGATTGGTTCTCGCATACAAGCGTATCTATGGCGGGATATGCTGTGGGAGGTGAAATGATAGTTACGATCTCAACAGCCGAGGTATCTGAACAACCTGCACTATCGGTAACTACCAAGAAATAATTTCCTGATTGATCGGTATTCAGAAAGGCGGAGTGTTGCAGACCGGGAAGCCAGAGGTACTCGTCATACCCGCCTTCGCCCTGAAGACTGACTGTGCCTCCCTCGCACACCGTTGTTGCAGTAGTTGGAATAATAACAGAAACAGGAGGCAGGTTCACGAATACAGAAAAACTGTCGGCAGGGCTTTGGCAAGCACCTACACTAATTTCCACGTTATAAATTCCCTGGTGCGAAGAGTCAAGCTGCGCTATCATTATTTCATTGCTGTCTGAATAAAATTGTGCAGGGCCTGCCCATATATAGCTGATGCTGTCTGAAAAGGGAAGCTGGATGTGAAGGCTGTCGCCATGGCAGTATAATTGGTCTTCCAACCCGGGAAGATCAGGTAATGGATGAATGTGAACGTTTATTTCAACCCGCTCACCTGAACATGAACCATTCCGGGCTGCTGCATAGATTACCGTATCATTTTCAAGTGCGCTGAACATAAAATCAGTACCTGTAAAAACGGGTACACTTGAAACCGAATCACTGTACCATAGTATCTCATCATCAGAAAATGCAGGGATTGTAATACTCTCGTGCATACAGATCATTGTATCGCTCATCACGGACAGGGTAGGAAGTGGGTTGAAGTGAATATGCAGTGTGTCCGAAATATCTGTACAGCCTGCACTGTCAGAAATTATAACAAAGTAAGCACCATCAGCAACTACAAAAGCGGAATCATTCGTTGAACTAATTCCTTGCCATACATAAGAATAATTTCCGCTGCCGGCTACCACCAGCACGCTATCTCCAAGGCAGAGAATGGCTGGATCGGGCTGCATGATCTGCGCTACAGGAATGATACCCACCAGCACCTGGATCATGGAGGCAGGACTTGAACAGACAGCATCGGAAACAGACAATGTGTAGATGCCCTGCTGTTGCTGCGTTGCCGGATACAGCATCAGTTCTGCCAGCGGGGAAGTGAAATTATCAGGACCGGTCCATGTGTATGTTGTATTGAAGTAATCATCTGTACTTAATGTTAGGGTATCACCTGTGCAAAGCATTGAATCACCATAAATAACAGGTGGCAGCGAAGCCTGGCTTACAAAAACATTTACCGGTACAGGGTTGCTGAAGCAGGTGGAATCAAAGCTTGCTGCAAACAGTGTTATATCTTCATAGAGCGTATCGGATATAAACTGGCTGCCGGTTGAAATGCTGTTGCCCCCTTCAGGGTCAAGATACCAGTAAACGGTATAATCTGACACTGCAGTGAGTACTGCAAATTGACCTGCACAAATGGTAGTGTCAGCAGAAATCAGCGGCTCAGGAGCCGAGCCGGCCGAAAATATTTCAACAGGGTCTGATGTAAAAATGCAACCGTCAGGGGTGGTAACAGTTACGGTATAAATGCCGGCATGATCTACTTCAGCAATGTGTTCGCCTGCTATATCTCCTGACCATTCATAGATGGACATGCCGGGAATGGTAGAAAGCAGGGTGGTCTGTCCTTCACAGATGGTATCGGGCCCTGCAACAGTGATATCAACCAGCACTTCCGCAATATCAATAACGATGGATAAACTGGTAGTAATGCCGCACAATGTTACAGAGCAGGAATAAGTACCCGGCTCGCTCACCGTTATGTCTGATGCATTTCCTGAGATGGGCGCCTCCCATTCAATTTCCGCTCCTTCCAGGGTAATAACATGAATAGATACATCCTGCCCGGCACATATTGAATTCTGCCCGTCACTTTCAAGATAGGGTGTTGAATATTCCCTTACTTCTGCAGGCTCAGAAACCAATACACATCCCGAATTATCGGTAGTGATGCAAAAATAAATACCTGCTGCATAGGCATAAACGCTTTGCGAATGCGAAATACTATTTCCGTCAGGGCCATACCAATCATATTCATCAGATAAAGTTGTGGAAAGCAAAACCGAATCATAAGGACAGATGATGCCATTGGAAGGTGTCATAAAAACAGGAGGTGGGGGAGGCAGGTCTATCGTTTTAATTATAGTTGTAGCGTTTGTACAGCCTAATACGGAATCAGTAAGGGTTGCTGTAATAACATACGTGCCGGGCAGGTTAACCAAAACCGTCTGGTAGTCGGGAGTATGGGAAATAATCCCCGGCCCTGAAACGGTAACAGTTCCTTCTGTATCGGTTGTTATGGCTGCAGTATCACCGGGACACAGGTAAAGAGGCGCATTGACAACCGGGTAAACAGGCGGCACTGTTATCACATCCAGGTAAAATATCCTGGTTACAGTGGTCAGCTCTATGTTAGATGGCGGAGCAAGCAACGTTACACTTACGGTGCATATGCCTGAAGTTAATGCCTTGAAGTGCATCGTGTGTGTGCCGAAGGTGTGATGGACCGTTTCAATAAAACTAAGTCCTCCATTAGCGGTCCAATCTCCGTAGAGAGGAATAAAAAGCGGAACATTGTCAGCAAAATGAGCGCTGTCTGTGAGCACCATTTCAAAAACATCTTTAAAACAAAGTCTTACTGTATCTGTAACATCAAATATTGAATCCACAAAATGCAGTTCAGGAATAAATAGGTCACCATAACAGAAAGCACTGTCGGCCGGTGAAAAAAGATATACATCAACACAGCTTGATTCAGCACACTGGCTGGCTCCTATAGCATTAATAACAAAGACATAGCTTCCGGGAACTGAAGCAAGTACATCAGGTGTATTCACTATACCGTTTGGTGTTTCCCAGTGATATTCGTAACCGGGGCCAAGGGGCAGGTTGGGAACGGTAAGATGAGCAGTGCTGCCCGACCAGATCGCCAGCTTATAAAGGCAGGGGCTATCAGGCAATGCTGCAACGATCTCACTGATATCGCTTTCAATAACGGGAACAGGAGGAGAATGAACAACAAGAACATATACACTGTCGGTATAGCTGCGGCAGCCATCGTTCTGATCAATGTTAACCGACAGGTTGCCACTCTGGTAAACATAAAAACTTTGCAGGTCCTGGTTGATAGACCAATCAAAATTAAAGCCGGGTCCTATTCTGCCGCTGGCTCCTGTATGTGTTTCGGCATGTACCAGCGCAGAATCACAGCCAAAAACAGTGTCGGGAACTATTTCTGCCGCTACAAAGCTGCGCTCACACGCAGTTCCTGTCCTTTCAAAATAATCATAAGGCTCGCGGCTAAGGTCAATAGGTTTGGCAAGTAATACATCGGCCTGCCCGGCTGATGCTACAGACCGGAATATGCCGTATTCAGTATCCGAGCAGTAATCGAGCCATGCATTTGCACCTTCAGAAGAAATATCCTGTGTGTAGGCATTGGAGGTAAATGTAGTTCCACCGGGGGCATTAAAATAGGAGTTGAAGCTGCCGCAGATAACAGGGTTATCGGGGCTTTCGCAAAATATGCCCCAACTGCGGTCCTCACCCGGTCCGCCCAATTGCCTCACCCATTGCCGCTGCCCTGTTTCTGAATATTTTGTAACATAGATATCGTTATACCCCACGCTGTTAAATATACCTGTCCCGTACAGATCAGAATATTCATTCATGGTGCATTTGAAATTACCGGTAATGTAGGCGTTGCCATTCGCATCAGCGCAAACTGCACGCGATGAAAGCGTGCTGCCCGATCCATCGTTATCCAGCCACAGGAGGTCACCGGCATTGTTAAAACGGGCGATAAATATTTTCTTCGAATAAGCAGAAGTTGTGCTGATATAAGGGGGGCCCGAAACAGTAAGGTTGCCGACAAAGTCACCGGTAACATAAATGTGATTATTAACGGTAGCTGATACATCGTTGCAGGTAACCACACCACCTGTAAACCGCTTAAACCAAAGCTCGTTACCCGAATAATCCAGCTTGAGCAGATAGCCCGAATTATAGCTGTTGTTGTTATAGCTGTTGGTAAAGTTAAGCGTGTCAGAAAACTCACCGGTGGCATAGATAAAGCCATTACCGTCTGCACTTATGCTCAGGCCACGGTCATCATACTGTGCTGCTCCCTGCTTGATCCATGACAAGCTGCCGGTTGCTGAATATTTGGCAATAAATATATCATAGGTAGGCACACCGGCTGTGTCGGGGGTGCTGGTGAGCACCTGGTTATCGAACGTTGCTGTTCCTTTAAATTGGCCGGTGATATAGGCATTGCCTGAGCCATCTACCGTTATACCGCTTGAAATATCTGTTTCGCTGCCACCGGCAGTTTTTACCCACAGCAGGTTGCCTTGTGTATCGTATTTTGCAATAAAGATATCCTGGCTGCTGCTAACTGCTGTTATAATCGTGCCTTCAAAATTGCTTATCCCGGTAAATGTGCCGGTGATATAGGAGTTGCCTGCAGCATCGGTGGCAATGGAAAAAGCTTTGTCCTGTAAAGGCCCTCCTGCTTTTTTTGCCCACAGCAAGTTGCCGCCCGAAGTGCTTTTCATAATAAACACATCGCTCTGTCCGTTGGTATTGAACACATTGTTGCCGAAGGTGGCAAGCGAGCTGAAATAGCCCGTGGTATAAATATTACCTGACGCATCTTTTGCCACATCGGTGGCTGCATCGTTGCCCTGGCTGCCGGCTTTCCAAAGCCAGTTCTGTGCATTTGTATTTACGGTTGCTGCAAACAGCAGAAAAAGAAATAAGTAGTTTTTCATGGCTTTGGTTTTAAGGTTATTGAAAAACAATTTCTAACAAATGTCTGCTATCACATTGTTTAAAGCAAACAATTCTTCAGCATTATTATACACTTCAGAACGCAAAAACAGATAATTAAACAGGGTTGCTGAGCTGTTTAAAACAGGGAAAGCAAGAATGATATTTTTACTCAGGCTATAATTTGCTCTTGAGCAGACTTCGTGAAACTTTGTGTTCATGTTTGAGGAGATATAAATTAGTACTAAAAACGTAGACCGGGCAGTGCTGTTGTTTAGTAAAATATCCTCAAATAGAAATGGTATTGGTTGGTGCAAACATAAACAATTTTTATAATGCGGCAGGAATATGCTAATAAAAATACCTTCAAGGTTTCAGGCACATGTACCTCACCCCTAACCCCTCTGCTTGAAAAAGGAGAGGGGCACGGCAACCGCGAGCACACAAACTGCCTATTATGTATTATGCCATCTGGTGTGAGGTGTCTCTGCTTCCCTCTCCTGAAGGAGAGGGATAAGAGGGTGAGGTCACCTACAACACCAACGAATCCAAACCCGTCCACGGCCCTGCTGTATCGATAGGCGAACAGACACAAAAACAAGGAGGCAACGCCACAGGCGTTGCCTCCTTGTTGCACCCTTGGTTTTTACTTAGTTACAAAGGATGTCTTGTTTTTACCCTTTACCGATACACGCTTATCGTGCGCGTTCCTGAGCCAGATCACTCCAGGCTCCGAAGCCGCTGGCGCCAAGCGCCCGCACCCGAAACTGGTAGATATGACCCGAAACAAGACCTGATGCCGAAAAGCCCGAGGATGTCAGCGACTTCAACTCTTGCCAAGTTGCAGCTGCAGGACCAGGAGCTGGCGTGGGCGAACCGGGAGTGGGTGTTACGCCACCGTCACCGGTAAACCCTAAGTCTTTATATTCAATCTGGTAAGATCGGGCTCCGTTTACAGAGGCCCAGTACAGGCGGATTTCTCCGACTATTAAGGTAGCCCTTGCTACTAAACTCTGAGGCTGAGCCACCACCCCTACAGGGGCAGGCTGCTTACGCAGTTCAAAACCCGAACTGAGTATTTTATCAGAATCACCATTACTTACGTTCTGAACATAAGCACCAAGTTGTGTTATCAATTGCTTCAGCTCCTTGCTGCGCAGATTACGGGCTACAATTTTGTTGCTATCTTTCGTTGCTGCTTCGGTTATAGCCGTGTTCAGCGCAGTCATAGCTGCTAATAGTGTAGCCAGATCAGGCAGTGGAGTCGGGAAATTAACATTACCGGTCATCATCGTGTGCAGACGCAAGGCTTTTGCAGCCAGGTCAACAGCATTCAGGTTGGCGGCTCCAACTTTTAATGTTGCCATATTTCATAGGTATTCGTTCCCGGAATGCGCCCGGTACGCCACGCCCTGCGTTGTGCGGGGCTTCATCTATATAAATGCAGAAACTGCAGAAATAGTATAAATAGAACTGTTAAAAAATGTTAAAAAATGTAAGGCAGAGCAGCTTTTTGGCAGCAGTAAAAGGCTTGTTTGCCTAATGTTGACGAAGGTTTCAGCCGGTGAGGCAGCCCGCAAAAAATGTTTTTTTTAAAGTCAGCTTTTTTGCAATTTAATAAACGCTTTTAGTAATAGCTGAAACACTTTTAGCAATAACTAAAACACTTTTAGCGATACCTGAAACACTTTTAGCAATACCTAAAACTCTTTTAGGAAAATAGTAAGCGGCTTTAAGATATCAGTAAAGGCTTAACTAAAAAAGGTAAAGGCTTTACTAAATAGGCCAAGCACGTTTAGCAATGGAGTAAACAGTTTCAGGGATATAGTAAGCGGCTTACTCTAATCTGTTAAGGGTTTACTAAATAGCGTTAGCGCTTTAGTATATCAGGGAG
This sequence comes from Bacteroidia bacterium, assembly GCA_050186075.1. Taxonomy (GTDB): domain Bacteria; phylum Bacteroidota; class Bacteroidia; order SXHM01; family SXHM01; genus SXHM01. The sequence goes on from JBFWYU010000043.1 coordinate 10,554, forward strand.
TTACGTTTAGTAATAGCGGAAGCAGCTATGTAATACACTTAAGGTGGCGTAGGATGCCCGTATGGCATCCATAATCCCATGAAATGGAAGGATGATAAATTTTACAGCAAAAAATAATTTGTTTGTTCGGGGGGAATTGAGAGATTTGAAGTTGTATTTTAGTATTTTATACTAATATTAGTAATTTGATTTAGTTTTTCTCTCACATTTGTCATTCGTATATTTATCATGACTAAAAAGAAAATAAAAGAAAAAAAGAATTCTAAGCCAAAAGCTGAACTTAGCCAAGTAAAAGAGGTAGATGAGCAGTATTTTCTAAACCCTACACGTGATTTACAACCAAGCCCTGAATTTCTTACAATTAAAGAAGCAAGCGATTGGGCAACTGAACATCTAAAAAAGAAGGTAACAACAGCAAACATTTCATACCTTATACAATATGGAAGGGTTAAGAAAGAAGGTGAGAATGGTTCAACCCGTATTGATAAAAATGAACTCATTCGTTATTATAAATCCTATAACGGAAAAAGAGCAGAAGATTGGAAAGAACAATTAGGAGATGATTTAAATTGGAAACTTTCTTTTGATGAATACAAAGAATCCGAAACTACCAAGCACGTTCATCGCCTGCACCCTTACAAGGGAAAATTTATTCCACAATTGGTGGAGTATTTCTTAGATGACCATACCGATAAGTTTAAAAAAGAAGTTTATTTCAAAGAAGGAGATATTGTTCTCGACCCCTTTTGTGGAAGCGGAACAACCCTTGTGCAATCCAGTGAATTGGGTATGCACGCCATTGGTATTGATGTTTCTGCCTTCAATGCAATGATTGGTAATGTTAAGGTTGGCAAATATGATTTGGAAGACATAAAAACCGAAACAGATAAAATCACAAAAGCACTTGATGTGTTTCTTGCCAACTCAAAAACAGTAGCCTTTGAAACTCGTTTATTGGAAGAACTAAATAAGTTTAACAATACTTATTTTCCAGTTCCGGGATATAAATATGCACTGGCACAAGGCGAAATTGATGAAGATAAATTTGGTGCTGCACGAGAAAAAGAGTTTTTGCCAATTTACAACAAACTGATTAATGAATACCATATTGAATTAAAGCAAAATAAGTCTGAGACTTTTCTTGATAAATGGTATCTGCAACACGTGCGCACTGAAATTGATTTTGTTCATGCGTTGGTTGAGAAAGTAAAAAACGTTAACACGAAAAACATTTTACGTGTAATACTGAGCAGAACTATACGTTCTTGCAGAGCAACAACACATGCCGACCTTGCTACTTTACTTGAACCTGTTTCAGCTACTTATTATTGCCACAAGCATGGTAAAATATGTAAACCACTTTTCTCAATTGCAAGATGGTGGGGAACTTATACTAAAGACACCATAAAGCGACTAAAAGAATATGATACGCTTCGGAAAGATACTTCCCAGGTTTGTCTTACCGGAGATTCAAGAACTATTGATATTTTTAAAGAATTAAAAATCAAAGACCCATTTTTCTACCGCCTTGCAAAAGGATTAAAAATCAAAGGCATTTTTTCTTCTCCTCCTTATGTTGGTTTAATTGATTACCACGAGCAACACGCTTATGCTTATGATTTGTTTGGCTTTAAACGAAACGATGATTTGGAAATAGGGCCTTTATTTAAAGGGCAAGGCAGGGAAGCAAAAGAATCATACATCAAAGGAATATCAGATGTGCTCAATAATTGTAAACGGTTTTTTGTTGAGGATTACGATGTATTTCTCGTTTCAAATGATAAATACAATATGTATCCTACTATTGCTGAAAAAGCAGGAATGAAAATCGTAAATCAATTTAAACGACCTGTTTTAAACCGAACTGAAAAAGATAAAGGAGCTTATTCAGAAATTATCTTTCATCTGAAAAGAAAATAATGCAATTATTAATTGAAAAACTTGGTATATCAGTTGACCATTTAAAATGTTTAGATGAAGTTTTTACTGAAAATCATGAAGAGTACAGACGAATTAAAAGCATTTTAGAATCAGAAGAATTCCAACCAATTTATAATGAATTTGCCAAAGAGTTATATGCAGGGGGAAAGCAACTTCAGGGAAATGTAAGATTACATCGACAAATGATATTGGGTGATCTTATCCAGTATATTTTTACTGGACGAGCTTACTATCATGCAACTACTTCAGATGAAAATTTAAGTAGTTTTATTACACTACTTTTCTATTGTGTTAATCAACTTTTGATCTATGACACAATAACTGTCAATCCAGACATTCGAACTAAATATATAGAGCGCTTAGAAGAAAGAGTTCCTATAGAAATACTTTATGAAAAAAATGGTGATAACGAATTAGCACAAGAATTAAAATTAAGTGAAGTAGTTATTTGGACTAATGAATGGAAGAAATTTGACCTTTTTATTGATTCGATATTACCAAAAACTCTGGGTGCACCAAAGGAATTAATGGTATTTGCGGAATTGATTAAATTAAAAAAAGGTATTATTATACCTTTGTTATTAATTCAAAGGGTTTTTGGTGAACATGAACCTATAGCTCCTCCAGATTTTCTTGTAATTAAACGGAATAAAGATATTTTTGGGATTGAAGTAGGTTTTAAAAAAGAACCTCAAAGTAGATTGTTTTCAGTAAAAACATCCATTCCAACTTTTGCGGTAGATTTAAAGAATAATATGCACAATAGGTGTCCTATTTGTGGTGAAAATATTCTTTACTGTGATCCTGTGATCTATGCTTATTCTAATAATGTGCTTCATGATGAGGTTAGAAGATGTGGTGGAAAATTTACATGTAATTTATGTGCTTTATTTGATAATGGAAATTGTTCGTTTTCTAATTACTATGGAAGAGCAGAAGGAGCATCTTTTACTGGACAACCATTAGAGGCAGTTAAAGATCGCCATTATCATACTAAATGTGCTAAAGATTTATCACATAAATATCGCAGGTCAACTGTAAATGTATTTGAGGCTCATAAAGAAGAATTTTTTGCACAAATACCCGAGATTGAAGGCATAGAGGGATTGTAAGAACTAAATAATTTAAAATGGCAAAAGATTTTGATACAGGACTTAGAGCAAGAATTAACTCATTTGCTAAGAAATTTGGTATTACGGCAACAATTGATGAAAAAGAATTATTTGAAAAATTCTCGAATTACACAATTGTGAGCAATGTAATTGAGGATGATTTCTCAGAAATTAATAAAGTCTCTACAGGAACATCAAAAGGCATTGATGGTATTGCAATTATTGTAAATGATCAGATAATAACTGAGGAAAATGATCTTGATAAAATAGGAGAAAATGAAAGTATTAAAGTTACTCTTTGTTTTATTCAGGCTACAACAATAAGTAGTTTCGACTTAAAGAAGTTTCAATCATTTAATGATGAAGTAATTAATTTTTTGTTGAAAAAGAATGAAATTGAACCTTTTTCAGATATTATTGATAAACTCTTTAAAGAAGAAGGAAGGTTTCTAGACAAAATGTCTGAAACGCCAAAAGTTGAAATATACTTCTCTTCTGGTAAAACAAATCACACTATTTCAGCTCAAGAATTAGAATGTGAAAAGGCAAAATTTGAAAATAGAATGGATTTTCCATTTCAATTTAATTTAGAGAATATATCAATACTTCAAACTAAAGAATTAAATGACAAGTTTAATAATATTGATGGTTTCTTAGAAATATTAGTGAAATTCAATCATGAAATACAACTTCAAGAAAAAGATAAAATTAAAATGAGCTTATTGTCTGTTTTAAGTTTCGAAGAATTTAAAAAAATAATTATTACTAAGGATAAAATATTAAGGGAGAAATTATTTGTTGAAAATGTTCGTTCAAAAGTAAAGGGTTCCGATATAAATGAAAAAATACTTGAAACACTATCTAGTGAAAAAGACAGAAATTACTTTTTGTATTTAAATAATGGTATTACTATACTCTGTGAAAGTATTAGAAGGCATGAGGTAAAACAAAATTCATATTATTTAAAACACCCAAGAATTATAAATGGTTGTCAGACTTCTCATATGCTATTCGAGCATTATTTGAAAAAACCAGATGATTTAAAGGAAATTGAATTAACAACTAAGTTAATTGCAACAGAAGATAAAGAATTAAAAAAGCAAATAATAATAGCAACCAATAATCAAAACCCAATAGATAAAGATCTTGAATCCTTAAATGATTTCCATACTCAATTAGAAGAATATTTTGTGGGCAATAATTCCTTCGATATTTTCTATGAAAGATTAAGGGGTCAACATTCAGATATTATGCCTCCATATAAGGTGATTGATAAAGAAACTATAGCTAAAATATACATTTCAATTTTCTTAAACCTGCCGCATGAAATGAAAAGTAATGCCTTGTCGAAAATTGAAAAGTATAAAGGGAAAAATCAGATTTATAGATCTTCGACAAATGAAGATTTGAGCGATTATTATTTATCTGGTGTGTTGTATTATCTATTAAATTCCTTTCTAGCGAATAATAAGATTCAACTAAAATCAAAAACAATGGATATGCATTTACTATTGGTTTGTAATTTGATTTTAAATAAAAGCTTTACTAGTTCTTCTGACAAGCTAAAGTATCTTGAAAATATTATACAAGCAGAAGACTTATTTAAACAAGCAACTCAAGAAATTGAAAATAGAATGTATCTTTTCGAAAGGAGAGGTTTCTATTCACCACCGAAAACAAGAAAACTTATAGAAGAAATAAAATATGTCTCTTAATAATTCCGAAATCCTATCCATCGAAGAAGTTCTCAAAGTTTGTTTGAGAAAAAAATTTCTAAGCTATAATCCTGAGCCTGCTTCAATGCCTTTTCATACCAGACTTTTGGGTAAAGACAGGTTAGCTTTGTTTTCATTTATTCATTCTTTAAACACCAATTTCGGAACTGCCATATTTGAACCAGTAGCAAAAACATTAGCAGCAAAAAATTTCAAAACAGTTTATTCCCAGCACAAAGCAGGTGAACAAATCAGCGAATTTGCTCATGGAGTTATTCAGGATATAATGGATAATTTAATAACAGCTACCTCTCCACCTGATAAACTGAAAGAAATTGAAGCTATTCGCAAAGTATGCAGAAAAGGAACAATGAAAACTGTAAAACCAACATTGGTTGATGTTTGGGTAGAAAGCAAATCAGGCGAGCTATTTCTATTTGATATTAAAACTGCAAAACCCAATGCCGGTGGTTTCAAAGAATTTAAAAGAACATTGCTTGAATGGACAGCAGCTCAATTAGCTATTAATCCAACAGCACAAGTTAATACCATGATTGCAATTCCTTATAATCCTTATGAACCAAAACCATATAGCAGGTGGACAATGGCAGGAATGCTTGATTTGAAAAACGAATTAAAAGTAGCCGAAGAATTCTGGGATTTTCTTGGCGGCAAAGGAACTTACATTGAGTTACTGGCCTGCTTTGAAAGAGTTGGTATAGAACTTCGCCCAGAGATTGATAAGTATTTTTTAAGGTTTAAATAACAATACTCCCGCTGGTCGGGATGTATTGCGTTGGACGAGTTCCGATAGCTATCGGAATGTAATCCCTTATTATATTTGTGATATTGTTGGTGAGGTTTTGCTGCTTAGCAATGATAATAAAAGAAGCAGATAAAAACAGCACACAATAAAAGCAGAAATTTTGCGTTAATACCTGTAAACAATACAGCTAACCATGAGTATCCAAAAACTTAAAACGTTGCCGGTGCTTGAATTTAAACGCACCACCGCCCTCGAGAAAATACAATTTCCACGCGCGGGATATGTTAAGAATGCAGATAAATACCGTCTTCACCTTAACGGTGTTCCTGAGCGTATAGCCTATACCTACCGTAAAAGACAAGAACTCTATTATTCAGTAAACGTGCATCAGGCCGAGCTTTACACCGCCATTAAACAACTGCCGTGCACAGCTTTTCCTGATAACAGCAAAATCAGTATTTATTTTGAAAGACCTGTAAGCGGCAACAGGATAATAACCTGCATGTGGCTCATGCGTAAACAAACTGTTTTCAGTGTATGCTTTACCATATCAATAGACCATACCGATAAAGCAGAGATATGGCACGAAGATACCTATATGAAAATGCTGAAAGCAAAGCTAAAGCAGGCAGGATGTAAATTTCCATACTATGTGCTTGACGGTGATACCGGATCGGGTGCAATATTGGAAGCTGAATTTTTTTATTCAACCACCGGCACCCTGGAACAAAAGGTGTATGAAAGCATTGTTGTTTTAGAAAACCTGGTGGACGAAGTAGAAAATGCATTGCTGCCGCTGGTAAAATAAACAGTAGCCGCTCCGGGCGCAGGCTGTTAAGCGCAGCGATCGGCTATGATTAACGGAGGCAACAAACAAAACGCTGGCTGTTGCTGTTATGTATTCTCTTTACTTTTGTAACAATGATTAAAAAACAGTTTGGCGGAAAAATAACACCGCAGTGGAAAGAACATTACAACACTTCGCCCAACTGGAAAGAGGGTGTGTTTCAAAACCTGGAACCAACCCAAACCGCTGTTGACTGGCGCAGAATACCGCGCATACTTTACAAGCAACTGAAAGGCCACAGGCAGGGCTATCCTGCACAGGAACTGCCTGTTGTTGCTTTTAACAGCAGCGATTTTTTTAAAGACAAGGGGCAGTCGAAATTTATCTGGTACGGCCATTCGGTAGTACTGATGCGTTTGCAAAACAAAACCATTCTTATTGACCCTATGCTGGGCGATGATGCCTCGCCCGTTGCGCCCACTAAGATAAAGCGCTTTTCAAGCGATACGCTGAGCATCATTGATACCTTGCCCGAAATAGATCTGATATTGCTTACCCACGATCATTATGACCATCTGGATTATGCCAGCATTCAAAAACTGAAAGTAAAAACAAAGCATTACTATGTTGCTCTGGGTTTGAAGCGGCATTTAATCAGTTGGGGAATTGAAGCAGATCGTATCACCGAATTTGACTGGTGGCAGGACGCTGTTTTTGACGGAGTAAAAATTACGTACACACCCACCCGGCATTTTTCGGGGCGGGGACTTTCGTCCATAGCCCGCTGCCTGTGGGGTGGTTGGGCGCTGAAGACCGAACAGGAAAACATCTGGTTCAGCGGTGACGGTGGTTATGGCAACCATTTCAGCGAAATAGGAAAGCGTTTAGGTCCTTTTGATTTCGGATGGATGGAATGCGGACAGTATTGTGTTGACTGGCATCAGATACATCTGTTTCCCAACGAGAGTGTGAAGGCAGCAATAGATGCGGGCGTAAAAGTTGCCATGCCCGTGCATTGGGCAGGTTTTAATCTGTCGTATCAACATGCGTGGTATGAGCCTGTGGAAGACTTTGTGCATCATGCACAGCTTCAGTCGCTGCCCGTTATTACACCCGAAATCGGAAGCTTATTTCATGCCGGATCCAACACCGAACAGTGGTGGAAAAAGCATGTGTAAAAGCACTCGGCAGCCCTGTGCGTGTTAACCGAGGGTTTAAAGAACTAATTTCGGCAAAAATACCAACGAACTATGATACCCGAAATTGATGCCATCAACAGCGTAATTGAAGCTTATTTTATAAAAAATCCAACCACTGAAATAATACCTGCCAAAGCATTAATGCCAGAGTTTATTGCTGCGGGTATTTTCAGGAAAGACATTAAAAACGGTAAGCCGATAAGAGATATTTTAAGAGGCCTGAACGATAGAGATCAGTTGCAATTAATACCCTACGTTCATGCAGAGAAAAAAGGGATAGATACCTATTGGTATTTTATTCCAAAGGGAGCGCCCAGGCCTACTACCTTATACAAGCAGGAAACCGTTTCAACTACAAAACAGACTGCTGAACAAGCCCGTTTACAGAGTGATGAAACCTATGTAATAGACTTATGCGATGCGGCACTGAAACAGAAAGCCGACCGCCAAAAACGTTTTCCTTTTCTGTTAGGCGATGTACATAAAGACGGAATAACACGAACGCCATTGCCGGTAGATGCATATTACCAGTCTTTAAATCTGGTTATTGAATATAAGGAAGCGCAGTACGGTCAGTTAAATGATTTTAATAAAACGAATGGTAAAACAGTAAGCGGAGTAAGCAGGGGAGAGCAACGAAAAATATATGACCAGCGCAGGGCAGAAAAACTTCCTTTGAACGGAATTAAACTGATTGAACTACCTTTTGATCTTTTCAATTGCGACAGTCAACACAGAATTATCAGAAATCCGGAACAGGATCTGAAAATTATTGAAGACATTTTAAAGAAGGAGCAGATTGAATGCTGAGAATTTTTCAGACTAAGCACCTTTGCTCAAAGGCAACGCATACACTTTGCGCGAACCTTCGAAAATAATCATGTTGTTATAAATAATGCTGCTTTCTGCATTCATCACACCTTTGAAAAAATCATTATACAAAAGAGTGTTGGTTTTGCCATTTGTAACAGCCAGTGATATGTATTGCGATTTCTTGTTTTTAATAAAGTAATACACCTTTCCCTCGTGTTCCATCAAACCAAAAGGGTATTGGTATTGACCGGGAATTAAAATGCTTAACGGGTGTGTGCCTTGTTTTGTGCCGTCACTCTGCCACAGTCTGCTTCCGTATTCCCATCCTCCGTTGAAATACAGTTTGCCTTTGAGGTTCATAATATTATCGCTGCCAAAGGCGGTATCAATGCGGGTAATCAGTTGTGTGCCGGCTGCAGTTCCATCGCTGGCCCACAGTTCAGCCGGCTTCATTCCTATTACCACTCCTTCGGTTTCAGAAGCAACATCAAAACCGGCTCCTTCTGAATTCAGCAACATATACAGTTTGCCCTGCAGGCTTGTTGTGGATTTTGAATATTGGCTGATACTGCTCAATGGGAATTTTTTTACCAGCAGGGTTGAGTCGTTGGAGGTTTTCACTGTCCACAGGGCCGAGTAATCTACATAGCTATCGGCAAAAAAATAAAACTGCTCACCAACACAACTGAGGCAATAAGGATTTGTTTCAAGCGGCTGATTTCCGGCATCCGTTTTTTTTGTACCCATAGATGTTCCGTCTGTTTGCCACAGTTGAATGTTTAATCCGTATCGGGCATTACCATCGTTGGCCGAAAAGTAGATACGATTTCCGCAAACGGTAAGCTTTTCGGGATTAGAGCTTTTTTCATTTTCAATATCGGCTCTTATGTTTTTAAGCATAAAGGTAGTTTCGGCTGTCCCCTCTGAGGTCCAGAGTTCAATGCCATATACAGGGTGGTCGCACACAAAAAACAGTTTGTTATTCAATACGGTAAGCTGAGCAGGCCTTGGCATTACAGCACCTGACGAATCTCTTACTATGCGTGTGCCTTCAGCAGTGCCGTCTGTAACCCACAGGCACTCACCATTTATGCTGTCATCGGCCGAAAAGTAGAGCAGGTTATCAGCTACCGTTAATTCTTTCAGAATAATTTTACTATTGATGTTGCTGATTTTATAAGTGCCTTTTTCGGTGCCGTCTGTTTTCCAGAGGTCGGTAAAGGATGAGAAATACACCGCATCACGAAACAGGATCATTTCATGTATATCGGTATCTGCCAGTTTAACTAAAGGGCTGTTAAAATTAGTGCAGCCGCCAATAATAAGCAGCAGGCAAATGACAGGCAGTGATAATAGTCTTTTCATAGTATACTTTTTTTGCAATGTATGATGCATGCAATGGTAAGGAAAAATTGCAGTGGGAGATTATTTTGCAAGCAATCCATTTTAATAGCCTTACCATTGTGCCCTGATGGATACCTGCTTTATCCCCTTTACTTGTGAGCCCGATCATGCGCTGATACCCGAGCAGCTCAACAATCCTTTTGATGTAAACACGCCAGAGTTATGTAAACAGGCTGCAGCGCAGTTGCAGGAATTCATTATCAAAAATCAAGCTGCATGGCTTCATAATTTTGGAACAGATAATGAAAAACAGGGTATCGCAAAAGGCAAAATGTTTGGGGTGCTGGTAGTGAAAAATAAAGAAGGTAAGTTGGGCTACTTGTGCACTTTTTCAGGAAGGTTGGCTGATGAGCCACATCCGGAAGTTTTTGTTCCTTCACTTTTTGATATAGCTACCGATAATTATTTTATCAATAAAGGAATGGCAGAGCTTAGTACTATGGGCGCTGAGATAATAGCGTTGGAAGAGGAGACAGCAACAACTAATAATTTACAGAAAATTGAAGCGTTGAAAGATGAACGGAAAATAAAATCTGCCCTGCTGCAACAGCAGTTGTTTGAGAGTTATAATTTTCTTAATGCTAAAGGCGAACTGAAAAATGTGTGTGCCGTTTTTGAAAACACACCCAATAAAATACCACCATCGGGAGCAGGCGAGTGTGCAGCACCCAAGCTCTTGCACTATGCCTTTTCGCAGGACATGCAGCCCCTTGCCATTGCCGAATTCTGGTGGGGTAAGTCACCGGGCTCAGGTGATAAGCAACACGGTCAGTTTTATCCTGCGTGTACTGATAAATGTGGTCCCATATTAAGTTATATGCTGGGAAATCTTTATTGACGGGTGTTTATTTACAATACTTCAGCATGAAGTCGCTGGCATAGCTGTTGCCCAGTTGCTTTGCCTTGTTCAGGTCAGCGCATGCACCGCTTTTGTCACCGGTTTTGTAGCGGGCCAGTCCGCGGTTATACCAGGCTTCGTGAAAAACAGGGTTCAGTTCAATGGCTTTGGTGTAGTCGCTGATGGCACTTATATTATCATTCAACTTATATTTTGTTATTCCACGTTTAAACCAGGCATCGGCATGCGCTGCATTCAGTTCAATGGCTTTATTGTAATCAGTAAGCGCTTTAGCATAGTTTTCGTTTTTGCGCAAGGCATTGGCACGGTGATACCAGGCTTCCCAGAAATCTGAATTAAGCACAATGGCCATGTTGAAATCGTTGATGGCAGCGGCATACTCTTCCAGTTCAAATTTTGAAAGCCCACGCTGTATGTAGGCTTTGTCGTATTCAGGATCTGCAGCAATAGCGTTGTTGTATTCTTTTATTGCAGCCTCGTAATTGCGGGTATTAACCATTGAAAGCCCGCGATTGTAATATTCTTCGGCAGTTTGTGCAGTACACACAGAAGCTATGCACAGCACAAATACTGGTAAAAGACGAAAGCTGAAAGGTCGGTTCATTTTTTTGAGGGGCGCAAAGATGCTTAAATAATTAATCTATGTGCGGCAGGTTTGTCTGTTTTTGAGATTATTTTAATTGCGGCACTTTGTAAACGCAAAAAACATCAATTATTTCTTTTTACCTTTGAGCCTCACAGCAAATGTTCATGTTCAGAAAAATTCAGGCTATTCTTTTATTTCTTTTTGCGGCAACAACTGTTGTTGCGCAGGCTGATAAAATGGAACCGCCTGCCGATACTGCCAATCTGGGTGATAAAGAAATTCTGCTCAAGCATGAATTTACAGGCGGTGTGTTGCTGCACAGTAACGGATGGGGAATAAACCTGCGCAGAGGCAAACACAAAACAGCCAAGTTGAAGCGCATGCTGGAGCTGGATATTGTGAGCATGAAGCATCCCAAAGAAATTAAATCGGTAAACCCGTATTTCGAAAATTCAAAAGGTTTTGTTTATGGCAAACAGAACACGTTTACCATTGGCCGCATCGGATATGGCGGACAATGGGTTATTGTTCACCGTCAGGACAGAAGGGGAGGAGGTGTTGAACTCCGTGCCCATGTTTATGGCGGCATTTCACTTGGTTTTGCAAAGCCTGTTTACTTAGAAATTCTGGTGCCTACCAACGTTCCGTTTGAGTTCAGTCTTTCTACTGAAAAGTATAACCCCGACAAACATTACATTGATAATATTTACGGAAAAGCTCCTTTTACTAAAGGCCTGGACCAATTGAAAGTGTACCCTGGATTATATGTGAAGGCAGGTATGAGTTTTGAATATGCATCGCGCCAGGATAACATAAAAGCCATTGAAGCCGGCATAGTAATAGACGGCTATTACAAAAAAGTTCCCATTATGGCCTTTGCCGATAATCATCCGTATTTTGTTTCGCTTTACATTGGTATTAATTTAGGAACAAAGTGGTATTAATCAGATAAGTCAAAAGCTGTAAAGTCAAAAGTTAAAAAGTGATTACAGAAGAAAGAGTAAAAAAGCCCGATTGGCTGCGCGTAAAACTTCCCACCGGAGAAAGCTATCTTAAAGTACGCGAAATAGTAAGCAAGCACAAACTGCACACAATTTGCCAGAGTGGCAATTGCCCTAACATGGGCGAATGCTGGGGTGCGGGAACAGCTACGTTTATGATACTGGGCAATATCTGCACCCGCTCCTGCGGTTTTTGTGCCGTTGCTACGGGAAGACCTTTACCCGTTGACACAGAAGAACCCAAACGTGTTGCCGAATCGGTAAAACTGATGGGAGTTAAACATTGCGTTATTACTTCTGTTGACCGCGATGAGCTGAAAGATGGAGGTTCCATCATTTGGGCAGAAACTATTAAGGAAATACGGAAAGTAAGTCCGACAACAACGTTGGAAACATTGATCCCCGATTTTCGTGGCGACTGGGAAAATCTGCAACGTATTATTGATGTGGCACCCGAAATAGTTTCGCACAACATGGAAACCGTGCGCAGACTAACCAAAGAAGTACGCATACAGGCTAAATACGACCGCAGTCTTGAAGTGCTTAAACGCCTGAAACAGGGCGGTATGCGCACCAAATCAGGAATAATGGTGGGCCTGGGTGAAAAAGAAGAAGAGGTCCTTGAAACCATGGACGATTTAATTAATGTTGGCCTGGATGTGTTAACCATAGGACAATATTTACAGCCAACGCGCAAACATCTGCCCGTGGTTGAATTTGTAAAACCTGCTACTTTTGAACTATACAAAAAGGCCGGACTGGCAAAGGGTTTCCGCTATGTAGAGAGCGGTCCGCTGGTGCGTTCGTCCTATCATGCCGAGAAACATCTGTTCTGATTTGGGTTTGACTTGTATAAAATTCGAAAAACTTGTTTTTGTTTATCCGCTTTAAGAGAATATATTTGCCTTCGCTAAAAAAATAAAAATGAAAAAACTATTTACCACCGCGTTAATTTTAACTGCAACCCTTACGTCTGTTTATGCACAGCAAAACAAGTGCGCAGCCGATATCATCCTTAAACAGGAACTTGCAAAAAATCCTCAGCTTGCAGCCCAGCACGAAGAATTTGAAAGAGGCTTGGGCGAATGGAAAGCAAATAAACCTGCTGTTGGTTTCAGAGAAGGGCAGAAATACATTATTCCTATTGTATTTCACGTTATACACGAAGGTGGTTCTGAAAATATTTCAAAAGCGCAGATTGAAGATCAGGTTGAAATCCTTAACAAAGCTTTCAGAGGCGAAAATGCAAGCAGAGCGGCCAATACACCTGCTCCGTTTCTTGCCGTTGCAAGCGAAATGGATATAGAGTTTCGTCTTGCTAAGCTTGATCCTTTGGGTAATTGCACAGACGGTATTACACGTACCTATTCCAGCAAAACCAACCGTGCTTCAAATGCTACCGGAGTTAAAGACTTGATTGACTGGAACTGTTACCAGTATTTTAACGTGTGGATTGTAAAAAGTATTGAGGTTGAGCAACCCGGTGTTATCGGTTATGCACAGTTTCCTGCATCAGGATTGTGCGGTACAGACGGTGTTGTGCTGGATGCTAAATGGTGCGGAAGCATAGGTACAGCAGTTGGTACAGGAAACACACTGGTTCACGAAGCCGGCCACTGGTTGGGTCTGCGCCACATCTGGGGCGATGAAATCTGCGGAACCGATGCAATTGATGATACACCAAACGCACGTAGAGCTAATTACGGAGTTTGCTACGATGATTTTCCATACATCCCTGATACACTTTGTGCAGGTACAGACACCATTAACGGTGAGATGATGGTAAACTATATGGACTATTCGGCTGACCAGTGCCAGACTATGTTTACACAAGGTCAGTGCGATGTAATGGATTATGTGCTTAGCGGAACTACCGGAAACAACGGAGTTCGTTCATCACTGTGGTCAGAGGCTAACCTTTGGGCAACCGGAACTCATGATGATTACGATGCTGTAGCCTGCGCACCTATTGCAGATTTTTTAGCTAATAAAAGATTTGCCTGCACAGGAGTTACTATCAACTTTGACGATCTTTCTTACAACGGAACCGTAAGCGGCCGCAACTGGTCATTCCCCGGTGGTAGCCCTGATGCTTCTACACTAGCATCACCTAATGTTACCTATGCAAATCCTGGAGTTTATGAAGTAACGCTTACCGTTAACAACGGCACAGGTTCAGATTCTGAAACCAAAACATCGTATATTCATATTGCATCTGATGCAGCACAGAATAATGCCGACTACACTTATTTTGAAGATTTTGAAAGCCAGAGTGATTTTGATAACAACTGGGTTGTTCTTAATCCTGACAACACTGCTAATAAATGGGAAATTGCAGGAAATCTTTACACACCATCAGGTGGCGGTGTTCTGAGAGTAAGAAACTTCGGTAACACCACCACTGAAATCGAAGAAATTGTATCCCCTTCTTACAACCTGAGCAGTATTCAATCTCCTGCAATTCTGAAATACCAGTATTCAGGTGCAAGCACTACCTTCCTTGGCGACCACACACAGCCTTTTGAATTTACCGTAGATGGTGATGCTTTTAAAGTATTTTACTCAACCAATTGCGGACAAAGCTGGACACAAATTCCGCAACTTGCTTTGTCGGGTGATAACCTGATTAATGCAGGATTATACACCGATTCATATGTTCCGAATGCACAAAGCATCTGGAACGAAAAACAGGTTAACCTGCCTGCAGGTGCTGCCAATGCCGACAACGTGAGATTTAAATTTCAGTACGAAGTGGGAAGCGGTTTCGGAAATAACTTCTACTTAGATGCTGTTCGTATTGAAAACGTAACAGGTGTTCAGGAGCTGGCTACCATGTTGGGTGTTCAGGTATATCCAAATCCATCAAATGGCTTAACACGTATTTCTATGAACCTGCCTGAGAATGGAAAACTGGCAATCAACTTGGTTGATGTGCTTGGCAGAACAGTTGCAAACGTTTACAACGGAAGCGTAAATTCAGGTGAGCAGGTTTACAGCATTGATGTAAATACTATTGATGCCGGTATTTATTTCATGCAGATGAACTACAACGATAAAACAACTGCTGTTAAATTAATTGTTCAATAACAGGTATCATAAACCATAAAATAAAAGAGCCTCCGCGATTATCGCGGAGGCTCTTTTATTTTATGCAGTATCTTTACCCACTCAAAAATTACATCTCTTTTATGAAAAAAATAGCCATTAACGGTTTCGGAAGAATAGGAAGAATAACACTGCGCGCTTTGCTGGAGAGAAACAAAGTGGAAGTTGTAGCCATCAATGATTTAACGGATACAACAACACTGGCACACCTGTTTAAATACGACTCGGTACATCGTAAGTTTAACGGTACTGTTGACTCAGGAGCAGATTTTTTAGTGATAAACGGAAAGAAGATAAAAGTATTTGCCGAGAAAGATCCCGCCAATCTTCCCTGGAAAGAATTAGCTGTTGATTTTGTTATTGAATCAACCGGAAAATTTACCAAAAGCAGCGAAGCATCTACTCACCTTACAGCAGGTGCTAAACGTGTAATTATCTCAGCACCGGCAAGCGGTGACGATGTAAAAACAGTTGTGCTGGGTGTGAATGAAAGTATATTGGACGGAACTGAAAAAATACTTTCCAATGCATCGTGTACCACTAACTGCGGTGCGCCTATGATAAAAGTATTAGACGATAACTGGGGCGTTGAAAGCTGCTACATTTCTACTGTTCACTCTTACACAGGCGACCAGCGTTTGCACGATGCCCCGCACAAAGATTTACGCAGAGCCAGAGCAGCAGCAGTTTCTATGATACCCACTACAACCGGTGCTGCAAAAGCCATCACTAAAATATTTCCGCATCTGGAAGGTAAAATGGGTGGCTGCGGTTTTCGCGTTCCTGTTCCCGATGGTTCACTTACTGATATTACCTGTACGTTGAAAAAAGATGCAACGGTAGAGGAAATAAATGCAGCATTTAAAAAAGCTGCCGAAACCAGTATGAAAGGAATTCTTGAGTATTCAATGGAACCACTCGTTTCCATTGATATTGTGGGCAACCCGCACTCCTGCATTTTAGATGCAGAGCTTACTTCCGTAGTTGGACATATGGTGAAAGTAATAGGGTGGTATGACAACGAAGCCGGCTATAGTAACCGGCTCGCTGATTTAGTTGAAAGACTATAAAAGAAGAATTTATCTCTTCGCAATCGGAACGTAATTGCGTTCTGTTTCTCCAGTGTAAATCTGTCTTGGTCTTCCGATAGGTTCTTTTGCAGCAATCATTTCTTTCCATTGTGCAATCCAGCCCGGCAAGCGGCCCATAGCAAACATCACCGTGAACATTTCGGTTGGAATACCAATTGCTTTGTAAATAATACCTGAGTAAAAATCTACGTTAGGATAAAGTTTGCGTTCAACAAAATATTCATCATTCAGGGCAACTTCTTCCAGGTGTTTAGCTAAATCAAGAATAGGATCGTTAATGCCGAGTTTGTTCAATACATCATCGCATGCTTTTTTAATGATTTTAGCGCGAGGGTCAAAGTTTTTGTAAACTCTGTGTCCGAAGCCCATCAGTTTAAACGGATCGCTTTTGTCTTTGGCTTTGTCAACCCATTTTTTGTAATTGCCACCGTCATTCTGAATTTTCTGAAGCATTTCAATTACTTCCTGGTTGGCGCCACCGTGCAGTGGTCCCCACAATGCAATTGCACCGGCAGAAACGGAAGAGTATAAATTAGCGTGAGATGAGCCTACCATACGCACTGTAGATGCTGAGCAGTTTTGCTCGTGGTCGGCATGAAGGATTAAAAGTTTGTCAAGTGCCTGAACAATTACAGGATCAATTTCATATTCCTCGGTTGGCATGGAGAACATCATGTTCAGGAAGTTCTCAACGTAGTTAAACTTGTTCTGAGGATAAACCACCGGGTGTCCAACTGAGTTTTTATAAGCCCATGCAGAAATGGTTGAAATTTTTGCCAGCAAGCGGTGTACTGTTGTTTCCACTTCTTCCCAGGGGCGGTTGGTTTGCTGTGATTCAGGATAAAAAGTTGAAAGTGTACACAGCATGGAAGCAAGTACTGCCATCGGATGTGCTTTCTTAGGAAACGCTTCATAGAAGCGTTTCATGTCTTCATGAATAAGTGTATGGCGTACTATCTTTTTTGAGAAATCATCAAACTGATCGGTGCTTGGAAGCGCACCATAAATAAGCAGATATGCCACTTCTAAAAAGCTGGATTGTTCAGCCAGTTGTTCAATCGGGTAACCGCGGTAACGCAGTATTCCTGTTTCGCCATCCAGAAAAGTAATCTGGCTTTGTGTAGCCCCGGTATTCTTGTAACCCGAGTCAAGTGTGATATAGCCGGTAAGGTCGCGGAGTTTTGTTATGTCAATGGCTTTTTCGTTCTCTGTGCCGGTGATAACAGGTAGTTCAAAGTTTTTGCCTTCTAAGGTAATGGTTGCTTTTTCGCTCATGATTTCAGTTGATTTTTTGCGGACACGATATTAGGGAAATTATTAATGCAGTAAAAAGAATGCGTTGCATTTTTTTAATTAACAATCAAGGGTTCGCTTTGTTCGTTTTTATTATGCAGCAACCAAACGTCCTTCTGCCAGTTTCCAGGCTGCGGCAAACTGCTGTTCGGGAGTAAGGTGCGAGTTGTCTAAAACCACTGCATCGGCCGCCTGTATAAGCGGATTTTCTTTGCGTGTGGTGTCTTCATAATCGCGCAGGCGCAGGTTTTCTACAATCTCTTCCATGCTTACTTCGGTGCCTTTGGCCTTCAGTTCATCGTATCTGCGTTGGGCACGGATTGCAGGATCGGCCGTCATAAATAATTTCAGTTCGGCATTCGGGAACACAACGCTGCCAATATCGCGGCCATCCATTACTACGCCTTTGTCTTCGCCAAACTGGCGTTGCAGCGCCACCATTTTCTGGCGCACTTCTTTTATGCTGCTTATTTTGCTTACTATTTCAGAAACCGCCATGCCGCGGATTTCTTTCTCAATATTCCGTCCGTTAAGATAGGTTTGTGAGGATTGAATTTCGGGATGAAAACGGAATTCAATTTTTATATTGTCAAGGTTGCTGATTATTTTTCCGTTGTCGGGCACACCGTTTTCTATTGCGTTGTTTTCAAGACACCACAGCGCTACTGCGCGGTACATGGCTCCTGAATCAATATAAGAATAGCCGAGTTTTTTTGCCAGTTGCTTAGCCAGCGTACTTTTTCCACAGGATGAATAGCCGTCAATGGCAATGGTTATTCTATTCATTGGGTGCAGGCTTTTCCTTTTTGTGGAAATCGCTGAGGTTGGTGCTGATGCTGATGTGGTTGCTTGCTCCTGCTAAGTGATAGGCAGCGCGTGCATAGCTGAATCTGAACTTTGAAATTTTAAGACCGATACCCCACGAAAGTCCCATGGTTCCGGGTCTTGTATCTACTTTCAGTTCCTGTCTGCGCATGTAGTTATAGCCAATGCGGAGGCTGAAAATTTTACGTTTGCCGGGAGCAAACTCACCGCCAAAAATAAAATGGCGCATAATGTTATCGCCAATGTATTTCTTCTGTTTTATTTCCTCGCCTGTAAGTGGATCAACGGTTGGTTCCTGATCGTTAGGGTCGTCATAACGCAAAACAGGTTTTTGAAGATTATGTGCAATGATGGAAATTTTGAAAGGCAAATGCGCAAACTGTTGCGAAACACCCACCTGAATTTCAAAGGGCAATGCTTCCGCATTTCCTTTAGTGTAGGCTTGAAACTGTGCGCCAATATTTCGTAAAACAACGGATGCTGTAAATCCTTTTTTGCCCTTGTACGTTCCTGCAAGGTCAAGCCCCATGCCCCATGAACTGTAGCTCTCCATGGAAGAAATAATGGTTTTCAGATTTCCGCCAACGGAGAACATGGAGTCTTTTCCAAACTGGTGAGCATAACCCAAATTGAGCGCAAATTCACCGGCAGTAAACTCGCCCAGCACCTGTCCTGTTTCATCGGCACGGGTAAATGTTCCGTAGTTAACATAGTGTACACCTACCGCAAATGTTCCCGGGATGCTGTCGAAGTTTTTTGCAAAAGCCGCATAGCCGTAATTTATTTTAGACACATAAGGAACGTAATTCAGTGTAAGCTGATTATTCATGCGCGGGTTGAGGGCCGCAGGGTTTTGCGAGAACAGGTTAAGGTCATCGTCCATCACCGAAATAAGATTTCCGCCCATGGCTGCAATGCGTGCATTGGCATTCAGGTTCAGGAAATCGTAGGTGCTGTGTCCGCCTGTTTGGGCAAAAGCAAAACAGGAAATAAAAAGGAGTGGGAGTGAGGAGAAAAAGTGTTTTTTCATTAGCACAAAGTAAAGGTTTTTAGAAATAGTATCAACGAATAGCTAATTAAATACGAATATGCGAATAAAGCAATAACGCAAAAATTTGTGTATTAGTATATTCGTATTTAATTCGTTATTCGGTGATGAATTAAAAAGCACACCCAACACTTATTTCCGGAAAATCGGCCTGACCGAAATTTGCCTTCAGCGCAATGCCAAGATACACGTTGTGTCTGGTAGTTTTAAGCGGGTTCATGAAATAGTAATTTACACCCAGTTTATTACTGTTAACACGTTTTATCCAATTGCTGAAGCCTTCTGAATAGCCTTGTATTTCCTGATGCTTCTTAAAAAACGGATTGTAGAAATAAATGCCGAGTTGGGTTAGTAGTCCAAAATGGCCGATAATAAATTCGTGGCCCAGAAAAATCTGTCCGGTAAAGGCACGGATGCGTTGATTGCTGCTGTACAATTCCTGCTGAACAATAAAATCATAAAAAGCCGTGTGGTAGTTGATGTGTATACCCAGCTGCACATTGTTTTTATGACTGTAGCGTTTGGATATAAACAGCGAACCCGTATAGATAGGATATTTTGCACCGCCCGTAGGATGCAGCGAACCACCCAATTCATTAGCGCCAAAACCAAGCCTTATATTGAACAGTATTTTGTTGGCATAATCGGGAATGCTGTCGGTTTTATAAAGTTTAGGACGGCCTGATGGATAGTATTTGAGTGAAAGATTTATTGCCGGAAAGTTGATGCCGATGTTGGGCAAACGGTAATGTGCATCGGAATAATGGATGCCCGAAACGCCTAACAAAATGGTATAGAATTTAGAAATATCGTAACGAAAATCAACGCTGCCGATGGCCATGTTGGTCATGGTGGTGCCGATAAGACGGTTGTCGGGGTTGGTGATGCGGTCGTATTTTTTGGTGAAGAAGGCAAAGCCCATTCCTACCTTCCATTGAAAACCCCACCTGCGGTATTTTTTGGTGGTGAAACTAAGGTTGGGCAATACGGCAAAGCTGCGTCCTATAATATTATCATTGCCCATGATTCCGTAAATGAGAGCAACGCCTGCTGTGGGGTAACCATACAACTGATGCCATTTTTTATTGCCGCTACATTGCTGACCAATGTTGATTTCGGAAAGCACAGCCGGCCCGCGCTCAGGAAAGTCAGGAAAGTTTTTTATGATTTTTCCTACACGTATTCCGGGTTCAATAACAATGCACTTTTTTGGGAGGGGTAGTTCGGTGCGGGTGCTGTCGCTTTGGGCAAAGGCGGCAGATGTAAGAAGAAGAAAAATGATGAATAATGAATGTCGAACATCGAATGTCGAATAGCGAATGTCGAATAGCGAATATCGAACATTGAAAATTAAACATTGAACATTAAACATGAGTCTCACTTCATTATCCCGTAAAACTTCATTCTGAAATATTCATCAAAGGCCTGCTGTATGCTGAGCTTATGCGAAACCAGAAAATCGGGGTCGGTTAGTTTGTCTAAAAAAAACTGGTCGCTCATTACCATTATTGCGGGGTTTATTTTGTTGAAATAGCCCTTGCGGATTCCCTCGTTGTAATAGGCTTTCAGCGCATGCATGCAATAGTCTTTAAAGGCTTCTATCATTTGCCACAGGTGCGGAAAATAGGTTTTCAAATCGGCAAGAAACAGGTTGGTGATGTCGGAGATATGGGCCGATAAATACTGCACCGAATTTTTATAGCGGTCAAGGTATTCCACCTTTACATCGTTCAGGTATTGTTCAAAGTTTTTTATCTCTTTCAGCTTAAAGGCAATAACGGCTGCCAGTATTTCTTCTCGCGACTGAAAATACTTGTAAACCGTGGCCTTGCTGATGTTCATAGCCCCGGCCATGTTATCCATGGTAATGCCCTGCAAGCCTTTTTCCTGCAAAAAAGGAATAAGACGTTGTATCAGTTCCTCCTTTTTTGCGGGACTGTCGGTTCGGGTTTTATTGATGGATTTGCGCCCCATAGTTTGGTTTGGGGCAAATGTAAATTATTTGCGGTTGTGTGTAAAATCAGTCCCGTAGGGACGGCCTGTTGGTAGAAAAGAAATTACGAAAAAGAATAAAGCCCCATCGGGGCGACCTGTTGACAATATATTTTAGGTCGTTTTATTCAAGTAAATCTGTTTGCAAGTATTTTATAACGTTATCAACAGTGTCTTCTATTGCAACTAATCCATATTCTTGATTGTAATAATATACTTTTTGAGAAAATTGACTCCAGGTAGTATCTAGTTTATAAACATTATAAAATGTTTTATTTTCTAATACCAAAGAATCCATGTCTGGTTCTTTATTTGTCTTTATATTATACATAAAATCACCTTGCCAAGAATTATCGTAAGTAAAGTTAAAATTGTCGCTCGATGCAAGAACAGTAAAACTTAAGTATTCAGATGAATCAGAATTTAAAACTTTTGCATAGGCGACACCCTTTCTTTGCCATATTTTATTTCCTGAAGTCTCATTACAATTTTGAAGATATGTAAAAACAGGAAGTGTGTCTATTCGATAATATTTATCACAACAAAAGTTAGAATTGCCGTAATAAAGAGTATCAAAAAGTGGAAAGTTGAGAAATAACAATTCTGATGCTGCCACAAAAAATGAATCTGCCGGAAGATCACATGGGTCAGTAACAATATCATCCTTCTCTTTTTTGCAAGATACAACCAACAGAAAAAATCCAAATAATAATAGGTTTTTCATTCTAACGTAAATTTAAAATTTCTAAGCGACATTGTTTATCCCCCCAAATATAAATCAATTTAACAACATGCCTATTTCACCCTCATAAACGCCCATCCCGTACCTTCAATTTTCTTTCCCCACTCGTATTCAATGCCAAACTTCTTTTTTATGGCTGCTACAATATA